>NZ_MUZA01000003.1 GCF_021442385.1 Micromonospora sp. MH99
GCCGGTCAGCCGGTCCCGGTCGTCGTACGCCCGCAGCAGCAACCGCAGCGCGCTCTCGTCACCAGCGCCGGCCAGCTCACCGCGCAGCTTCTCCTCCCGCTCCTCGGCCAGCGACACCGCAGTGGCGGCAGCGTCGGCCTCGGCCCGGGCCGCGGTCACCGCGCGGGCCACCTCGGCCACCCCGCGCGGGGCGCGCACCCCGGACAGCACGCCCAGCTCGTCGTCGAGCGCGGTCAGGGCGGCCGCCGCCTCTCGCGCCCGTGCCCGGGCCGCCGCCAGCTCCGGCATGGCCCCGGTCACCGCGTCGGCCAGCTCGGCCATCCGGCTGACCCGGGCGTCGGCCTCGGCCAACGCGTCGTCGTCCACCCCCGTCAGGCCGGCGAGCACCTGATCGACCGCGTCCAGCCGGGCTTCCGCCTGCGTGGCGCGCGCCGTGGCCCGCTTCTGCACGTCCTCGTAGACGCCGAGGCCGAGCAGGTTGACCAGGATCTGCTGCCGGGTCGCCGGCTTGGCGTGCAGGAAGTCGGCGAACTGACCCTGCGGCAGCACCACGCAGCTGGTGAACTGCTCGTACGGCAGCCCGACCGCCTCCAGCACCGCCTGTTCCATCTCGGCGGGCGTCCCGGCGATCACCTCGCCGAGGTCGTCCGGGCTCAACCCGGTGTCGAGTTTGGTCACGTCGAAGCCGGCCGGCATCACCTGCAGCCCGGCGTTCGCTGTCTTCACGTTGCCCCGGCCGTCCCGGCGCACCACCCGGGTCGCCACGTACCGGGCACCGCCGGACTCGAAGACCAGCCGCACCCGGGCCTCGGTGGCCGACGGCGCGAGGGCGTTGGCCAGCCCTCGGGCGCCACCCCAGCGGGGCACCGTGCCGTAGAGGGCGAAGCAGATGGCGTCCAGCACTGTGGACTTGCCCGAGCCGGTCGGCCCGATCAGCGCGAAGAAGTCGGCGTCGGTGAAGTCGACAGTGGTCTCGTCCCGGAAGACCGTGAACCCGGCCATGTCCAACCGCATCGGCCGCATCAGTGCTCGACCTCCTCGAAGAGCTCGTCGAAGAGTTCTCGGACGCCCTCGTCGTCGTGGCCCCGGCTGTCCAGGTAGTCGCCGAACAACTCCCGGGGGGAACGCCCCGACCGCTGCGCGATCCGCGTGCCGCTGCCCGGAGCGGCGAGCAGCTCCGGGTCGATCCGGATCTCCAGCGCCCGGGGAAGCAGCTCCTGGACCTCCTCGCGCAGGCCCGCGCGGGGCTGCTCCCGCACGAACACCCGCAGCCAGGCGTCCGGCGCCTCGATCTCGGCGAGCTGGGCCAGCGTGCCGCGGACCGTCCGCAGCGCGCTCGCCGCGGTCACCGGCACCTCCCGCACCCGGGCGGCCGTGCTGGCGGTCACCTCGACGATCGTCACCGAGGGCACGTTCTCCTGCTCGCCGAAGTCGACGGCGAGCGGGCTGCCGCTGTACCGCACCGGGCACGGGCCTTCGACGCGCTGAGCCCGGTGCAGGTGGCCCAGCGCCACGTAGTGCGCGGTCGCGGGGAAGACGGTGGCCGGCACCGCGTAGCCGAGCACCGTGTGCGCGTCCCGTTCACCGCCGCCGGCCGCCGCGCCGGTCACCGTCAGGTGCGCGGTGACCAGGTGCACCCGGTCCGGCTCGGCGAAGCCCTCGGTGAGGCGGCCCAGCACCCGGCCCAGGTGGTCGGCGTACGTCTGGTTGGCCTCCGCGGCGGTCAGCTCGTACATCTCCAGCGCGCGGATCGCGTACCGCTGGGACAGGAACGGCAGCGCGGCCAGCTGCCACCGTTCCCCGCCGGCAGTGGTGCCGTCGATCACGTGCTCGGCCGGGTTCTCGCGGACGCCACCGCGCAGCGTGATGCCGGCGGCCTCGGCCCATGGCCGCAGCGCGTCCAGCGCCGGGCCGTTGTCGTGGTTGCCGCCGATCGCGACCACGTCCGCGCCGGTCCGCCGTAGCGCGGTCAGCGCCCGGGTGACCAGCCGGGTCGCCTCCGAGGTCGGCGCGGCCGTGTCGTAGAGGTCACCGGCGACGATCACCAGATCCGGCTGTTCGGCACGGGCGATGTCGATCACCCCGGCCAGGACTGCTTTGTGCTCCTCGGCCCGGGACTGCCCCTTGAGCACCTTGCCCACGTGCCAGTCGGAGGTGTGCAGGATCTTCACAGTTGCACCGGCCCTGCCTAGAACGGGATGTCGTCGTCGGTGCCGCCGCCGGAGCCCACCACGGCGAACGGGTCGGCGGACTGGGTGATCGAGCGCAGCGTCTCCGAGGGGGCGCGGCCCGCCTCGGAGACCCGGGTCGCCCACGCCGGGAAGGGGAACTCCAGGCAGAGCGGCACCGGGATGTCCGGCTGATTGACGAACATGGTGCCCGGCTTGGCGAGCAGCGCCCGCTGCCGCTGCGCGGGCGGCAGGAACCCGTACTCCGGGCGGGACGCCTCGGCCGGGTCGAGCCGGCCGACCACCCGGATCGCCGAGTTGGTGACGATGCGCCGCTCCACCTCGCTCGCCGTCTGCTGCGCGCCGATCAGGATGACCCCGAGCGACCGCCCCCGCTCGGCGATGTCGAGCAGCACCTCCTTGATGGGGGAGGAGCCCTCCCGGGGGGCGTACTTGTTGAGCTCGTCGAGGACGACGAACAGCAACGGCTTGGCGGTGCCGGACTTCTCCTTGCGCTCGAACTCGCTCTTGAGCGTCACGCCGACGACGAACCGCTGGGCCCGGTCCGGAAGGTTGTGCAGGTCGACCACCGTCACCTGCGCCGACTCGCTGGTGTTGATCGAGTGCGGGCGACGGGTCGCCAGGTCGCCGCGGATCAGCCGGGCGAGGTCCTTCTTGCTGCCGATCAGCCGGCGGGCGAACGCGTTGACGGTGCCCAGGCCGACCGCGCTGCCCGCCCAGTCGGAGCGGGTCTCGTCGTCGTTGAGCGCATCGACGATGTGGTCGACGAGATCGCCGTAGGAGCCGAGCCGGACCCCGTCGATGCTCACCCCACCGTCGGCGGGTTGGGCGTAACGGGCCAGGTGTGCGGTGACCGAGTGCACGACCATCGTGTACTGCTGGCGCTCGTCGTCGGCGTCGGCGAAGACGTACGGCAGCAGGCGGTCGGCGCAGAACTCGCTCAGCGTCCAGTAGAAGGCGTCCACGCCGGTGAGGCGGCTGCTCACGTCCGGGGTGCCGGACGAGTCGCCGGGGCGCGGCGGGGCGTACACCCGCACGTCGGGGAAGGCGCCGGCGCTCAGGCCCAGCTTCGCGTACGCCGCTCGGGTCGGCTCGTCGAGGCGCGTGTTGGGGTGGTCGAGGAACAGCAGGTCCTCGCCCTTGACGTTGAAGATCAGCGCCTTGGCGTTCACCGCGTCGCCGCCTAGGACGCCGGAGCGGAACACCGAGTAGAGCAAAAAGGTGGCGAAGCTCGTCTTGGTGGCCACACCGGAGATGCCGGAGATGGAGACGTGCGCCCCGCGGCTGCCGTCGAGGAAGTCGGCGTTCAGGTAGACCGGGACCCCGTCGCGACCCATGCCCATCGGGATGCGCCGTTCCATCCGGTCGAAGTGCAGCGCGCGTGCGCGTGCGTCGCCCTCGGCCCGGTGCACCACCGCCCCCGGGGTCGGCGGCACGTAGAACTCCGGGTCGACCCGCGTGGTGGTGACCTCGGCCGCCTCCTGCACCTGGGCGGGCAGCGTGCCGTCGGCGATGGCGAACACGTCCGAGTCGAACTGCGCGCCCTCGTGCCGGGCGCGGACCTGGGTGACCACCCCGGCGATCGTCACCGGCTCACGGTCGGGCAGCTCGCGGCGGGTGACCACCACGTCGTCGAGCTGGAGGTAACTGCCGGGCGCCACGGCCGTCCAGAACTGCAACGGGGTCGCGTCGGCGGTGCCGAGGACCCGGCCGACCGGCTGGCCCGGGCCGTCCAGGCCGTCGTGGTCGGCGTCGGTCATCGGGCGACTCGGCTCGGTCGGGCATCACGGTCGGCGCGCATGACGTGCATCCTGCCCGAGGAGTACGACAGGTCGCCACGCGACGCGGCGGAGGACACGATGCCCGGTCACACTCGCGACGCTGGGTGTGTGACCTGGCGACGGTTCGTCACTGGCGGGCGTGGCGGAGCATGAGGACGCCGTCGTCGGCGGCGAGCACGTGCCGCAGCGGCAGGTGCCGGGGCGCGCTGGCGTCGCCGGCGCTGATCCGGCCCGCGCCGGCGCCGGCGAGCAGTGGCGCGACGGTGAGGCACAGCTCGTCCACCAGGTCCGCTGCGGTGAGCGCGCCGAGCAGGTGCGGGCCGCCCTCGCAGAGCAGCTGGGTGAGCCCGCGCCGGTGCAGTTCGGCCAGGCCGGCGGCGAGGTCGACCCGGTCGGTCCCGCAGCGCAGCAGGTCGGCGACGTCGGTCAGGCCGGGCGGCGGGGTGGCGTCGGCGCGGGTGAGAACGATCGGCCGGACCGGGGCGTCGGCGAAGGCCGCCTGCGCCGGGTCCAGGTCGAGGGAGCCGGAGACGACCACCAGCGTCGGATACTCCGCCAGCCCGTTGTCCCGACGCCAGGCGCGGCGGCGCTCGTCGAGGCGGACCGCCCGGTAGCCCTCGTGGCGCAGGGTGCCGGCGGCCACCACCAGGGCGTCGCAGACCATCCGCAGCACGCCGAAGACCCGCTTGTCCGGCTCGCCGGACAGGCCGGCGGAGTAGCCGTCCACACTCACCGCGCCGTCCAGGCTGGCGACGAAGTTCACCCGCAGTCGGGGCTGGTCCGCGCGCTGGTAGAGCGCGGTCAGCCCGGCGTCGTCGAGCGCCTGGGTGGACGGCTCGGGCCAGAGCCGCCGGATCGGAATTCCGACCGTCATTCGCCGGCCGGACCGGTGACCGGAGGGGTCGGTTCGGCGGTACGGTGCTGGCAGTCGCACCAGTTCCGGCCCGGGCAGTCATCGTGCCGCCGGGCCCGGCACGCTCGGCAGATCATGCTCGCAGCCTAGGCCGCCGGAGGACAGGACAGCATGCCGCGTCAGATCTTCCAGTTGAAGATGTCCCTCGCCGGCGTACGTCCGTCGGTGTGGCGCCGGGTGCTCGTCCCGGCCGGCTACACGCTGGACCGACTGCACCGGGTCGCCCAGCACGCGATGGGCTGGCGGGACTGCCACCTGCACTCGTTCGAGATCGACGCGGTGGCGTACGGCGAGCCCGACCCGGACGGGGGCCTGGCGCTGCACGACGAGCTGGACGTCCGGCTGGACGCCGTCCTCGGCAAGGGCAGCAGGTTCTCCTACACGTACGACTTCGGTGACTGGTGGGAGCACGACCTCGTCGTCGAGGACGCGTTGACCGCCGACCAGGACGAGCGGTACCCGGTCTGCCTGGACGGCGAGCGGGCCTGCCCTCCGGAGGGCATCGGCGGGCCGCCGGGTTACCAGGCGCTGCTCGCGGCCCTGGCTGATCCGACCCATCCGGAGGCGCCGGTGCTGCGGGACTGGGTCGGTGCGGGCTTCGATCCGACGTTCTTCGATCCCACGGTCGCGACCACACTGCTGCGTCGCTTCTGCTGATCCCGACCGGGCGTACGGGCCGGCGTTTGTCACCTGCGGTGCCGGCCTGAAACAGGGCGGTAACGATCTGGGAACGCTCCCAATGGTCTATTGACACCCTGGTAGCGCCCCGGCAATCTCATGGGAGCGCTCCCGGGGGAGTGGCGGAAGTCTCCTTCACAGTTCTCCCCAGATCGTTCAGGACCACCGGGGACCACCGGTCCGGCGACGGCAGGGGCGCTGCAGCACCCCCCACCACGCACGACACACCAAGCCTCACCACTTGAGAGGGGTCAGGATGAGCGTCACCTCACGTCGCCGCTTTGCGGCGATCGCGCTCGCGTCCGTCGCCGTACTCGCCTCGGCGACCGCCTGCGGCGGCGACGACTCGTCGTCCGATTCGGGCGGCGGCAAGGTCACTCTGGTCGTCGACGTCTTCGGCGACCAGGGCTTCGGCTACGAAGATCTTTACAAGCAGTACCAGACCGAGCACCCGAACGTCACCATCCAGGAGCGCGGCAAGGGCCTCGGCCTGGGTGACTACAACACCCGGCTGACGCAGCAGATCACCGCCGGCGCCGGCGCCGGCGACGTCGTCGCGCTCGAAGAGGGCACGATCGTGCAGTTCTTCGCCCAGGCCGACAAGTTCGTGAACCTGGCCGACCACGGCGCCAACGACCTCAAGGGCAACTTCCTGCCCTGGAAGTGGGAGGGTGGCGTCACCCCCGACGGCAAGGTGCTCGGCCTCGGCACCGACGTCGGTGGCATGGCCGTCTGCTACCGCAGCGACCTCTTCAAGGCCGCCGGCCTGCCGACCGACCGCGAGCAGGTTGGCGCCCTCTGGCCGACCTGGGACGACTTCATCGCCCAGGGGCAGAAGTTCGCCGCCGCCGACAAGAAGCACAAGTTCGTCGACTCGGCCACCAACTTCTACAACATCGTGCTGATGCAGACGGCGGGCGCGGGCACCGGCTACACCTACTTCGACAAGAGCAACAAGCTCGTCATCGGCGAGAACCCGGCCGTGCAGACCGCGTTCCAGACGACCACCAAGATGATCGGCGCGGGTCTGTCGAACAACCTGCGCAGCTTCTCCAACGAGTGGAACGCCGGCTTCAAGAACGGCAGCTTCGCCACCATCGGCTGCCCGGCGTGGATGACGGGTGTCATCAAGGGTCAGGCCGGTGACGCGGCGGCCGGCAAGTGGGACGTCGCCAAGGCGCCGGGCAACGGCGGTAACTGGGGCGGTTCCTGGCTGGCCGTGCCGAAGTCCAGCAAGCACCAGAAGGAAGCCGCCGAGCTGGCCAAGTTCCTGACCAACGCCAAGGGCCAGACCGAGGCGTTCAAGAAGGTCGGCAACCTGCCCTCGTCGCCGCAGGCTCTTGAGGACCCGGCCGTGCTGGCCGCGACCAACGAGTACTTCAGCGGAGCGCCGATCGGCAAGATCTTCGCCGCTGGTGCGAAGGAGCTGAAGCCGGTCTACCTCGGCCCGAAGAACCAGGCGGTCCGGGACGCGGTCGAGAACGCGCTGCGCAGCATCGAGCAGGGCAAGGCCGCCGACGCCGCTTGGCAGGACGCGGTGAAGAACGGCCAGGCCGCAGGCAAGTAACGGCTGTGACGCGCTCACGGGTGGTGCCGGACTCCGGCACCACCCGTGAGCCCGCGTCGAACGCCCTGCCGCGGCGCCCACGACGGCGTCGCCGAGTGTGAAGGACCGCTCATGAGCTCCCTGAAGACCCCCGCGCCACCGGGTGCGTCGGCCCGCCGGTCGCGTCCCGCTCCGCGGCACTCACCCGCGCGCCGCCGGCAGCTGAACCGGCTGGACCTGCGCTTCACCCCGTACGTCTTCGTCCTGCCGTTCTTCGTGCTGTTCGCGATCTTCGGCGTCTACCCGATCGTCTACACGTTCTGGATCGCGATGACCGACAGGTCACCGATGAACGCGACGATCAGCTTCGTCGGTCTGGACAACTTCGTCGAGTTGTTCACGAACGATCCGCAGTTCTGGAACGCGGTGGTGAACACCTTCGGGATGTTCGCCCTCTCCACCATCCCGCAGCTGATCATCGCCCTGCTGCTGGCGAACGCCCTGAACCGTCGCATCCGCGGTCAGATGTTCTTCCGGCTGGCCATCGCGATGCCGATCATCACCTCGACCGCAGTGGTGGCGCTCATCTTCTCGATGATCTACGCCCGCGAGTTCGGCCTGATGAACTGGCTGCTCGACCTGGTCGGCGTCGGCCCCGTCGACTGGCGGGCCAACCGCTTCGCCTCCTGGTTCGCCATCGCCACGATGGTCGACTGGCGGTGGGTGGGTTACAACGCCCTGATCTACCTCGCGGCGATGCAGTCGATCAACAAGGACGTGTACGAGGCGGCCGCCCTCGACGGCGCCTCCCAGCGCCGGCAGTTCTGGTCGATCACCATCCCCCAGCTGCGTCCCACAATCATCTTCACCCTGATCATCTCGACCATCGGCGGTCTGCAGCTCTTCACCGAGCCGCTGATGTTCACCAGCGGCTCGGGCGCGCTCTCCGGCGGCACGGAGGGTCAGTTCCAGACGATCACGATGTACCTGCTGGACGTCATGAACCAGCGGTTCCGGTGGGGGTACGCGGGCGCCGTCGCACTGGTGCTCTTCCTGCTGATCGCGTCCGTCTCGTTCCTCAACTACCTGCTGGCCCGCCGAATCAGCTCCGACAAGTGAGGGTGGCCCACCCATGACCAGTACCACTCTGCGACCGCCGGCGGTCCAGCCACCGACGGCCGGGCGCAACGGCATCCGCCACCGGGCGGAGAAGCTCTGGACGGCCAGCCCACTGACCTGGTTCGGGCTCGTCCTGGGCGTGATCCTGTCGCTGTTCCCGTTCTACTGGATGATCGTCATCGCCTCGCGGACCAGCGACGCCGCGAACTCCTGGCCGCCGCCCTTCCTGCCGGGCGGCAAGCTGGGCGAGAACATCCAGCGGGTGCTCGACAACGGCGACGCGAACATCGTCAAGGGCCTGATGAACTCGTTCCTGGTGTCGGGCACGATCACGGTGGCGACCGTGTTCTTCGGCTCGCTCGCCGGCTTCGCGTTCGCGAAACTGCGCTTCCGCGGCAAGAACGCGCTGTTGCTCATCATCCTGGCCTCGATGATGATTCCCATCCAGCTCGGCGTGCTGCCGTTGTACATCCTGATGGCGAAGCTGGAATGGCTGAACACCATGCCGTCGGTGACCGTGCCGTTCCTGATCGGCGGATTCGGCATCTTCATGATGCGCCAGTACGCCGAGCAGGCGGTGCCCAACGAGCTGATCGAGGCGGCCCGGGTCGACGGCTGCTCCACCTGGCGCGTCTACTGGCACGTGGTGGTGCCGGCGCTGCGACCCGCGGCGGCAGTGCTCGGGCTGCTCACCTTCATGGAGCAGTGGAACCAGTTCTTCTGGCCATTCGTGGTGCTCGCCGACCCGGCCAACCCGACCGTGCAGATCTCATTGCGCAGTCTGAACACCGCGTACTTCGCGGACAATTCTCAGATCTTCGCGGGTACGCTCATCGCGACCCTTCCGTTGTTCATCGTGTTCGTTCTGTTCGGCCGCCAGATCATTGGCGGGATCATGGAAGGTGCCGTCAAGTCGTGAGCAACCCCGCCAGCCCACCCGCCGTCGACGTCCTCGACGAGCGCCCCGGGCTGACCTTCCCACCCGGCTTCCTGTGGGGCGCCGCGACAGCGGCTTACCAGATCGAGGGGGCGGCGGCCGAGGGCGGCCGCACCCCGTCGATCTGGGACACCTTCAGCCACACCGAGGGCCTGGTGGTCAACGGACACACCGGTGACGTGGCCTGCGACCACTACCACCGGGTCCGCGACGACGTCGCCCTGATGGCCGAGCTGGGCCTGAAGTCGTACCGTTTCTCGGTCTCCTGGCCCCGGGTGCAGCCCGGCGGTTCGGGTGCGGCCAACCCGCAGGGCCTGGACTTCTACAGTCGTCTGGTCGACGACCTGCTGGCCCACGACATCGAGCCGTGGCTGACCCTCTACCACTGGGACCTGCCGCAGGAGCTTGAGGACGCCGGCGGCTGGCCGTCGCGGGACACCGCGGCGCGCTTCGCCGACTACACGACGCTCGTCGCCGACGCGCTCGGCGACCGGGTGCGCTACTGGACGACGCTGAACGAGCCGTGGTGCTCGGCGTTCCTCGGGTACGGCTCCGGTGTGCACGCCCCGGGCCGGTCGAACGGTGCGGACGCGGTCCGCGCCGGGCACCACCTGATGCTCGGGCACGGCCTGGCCGTGCAGGCGCTGCGGGCCGCCCGCCCCACCGCCGAGGTGGGCGTGACGGTCAACCTGTACCCGGTCGACCCGGCCAGCGACGCCCCCGCCGACATCGACGCGGCCCGGCGGATCGACGGGCTGGCCAACCGCTTCTTCCTCGACCCGCTGCTGCGCGGGTCGTACCCGGAGGACCTGGTCGCCGACCTGCGCACGGTCACCGACTTCGACCACGTCCGCGACGGCGACCTGGCGACCATCGCCACGCCGCTGGACGTGGTCGGGATCAACTACTACAGCCGGCACGTGGTCGCCGCGCCGGTCGAGGGCGCCGAGCCCGAGCCGTACTGGCGGGAACCGTCGTGCTGGCCGGGCAGCGAGGACGTCCGCTTCGTCAGCCGGGGATTCCCGGTCACCGACATGGACTGGGAGATCGACGCCCCGGGCCTGGTCGAGACGCTGCGGCGGGTGCACGACGAGTACACCGACCTGCCCCTGTACGTCACCGAGAACGGCTCCGCGTTCGTCGACACGGTCGTCGACGGGGAGGTCGACGACCCCGATCGGCTGGCCTACTTCGACGCCCATCTGCGCGCCTGCCACGAGGCGATCAACGCGGGCGTGCCTCTGCGGGGATACTTCGCCTGGTCACTGATGGATAATTTCGAGTGGGCCTGGGGTTACACGAAGCGTTTCGGCATGATCCACGTCGACTACGACAGCCAGCTTCGCATCCCCAAGTCCAGCGCCAGGTGGTACGCCTCGGTGATCCGACGCAACGGTCTGGCCGCACAATAGGCTCGGGCCAGCCATCAGGGCGGTCCTGGTGCCCACCCTCGGGTGGCGCCAGGCCCGCCCGCCGTCGGAGGAGCAGACGATGACAACGCAGCGCACCCGGTCGCTCGGGCGCCCGACCCTCGACGCGGTCGCGGCGCGCGCCGGCGTGGGTCGAGGCACGGTCTCCCGCGTGGTCAACGGCTCGCCCCAGGTCAGCCCGGAGGCCCGGGCCGCTGTCCAGCAGGCCATCGCCGAGCTGGGGTACGTGCCGAACCGCGCGGCCCGCGCGCTCGTCACCCAGCGCACCGACTCCGTGGCCCTGGTGGTGTCCGAGTCCGGCGAGCGGGTCTTCACCGAGCCGTTCTTCGCCTCGATCGTGCGGGGCATCAGCTCCGCGCTGCTCGAAACGCCGATGCAGCTCTGGCTGGCCATGGCTCAGTCGCCGGTCGAGCGGGAGCGGGTCGAGCACCACCTGACCAACCAGCACGTCGACGGCGTACTGCTGCTGTCGTTGCACGACTCCGACCCGCTGCCGACCCTGCTGGAGGAGCGCGGCCTGCCCGCGGTGCTCGGCGGTCGGCCCGCCCGCATGCTGCAACCCGGCGCCCAGCCGGCCTGGTTCGTCGACGTGGACAACGTTGGCGGGGCCCGGCAGGCGGTGGAGTACCTGACCGGGCAGGGGCGTCGACGCATCGGCACCATCGCCGGGCCACAGGACATGGGCGCCGGCCTGGCCCGCCTGGCCGGCTACACCGAGGCGGTCAAGGCCACCGGGGGCGGCGTCAACCCCGACCTGATCGCGTACGGCGACTTCAGCGAGGGCAGCGGCGCTGCCGCCATGCGTCGGCTGCTGGACTCCTGCCCGGATCTGGACGCCGTCTTCGTGGCGTCCGACCTGATGGCGTTCGGCGCGCTGCGTACGCTGCGCGAGGCCGGTCGACGTGTCCCCGAGGACGTCGCGGTGATCGGCTTCGACGACGCGACGATCGCCCAACAGGCGGATCCGCCGCTGACCACCGTCTTCCAGCCGGTGGAGGAGATGGGCCGACAGATGGCCCGCCTGCTGGTCGCCCGCATCCGCGGTGACGACCTGCCGGCCCCGCACATCCTCCTGGACACGCAGTTGGTCCACCGCGCCTCCGCCTGAGCGGCGGAGGTCAGGCCCAGCGGCGGAGTTCGCGCTTGGCGAGGGAGTTGCGGTGAACCTCGTCGGGGCCGTCGGCGAGGCGTAGGGTGCGGGTCTGCGCCCAGAGGGCGGCCAGTGGCGTGTCCTGGCTGACGCCCGCGCCGCCGTACCCCTGGATGGCCTTGTCGATCACCCACTCCGCCATCGCCGGCGTGCCGATCTTGATGGCCTGGATCTCGGTGTGGGCGCCCTTGTTGCCGACGGTGTCCATCAACCAGGCCGTCTTGAGCACCAGCAGGCGGGCCTGCTCGATGCGCACCCGCGACTCGGCGATCCACTCCCGGACGACGCCCTGCTCGGCGAGCGGCCGGCCGAACGCGACCCGCTCGTTGGCCCGGCGGCAGAGCAGCTCCAGTGCCCGCTCAGCCATTCCGATCAGTCGCATGCAGTGGTGGATCCGACCCGGGCCCAGCCGCGCCTGGGCGATGGCGAAGCCGGTGCCCTCGGCGCCGATCAGGTTCTCCGCCGGCACCCGGACGTCGACGAAGTCGATCTCGGCGTGCCCACCGTGTGAGCCGTCGGTGTAGCCGAAGACGGTCATGCCCCGGCGGACGTGCACGCCGGGGGTGTCCCGGGGGACCAGCACCATGCTCTGCTGGCGGTGCCGGTCGGCGTCGGGATCGGTCTTGCCCATCACGATGAAGATCTCGCAGCGCGGGTCCATCGCGCCGGACGACCACCACTTGCGGCCGTTGATGACGTACTCGTCGCCGTCCCGGACGATCCGGGTGGCGATGTTGGTGGCGTCGGAGGACGCCACGTCCGGCTCGGTCATGCAGAACGCGGAGCGGATCTCGCCCTCCAGCAGGGGCATCAGCCAGCGCTCCTGCTGCGCCTGCGAGCCGAACTCGGCCAGCAGCTCCATGTTGCCGGTGTCCGGCGCCGCGCAGTTGACCGCCTCCGGCGCCAGGTGCGGGCTGCGCCCGGTCAGCTCGGCGAGCGGCGCGTACTGCAGGTTGGTCAGGCCGGCGCCGTAGCGCGGATCGGGCAGGAACAGGTTCCACAGGCCGCGCTTGCGGGCCTCGGCCTTGAGCTCGGCCAGCACGGGGGTACGCGACCACGGGTCACCGGCGGCGACCTGCTCGGCGTGCACCGCCTCGGCCGGGTAGACGTGTTCGGTGAGGAACCGGGTCAGCTCGTCGCGCAGCTCCTCGGTCCGGGCGTCGTACGAGAAGTCCATCACCGCTCCCTGGCGGCGGTCAGCCCGTGCGCGACCAGCGGTGCCACCATCTCGCCGATCCGGTCGAAGCCCTCGCCGAGCGTCTGCCCGAGCGTGTGGCGGTAGTGGATGCCCTCGCAGATCACCGCGAGCTTGAAACAGCCGAGCGCCACGTGCCAGTGCAGTGGCCCGACGTCCACGTCGCTGCGCCCGGCGTACCTGTCGATCAGTTCGGCGCCGGTGGGGAAGCCGGCGCGCGGCCCGAGCCCGTCGGCGACCGGGTTGCCCTCGGCCGTGTCGCTGCCGCCGAGGACATCCCAGTACGTCAGGAGCAGTCCCAGGTCGGCGAGGGGGTCGCCGAGGGTGGCCATCTCCCAGTCCAGGACGGCGTGCACGGCCACCGGGTCGGCCGAGGCGAGAAGGTTGTCCAGCCGGTAGTCGCCGTGCACGATCCGGCCGGCGTTCGCACCCTCCGGGGCGGTCGCGGCCAGCAGGTCCCGCAGCTCGTCGATGCCGGGCAGGTCGCGGCTGCGCGAGCGGTCGAGCTGCCCGGCCCAGCGGCGGACCTGCCGGGCGAGGTAGCCCTCGGGGCGGCCGAAGTCGCTCAGCCCGACGGCGGCGGGCTCGACGGTGTGCAGCGCGGCGAGGGTGTCCATCATCGCCATGGCGAGGGCCCGTCGTCGGTCGTCGCCGAGCGGGTCGGTCTGCGCGCGGGTGCGGAACACCTCGCCGGGCATCCGCTCCATCAGGTAGAACGGTGCGCCGATCACGTCGGGGTCGGTGCAGAGCAGCAGCGCGCCGGGCACCGGCACCTCGGTGGGCGCCAGCGCCGAGATGACCCGGAACTCGCGGGCCATGTCGTGCGCGGTCGCCAGCACGTGCCCCAGCGGTGGCCGGCGCAGCACGACCTCGCGGTCGCCGATGTGCAGCAGGTAGGTGAGGTTGGACTTGCCGCCCGCGATCAGGTGGGCGCGCAGCGGCCCGGCGGCCAGCTCGGGTCGGTGCTGCGCCAGATGGTCGGCGAGTCGGTCCAGGGCCAGACCCGCGGGTGAGGCCGGAACGGCCGTCGGCCGTGACGCATCGACGGCCGGATCACTCATCCGACTAGTTGATGGCAGGCCGTTCACGTTGTCAAGGTCAGATACGTCGGACGTGTGGTCGTCAGCGCTCTGGCCAGGCGATGTGGCGTCGCGCCGGTCGAGCCACTCGGTGGACAATCCTCCATCGTTGCGACATTTGCCCGGATATCGTCTTCATGGCGGGCCGCGGCAGCGGTCTCCGGAGCGGCGGGGGGCGATCGTGGTGCAGGCGAGCGAGGGTACGACGACTGTCGGCGAGCTGTTGCTCAGCCGGCTCCACGACCTCGGAGTACGCCATGTCTTCGGGTTGCCGGGCGACTACAACATGGATTTCCTCGATCAGATCGAGGCGTTCGACGGGATCGAGTGGGTCGGCAGCTGCAACGAGCTCAACGCCGGCTACAGCGCCGACGGATACGCCCGCCTCGCCGGCGTGGCCGCGATCCTCACGACGTTCGGTCCCGGTGAGCTGTCGGCGGTCAACGCCCTCGCCGGGGCCATGGCGGAGTCGGTGCCCATCGTCTCGATCGTCGGCGGTCCGACCGAGGAGATCATGCGGCAGCGCACCTCCATGCACCACTCGCTCGCCGACGGCGACTTCGACCACTGGGTGCGGGTGGCACGCGAGGTGACTGTCGCCCAGACCTCGCTGACCCCGCAGAACGCGCTGGGAGAGGTCGACCGGGTGCTCACCGAGTGCTGGTCGCAGCAGCGTCCGGTCTACGTCCGGATGCCCGGCGACGTGGCCCACGCCGAGGTCGCCGTGCCGGGGCGACCGTTCACCCGCCCCGAGTCGGTCGTCTCGCCCGGACAGCTCGACGCCTTCGCCGCCGCCGCCCGGCGGCTGCTCGCCGGTGCCGAGCGGCCGGCCCTGCTGGTGGGGAACCTGCCGATCCGCTTTGACCTCGGCGCCGCAGTCACCGCCCTGGCCGCCGAACGGAACTGGCCGGTCGCCGCGCAGTCGCTGGGACGGGGACTGCTGGACGAGTCCGACCCCCACTACGTGGGCGCCTACAACGGCGGTGACAGCGTCGACGAGGTCCGCGCGGTGGTGGAGGACGCGGACGCGCTTGTCTGCGTGGGCGCCACGTTCTTCGACTGGGACGGCCTGTTCACCGCCGACATCACTGTGGACCGGGTCATCAGCCTGCACCGCGACGCCGCCGTCGTCGCCGGCACCCGCTTCGCCCCGGTCGCCCTGCCGGCGGCGCTGCGGTGCCTGCACGAGATCGCCCCGAACCGTACGGCGGAGTGGTCCTGCGCGCCGCTGCTGGTGGCCGACCCGCCCGCACTCGATCCGTCGAGCACCGAACCGATCCGGCAGGCACGGCTCTGGCCGGCGATCCAGCGGATGCTCCGCGAGGGGGACATCTTCGTCCCGGAGACCGGCACCCCGTCCTTCGGCACGGCGACGATGCGCCTGCCCGCCGACGTCACAGTCGTGTGGCCGCCCATCTGGGGCTCGATCGGCTACGCCACCCCGGCCGCCTTCGGTGCCGCGGTGGCTGCCCCGGATCGACGGACGGTGCTGGTCACCGGCGACGGATCACTGCAACTGACAGTGCAGGAGATCAGCCGGATGCTCGCCACGAACCAACGCCCGATCATCATCGTGGTCAACAACGGCGGCTACACCGTCGAACGGGCTGTCGACGGGCGGCACCAGCCGTACAACGACATCGACAACTGGCGGTACACGGACCTGCCCGCGGTGTTCGGACGGGACAGGGGCTTCACCGCCCACGTCGCCCGTACCGAGGGCGAACTGGCCGCCATCCTGGCCGGCATCGACGGCACCCCGGCCCAGTTGACACTCATCGAGGTGGAGACCGACCCACTGGACCTGCCCACCGGCATGCCCCAGTGGGGTCGGGAGACGTCCGCCGCCGACTACCACGCACAGCTCGCCTCCACACCGGTTCTGCCCCTGGGCGGGCTCCCCTGAGCGTCGGCGTCCGGTTCCACCCCGTAACCAGCCGCCGGAATTTCCGCTCGGGACATGCCTCTGCAACAGGGACGAAATGGTCAACGTGCAGGCTGTGAGCAGCCTGCCGGCCGTCGCCGGCCCGCCGAGCGGAGGGACAGACATGTTGCTGCGAGTTCGGGTCACCCTGCCGGACCGTCCGGGCACCCTCGGCCAGGTCGCCCGCACGTTGGGTGTCTCCGGCGCGGACATCGTCCAGGTGGTGGTCCTCGAACGTCTCGGCGGGCGCGCGGTGGACGACTTCACTGTCGTGTGGCCGGGCGCGGCACGGGTCGAGCGTCTGCTGGCCGGCCTCGCGGCGATTCCCGGCGTACGGGTGGACGGCGTGTGGCGGGCGATCGGTGCGCCCACCACCACCGGCCAGGACGCGGAGCTGCTGGCGCAGGTCGCGGCCAACCCGGCCGACGGGCTGGCGACCCTGGTCGACGCGGTGCCGGGGCTGCTGGCGGCCGACTGGGCGGTCGCCGCGGTGGTCCCGGTGGACTGGGCGTCGCGCACCGGGGGCGGTGGCGCCACCGTGGGCCACGCGAGCTGGCGTGCTCCCGTACCCGTGCGGTTGCCCGAGGTGACCCCGCTGCGCGGCCGCTCGATGACCACGCCCGACGGCACCCACCACGCGATCGCCCCGTTCGGCCGGGCCGGGCTGGTGCTGGTGGTGGCCCGTGAGCATAGCGACACCCTCTGCGCGGCGGGTTTCCACAGCACGGAGGTCGACCGGCTAACCCAGCTCGTCCGGGCCAGCGCGGTGATTCTCGGCGACCGACTGGACCTGGTCGGCGCACCACCTGTCGTCGCCGGCCCCTGAGGCGCCACCCCTCGACCGGGCGGCCCGCGGGGACCGGACTTGTTGATCTAGTCTCGTCGGGATGGACATCTCCACTGATGGATATCGCGCGGAGACCGCCGCGGCCGGCCGGGTCCCGTCCGGTGCGCAGCAGGGCGACGAGGCCGACGCCAAGCTGCCGCACCCGCCGGCTGACGCGCCGGTGCCCGGGCTGCGGCCGGGGATCCAGATGGCACCCACCTACGCGGACTTCGGCACCGACCCGCCCCGCCTCGGCAACGTCGGGATCACCGGCCGGCACCGGTCCTCGGCGGCCGACGACCACCTGGAGATCAACGCCGGCGGGTCGGTCGAGTTCGAGTTCGACGTACCCGACCCGGCCGTGGTCCGGGAGGCATGCGTCACCCTGGTGGCGCTCGCGTCGATGCTGGGCGGGGGCCCCGGGCACGCCCCGCTCACCATTGCCCTCAACGGCCGGCTGCTGGCCGATGAGCTCCGCATCCCGAACGGTGGTGGGCTTCCGCAACGGCTGGTCTTCGCGGTCCCGGCCGTGGAGTTGCTGGCCGGCCGGAACACGATGCGGATCGCGAGCGGTGCCGACGCCCGGAGCACGCTGTGGCTCTACCGGGTCACTGTCGACCCGATGTACGCGCACGACCAGGCGGGCCTGGCCCTCGTCCGGCAGGCGATCGCCGCGCCGGTGCTGCGGTACGCGAGCGACGCCGGCGAGATCACCATCTTCGTCGATCGGGGCGAGCAGTCCGTCCTCGACCAGGTGGCATGGGCCGACACGTCCGGCGCCGAGTACGCGATCACGTTCGAGAAGCGACAGCGGGCCTTCTACGGCTGGCGGCGGCAGCCGGGTGGAGAGCCGACGGAGTTCCGCGGCCGGCTCACCGAGCGCGGCACCGTCGCCAGGGAGGCGTGGCGCTTCGAGACCGAGGAGGGCTGGGCCGGTGGCTGGCACCGCTCGGGTGACCTGCTCCTCGCGGTGGAGGTACGCGGCTGCCCGGTCACCAGGTTGGCCTGGCGGGATCTGCGTGGCAACAACGGCACGATCGCCTTCGGCGGCGCTGGGTTCCTGGGCACCTACCAGCGGGTCGGCGAGGGCCCCATCGGCTACCGCGGCCGTTTCGCGTAGCGGCCGATCCGGTGACCCTCCCGGCGGGGTCATGCTCCCGAGCGCAACCCGTCACCGCCGGGCAATCGGGCGGCAACAGCGCAGGACGAGGGTGGTACCCGGGGAAGGGAGCCAACCATGACGTTGTGGCGGATCCGAGCGACCGTGGACGACCGGCCGGGTTACCTGTCGGTGCTCACCGCGAGTCTCGCGCTGCGCGGGGTCAACATCCTCACCGTGCAGGTGCAGCCCACCGAGCTGGGCGCGGTGGACGACTTCCTGGTCGACGCGCCGGACGCGCTCGACGAGGCCGAGCTGGTCGCGGCCGTCGAGCGGGGTCGTGGCCGGGACTGCTGGGTGGCGCGCAGCGAGGCGCGCGGCCTGGCCGACCAGCCGACCCGGGTCCTCGGGCTGGCCAACCGGCTGGTACGGGACCCGGACGCGACGGGCGAGGCACTGCGGACCCTGCTGGCTGCCGACGACGTCAGCTGGCGGCCGGCGTCGGTAGGCGTCGACCGGGGGATCATCGGCACGAGCATGTCGCTGGCGGACCCGGCGGGTGGCTCCTTCGCGCTGCACCGGGCCGCGCCCGCGTTCACCCCGGCGGAGTACGCCCGGGCGCAGGCCCTGGTCGAGCTGGCCGCCACAGTGGTCCGTCGGGCCGCCGAGCAGGTCACGCTGGTGCTGCCCGACGGTGTCGAGGTGGCCGTGCGCCCGGCCTGCGCCGACGACCTGCCCGGCGTACGGGAGCTGCACGAGGGGTGTTCGACGCGCAGCCGGCAGCGGCGCTACCTGGGCGGGGCGGCGCTGCCGCGGCCGGACCGACTGCGCCGGTTGCTGGAGCCGAGTCGCGGGCTGACCCTGGTCGCGGTGGCCGCCGGCTCCGACGGCGCGGCCGAGTCGGTGGTCGCCATGGCGAACCTGCTCGGCGAGGGCGACGAGGCCGAGGTGGCGCTGCTGGTGCGCGACGACTGGCAGCGGCGCGGGCTCGGCGCGGCGTTGCTGCGCCGGCTGGTTCAGCACGCCGACGGGGCGGGCTACGCGGCGTTGATCCTGCACGTCCAGGCCGAGAACGCCCCGATGCTGCGTACCCTGCGCCGGCTGGGCCGACCCAGCTCGACCGAGCGTGAGGGCGCGCTGCTCACCCTGACCGTCCCGCTCACCGCACAGCGCAAGGGCACCGTGTTGTCGCCCGGCGCATGACAGGGGACCTCTCTCGACGGCGCGTCAACGCGTGGAGGGTTGGCGGCGACCGGACAGGCAGAACCGGTTGCCCTCCGGGTCGGCGAGGACCACGTACGGCGGTTCGGTGGGGTGGGGGTCCGTGGGGTAGTGCCGCCAGTCCACCCGCTGGGCGCCGAGCGCGAGCAACCGGTCGAGCTCCTCGTCGAGGCTGCGCTCGCCGGCGTCCAGGTCCATGTGGAGCCGGGGAAACTCCTGCACCGGGCTCTCGCTGAGGTCCATCGCGACGGCCATGCCCGGAGCACCTGGCGGCGGCTCCAGCACGATCCACTCGTCACCGTCGAATCGGGGCGCCCGGCGGCGGTAGCCGAGCGCCGCGGCCCAGAACCTCGCTGCCCGCTCGGGGTCGGACACGCCCAGAGAGAGCTGTTCGATCATCGCCATCTCGCGACGGTACGCCGCCGGTCCCCGGTCAGACGCGCCGGGCGTCGACAGGGGACCCGCACGGCCTCAGGTGGCGGGGTAGCTGTTGTAGTCGGGGAAGTTGCCGTAGAGGCGACCGGCGCCGCCGACGGTGACCGCCTGCACCAGCAGGTCGCCGCCCACGAACGCGCCCTTCCAGGACGCGCCGCGGCCGCCGAACGGCTCGTCCCGGTCACCACGGGAGCGCGGCTTGTTGATGCCCACCTTGAACGCCTGGAGGTCCACCGCGAGCTTGCCGGCCTCGTCGGTGTCGTCGCAGGCCAGCGACGCGACGAGCGCGCCGTTGGAGGCGTTCATGGCGGCCAGCAGCTCGTCGGTGGTGTCCACCACGACGATCGTGTCGACCGGGCCGAACGGCTCGGCGTGCATCAGCCGGGACCGGCCGGGCGGGGCGAGCAGCACCGACGGCGCCACGTACGCGGAGGTGTCCTGCCCGGGTAGGAACGGCGCACCTGTCAACTTGCCCCGGTGCAGCGGCACCGCCCCGCCGCGGACCGCCTCGTCGACAGTGCGGCGCAGCTCGTCGGCCTTCGCGGCGCTGATCAGCGGCCCGAAGTCCAGCTCGGGCAGCGGGTCGCCGGCCGTCCAGTCGTCCCCGACGGCCAGCGGGTGACCGAACCGGACCGAACGCACGACCGGCAGGTACATGTCGAGGAACTCGTCGACCAGGTCGCGCTGCACCACGAACCGGGGGTACGCGGTGCAGCGCTGCTTGCCGTACTCGAAGCCCTTCTTCAGGTGCGCGGCGAGCAGGTCCCACTGGGAGAAGTTCCAGATGCCCCAGGCGTTGAGGCCCTCCTGCTCGATGAAGTGCCGCTTGTCGCTGTCGAGCAGCGCGGCGGCCACCTTGCCGCCGTTGGAGCGACCGCCGACGAACGCCACCGCACCGATCTCGGGTGCCCGGACGAGCACCTCGGACAGTTCCTCGCCGCCGCCGGAGACGAGGGTGGCGGGCAGCCCGGCGCGACGCATCAGCGCGTGCGCGACGGTCAGGCAGACCGCGCCGCCCTGGGACGGGGTCTTGGCGATGACCGCGTTGCCGGCCAGCAGTTGGACCAGTTCGGCGTGCACGAGGACGCTCATCGGGTAGTTCCAGGAGGCGATGTTGCTGACCGGGCCGTCCAGTGGCTCGCGGCCGTCGGCGAGCATCCGGTCGATCTTGGCCACGTACCACCGGACGCCGTCGAGTGCCCGGTCCACGTCGGCGCAGGCGAGCCGCCACGGCTTGCCGATCTCCCAGACGAGCAGGAGCGCGAGCAGGTCACGGTGGGCGGTGAGGGCGTCCAGGGCGTCGCAGACCCGGGCCTTGCGGTCGTCCAGCGGGGTACGCGCCCAGGCCCGGTGCGCGGTGGCGGCGTGCGCGACCGCGGCGCGGGCGGTGTCGGCGTCGAGTCGGGACAGGTTGATGACGACGTTGTTGTCGACCGGGGTGCGGACCGGCGCGGGGTGGCCGACCGCCCGCCAGTCGCCTTCGACGAGGTTGTGCAACGTGGTGACGCCGTCCAGCTCGGCGCCGAACGCCTCCGGGGTGGCGGCGACCGCCCGGGCGAGGACGTCGGACCAGGCAGTCCCGTCGGCGAGTCGTAGTGCCATCGCGTTCTCCTCAGGGTTGACCGGGGAGCGGCGGCGTCGACGGCACCGCTGATGGTCGGTACTGTCCCGCGCGCGGTAGTCGGTCAGCAACCGTACGTTTGTCTGGCTGGCTGCCGGTCAACCGAAGCCACTCGGTTTTCGACTCGCGACGAAGGGCCCTGACCAGCGGCTACCTCACACCATTCATTGACGCATATCGATGGTGTGAGGTTGTTGGCTTTGTTACCCGTCAGTACGGAAGGCGGGTCGGGGGACCTCCGACGTCACGGAGCGCGAGGCATGCGAAACGCCCACGACCGGCCCCGGAGCGATGTCCGGAACCGGTCGTGGGCGTTCGTCGGTCAGCTGGTGAAGGTGATCCGGTCGCGTCGGCGACGCATCATCAGCAGGGCGCCGCCGCCGATCAGGGCGACACCGCCGAGGGCGATGCTGGTGACGGCCACGCCGGTGAGCGGGAGGCTGCCCCCGTTGTCGCCGCCGCCCGCGCCCCCCGGGGTCGAGGCTGACCCGCCGGGCGCCGCCGACTCCGACGGCGATACCGAGCCCGTCGGCGTCGACGTGACCGGAGTGGTCGGCGTCGGCGAGTCGGTGGTCGGCGTCGACGTCGGCGACTCCGTGACCGGCGTGCTCGGGGTCGGCGTCGTCGGGGCCGGCGTGGTCGGGGTCGGCGACGCGGTGGCCCCGGTGCCGGCGCACGTGTGGCTGAGGTTGAACTTGTCGCCCTCGCCGCTGACCAGGGCGCTGCCGCCGGTCAACGTCCATCCCGCCGGGGTGAAGAGGTAGGCGTGCTTCACCTGCTTGTCGCCACCACCGTTGGCGGACAGGAAGTCGGTGTACGGATCCGTGGGGTTCGGCACGGTCACCGTCACCGAGACGCCCGAGGTGTCCTTGAAGGTCAAGGTCAGGCTCTGGAAGTCACCGGCGCGCTTGGTGGGCAGCACGAAGTGCCAGCCGTCCTGGTTGGTGGGTCGCGTGCCGAACTTGGGGTCCTGGCACTCCTGCTGGAACGTCCCCGCGGTGGCGCCGGCGTGGGCGGGGTTGAGGGGGACGATGCTCGATGCCCAGGCCGGGGAGGCGATGGCGAGAACGGCCGTGACGGTGGCCGTGCGGACGGCCGCGCGCGTCAGGCGCCGACGCAGTGGCATGAGGAATCCTCCGGGATTGGTCGAGGGGGCCGCCCATGATCCCATGTGAGGGGCCTGCTGACGGCATCGGCCAACCGGTCTGAGCTGGGACGACGTCTCGGACGGGAAGTGCCTTCCGGGTCGACCTTCCGGGCCGGCGTGCGCGTGTCGCCGTAACGGTCCCGAGTGCTGCGGCGCTGGCGCGCAACCCGGGCTTCCCATTCGACGACGTGCACATTACATTGTCGTTTATCCATGGGAGCGCTTCCACGGCTGTTCATGGTCACACCGCCA
Source organism: Micromonospora sp. MH99 (assembly GCF_021442385.1). Lineage (GTDB taxonomy): Bacteria > Actinomycetota > Actinomycetes > Mycobacteriales > Micromonosporaceae > Micromonospora. The sequence goes on from NZ_MUZA01000003.1 coordinate 22,543, forward strand.
CCCCGCTGTCGCCGGTGGCCGTGCCGCCCCCACGCCGTCCCGCGTCGGTGCGACCGCCGGCGGCGCCTCCGAACAGGAGCCCTTCATGCGCCACCTGACCCGGCCGTCCACCGGCCACCCCGGCCGGTCGCCGGTCGCCGACCAGCCCTGGCCCCGGCGGTTGCTGACCGCCGGCGTGGCCCTGCTCACCGGGCTGTCCCTCGCGGTCACCGCGCCGCCGGCCGGGCCCGCGTCCGCCGCGCCGGCCTTCAACTACGCCGAGGCGTTGCAGAAGTCGCTGCTCTTCTACGAGGCGCAGCAGTCGGGCACGCTGCCGGACTGGAACCGGGTCTCCTGGCGTGGCGACTCCGCGCTCACCGACGGGGCCGCCGCCGGGCTGGACCTCACCGGCGGCTGGTACGACGCCGGCGACCACGTCAAGTTCGGCTTCCCGATGGCGTTCAGCGCCACCATGCTGGCGTGGGGCGCGGTGGAGTACCGCAGCGGCTACACGGCCTCCGGCCAACTGCCGCACCTGCTCAACAACCTGCGCTTCGTCAACGACTACTTCATCAAGGCGCACCCGTCGGCCAACGTCCTCTACGGGCAGGTCGGCAAGGGCGACGACGACCACAAGTGGTGGGGCCCGGCCGAGGTGCTGCCGATGGCGCGGCCCGCGTACAAGATCGATGCGAGCTGTGGCGGCGCGGACCTCGCGGGGGAGACGGCGGCCGCGATGGCCGCCTCCTCGATGGTGTTCCGACCCACCGACGCGACCTACGCGGACAAGCTGCTCACCCACGCGAAGCAGCTCTACACCTTCGCCGACACGGTGCGGAAGTCCTACAGCGAGTGCATCACCGACGCCGCCTCGTTCTACAAGTCGTGGAGCGGCTGGCAGGACGAGCTGGTGTGGGGCGCCATCTGGCTCTACCGGGCCACCGGGGACGCCAGCTACCTGGCCAAGGCCGAGAGTGAGTACGACAAGCTCGGCACCGAGCCGCAGTCCACCACGCGTTCCTACAAGTGGACCATCGCCTGGGACAACAAGCAGTTCGGCGCGTACGTGCTGCTGGCCAACCTGACCGGCAAGCAGAAGTACGTCGACGACGCCAACCGCTGGCTGGACTACTGGACCGTCGGGGTGAACGGACAGCGGGTGCCGTACTCGCCCGGTGGGATGGCGGTGCTCGACTCCTGGGGCGCGCTGCGCTACGCGGCCAACACCTCCTTCGCCGCGCTGGTCTACAGCGACAAGACCCCCGACACGACCCGCAAGGCGCGCTACCACGACTTCGCCGTCCGGCAGATCAACTACGCGCTCGGCGACAACCCGCGCAACTCCAGCTACGTCATCGGGTTCGGCGCCAACGCACCGAAGAACCCGCACCACCGCACCGCGCACGGTTCCTGGTGGGACAGTCAGACCGTGCCCGTCGAGACCCGGCACACCCTCTACGGCGCGCTGGTCGGCGGCCCGTCCTCGGCCAACGACGCGTACACCGACAGCCGGTCCGACTACGTGATGAACGAGGTCGCCACCGACTACAACGCCGGCTTCACCTCGGCGCTGGTCCGGCTGACCTCCGAGTACGGCGGCAGCCCGCTGGCCAACTTCCCGGTCGCCGAGACGCCCGACATGGACGAGATGACCGTGGAGACCACGGTGATGCAGGCCGAACCCCGGGCCACCGGGCTCAAGGCGATCATCTACAACAAGTCGGCGTTCCCGGCCCGGGCCCTGACCAACGGCAAGTTCCGGTACTACTTCCGGCCCGACGGCACCGGCGCCGTGCAGGTCACCTCCGGCTACACCCAGGGCTGCCCGTCGCCGACCACTGCCAAGCAGTTCAGCGGCGACATCTGGTACGTCGAGGTGGACTGCACCGGCTACACCATCGCCCCGGCCGGGCAGTCGCAGCACCGGATGGAGGTCCAGTTCAAGATCGGCGTGCCGGAGGGCGGCACCTGGGACCCGACGAACGACCCGTCGTACCAGGCGACCGCCGGGCCCAACCGCAAGGTTCCGCTCTACGCCGGCGGGGTGCGGGTCTGGGGCGAGGAGCCCGGACCGGCCACCCCGGACACCACCGCGCCCACAGCGCCCGGCACGCCCGTCGCGTCCGCCGTCACGTCCAGCGGGCTCACGCTGACCTGGACCGCGTCCACCGACACCGGCGGCAGCGGGTTGGCCGGCTACGAGGTGACCCGTACCTCGACCGGCGTCGACCCGGTCGTGACGGCCTCGACGGGGGCCACCCTGGCCGTGACCGGGCTGGCGCCCGAGCGGACGTACCAGTTCACCGTGCGGGCGCTCGACGGCGCCGGCAACCGCTCGGCGGCATCGGCCGCGCTCAGCGTCACCACGCCTGCCGGCCCGGCGCCGGACACCACGGCGCCGACCGCACCCGGTACGCCCACCGCCTCCGCGATCGGGTCGACCGGCCTGACCCTGGCCTGGGGGCCGTCCACCGACGCGGTGGGCGTCACCGCCTACCGCGTCTACCGGGGCGGGAACGTTCTGGTCGGCTCGACCACCGGCACCACGCTGGCGGTGACCGGGCTGACCGCCTCCACCACGTACACGTTCACTGTGGTGGCGGTGGACGCGGCCGGCAACGTCTCGCCCGCGTCGCCAGGCGTCACGGTCACCACCACGACCCCGCCTGCCGGCGGCGGCTGCGCGGTGACCTGGACGGCGAACAACTGGGACACCGGGTTCACCGCGAACATCACGATCGCCAACACCGGCACCACGGCGATCAACGGCTGGACGCTCGCGTTCACGTTCGGAAGCAGCGGGCAGAAGATCGGGCAGGCCTGGTCGGCGAACGTGACCCAGACCGGCACCGCGGTGACCGCGTCGAACCTGGCCTACAACGGGACACTGGCGCCGGGCGCCTCGACGAGCTTCGGCTTCAACGGCACCCACACCGGCAGCACCACCAGGCCGGCCGCCTTCACCCTGAACGGTGCCGCCTGCACCATCTCCTGACTCATCGACGCGGCGTGGCGTGGCCGGTACCGCGCAGGGCGACCGGCAACGCCACGCCGCAAGGCCAAAACATTTCCGAAACTTTTCCGTAAACTCCGTTGCCCGGACCGACCCGTGGTTAGCATCGACTCCGTTAGATATCCCAACCAAGACGTCCGGTCGTCCCGCCTCGACGGCCCGGGTGCAGGCCATTAAGGAGGCCGAGATGGCAATAAGCTCATCCGATCATCGCGGCGGGACCCGGCGACGGCGATCACCCGCCGTCCGAGCGCTGCTCGCCGGCGCGTTCAGCGTCGTGACCGTGGCCGCTGTCGCGGTGATGATGCCGTCGGCGAATGCCGCCGCGTCCACGCTCGGCGCGGCCGCCGCGCAGTCGGGCCGGTACTTCGGCACCGCCATCGCGGCGGGCCGGCTGGGCGACTCGACATACAGCACGATCGCGGCGCGTGAGTTCAACATGATCACCGCCGAGAACGAGATGAAGCCGGACGCGACCGAGCCCCAGCGGGGCCAGTTCAACTTCAACTCCGGTGACCAGATCTACAACTGGGCGACCCAGCGTGGCCTGAAGGTTCGTGGGCACACCCTGGCCTGGCACGCGCAGCAGCCGGGGTGGATGCAGAGCCTGAACGGCAGCAGCCTGCGTCAGGCGATGATCGACCACATCAACGGCGTGATGGGCCACTACCGGGGCAAGCTCGCCGCCTGGGACGTGGTGAACGAGGCGTTCAACGAGGACGGCAGCCGCCGCTCGTCCAACCTCCAGGGCACCGGCAACGACTGGATCGAGGTGGCGTTCCGCACCGCGCGGGCGGCCGACCCGTCGGTCAAGCTCTGCTACAACGACTACAACATCGAGAACTGGTCGTACGGCAAGACGCAGGGCGTCTACCGCATGATCCAGGACTTCAAGTCCCGTGGCGTGCCCATCGACTGCGTCGGGTTGCAGACCCACTTCACCGGCGGCAGCTCGCTGCCGAGCAACTTCCAGACCACGCTGTCCAGCTTCGCCGCGCTCGGGGTGGACGTGGCGCTGACCGAGGTCGACGTCACCAACTCCTCCACCACCCAGTACGCCGGGCTGACCCAGGCGTGCCTGAACGTGCCGCGCTGCATCGGCATCACCGTCTGGGGCGTACGCGACAGCGACTCGTGGCGCTCGAACGAGAGCCCGCTGCTCTTCGACGGCGGTGGCAACAAGAAGGCCGCCTACAACTCCGTCCTCAACGCGCTCAACGCGGCACCCCCGACCTCGAGCCCGACCGCGACTCCGACGGTGAGCCCGACGGTGACCCCGACCACGACCCCGCCGCCGAGCGGCGGCGCGGGCCGGATCGTCGGCGTGCAGTCGGGCCGGTGCATCGACGTGCCGAACTCCACGCAGACCAACGGCACCCGGGTCCAGCTCTACGACTGCCACAGTCAGTCGAACCAGCAGTGGACGTACACCTCCGGCAAGCAGTTGCGGGTCTACGGCAGCAAGTGCCTCGACGCGAACGGCGCGGGCACCGCCAACGGCACCGGAATCATCATCTGGGACTGCAACAGCGGGGCCAACCAGCAGTGGAACATCAACTCCAACGGCACCATCAGCGGCGTGCAGTCCGGCAGGTGCCTGGACGTCTGGGGCACCGGCAACGGCCAGCAGGTCCAGTTGTACGACTGCCACGGGCAGACCAACCAGCAGTGGCGGACCGACTTCGGTGGCGGCACCACGCCGACCACGCCGCCGCCGACCACGACGCCGCCGCCGACCACGCCTGCGCCGGGCGGCTGCGCGCTCCCGTCGACCTACCGGTGGTCGTCGACGGGCGCGCTGGCGAACCCGCAGAACGGCTGGGTCTCGGTCAAGGACTTCACCAACGTTGTCTACAACGGCAAGCACCTGGTCTACGCATCCAACGTCAACAGCAGCGGCCAGTACGGCTCGATGAACTTCAGCACGTTCACCAACTGGTCCGACATGGCCTCGGCCAGCCAGACCGGAATGAGCCAGGGCACTGTGGCGCCCACGCTGCTGTACTTCGCCCCGAAGAACATCTGGGTGCTGGCGTACCAGTGGGGTCCGACCTCGTTCAGCTACAAGACGTCGAGCGACCCGACGAACGCCAACGGCTGGTCCTCGGCGCAGACGCTGTCCACCGCCACCCTGTCGGACGCCCCGTACGGGGTGATCGACCAGACCCTCATCGGCGACGACCAGAACATGTACCTGTTCTTCGCCGGGGACAACGGCAAGATCTACCGGTCGAGCATGCCGCTGGGGAACTTCCCGGGCAGCTTCGGCTCGAACTACACGACGGTCATGACCGACTCGACGAACAATCTGTTCGAGGGCGTCGAGGTCTACAAGGTGCAGGGCCAGAACCAGTACCTCATGATCGTCGAGGCGATCGGGAGCCAGGGACGCTACTTCCGGTCGTTCACGTCCACCAGCCTGAGCGGCTCGTGGACCCCGCAGGCCGCCAGCGAGAGCAACCCCTTCGCCGGCAAGGCCAACAGCGGCGCGACGTGGACCAACGACATCAGCCACGGTGACCTGGTCCGCAACAACCCCGACCAGACCAAGACCGTCGACGCCTGCAACCTGCAGATGCTGTACCAGGGCAAGAACCCCAGTGCGGGAGGCGACTACAACCTGCTGCCGTGGCGGCCGGGTGTCCTGACCCTTCAGCGCTAGGCCCACTGCGCAGAACCGAAGCGCGCCCGGCACCGTGTGGTGCCGGGCGCGCTTTTCGGTGGACAGCGCCGGGCGGGCGGGCGGACGGCGGCGACCCGGGGCAAGCTGGGTGGATGGAGCGTGCGTTGGTGACCGTCGGGCACGGGACCGCCGGCCGGGACCAGTTCGGGGCACTGCTGGCCGGCGCGGAGATCGCCCTGATCGTGGACGTGCGCCGCTACCCGGCCAGCCGGACCAACCCGGACGTCCGCCGGGAGGCCATGGAACGCTGGCTGCCCGAACAGGGCATCGGCTACCGCTGGGAGCCGCGCCTCGGCGGCCGCCGGCACGTCCGCGCCGGCGAGCCGGAACCGGACACCTGGTGGACTGTCGCGGCCTTTCGGGCGTACGCCGCGTACACGCGCACGCCCGACTTCGACACGGCCCTGGACGAGGTGCTGGCCGACGCCGCACTGCGAACCACAGCGGTGATGTGCAGTGAGAGCGTCTGGTGGCGCTGCCACCGGCGGCTGATCGCCGACGTCGCAGTGCTCGGCCGCGGGGTGCCGGTGTCGCACCTCATGCCGGACGGCCGGCTCAGCCCGCACCGGCCGGCCGAGGGCGCCCGCCGCCTGTCCGACGGGCGTCTGCTCTGGGCGGGCTGACTCAGTCGGCCAGGTCCTCCGCGAGCAGGTCCATCAGCAGCGCATCATGCCAGCGCCCGTCCGCCCCGCGCTCGTAGCGGCGCATGATGCCCACCGGCCGGAAGCCCACCTTCGCGTACGCCCGGATGGCCGCGCTGTTCGCCGCCGCCGGGTCGATGGTGAACCGGTGGTGGCCGTACTCGTCGATCAGGTGCCGGGCCAGGGTGCGGATGGCGTCCCCGCCCAGGCCCTCGCCGCGCGTCGCCGGGTCGAGGAAGATGTCCAGGCTGGCGTGCCGATAGTCCGGATCGGACTCGGCGTACCACTGGATCGCGCCGATCACCCGGCCGTCGTGCTCGATGGCGTACAGGGCGAGGTCGTCGTCGTTCAGGTCGGCCTGGACGGACGCGGCCAGGTCGTCGCCGCCGCGCCACCACCGGCGGACCTCCGGGTCGGCCCGGATGGCCGCGAGGGCCGGCACGTCCGCGACCGTCGCCGGTCGGAGGGTCACCGCACGCCCGCGCAGCACCGGCTCAGCCTCGGCTCTCGCCGTGCTCGACGCAGACCGCCGACCAGCCGACCGGCAGCACCTGCACCTTCATGCGGCGTCGGCATTGCGGGCAGTAGCGCGGCGGCTCCAGCGCGCGGGCCGCCGCGCACGACTCGTGCCCGGCTGTCGACGCGTCCTCGCCGCAGCGGTCACACCAGCGCTGCGCTGCCACAAGCTCGGTCACGTCGTCCTCACCGGTCAGCTCAGAGGGTCGCGGACAGGGCCTTGACCGGCATTTTCAGCTCGTCGAGCAGGTCGAGGTCGGCGGTCGCCGGCCGGCCCAGGGTCGTCAGGTAGTTGCCGACGATCACCGCGTTGATGCCGCCGAGCAGACCGTCGCGGGTGCCCAGGTCACCGAGGGTGATCTCCCGGCCGCCCGCGTACCGCAGGATCGTGCGCGGCATGGCCAGCCGGAACGCGGCGATGGCCCGCAGCGCGTCCTTGCCCTCGACCACCGGGCGGTCGCCGAGCGGGGTGCCGGGGCGCGGGTTGAGGAAGTTCAACGGCACCTCGTGCGGGTCGAGTTCGGCGAGCTGCGCGGCGAACTCCGCCCGCTGCTCGACGGTCTCGCCGAGGCCGAGGATGCCGCCGCAGCAGACCTCCATGCCGGAGTCGCGGACCATGCGCAGCGTCTCCCACCGCTCCTCCCACGAGTGGGTGGTGACCACGTTCGGGAAGTACGACCGGCAGGTCTCCAGGTTGTGGTTGTAGCGGTGCACACCCATGTCGACCAGGTCGTCGACCTGCTCCTGGGAGAGCATGCCCAGCGACGCGGCGACCTGGATGTCGACCTCGGCCTTGATGGCGGCGACGCCCTCGCGCATCTGCTTCATGAGCCGGTCGTCCGGGCCGCGCACGGCCGCCACGATGCAGAACTCGGTCGCCCCGGTCTTCGCGGTCTGCTTCGCGGCCTCGACAAGCGACGGGATGTCCAGCCAGACCGAGCGCACCGGGGAGGTGAACAGGCCCGACTGTGAGCAGAAGTGGCAGTCCTCCGGGCAGCCGCCGGTCTTCAGCGAGACGATGCCCTCGACCTCGACCTCCGGGCCGCACCACCGCATCCGCACCTCGTGGGCGAGCTGGAGGGCGGCGGGCAGGTGCTCGTCGGGCAGGTTCAGCACGGCGAGGACGCCGGCCTGGTCGAGGCCGACGCCGTCACCCAGGACCTGGGTGCGGGCCTGGTCGAGGATCTCTGGCATGGCTCGTACCCTACAAGGCCCCCGGTCGGGCGGGTACGACCTGCCGTCCGGTCGATCTGTGCCGGCCGAGCCAGCGCCGCAGCGGTGGTCACCTGTGGTGACGGACAATTGACGGTGCGTGGTGACGGTCGTCCCGAACTCCGATGGGCATCGACGTCCCGCCTCCGGTCGGCCCCCGGGTGCCGAGTGGATTCGCCGGGTCGGTGGTGGCGGGTGGTAATTTCGCCCGGCGGGTGTCGGCGTGACCGGCGCGGACGGCGGTGAAGGGGTGACGGTGGCGGACTGGCTGGCGGCGCTCGATCGCCGCGCGCAGTTGCGGGCGAAGGCCGGCCTGACCCGTCGGCTGCACCCGCGTCCCGCCGACGACCGGATGACCGACCTGGCCGGCAACGACTACCTCGGCCTGGCCACCCACCCGGAGGTCACCGCCGCCGCCACGGCGGCACTGTCGGCGTACGGGCTGGGAGCGACCGGGTCGCGGCTGGTGCGCGGCTCGACCGACGCGCACGAGGCCCTGGAGGTCGAGCTGGCGCAGTGGCTGGGCACCGACCGGGCTCTCGTCTTCTCCTCCGGATACCTGGCCAACCTCGGCGCGCTGCGGGCCCTCGTCCAGCCCCGGACCCTGCTCGTCTCGGACGCGCACAACCACGCGTCGCTGATCGACGGCTGCCGGATCTCCGGCGCGGAGACGGTGGTCAGCGCGCACGCCGACGTGACGGCGGTGGCCGCCGCTCTGGCGGTCGCGCCGGGACGCCCGGCGGTGGTGGTCACCGAGTCGGTCTTCTCGGTCGACGGCGACCTCGCTCCGCTGGCCGAGTTGCACGCGGTGGCCCGCCGCTACGGCGCTCTGCTGCTGGTCGACGACGCCCACGCGCTCGGCGTGACCGGTCCGTCCGGTGCCGGCGCGGTGGCTGCCGCCGGGCTGGCCGGCGAGCCGGACGTGGTGGTCACGGCCACCCTCTCCAAGGCGCTCGGCGGCGCGGGTGGGGTGGTCGCCGGCCCGGCCGAGTTCGTCCGGCACCTGGTCGAGACGGGCCGTACGTTCATCTTCGACACCGCGCTGCCGCCGGCCGTCGCGGCCGGTGTGCACGCCGCGCTGCGGCTGGCCCGGGCCGGCGACGATCTGCGCGCCGAACTGGCCGACCGGGTGGCGTTGGCGGTCGGTCGACTGGGCGCCGCCGGTTTGGCCGTTTCCGCGCCGGACGCCGCGGTGATCTCGGTGACGGCGCCTGGCCCGGAGGCGGCGACCGCCTGGGCCGCCGACTGCCGGGACCGGGGAGTCGCGGTGGGCTGCTTCCGGCCGCCCTCCACCCCGGACAGCCGCTCCCGGTTGCGCCTGACCGTCAGCGCCGGGGTGCCCCGGGCGGATTTCGAGCGGGCGCTGGACGTCATCGTGGAGTGTGCGCCGTGAGCGCGAGGAGTGAGCCGGGTTTGCGAGCCCCGCAGTCGCGAACCGAGTGTGCGCCGTGAGCGCGTGGGAGGGGCCGGTGCTGGTCACCGGCACCGACACCGAGGTGGGCAAGACCGTGGTCACCGCGGCGATCGCGGCGGCCGCGCAGGGGGCCGGCCTGCGGGTGGCGGTGGTCAAGCCGGGTCAGACGGGTACGGCCGGTGGGGAGCCGGGCGACGTGGACGTGGTCAACCGGCTGGCGGCCCCGGTGACCGGCCGTACGCTGGCGAGTTTCCCGGATCCGCTCGCCCCGCTGGCCGCTGCCCGGGTCGCGGACCTGCCGCCGCTGGAGCTGTACGCGGCGGTGGACGCCGTCCGCGAGGAGGCGGACAAGCACGACCTGGTCCTGGTCGAGGGGGCGGGTGGTCTGCTGGTGCCGATGGGGCTGCGGCCGTCCGGTGAGCCGTGGACGATGGCCGACCTGGCGGTGTCGCTCGGCGCCCCGGCGGTGGTGGTCACCCGCGCCGGTCTGGGCACGCTCAACCACACCGCGCTGACCCTGGAGGCGCTGGACCGCCGTGCGGTGCCGGCCGGCGTGGTGATCGGCGCGTGGCCGGGGTCGCCGGAGCTGGTGCACTGGACGAACCTCACCGACCTGGTGCCGAACCTGCTGGGCGCGGTGCCGGCCGGCGCCGGTGCGATGGACCCGGGGGTGTTCCGGCGGTCGGCGCCGGGTTGGCTCACTCCGGCGTTGCACGGTGTGCTCGACGACTGGCGGGTCTGGGCCGAGGAGAGTAGCTGAACACCTGACTTTCGTCGGTGTTCGCGCAGGTCGGGCGTGGGTAGCCTGGCCGCCGTGAGGATCCTGGACCGGTCGGTGCCCGGGCGTTGGCGGCGTCCGCTGCGGGACGTGCTGCTCTGGGCCGTGGTGGCCGCCCCGATCGCGGCGGCCCGGTTGAGCCCGCCGTACCCGCGTTTCGACGTGGCGCTGCTGCTCGGTTCGCTGGCGCTGCTGGCGGTCGCGGTGGCGTCGGCGCGGCGCTGGCCGTTGCTGGGGTTGCTGCTGGTGGTGCTCGGTTCGCTGGCGGACGGCAACTTCGTCTTCGCTATCCCGGTGTTCAGCTATCTGAGCGGGCGGCGCAGTGCGGGCGCCGCGCCGGCGGCCGTGTTGTTCGGCGTGATCGCCGTCGGCGGCACGGTGCTGAACCTGGGGTTGCTCGGCACCGGGGCGGCGACCTGGTTCCTGCTCGCTTCGGTGCTGCTGTTCGCCGGGGTGTTCCCGTGGCTGGTGGGCCGCTACCGGCGGCAGCAGCAGGCTCTGACCGACGCCGGCCGCCGGCACGTCGAGGCGCTGACGCGCGAGCGGCGGGGCGCCGCGGAGCGGATCCGGCTGCGGGAGCGGGCCCGCATCGCCGAGGAGATGCACGACTCGCTCGGTCACGACCTCAGCCTGATCGCGTTGCGGGCCGCCGCGTTGGAGCTTGCCGACGACATCGCCCCGGAGCACCGGACGGCGGTGGGGGAGCTGCGGGCCAGTGTCGCGGCGGCGACCGAGCGGCTGCACGGGATCATCGGGGTGCTGCGGGAGGAGGGCGGTCCGGCCGGCGTGCGCCCGGTGGGGGAGACGGTCGTCGACCTGGTGGTGGGGGCCCGCGAGGCCGGGATGGCGGTACGGCTGGACGGCCCGACCGACACCGTCGAGCTGCCCGGGTTGACCGGGTCCGCCGCCCATCAGGTGGTGCGGGAGGCCCTGACCAACGCGGCCCGGTACGCCCCGGGCGCGGCGGTGACCGTCACCCTCGCCCGGGACCCGAACGGGGTCGAGGTGCGGGTGCGTAACGCGCCGGCGCCGGCCGGCCCGCTGCCCCGACCGGCGTCCTCGGGGAGCGGTCTGCTCGCCCTCGCCGAGCGGGTACGGCTGGCCGGCGGCGTGCTGGACGCAGGCCCGTGCCCCGACGGTGGCTTCGCGGTGCGCGCCCGGCTGCCCCTGCCCGCCGAAGGGCACTCCGGCGCGGGACGGTCGGGCGTGCTCGTCGCGGTGGGCGCCCTGACCGATGGCACGTTCGACGGTGCCGTCCCGGTCCTCGGTGGCCCGGAACAGCCGGCCGACGCCGAGCGCCGGCTGCGCGAGGCTCGTCGCCGGGCGCGGCGCAGCCTGCTGACGGCGCTTGCCGCCCCGGCCGGTCTCGCGCTCGTCCTGTCATTGGTCTACTACTCGGTCGTCACGACGGGCACGGTGCTGGACGAGTCGACGTACGACCGGATGCGGCCCGGCACCGCGCGCGCCGACCTGCCCGGCCTGCCCCGCCGGCAGCTCGCCCCGCCCGTCGGAGGGTCGGCGCGGGGGTGCGAGTACTACACCGACGGCAACTTCCCCCTCGCCGAGCCGACGTGGCGGCTCTGCTTCACCGACGGTCGACTGACCAGCAAGGAGCGGATCGAGTAGTGGACACCGACATGGCCGCGCCGACCCCGGTCCGGGTGGTCCTCGCCGACGACGAGGCGATGATCCGGGCCGGCGTCCGGGCCATCCTCGCCGCCGATCCGGGGATCGAGGTGGTCGCCGAGGCCGGTGACGGGCGGGCCGCGGTGGAGCTGGTGCGCGCGCACCGACCCCAGGTGGCGGTGCTGGACATCCGGATGCCCCGGTTGGACGGGCTGGCCGCGGCGGCCGAGATCCGCCGGGTCGCGCCGGCCACCGCGACGCTCATGTTGACCACCTTCGGCGAGGACGACCACGTGGCCCGGGCGCTCGGGCACGGTGCGAGCGGGTTCCTGCTCAAGGCCGGCGACCCGCGCGAGCTGATCGCCGGGGTGCACGCGGTCGCCGACGGCGGGGCGTACCTGTCGCCGCGGGTGGCCCGGCGGGTGATCGAGCTGGGGGCCGGGCGGCTGGCCCGTCAGCCCGCCGCGCGGGACCGGACGGCCGGGCTGACCGAGCGGGAACGTGAGGTGCTGGCCCTGGTCGGGGCGGGGCTGTCCAACGCCGAGATCGCCCGCCGCCTGCACCTGGTGGAGGGCACCGTGAAGAGCTATCTGACCAGCATCTTCACCCGGCTGGACGTGCGTAACCGGGTGCAGGCGGCGATCCTCGCGTACGAGGCGGGGCTGGTCGAGCGCTGAGCGGGGGCCGCTGGCGGCCCCCGCTCACGGCCCCCGCTGGCGTGCCTCAGGCGTCGCGACGGCGCAGCGCGGTCCGACCGAGCAGCAGGGCGGCGCCCGCCCAACCGGCGAGCACCAGCAACCCGACCGCGCCCGGGTACGGCTCGGTGTCGCCCGCCATGAAGTGCCCACCGGCCACGCCGGGGAACGCGTCGGCGATCCGGTTCAGGACTGTGATGTCCGGCTCCTGCAGGGACAGCGGGACGATCATCAGGGTGGCGAAGAGCACGACGATCGTGAGCACCGCGCTGCGCAGTGCCGCGCCGAGGCCGAGCGCCAGGACGCTGACCAGGGCCAGATAGGTCGCCACCGCCACGATGTCGCCGATCGTGCCGGCGGTTGGCGCGCTGCCCCAGTCACCGAGCACCGGCCGGGCGACCAGGGCGCCGACACCGCCGAGCAGCAGTCCGAGGACGAAGGTGACGGCGCCGGCCACCACGGCCTTGGCCAGGAGCACCCGGCCGCGTGCCGGGGTGCACTGCAGGGTGGTCCGAATGGTGCCGCTGGTGAACTCGGTGGTGACGGCGAGCAGTCCCAGCGCCAGCACGGCGTACTGGGTCAGCTCGACCGCGTCAATCAGCACACTGCCGACGGCGACGATGCCGGGGTCGTCGGCCGGGTCGTCGTTGGTGTTGGCGTTGGCCGCGTAGATGGCGAGCTGGCCGGCGCTCGCGGCCATCAGGAGCAGCCCGGCCAGCATCGTCCACCAGGTGCTGCGCACCGAGACCAGCTTGGTCCACTCGGCGGCCACGGCGGCCCGGAAGGCGGCCGCCGCGCTGACCGCCGGGGCGGCGGTGGGGCTGCTGCCCACCATGGTCTGCGTGCTCATCGTGCGTCACCTCCGGTCGGGCCGCCGGCGTACTCGACGCTGTCGGCGGTCAGCTCCATGAACGCCTGCTCCAGCGACGCGCCGTGTGGGCTCAGCTCGTGCAACCGCACCCCCAGCTCGTACGCCAGATCGCCGATCCGGTCGACCGTGGTCCCGGTGACGGTCAGCTCGTCCGGGCCGGCCGGCTCGACTGTGGCGCCGTGCGCCGCGAGACGTGCGGCGAGGGTGGCGAGCCCGTCGGGGTGCGGGCTGCGGACCCGTACGGCGAGTCCACTGCCCGCGATGACGTCGCCGACCGGGGCGTCGGCGAGCAGTCGTCCCCGCCCGATCACCACGAGTTGGTCGGCGGTGAGCTGCATCTCGCTCATCAGGTGGCTGGAGACGAAGACCGTGCGGCCCTGCCCGGCCAGGGAGCGCAACAGCTGCCGGACCCAGCGCACCCCGTCCGGGTCGAGGCCGTTCACCGGCTCGTCGAACATCAGAACCGGCGGATCGCCGAGCAGCGCGCCCGCGATGCCGAGCCGCTGGCCCATGCCCAGGGAGAGGGTCCGGCCCGGCTTCCCGGCGGCCCGCCCGTCCAGCCCGACGGTGTCGAGCACCTCGTCGACCCGCCGGGTCGGAATGCCGTTGCTGCGGGCCATGGCCAGCAGGTGCGCGCGCCCGGACCGGGTGGGGTGGATGGCCCGGGCGTCGAGCAGGGCGCCCACCTCGTGCAGCGGTCGCCGCAGCTCCCGGTACGACCGGCCGTGCACGAGCGCCGTTCCGGCGGTGGGCCGGTCCAGGCCGAGGATCATCCGCATGGTGGTGGACTTGCCGGCGCCGTTGGGGCCGAGGAAACCGGTGACCCGGCCGGGTGCGATGTCGACGGTCAGCGCGTCGACCGCGACTGTCGCCCCGAACCGTTTCGTCAACCCACGTAATGTGATCATGCGCTGACGCTAGGCGTCCGCCACGTCGGTCCGCCGCGCCCGAACGGCACCACCCGACACTGACTTTCGTCAGGTCGCCCGGGTCAGCGGATGTAGTCCTCCAGTAGCGCCGGGGTGAGCCCGGCCCGGTGGATCGCCTTCAACGCCGCGAGGAGGTCGTCCATCAGCGCCGGCCGGAAGTGCATCAGCAGCACGTCGCCCGGTTGGACGACCTTCTCCGGGGTCTGGTAGCGCACCTTGCCCTCGTGGACGGTCTCGGACCAGTGCAGGACGGCCTTCGCGCCGCAGTCCCGCGCGGCGGTCAGCGTGGTGTTGTCGTACTCGCCGAACGGCGGGCGGAACAGGGTCGCCCGCTTGCCGAACAGCGCCTCCAGCTTGTCCGCCGCCCCGCAGATCTCCTGCTTCTGGTAGTCGTACGACCGGCCGGCCAGCGAGTTGTGCCGGATCGTGTGGTTCTCGACGACCCCGCCGGCCACCTGGATCTGCCGGAAGTAGACGTCGTGCTCCTCGGCCGCCGGCGAGTTCAGGAACATGGTGACCGGGATGTGCGCCCGCCAGATGAAGTCGGCCACCGCGGGCGGGCGAGCCAGCCCACCGTCGTCGATGGTGATGAAGGCGACCTTCTGGTCGGTCGGCAGGCGGTGCCAGAACGGGATCGCGCCGGTCGTGGTCAGCGCCACGGGCTGCGGCGGCGGCGCCTCGGGAAAGGTCGGCGCCTGGGACACGTACCAGTCCAGGCTTCCCGGGGCGGGCGGGGCCGACGGGGACGGCGAGGCCGACAGCGACGGCGAGGCCGACAGGCTGGATGCCGGGGCCGACGGGCTCGGCGGGGCCGCGGTGATCTGCCGGGCGTGGAACACGGGCCGGGCTGTGCAGGCACTCAGCGTCAACAGGGCGGCAAGCGTTGCGGCGGCGAGAATCCGACGAGCAGGGGTGACGGACACGCCCGGAAACATACCGAGCGGTTCTCGGCCCGGTCAGCCCGGTGCGACCGGTGGGCGCCGCACCACGAAGGCGTCCGGCATCCGGAAGGTGAGGTTGTCCGGGCACCACGGCGGCCGGACCACGCTCACCCCGTCGAGCAGGGGCGTCGCCTCGGCCACCACCACTGCCGCCTCCATCCGGGCGAGCACGTCGCCGACGCAGCGGTGCGCGCCCGCCCCGAACGCCAGGTGCCGGCGCGACCCGCGCTGCCCCGGGCGGAACTCGTCTGGGGCCTCGACGATCGCCGGGTCCCGGCCGGCGCGCGCCAGCCACAGCACGATGCTGGTGCCCGCCGGCACGGCGGTCCCACCCAGCGTGCCGTCCACCGCCGCGACGCGTCGCCACGTGACGATGGGCGGTTCGAGGCGCAGGCCCTCCTCGACGACGTCGGCCACCGCGACGTCGCCGGTGCGCAGGCCGGCGCGTACCGCCGGTTCGACGGCCAGCCGGTGCAGCAGCAGGGTGAGGAACTGCGAGGTGGTCTCCTGGCCGGCGACCAGCAGGAAGAAGAGCGTGCCGACCACCACGTCCGGCGGGTGGCCGGCCGCGCGCAGCTCGGCGGCCAGGCCGCCGCCGGTGGCCGCGAACTCCCGCAGTACGCCGTGGAAACGGCCCACCTCGGCGGCGAGCGCCAGCTGCCGGTCGCCGTCCAGGGGCGCCCAGAACAGCTCCAGCGCCGCCCGGGCGAACTCCTTGACCGCGCCGACCGGCGCGTCCGGCAACTCGACAAGCCGGGCCAGCACCAGCAGGGGCAGGTCGGCGGCGAGGTCCGCGTACAGGTCGACCGGAGCACCGGCGTCGAGCGCGGCGCGCAGCCGGGCCACCCGCTCCCGGACCAGAGCGCTGAGCCAGGGGCGCTGCGCCGCGACGCGGGTGGGGTGCAGCGCGTCCGCGACGATCGCCCGGATCTGCGGATGGCTGGCGGCGGAGTTGTTGGCGAGGGTCGGCGGCAACCGGAACCGGTGCCCGGCGAGCACCCGCAGCGCGGTCACCGGCATCGGGGTCACCGCGTCCAGGGCGTTGTCCGGCCGGTAGCGGACCGGGTCGGCGAGGACCTGCCGGACCAGGGCGTGCCGGGTGACGACGAGGTGACGGACACCGACGTGGTCGGCCACCTCGGCGACGTCCGGCCAGGGTGCCTCGACCTCGGACGCCCAGCCGGAGAACAGCACGTCGACACGCTAGCCGGCAGCCTTCGGCAGGCCGGCGCGCAACTGCCAGACGGTGGTGCGCTTCACCCGGACGCTCTCCAGGGCCTCCGGCACCGGCACGTCGTAGGTCGCCAACTCGTCGAAGCGGTCCCGGGGCAGAAACGCCCGGCCGGGATCACCGACCAGCGCCGGCGCCCCGGCCCGGGTGGCGCGCAGCAGGAACCGCAGCACCCGGCGGGCCATCGCCTCGCTGTAGAACACGTCCCCGGCGAGCACCACCTCGGCGTCGCCCGCGTCGCCGTCGAGGATGTCGCCGAACTCGGCGTCGACGCGTACCCCGTTGGCCTCGGCGTTGAGCGCGACGGCCGCGACGGCCAGTTCGTCCACCTCGACGGCCCGCACGGACGCCGCGCCGGCCCGGGCGGCGGCGATGGCCACCAGGCCGGAGCCGGAGGCGAGGTCGAGCACCCGGCGGCCGGCGACCAGCTCCGGGTGGTCGGTGACGTAGCGGGCGAGCGCCTGCCCGCCGGCCCACGCGAAGGCCCAGAACGGCGGCGGCCGGTCGCTGGAGAACTCGCCCTCGGTCAGCTCCCAGAGCCCGATCGGCTCGTCCGCCTGGTGCAGGCGCACCTCGGGAACGAAGGAGACCGGGGCGAGCCGGGCGTGCAGCCGGACGAAGGTGCTGGAGAGCTCGGACACCCGGCAATTCTCGCGCACCGGTCAGCCCCGCCGACGCACGGAGGCGGTCGAGGGAGTGGAGGTACGGGTGAAGGGTTCACCACTGTCGGTGAAATGACCCCCCGTGCTTGGCGTCCGGTGCGAAGACACCCCTCTGTCCGGCCCGCCCGATTTCTCCTAGCGTTTCCCTCCAGGGACGAGTAGGAGCGAGGTGGTGGTGATCGTGTGGCGGTACGCGCTGCGGCTCGGAGCGTTGGTTGCGGGCGTCGCCGGGGCGGTGCTGACCCTGGCCGCGCCGGCCCAGGCGGCCTTCGCCACCGAGATGAGCGGCCTGCCGGCCCGGTTCACCGCGGGAGGCCAGGTGCGCACGATCTCCGCCGTGGTCTCGCAGACGGACCGGCGCGGCGGATGCGCGAAGGTGCGCTGGTCGATGGTGCTGCGCGTACAGGGCATCCGGCTCGACCAGGTGAAGATGGACCGGGTGGAGGAGAGCGGCGACTTCCCGCTGGAGATCCGGACCGACGGTGACGTGGCCCGGCTGACCGATCGGCAACTCGACCCGGGCACGCTCTGCCCGGGCCGCACGGTCACCGCCCGCTACCGGGTGGCCTTCGCCGAGGACGTCACCCAGGGGCGGGTCACTCTCGCCGCCGAGGCGTACGACGCCAACCTGCGCCTGTTGGCCCGCCAGAGTGCAACCCGGTCGGTGGTGGGGGCGGGGGCCGGGCCGACCCGTACGCCGACACCGACGCCGAGCGCGACGGCTGCCGAGCCCAGCGACCCGCCGAGCGAGCCGGCGCCGGAGAGCGCCCCGGCCGACGAACCGGTCGCCGACCAGAGCGTCGACGCCGCGCCGCCGGCCGCTGGCCGACCGGTCTCGCAGGCCGGTGGGTTCGGCATCGTGCAGGCCGCGTTTTTGCTCGGTGGGCTGCTGCTCTCGCTCGGGGTGGGGTTGCTGCTGCGGCTGCGTCACCTGACCCGGGCCACCACCGACGCCGAGGATCCGCCGGTGGACCGGCTCTGGGAGCGGCAGGCGCCGGCGGACCGTTGGCGACCGGCCCGTCGCTGACCGGGGGTCGTCGGGGCCGGCGGAGGACCGCCGGCCCCGACGGTGTCACTTCGTGAACGCCTGGAACTCGGCGATCCTGACCTGGGCCTTGGCCGGGCTGGCGGTCGCGCAGTCAGTCGTCGTGGCCGGGTCGTCGTCCTGCTCACCGGCGTACTGCGGGCCGCCGGTGCACTGGCTGGCCAGCACCTCCAGACGCAGGTGGGTGGCGAGGGTGGCGGGCACCGCGAACGTCCGCAGGTTGATGTCGCGGCTGTACGCCCGGTACGCCCCGCCGGGGAACGCGTCGCCTGCGCTGGTGTAGATCCGCTGCCAGTGCGCCGGATCCGCGCAGTCGGTGGTCGTCGCGTCGCACGCGGACACCGCGAACGAGCGCAGCGCGCTGAGCGCGTTCTGACTGCCGGTGTCGGCGTCCCCGACGATGGCGGGTCGCAGCATCGCGCTGACGTTCACCCGCTTGACCGTCTGCGGGCCGTCGCCCGGGAGGTCCACGGTGAGCTGCCGGCCGGCCACCCCGTCCAGGGAGGCCCAGTTGGTCGCCTCGGTGTCGTCGGCGACCCGGTCCAGGTTGACCCCGTCGCCGCTGATCGTGGCACCGGAGGCCGTGGACGCGAGGTTACGACTCAACCGCAGGTCCACGTAGCCGGTCCGGCCGGCGTCGGCGACCACGCTGAGCCGCTGGTGCCCGAAACCGGGCGCGACGGCCAGCAGGTCGTACGTGCCGGCCACCATCTCCACCGTGTCCGGGATCGGCGTCGCCGGGTCGGTGTCCGCGATCGGCGTGGCCCGCGCCTCGTACGCCCCGACGTACACGCGGATCGGCGCGTCGGCGCTGTCCCCGCGGGGACGCAGGGTGAGTGTCGCGTTGCCGCCGCGCGGCGAGGCGAAGCTCGGCGTCGGGTCGGTGTCCGCGGCGCCGTTGGTGACGGCGTCCCGGCCCATTCCGGAGCGGGCGAACTCGGCCCAGATCAGGTCCTGGTTCGCGCCCCCGAAGCGCAGCAGGTCGGCGGTGAGCATGTTGTCCCGCATGTCGAGCATGCTGACCTGGCTGGCGGCCTGGAGCAGGAACGAGTCGAAGACCAGTTGCGACCAGCGCCGGTTGCCCGGGCACCTGTCGGCGGTGACCTTGCCCTGCGCGCACTCCAGCTGCCGCTGGGGGGTGCCGAGGCCGTACCGCTTGACCAGCGCCGAGCGGACCCGGTAGTTGGTGGCGCCCCAGATCTCCCCGTCGGCGTGCACCGCGGGGCCACCCGTGTTGTAGCCGATGTCGGAGTAGTTCAGCGGGCTGCGGCTCAGGTCGTAGTTGCGGATGCCGCTGACCAGGTTGCCGGTGACGTAGCCGCCGGTCACGAAGGGCGTCTCGCCGGGCGCGCGCAGCCCGTTCTGGTACAGGTACTCGGCGGCGAGCAGGTCGCCCCACGACTCACCCATCGACCCGCCCTGGTGGCCGCTGATCCCGCTGTCCGGGCCGGCGATCATCCGGTTGGTGATGGCGTGCGTGTATTCGTGGCCGATCACCGTCATGTCGTAGTCGCCGTCCACGCACGGCGGGTACGGGCCACCGGCCTGCGGCTGCCACAGGTACATGTTTGTGGTCGGCGGCACGCCGTCGCGTCCGGTGCCCTGGTTGGCGTTGTTGCGGTTGCCGGTCAGCGCGCCCTGCTGCGCGCGACCCTGCTCGGCGTCACCGCCCAGCCCGGACGGGGTGAGGTTGACCGCCTGCAGGTTCCACGCCGACTCGGTGAAGCCCAGCTGGTACGCCCAGTCGTGCATGCGGTTGTGCATGACGAAGAGGTTGGCGATCGCCGCGTCCGCGTCGTTGCGCTGCGCGGAGGTGAACACCCCCGGGTTGCACTTCGCCTGGTGCCACTGGTCCGTGAACGGGTACTCGTAGCGGCGCTCCGGGCTGGGGGTGGCCGGAACGATCGGGGTGTTGTTGCCCCAGGAGAGCACGGTGTTGGCCGAGTTGCCGCGCGAGGTGAAGGTAGGCGTGCCGGTGGCCGCGTCGACGTCCCACGGCTGGCCGGTTGCCGGGTCCCGTTGCGCGATCTGGCAGCCGGGGGCCGGGTCGCCGCACCAGCGCACCCGGGGGTCCTGCCCGGCGGCGAGGTCGCGGGGCGGGGTGGCCGGGAAGACCGCCCAGCTCGGGTTGTCCGAGTCGTAGTCGACGAGGTCCTCGCGGACCAGCACCTGTCCGGTGCTGCCGTCCACGTAGCTGGTGAACGCCGCCGGGTGGTCGGCGTCCGCGCCGATCATGGTCACCTCGTAGGCGGCCCGGGGACCGTCCAGCGGGGTGGGCACGGCCACGGCGCGCACGGTGTGGCTGGCCACCGCCGTCGCGGTCAGCCGGGCGTCGGCGAGCGCGTCGGCGTACGCCTGCTCGGCGGTGCGGGTGGCCGGCGCGGGCGCGCGGGTGTCGCGGGCCAGCGAGGAGTTGACGGCGAGCACCGAGCCGCCCTGGACCGCGAGGGTGACCAGGCCGTCCGGCCCGGCCGGCAGGTCGCCGAAGCGCTGCCGCAGGGTCACCACGGCGCCGCTGCCGATCGGGCGGACCAGCACCCGGTCCAGGTCGGCGACAGTCGCGGCGTCCATGCCGTACAGGTCGCGGTTGGCCCTCAGGTAGGCGCGGGCGGCGGCCTCCGGGTCGGTGGGCAGCCCGGTGGCGAGCGGGGTGCGACCGGGGCCGAGTGCCTGCGGGGTGCCGAACCGGTTCCACCGCACGTCGGGGTCGGCGGCGCGGGCCAGGCCGCGCTGGCGGGCGTCGGGTGCGGCCGTACCGGAGCGGTTGTCGAGGTCGGCGGGCTCGTGGTTGCCCTCGGCGAACGGCCCGGACGAGCGGTGCGGGGACGGCGACCCGGCGGGGGCCGCGGTGCTCGTGCCGGTGGGTAGCAGCGCGGCGATGGTCGCGGTCGTCGCCAGGACGGCGATGAGCCGGCGTCGACGCCGGCTCATCGGGGGTGACCACTCCGGTTGTGGCACGGGACCTCCTCGTGGGAGCGGGATGGCCGGCGGCTGCCGACCGACGCAGCGCGGTGACGCATGCGCATCTGTGGATATCAGCCGGCCGGGGGCGCGGCAAGGTCCACGACCGCCGACGCGCCGACTGATCGAGATTAATCGACTTTACAAAACGTACGCTCTTGTAAAACAACGTGACGGCTGTCACTGTCGATGCCAGAACGCGAGAGCGGAGGTTGGCCATGACCGTCGATGCCGATCCGACAGTCGAGCCCGCTGCCTGGCGGGACCGTCGCAAGCCGCTCTGGCCGCTGGCGCTGCTGGTGCCGGCGCTGCCCTTCGTCGGCTTCGCGCTGTGGCGGTCCGGCGGCGGCGCCTGGGCGTGGTGGGTCACCCCGGCCATCGTCTTCGTCCTGATCCCGGTGGTCGACCTGCTGCTCGGCGACGACCGGCAGAACCCTCCCGAGGAGGCGGTGCCCCGGCTGGCGGCCGACGGCTACTACCGCTGGCTCACCTACCTCTACCTACCGGCGCAGTACGCGGCGCTGGTGCTGTGCTGCGCCGTGTGGGCCCAGGACAGCCTCTCCGTCGCCGGTGCCGCCGGTCTGGTGGCCACCGTCGGGGTGGTCAACGGCATCGCCATCAACACGGCCCACGAGCTGGGGCACAAGCGCGAGCGGGTGGAGCGCTGGCTGTCCAAGGTGGCCCTGGCGCCGGCCGCCTACGGGCACTTCTACGTCGAGCACAACCGGGGCCACCACGTACGCGTCGCCACGCCGGAGGATCCGGCGAGCTCGCGACTGGGGGAGAGCTTCTGGGCGTTCTGGCCGCGTACCGTCCTCGGCAGCCTGCGCTCGGCCTGGCGGTTGGAGACCAGCCGGTTCCGCCTCCGCGGCCGGTCCCCGTGGACCCACCGCAACGACGTGCTCAACGCGTGGGCCATGACCCTGGCGCTGTACGGCGCTCTGACAGTGGTCTTCGGCCCGGTGGTGCTGCCGTTCCTGGTCCTGCAGGCGGTGGTCGGCTTCTCCCTGCTGGAGGTGGTCAACTATCTGGAGCACTACGGGCTGGCCCGGCAGCGCACCGCCGCCGGACGCTACGAGAAGGTCGACGCGCGGCACAGCTGGAACAGCGACCGTACGGTCACCAACGTCTTCCTGTTCCAGCTCCAGCGGCACAGCGACCATCACGCGAACCCGCTGCGCCGCTACCAGACGCTGCGCAGCTTCGACACCTCACCGCAGCTGCCCGCCGGGTACGCGACGATGGTGGTCGTGGCGCTGGTCCCGCCGCTGTGGCGACGGGTGATGGACCACCGGGTGCTCGCGCACTACGGGGGCGATCGGGGGCTGGCCAACACGCGGCCCCGACTGTGATCGCTCAGTCGCCCGGGGCCCAGTCGGGGTCGCGGCCGAAGGCGGCCAGCAGACGATCCTGCTCGTCGGCGTCGGCGGGCAGGCGCGCGCCGTCGCGTACCAGCTTGTCGCGCCGGTAGTCGTCGATCCGTCCGGCGAACCAGCGGGCGCACACGCGCACCGCCTCCGGGTCGAACCGCGGGTCGGCGCCGATCGCCACCGCCAGATCCCAGCCGTGCACGAGGTGCTCGGCGAGGAGCTGCTGGACGTACTCGGCGGCCGGGGTCGGGCCGGCCGACAGGTGCACGGTGCGGTCGATCGTGCCGGGATGGATGACGGCGATCTCGGCCTGCGCGGCCGCCTCCCGTGCCGTCGTGGCCGGGTCCGCCCCGAGCTGGTCACCGTCGAAGCGGTGGCCGACCTCGTCGACGGTGCGGCCGGCGAGCAGGGGAACGCTCCACCGGTCCTCGCCGACGACGTGGTTGACCAGGGTGCGGACGTCCCAGTCCGGGCACGGTGTCTCCTCGGCCCACTGGCCGGGCCCGATCTGGTCCACCCGGTCGACGAACTCGGCCAGGCTCCGGCGGTACGCCTCCAGCAGGTCCATGCCGTCGATTGTTTCTCCTCGGCGTGCTGGTCCGAGCCGTTTTGCCCGGCCCGACGTGCGGCGTCGTCCCGCCGTCGCCGCTCAGTCCAGGTCGGCCGGGCCCAGGCCCAGCTCCCTGGAGGTGACCAGCCGCACCCACTCCCCGAACTGCCGGCGGGAGATCACCCGGTCGTGCACGGCGAGCTGCACGGCGAGGCCGTCCATCACGGCGCTGATCCGCCATGCCGCCCCCTCCGGGTCGGCGCACTGGAAGGTGCCGTCGGCGACCCCGGCGGCGATGACGGCGGCGAGATCCTGCCGCCAGCGCAGGTCGAGCCGCCGGGACACCTTCTCCAGCTCGGGGGTGCGCAGCGACTCGGACCAGCCGTCGATCCACATCGACCAGGAGGTCGCCCGCCCGGCCGGGGTGTAGAGCTTGAGGATCCGGCGGAGCTTGGTCAACGGCGGAGCGGAGGAGCGGGTGACCGCGTCCAGGCGGGCCAGGTCCTGCTCGACGGCGTACGCGAACGCCTGCGCGAGCAACCGCTCCTTGGTGGCGAAGTGGTAGAACACCAGGGCCTGACTCACGCCGGCGGCCTGTGCCACGTCCGCCGTCCGGGTGTTGGCAAGACCGCGCTCCACGATCACGTCGCAGGCTGTGCGCAGCAGGGCATCCAGGCGGATTTCGGCCGCACGTCTCGTCACGACCGTTACCGTAGCCCATCCATCCGAACACGAACAGTTACCGCCGCCGTCCGTTTCGTGAGGTAAGAGTCGGAAGCCGGACACTTCCCTGGAATGCCGTGGTCCGGTTTCCTGGCGGTGTCCGTCGCGGCCCGCCGCTCGCCGCAGTGGTGCGTCGTCGCTGGTCAAGGGGTATCTGCTCCGGCGGCGGCATCGACCGTGGCGCGATGCCGGGGTCGTGCCCGTCGGGAGCTGATGGGAAATCAGGTCAGCTCCCTAGGAAGCCTGCGCCATGTGGGTCCGGCCCACCCCCTGGGTCCGGCCTCCCGCCCCGCCCGCGCGGGAGGGGACGCGCCGACCCGGACCCCGAGTTGGCAGTCGTTCACCGGCTCGGCTAAAGTTCTCATCCGTCACCCGGGAACGCCGGGGGCGTGCGGACGTAGCGCAGCTGGTAGCGCATCACCTTGCCAAGGTGAGGGTCGCGGGTTCGAATCCCGTCGTCCGCTCGGAGCTGCCGCCACGCATGACGGGGGCAACCTCGGTGGGGTGGCCGAGAGGCGAGGCAACGGCCTGCAAAGCCGTGTACGCGGGTTCAAATCCCGTCCCCACCTCGGCATTATGCACGGGCGATTGGCGCAGTGGGAGCGCGCTTCCTTGACACGGAAGAGGTCACTGGTTCAAACCCAGTATCGCCCACCAGCTGTGGACGTACGACTGAGGCACGCTACCGGACAACCGGTAGCGGGCCTCAGTCGTACTGGCCGTCCTACTCGCCCGCGCGGAGCACCTCGCTGAGCCGGTCGCGTCGCCGCAGCGCCGACTCGACAGGTACGACCGTCGCGGCGGCCACGAGCAGCGCCACGCTCACCAGAGCGAGCAGCCACCACGGCAGGACCGCCCCCGGATCGGCGGCCTGGCCGGTGAGCAGCCGCAGGTCGAGCGGGCCGAGCGTCAGGCGTGCGAGCAGGGCCCCGAGCAGCGGGCCGCACACCGCGGCGACCACTACCGGCGGCAGCACCTCTCCGGCGGCGACCCAGCGGACGTCGCGGTGCCGCAGGCCGAGGGTCCGCAGCCGGGTCAGGGTCTGCCACCGCTCCGCCGCGCCCGCGGCGGCGGCGAGCGTGAGGCCGAGCAGCCCCAGCGCCAGCAGCATCGCGGCGGCCGTCCACGCCAGCCGTAGCAGCCCTGCGGTCAGCGGCGCCACCCGCTGCGCCCGCAGGACGTCCGCGCGCAGTACGACGTCGGCGGCGACGCCGCTGTTCGACACGGCCCGCGCCGCGCCGGGGCCGGTCACCCATACGGTGTTCGGGACGGCGGGCAGCCCGGCGCTCGCGAGGGCCGCGGCGTCCACGATGACGACGTCACCGGCGCCACCGACGGAGGGCGCGGTGCCGACGGCGGTGAGACGGATCGCCGGGGCGTCGTCCCGGGGGAGCTGCAACCGCGTACCGGCCCGCAGCTCACCGTCGCTCGACCGGACCAGCGCCGGGACGTCCCCGGGGCCGGGTGTCCGGAGCCGGGCCAGGTCCGGCGCGTCGGGCAGCGGGGTGGTGGCCAGCAGGCGCTGGAACGCCGCGGCGTCCACGACGACCAGGCGTGGGGTGAACAGCGTCGACTCGCTGAAGACGCGCGCCGAGTCGGTCACCTGCGCGACGACCACCTGCCCGACGCCCGGTGCGGCGGCGATGCGCTCGGCGACCGCGGGCGTGGCGGCCCCGGCCTCGGCGCCGACGTCGAGGCGGGCGTCGGCGCCGACGCTGCTCCACGCGCCGTCGGCCAGGCCCCTGCTGACCGTGGTGCCGAGGATGAACGCGAACGACGCGAGCGCCGTGGCGCTCACCAGAACCAGCAGCGGTAGCGCGCGCCCGGCGGTCGCGGCGGCCCGGGCGGCACCGAACACGGCCAGCGGGCGGCGCGAGCGCAGGGCCTGTCGAAGCGCGAACCGCGCCCCGAGAGGCAGCAGCCGGATCAGGACCAGCGCACCGACGAGCACGCCCAGAGCGGGGGCGCTGATCGGCAGGATGGTGTCGCCGGTCAGCTCGCCGGTGTCGCCGTCCGAGGCGACGGACAGGAGCCCGCCCTGGTGCAGGGTGACGAACGCGGCGACCGCGGCGATCAGGACGGCCACCTCCACGGCGGCGCGGCGCAGCTGGCCCGTCGCCCGGATCCAGCGCCGAGCGGCCGCGTTGGCGGGCTGACGCCTGTCGCGGCTGGCGCGGGCGGCGGCGAGGATGCCGAACGCCGGCCCGGCGACGCCACCGGCCAGCACAGCCGGAACGGCCCAGGCCCAGGAGACGCCCGGAGCCGCCGCGCGGGCGAGCGCGAGCCCGACGGCGGCGGCCGCGAGGGACACCACTGTGGACTCGATCGTCAACTCCGCACCGAGGTCGGGTAGCGCCGCCCCACGCTGCCGGGCGGCGCTCAGCGCCGGGGTGCGGCGGCGGACCAGCAGGCCGGCGGCGAGCAGCAGGACCAGTACCGTGACGGTCAGCACCCCGATGAGCAGGACGGCCGCCTGCGCGGACACGGCGCTGATCCGTCCGCGGACCTCGCGCAGGATGACGTCGAGTCGCGACTCCCATTTCAGGGACTCGTCACGGGCGGCCGACGAGCCGGACGCTGCCTTGAGCTTGACCACCTGGCTGGCGAGCGTCGCTGTGGTGTCCCAGGTGAGCGCGTCGGGAACGGGTGCGAAGTGGACGGTGCGCCGCAGTTCGTTCTCGCCGACGGCGAGCCGGGCGTCCGGCAGCGACTCGCGCGACAGCAGGCCGGCGATCCGGGTGATCCCCACGCCGTCGGCGCCGGGCACCGGGTGCAGGAGCGCCGGGGCGAGTCGCCAGGCGGGGTCGGCGCTGTCCGCGGGTCGGTAGATTCCGCTGATCCGGACGTCCTTCTTGCGACCGTGGCCGTCCTTGACCGGAATCCGATCGCCGGGGCCGAGGTGGAGTTCTGTGGCGTCCGCCTCGGAGAGGCCGACCTGCACCGGCCAGGGCGGTCCCTGGTAGGGGGTCACGACGTATTCGTCGGTGACCGTGGGCCCGGGCGCGCTGCCGGCGATCCAGGTCACGTCCGGGCCGCGGCCATCGCCTGCCAGGTAGGTGAACTGGAAGGTACGGGGCGCGTTGCCCTCGGTGACGGTGAGGATCGGGCCGCTGGCGACGGCGATGGGCGAAAGCAGCACGGCGTCCAGGTCGGGCCCGAGCGCGGAGGTCGCCCGGTCCCGGAAATTGTCGATGTCATCGGCGAGGTGGGCGGTTCGGACCCGCCCGCCGGCCGGGCCGTCGTCGCGTTCCCAGTCGGCGCCTACGAGGACGTTCGAGTCCTGGCCGGAGCGGCGGACCGCGTCCTGGACGGCCTTGTCGGCGGCGGCGCGGAGCAGCCCCGGCACGGCCCCGGCGAGCAGCGCGACGGCAGCGATGACGGCGGCGGTGAGCAGCAGCGGTCCGGCGTCGGTCCGGCCACGGCCGCGGACGCTGGGCCAGTGCGGCGCCGGCCACCGGCGTGAGCAGGGGCAGCAGCACGCCGACGTGCTGGCCGAGCAGCACGGCCCGGATGCCGCGCCGGGACATCCCGAGGCCGCGCAGCCGCGCCACCTCGACGGCGCGGGCCTGCAGATCGCAGGTGACGTGCAGGACGACGCCGGCGAGCAGCAGCAGGGCCGCGGCCGGGACGATGAGCCGCAGCGCGGCGGGCAGCCCGGCGCGCAGCGGGCCGCCGGTGAGGCGGGCGGTCTCCGCCTCGCGGTTCGTGACGGTGCCCAGGTGCAGGGCGGTGGCCCGTTCGGCGGCGTCGGGACCGGCGGGGTGGCCCACCCACCAGGCGTCGACAGGGAACGTCAGGTCGCCGGTGACGGCGCGTGCGCGGGACAGCGTGTCCAGGTCGGCAAGGACGGCGACGGCACCGGGGGCGGAGGGCACGGTCGGCACGACCTCGGCCACGACGATGGGGACGGGCGTGGTGCCGACGGTGACGCTGAGCGTGCTGCCACTGGCGACACCCACCTCGCTGGCGAAGCGGGCGGACACAGCGACGGGCACCGGCCCGGGGTCCGCGAAGGCGGTGGCGACGAGGGTCCGGGCGGCGTCGTCGGCGCTGTCGAGGTCTACTGTCGCGGCCATCCGCAGCGCGGTTCCGGTAGGCGTGGGAGACACTTGGACGGTCAGGTCACGCATCCTGCTCGGAACCGGCGGCGCGGAGGTGGCGGTCCAGTCCGACCCGTCGGTGGACCGCTCCGGCGAGCCCGCGGGCGGCACGGTGAGCGTGACCGCTATGGCGACGGGTCCGGTGATGGCCACGGGTTCGTCGCCCACGTCGGTGGTGACCGGCAGGGCGACCGCGACGAGACGCAGCCCGTCAGCTGTCGCGCAGGCGGGGAGCCGAAACTCCCGGCCGTCGAGCGGTACGGCAGGACCGGTGCAGGACGTGCGCAGTCCGGTGGCGTCCTGCAGCAGGAGCCGGGGTGTCACGGCGAGCGAGGCACCGGCGGCCGTGGTCCCGCTCAGGACGAGCGGGGCACCGGCCGCGACGGCGAGGCCGGTGACCCGGGTGCGTGGTGCCAGCGTGGCACCGACGTCCGCCCATCCGCGGTCGCCGTCCACCGGCCCGCGCAGCAGCGCGCCGGCGCGTGTGGTGTCGACGGCTACCAGGCGTGGCGCGTCGCCGGCGGTGCCGAGCCACTGACCGACGGCGGTGCCACGGTTGAGGACCGGACTCACCGCCCCGGCGGTGGCCGCGCTGACGACCGCGCCGTCTCCGGGCACCGGCGTCGTACCGAGGGTGAGTGCCAGGTCGGTGCCGACGGAGAGCGCGGCCTGGTCGCGCTGCGACTGGTGCCACGTGGCGTCGAAGGCGAGGCCGAACGTTCCGGCCGCGCAGGCCAGCCCGACGAGCAGCCCGGCGGCGACCGCCTGGGGCCGGCGGGCACTCTCGGACACCGCAAGCGGAAGCGCCAACCCACGGGCGCGGTACGCCAGCCGGTCGGCGCCGCGCAGGGCGGGCAGTACCACCCGCAGCGCCAGGGCGGCGCCGGCGGTGAGCAGCAGCGCCGGCGCGAGCATCCGGACCGCGTCGGCGCGTGCGCTGGCGACGGTGGGCTGCGCGTGCAGCTGCCACCATCCGGCGACGGCGAACACCGCGAGCATCAGGTCGGCGCCGGATCGGGCCAGCAGTTCGCGGCGGGTACGCCGGTCGCCGGGTGCCGGCACGGGCCGGATCGCCAGGACGGTGAGCACAGCGGTGAGCACCAGCGCGCCGCCGGCCACCGCGAGGACCTGCGCGCCGGTGATGGCCGGCCGGACGGTCAGGCCTGCGTCGTCCAGCGGCGAGAGGTGGGTCAGGCCGGCGTGCAGGGCCGACGAGGCAGGTATGGCGAGCGCCGTGGCGACGGCGGCGACGAGCCCTGCCTCCAGTGTCGCCGTGGCCGCGAGTTGGCCACGGCTGGCGCCCAGGGCTGACCGCAGGGCTGTCTCGTCCGCGCGGATGCCCGCGGTGAGGCGGCCCGCGAGGACGAGTGCCGTCGCGGCCAGGACCCCGCCGAGGACGGCGATGGCGAGCACGACGGCGGCTGTCGCGCGCCGTTGGTCGTCGGCGTTCCCCAGGGTCAGCGCCAGGTCGGAGGAGACCCGGGCGAGCGTGACCCGGTCGCCGAGGGTGCCGGCCAGCCGGCGGTCGGCGCTGCGGACGGCCCCGGCCATGGTCTCCAGGTCGCGGCGGTGGGGGTGGGACAGGTCGGGATGGGCGGTGATTTCCATCCGGTCGACGGTGGCCCCGGTGGTGACCAGGTCGGCGAGGTCGACGAGGAACGGCCCGTACGCGTTGACGGGTTGCAGGAAGCGGCCGTCCCGGTAGCCGGTGGCGGAGCCGGCCGCGGCGAGCGGGTCGCGGTCCCAGCCGCGACCGGGCAGCGGGCGTACGACGCCGACGACTGTCACGTCGATGGCCGGGACGGGCGGGTGGGCCAGCTCGGCGCCGAGGCGCACCCGGCTGCCGGGGGTGAGGTGCAGGAGCCCGGCTGTGGATTCCAGCAGCACCGCGTCGCCGGGGTGCTGTGGCCAGTGCCCGGTGATCAGCTCGGCTCGGGCCGGCAGGTCGTCCAGCCCCGACAGGTACGCCTGGGGCGGGACCGTGGTGCCCGGGGCGAGCGCGGGCGGCAGCGCCCGCAGCACCGTCGACGCCCGCGCGGTGGTCGTCACCGGGAACGGTGCGAGCGCGGAGGTCACCACGGTACGGGTGTCGGCGGCGACGGACCGCGTGTCCCGACCCTCCACGGCTCCGGTGTAGACGGTCACGTCGACGGCGGAGGGGGCGGCGCGGGCCACGGCCACCTCCAGCGCCCGCTCGGCGGTGCGGGTGACCAGCAGGGTGCAGGTGCCCAGCAGCGTCGCGCCGATCGTGATGACCCCGAGGAGGGCCGCCAGCAACTGCCACTGCGCGCGGGCACGCCGGCTGACCAGCCTCAGCATCGTCGCGTCACCTGGCGTCCGGCACGGGCGCGTACGGCTGCCCGGTCGCCTGTTCGTCGAGGTGTCCGTCGTGGATGCGGATCACCCGGTCGGCCAGGGCCATCATCACCGCGTCGTGCGTCGACACCAGCACTGTGACGCCTTCGGATTCCGCTATCCCGCGCAGCAGGGCCATCACCGACAGACCTGTCTCGGCGTCCAGTTGCCCGGTGGGCTCGTCGGCGAGCAACAGCCGGGGCGAGGCGGCCAACGCGCGGGCGATCGCCACCCGCTGCTGCTGGCCGCCGGACAGCTCGGTTGGCCGCTGCCGGGCGTGATCGGCCAGACCGACCAGATCCAGCAGCAACTCGACCCGCCGCTCGCGCTCGGCCGGGGCGGCGCGGGCCAGCCGCAGCGGGGCGGCGACGTTCTCCGCGGCCGACAGCACCGGGATCAGTCCGAAGCTCTGAAAGACGTACGACACCTTCTCGCGCCGCAGCCGGGACAGGCCGTCCTCGTCGAGCGCGCTGATGTCGGCGCCGTCGACGTGCACGGTGCCGGCGTCCGGGCGGTCCAGGCCGCCGATGACGTTGAGCAGTGTGGTCTTGCCCGAGCCGGACCGGCCGACGAGCGCCACCATGGAACCGGCGGCCACGTCGAACGACACGCCGCGCAGGGCGTGGACGACCGTCGGCCCGGTGCGGAAGCTCCGGTGCACGTCGCGCACGCGCAGCAGCGGCTCGCCGCTCATTCGCCGCTGCCCGAGTCGGGACGGATCGTGATGTGGTCGGGTTCCAGGGCCAGCCGGACCCGTCGGGTCAGCGCCAGCGCCTGGCGGAACTCGCGGGGCACCTGGACCCGCCCGGCCCGGTCCATCACCGCGTACTCCTCGGCGATCACGTGGGTGTCGCCCTCCGCGTCGGTGGTGGTGCGACGCAGCACCTCGCTGCTGGTGCGCCCGTCCCGGATCGCGATGGTCCGTTCGACCTGGCCGCTGACCTCCGGGTCGTGGGTCACCACGACAACTGTGACGCCGTAGCGCCTGTTGACGTCCCGCAGCACGCCGAAGACCTCCGCTGACGTGGCGGCGTCCAGTTCGCCGGTCGGTTCGTCGGCGAGCAGGACCCGCGGCTGGTTGGCCAGCGCCACAGCTATCGCCACCCGCATCTGCTGCCCTCCGGAGAGTTGCCCGGGGCGCCGGTCGGCGCAGTCGGCGACGCCCAGGCTGTCCAGCAGTTCGGCCGCGCGCTCCCGGCGCTCCTTCTTCGCGGTACGGGCCGCCGTCATCGGCAGGTCCACCATCTCCCGTGCCGTCAGGTAGGGGATCAGGTTGCTCGCCGTCTGCTGCCGTACGAACCCGACGGTGTGCCGGCGGTAGTCCACCCGGTCCGCGCGGGACATCGCCAGCAGGTTCCACTTCTCGACCCGGACGCGCCCGGCGGTGGGGGCGTCGATGCCGGCCAGGATGGAGAGCAGCGTCGACTTGCCCGACCCGGAGGCGCCGACGACGGCGACCAGCTCACCGCTCTGCACGGCCAGGTCCAGGCCCTGTAGCGCCTGCACCTCGATCGAACCGGTCTGGTAGATCCGCACCAGGTTCTCGCAGACGATGAGCGCGTCCCGGCCGAACTCGGGCGTCCGCGCGGATGGTTGCGGCAGGGACAGCTGTGTGCTGGACATTGCGAGCAGTTTCGCAATCCGCGGCTCCGTTGACCATGCCCCGGGGCGGCTTTTCTGCGTTCCGGGTGAGCATCTGCTCCGGGAACGTGTCAGCGGGCGGGCGGCCCGGTCAGAAGATCAGCAGCCGGACCTCGGCCGGCCGGAAACCGAGGCGGCGGTATACCGCCTCGGCGATGGGTGACGAGGTGAGCGGGCGCCGATGCCGGCTATGCGGTTGCGGAGAGCAGTGCCTCGGCGAGGTCGGTGCGGGCACTGAGCAGGCTCCGGCCCCGGCGGTGGGTCACCACCAGACCGGCCGCGCGCAACGCGGTGAGGTGCTGGGAGACGCCGCCGGGTGACATCCCGCTGCGACGGGCCAGTTCGGTGGTGCTCGCCGGCCCGATCAGTTCGGTGAGCAGCCGGGCCCGCCCGCGGCCGAGCACCGCGGCCAGCGCGTCCGGGACGCCGGTGGGCCGCTCCCAGAGGGTGCCCAGCCCACTGGCGGGGTAGGCGAGCTGCGGCGCGTCCCCGGCGGACACGCTCAACACCGACGGCCAGACGAAGACCGACGGGACCAGCACCAGGCCCGGGCCGTCCGCGACGTCCGGGGCCAGGCAGTGCCGCTGCGCGACGACAAGCGTGTCGCCCTCCCACCGGACCTGCCGGTGCAGATCGTTGAGGAGCACCGCAGCGCCGCCCTCGGCTAGCAGCCGGGCGCGTGCGGTGACATCGGCGTCGAGCAGCAGCCGCAGTCGCGGCCAGTGCGGGGCCAGGGCGATCCGCCAGTACGCCTCGATCTCCTCGCTGAGGCGGCGCAGCCCGGCCGGCGGGTCGGCGTACAGGGCGGCCAGCGCCGGCGTCCGGTCGCCCGGATACAGGTCCAGGTGGGCGCGGACGACGCTGGCCGGGGTGGCCCGCAGGGCGGTCAGTTCGGCGGCCAGATCGGGGTTGAGGTTGGCCGGCGGAGGGGTGAGGAAGTCGGCCAGGTAGCCGGGCGGGGTCGGCACGAGCTGCCAGAGCAGCCCACCGTCCGCCTCGATCAGACCCGCCTCGACCAGCTGTCGACGTACCCGGCGTACCCAGGGCAGGTGGACCGCGTGGTCTCCGGGGTCGCGCAGCACGCGGATACTCGCGACGACCTCCCACAGGCAGGAGACGGCGAACCGGATGCGGGCGACGGCGCCCGCCGACATGCTGATGGCGACCACGGCACCCCCGGTGGTTTCAGCTGGCGCTAAAACATTACCGGCGGTCGCGGGGCCGGCCGAGACTTGCCGCGTGAGCGAACACCACACCCGAGCCGAACTGTTCCGATCCCTGCACACCCCCGGGTCACCGCTGGTCCTGGTCAACGCCTGGGATGCCGCGAGCGCCCGCGTCGTTGCCGCCGCCGGCGCCCGGGCGGTGGCCACCACCAGCGCCGGCGTCGCCTGGAGTCTCGGGGCGTCCGACGGAGACATCCTCGGCCGCGACGCGGCCGTCGACCTGGTCCGCCGGATCACCGCCTCGGTGTCGCTGCCGGTCACCGCGGACATCGAGTCCGGGTACGGGACGACGCCGGCGGAGGTCGGCGTGACCACCCGGGCCATGCTCGACGCCGGTGTCGTCGGCGTGAACATCGAGGACGCCCGACGCGAGGGCGGCCCACCACTGCGCGACGTGCCCGACCAGTGCGCCCGGATCGGCGCGGTGCGCGGCGCGGCCGACGCCGCGGGTCTGCCGCTGTTCGTCAACGCCCGGATCGACACGTTCCTCACTGGTGCCGGGGACGTCGCCGAGACCCTGGACCGGGCCACCGCCTATCTCGCCGCCGGCGCGGACGGCATCTTCGTACCCGGGGTGGTCGACCCGGCGACCATCGGCGCGCTGGTGCGGGCGGTGCCGGCGCCGCTGAACGTGCTCGCCGGGCCGGGTGCGCCGCCGGTGGGGGACCTGGCCCGGCTCGGTGTGGCGCGGGTGAGCCTCGGCTCGTCGATCGCGCAGGCCGCGTACGCGGTTGCCCGCCGGGCGGCGGACGAGGCCCTCGGCGCGGGCACGTACGACGCGCTGGCGGACGCCCTCGACTACGGCACGCTCAACGCCCTCATGCGGTGAGCGGGGCGGGCTGCGGCATGTTCGGAGCCCGTGTTCCCGTGGTGCGCGGGGGCCACGACGACGCCGGGCCGGCTGCCTCTGTCGAGGTGGCCGGCCCGGATGCTGCGCCGGTTCGGTTAGTGGTGGCCCCTGGTCGTGTCACAGCGGCGGGGCGATGTCCCGCCGCTCCTCGACCCGGCGGTACTCGACCGGCTCCTCGACCCGGCGGTACTCCACCGGCTGCTCGGTGGCGACCGGAACCGCCTGGCGACGGCGACCCCAGATCAGCGTGGTCATGATCAGGCCGAGCACGCCGGCGCCCATCAGGATCCAGCCGACCACGTCGAGGTCGATGCCGCCGACGCTCGCGTCGAGCGCGAAGGTGAGGATCGCGCCGAGCGCGATCAGGAAGATGCTGGTGCCGATACCCACGACAGCCTCCTTAGGGGGTGTGGTGCGCTGTCGAGGTCCCTCAGTACCCCGGCGGCGACCAGCGCAATCGTCGCCGCCCAGGGTCGTGCGCCCGCCGATCTTGGCATCGGGTAGAGTTTGCCGCGTCGCCGACGTTCGTCGGGGACGTGCGGACGTAGCGCAGCTGGTAGCGCATCACCTTGCCAAGGTGAGGGTCGCGGGTTCGAATCCCGTCGTCCGCTCGCGATTTCGCCTCGACGGGCTTGCGTTCCCGGGTCGGGCGGAAACCACGGGCGATTGGCGCAGTGGGAGCGCGCTTCCTTGACACGGAAGAGGTCACTGGTTCAAACCCAGTATCGCCCACCAGCTGTACGCGCAGGTGAGTCGGCCCGTTACCGATCAGTCGGTAGCGGGCTTTTCGCCGTTTGGGGCGTTGCACGGGGTGAACCGTTGTCACACGTTCCATTCCGCGATCAGGTCGTCAAGCTCGCCCGCGGCCCGTTCGGGGAGGTGAAGACCCAGCAGCCGAGTGAATCCCCGCCGTCCGATGGCCGCACGCTGCCGGGCGAGTGCGTCTGCGTCCACCGCTGCCTCGCCAAGGCCGTGCCGGGATCGAGTGAGCAGGGCCCGCAGACTCCAGGGCACACCATCGACTGCCGTGCCGGCGTCCAGGCGCAGCAGGCCGAGGGTGCTGGCGACCGCGGCGCAGCTGAGGACGTCAGCGGCGTGGGCGAACACGCGCCATGCCCTGAGGCAGGACTCGTTCGCTGCGGCACGGTCACCGCGGGCGGCGTGCAGGACACCGAGGTTCGCGGCGATGCCGGCCCGGCCGATCGGATCGCGCAGCTTCTCGTACGCCTCGTCGGCCAGCCGGTAGAAGTCCCTCGCCAAGCCGTAGTCGCCTTCCGAGTGCACCAGAGCGCCGATGTTGTGATAGCCGGTGGAGAAGCCGGCGACGTCGTTGAGTTCGGTGAACAGGGTCAGCGCTTGGTGGTAGCGGGCGTGCGCCGTCGCCACGTCCCCGCTGAGCTGGGCGAGCGTCGCCTCGTTGTGGACGACGATCGGCAGCCGGCCCTGGTCGTGCAGGCTGGTGAAGATGCTGTGCGCCCTCGCGTAATGCTCCGCGGCGACGTCGTAGTCACCCGCGGTCTGGGCGACCACGCCGAGGTTGCAGTGGCCGGATCCGATCGACACCGCCCGGATCGGTGTGTCGTACGGGCTGGCCACCGTGCGTTGCTCGGCGGCGGGATACTCGCCGCGGTGCCGCAGGATGAGGTTTCGCGCCGGCCGTCCCGGGCCACGGGTGGCGCGCTCGACCCGGCCGAGGTCCCAGGCGGGTAGTCCCTCGGCCGGGGCGTCGGGATTGATCGGCGGCGGCGCTGCGAGCGCTGCCAGATCGGCGAGCGTGTCATCGCGTAACCGGGTGGTGGTCTCGTCGTCCGACGGTTCGTTGGCCAGTAGCCCGCGGGTGTAGAAACGTCGTGCGATATCGAGGTCACCCCGCCGGCGGGCCAGGTTGCCGAGGTTGTAGTTGACGGTGGCCATCGCGGTGTCGTCGTCGCCAGGCCCGTACGCCTGCAATGCCTGACGGTAGCGGTCGAGCGCCGCTGGATAGTCGCCGAACAGTTGGTGCATGGTGGCCAGGTTGGCCAGGTTGGCCGACAGCCCCTCGGTCAGGTTCTGGCCCAGCCGGACCGCCAGCGCGTCGGTCAGGCACCCGGTCGCCTCCTCGTAGAGCGCGAGCCGGGCCGCCGAGACGCCTTCTCGCGACAGCACGACGGCCTCGGCGTCACCATGGGCGCGGAGCCGCCCTGCCGCTTCCCGGCAGACCTGCAGAATCCAGCTGAAGCCGCCGCGGACGTCCAGTTGGCCGCAGGCCAGATCGATGGCCCACGCGGCCTCCCGCTCACGACCGGCCGCGAGAAGGTGATGCGCGGCTTCCAGTTGCGCCACCGCCAACCGGGTGGTCGCCTCCGGCGAGGTAGGCGGCCCGTCCCGGTCCACCCGGGACAGCCAGTACGCGGCGGCGCGGTCGTGCGCGTCCCGGAGCACCCCCGGGTCGGTGTGCCGGGCCAGGGTGCCGGCCGTCCAGCGGTGCACCAGCCACCGACGGCCCTCGGGCTGCCCGTCCTCGACGGGTACTTCGGCCAGCAGGCCGAGGTTGGTGAGCGTCGCGCGGGCCCGGACGGCGTCCGTGCCGATCAGCCCGAGAAGTCCCTCGTCGTCGATCGGCTGCCGGAACACCGCTGCCCGCAGGAGGAGTTCCCGTGCGGCCGAGCCGTCCCCGAGCTGATCGACGAGCGAGGAGAGCAGAACCTCGCCGGCGGTGACAGCTATCGATTCGGTGAGGGTGTGGCCGGGGTCGCTGAAACCGCGGGCCAGCCAGCGCTCCGGGTCTCTGAGACGTAGGTCCTCGGTGAGAACCCGCCGCAGGCGGGCCTGGATGTCGAGGAACCTGGGCCGGCCGCCGCGCAGGAGGGCGTCGAAATACTCGAGCGTGCGCGGGTGGCCGCCGACCGTCGCGATCGCGGAGCGCAGCTCGTCGTCGTCCAGGGCGTCCAGTGCCGGGAGCCGCCAGGCCAGCCGCCGGGCCTCGGCCAGGGTGAGCGGGCCGAGCGACAGTGTGGTCACCCACGGTCGGGCGTCCTCGGGTACGAGGACCTCGTAACGGCTGGTGATCAGCAGGCGAGCGGATTCCGACAGGCGCACCCACTCTCCGAGGAAGGCGTTGAGTTCCCCGCCTGGAACGCCCGCAGCGAGGTTTTCCTCGAACCCGTCGAGTAGCAGCGTCACGGGTGTGGTGGGCAGGACGTGCTCGGCCAGCAGGCGCAGTCGCTCCGTCCACACGAGCCTGGTGTTGCCGAGATGGGTGAGGAGCCGTTCGGTGACGGTGGTGGGCGCGCGCCCGGCCATGTCCCACGACCGCAACCGTGCCGCCAGCGCCGCCAGGATCTCCTCCACCGAGGTGGCGCCCTGCGCGACCACGACGACGCCGGCCTTGGCCGGACCGAGGATGCGTACGGCCTGCACGGCGAGCGTCGACTTCCCGATGCCACCGATGCCGGTGATCACCACACCCGACCCGGGTCCCTGTACGGCCGCGAGAATCGTCTGGAGCTCGCGGCGCCGTCCGACGAAGTCGCTCGCTCGACGCGTCGGGAGCCCGGACAGGGGCGTGGAGGTCGGTCGGTCAGGGCTGCGTTCATCCAGGCCGACCACGACGCGGTCAACTCCCGAGTGGGTGAGGAAGAGCCGCGGTTCACCGTACGGATCGTCGCGCTCGCGGCGGCGGGCGCGGCTGACCACGTCAATGATCGTTCGGGCCGGGTAGTACGCGGCGAAGGTGAACATCGCCGAGGTGAACCGGACGGCCTCGTGATGCGTCATCGACGCCGGGATGACCAGAACCCCGCACGTGTTGGCGGCACAGAGGCGGCGGACGAGTTCGTGAACCATCGGCCAGACCTGCTTGCCCGGTTCGGTGGCGAACGTCCGGAGGATGACGAAGGGCACGGGTGGCGCGGCCCCGAGAATGTCGTCGGCGAGTCGGCCGGGAGCGACGCTCTGCTGCTGACCGTCGACGGTTTCGAAGAGCAGGCCGTCCCGGTCGGCCGGGCAGGTCAGGTACAGGACGTGGTAGCGGCTGGCGGAGAGTTGTGCGCGCAGGCTGGCCGGATCACTCCAGACCGGCTCGTCGATGATGGCGAGGCGTTCGCGACGGGCGGCGTTCACCGACTCGTCCACCGCGGCCAGTCCCTGCTCGTGCAGGCCGGAGAGGCCGGAGCGCAGGGGCGGCCTCGCGATCATCGCCAGGATTCTGAGCGGACCAGGGATGGCAGGTTCTTCCGCTTCTGTCTCGTCGGTGCCGGCCAGGCGGTAGAACTGCACGTTGTCGTGGCGGCACCAGGGGCCTGTGGTGCCGGGCACCACCGCGGATTCCCAGGGCAGCGCCGCGAGATCGGGATCGGTCACGGACAGGGCGATCCTGATGCGGCGGTCCGAAGCGAGAGCCACCTGGAGCGACCTGCCGACCGCCCCACCCAGGAACCGTCTGCCGATCTCCGGCCCGACCCGCCCGGACCAGGCGCCGACCGGTCCCTTGTCGCCGGACGCGGGCGGCACGAACGGGCGGTCCTCGATCCGTTCGGTCCGGCGACGGCGGCGTTCCAGCTCCTCCAGCAGGATGGGGAGTCTGGTGCCGATGCCGTCATGAGGCTGCGCGACCGGAGCTGAGCCACGCGTCTGGATCGTGGTCCGCCTGGAGTCGACGCGGATGACGATGTCGGCCATTACCGGGGTGAGCGGCGCGACGAGCTGGTCGTACTGCTCCAGCAGATCGTCCTGAGGGGGCAGCGCGGACGGCTCGTCGGCGAGGTCGTGGATGGCCTCGATCAGCCACTTGACCACCGACCGATCCGGCGGTCGGGTGATGTTTCCGGTCAGGATGGCATTGATGGCGGCACGTCCCCGGGGCGCCTGCGGATGGTCCTCGAGCGCCCGGTAGGACACGCCGGCCGTCTCTCTGAGGGTGCCGAGCGCCCGGCAGAACTGCCTCAGCGGATCATCACCTGTAGTAGCCATGGCGTCACCCTCCGCGCGGGAATGGTTCGACGCTAGCTCTCGCCCAACGCACCGGCAACGCGAGCCGGGCACTGTCCGGACTGTCTCACGTCCCTCCACCCGACATTCACCTGCTCAAAGGCCCGCTGTCCGGAGGTCGTCCGGCAGGCGCCGGACAGCCGCAAGCTGGCGTAAGAGGTGAGGAGGTCTGTTGTGGAAATCCGAATTGGACTGGTGGAGGGCCACTCCGACGCGTTGCGCCAGCTGGCCGCCCAGCTTGACGCCAACGCAGGCGCGGATCGCGTCGAGCTGGTGCATCGTCCCAGCGATCCGGAGCACCTGGGAGCTGGCCTCCTGGAATTCCTGTCCGTGGTGCTCGGCGCGGGCGGGGCCGGCACGGTCGTCGCCGCCCAGGTGCTCGGCTGGCTACGCACCACCTCGACAGTGACCCTGACCCTCTCGATTGGAGAGAAGACGTTCACGCTCAGGGGCGTCGACATTCGGCAGATGGACGCCAAGGCGCTCGCCGAGCTGGTCGCTGCCATTGCCCGTGCGATCGAGAAGGGGACGGCGGGCGATGACGACGACTGACTTCGGCACCCCCAACGCGCGAGCCGTGCTGATCGCCACCAGCCGCCACCTGCCCGGGAGCGGCCTGAGCGATCTGGAGACGGTGGAGGCGGCGGTGCGGGCGGCCGCCGACTGCCTCGTCAAGCGATGCGGCCTGTCCACCGACCAGATCGACATCGTGATCGACGAGGGCGTGCGCGAGGTGAGCCGCCGCCTGGACCGGGCCGCGATGAGCGACGGCCCGCTGATCATCTGGTACGTCGGTCACGGCGTGGTGGGTGCCGTGACCGACGAGGCGGCCCCTCAGCTCTTCCTCGCGACCGCGGACACCACTGCGGAGCCGCGAGAGCTGCCGCGAACGGCACTCCCGTACGCCGAGATCCGGGCAGCGACGACCCGCCGTCGGCTCAGCCGGAACCGCCCCACGCTGATCATTCTCGACTCGTGCTACAGCGGCCGTGCGACAGCGCTTTCGGCCCGCGTCGCCGATGCCGGGTTCAACCTCAGCTCCGTCCAGGGCACGCACGTGATCACCGCCGCAGACGACGACGTCCAGGCTCTGGTGGGCCGAACCGGTCCGGTTCTCACCACGACGATCGTCGAGATCCTCCGCGACGGCGACACCGACGGGCCGCCCTCGTTCACCGTCAACGGCCTGTTCGAGACTCTGTGCAGGCGGCTCGACAGCCGCAACGCGCCGCCACCTCGGCAGCACAGCCACGATGGCGTCGGCAGCCTGGTCCTCGCCTCCAACCCGCGGTACCGGCATCCCCAGCCGCCGCTGCCCACGCCCGGCGAACCGGAGCCGGGCTGGGACTCTCAGGCCTGCCCCTTCCCCGGCCCCCGACCAATCGAGCCGCGCGACCGCAGGCTGCTCTTCGGGCGCAACGCGGATATCGAGAAGCTGGTCAACGCCCTGAACGAGCAGTGGGAGCAACCCGGCCCACGCGTGATCACCGGCCCGAGCGGCGTCGGCAAGTCGTCGCTGGTGCAGGCCGGGCTCCTTCCGTCGATCAAGGATGGCCTACTCGCTGCGCCGGGCGTCGCCGGGTGGCCGCAATGGACAATGACACCCGGACGGACGCCCATGACCGCGTGGAGGATGCTGGCCCGCTCCGGACGTGCCGAGACAGGCGACGCCGATGCCGCCTCGGTCGTCACCGGCCCCCTGGTCCTCGTCGTCGACCAGCTGGAGCAGATCTTCGCGCAGGACGTGGACCCGGACGAGCGAAACGCCTTCCTCGACGCGGTCACCACTGTCGCGGACCTGCCGGACGTGCTTGTCCTGCTTGTCGTTTCGGCCGACCACATCGGACGCTGCCTGCGGCACCCCACCCTGCGTGCCGCGTTGGGTCGCATGCTCGTCGTCGACCCGCTGCCGCTCTCCGCACTGCACGACATCGTCGCCGAGCCCGCCCGCATCGCCGGGCTCGGTGTCGAGGAGGGACTGATCGCCGCGATCACTGCAGACGCCGACGCGGGCGTCCCGCTGGGCCGCGACGGCACGATAGCCGCCGGTGCTCTGCCGCACATCGCCGGTGCGATCCACCGCACCTGGCAGAACCGTGAGGCTGTCGAGGGCGGTTACGTCCTGACGACTGCCGCCTACCGCACCGGCGGCGGCATCCGCGACGCGCTGGGACGGACGGCCGAGGAGACCTACGAGAGCCTGACTCCGGTGCAGAAGCTCCTCGCCGAGCGGCTCCTGCTCGACCTGGTGGGCGAGTACGAGACGGCCGGCACCCTGGCCGAGACCCGGCGGCGGGTGCTGCGCGCCGACCTCGACCGGCCCGACGACCCGCCCGGCGAGCTTGACGAGGTCATCGACGCGTTCGCGGCCCAGCGGTTACTCGCCCTCGACGGCAGCGCCGAAACCGAGACCGTCGAGCTCGCCCACGAGGCTCTGATCGGCGCGTGGCCACGTCTGCGCACACTGATCGACCGGGACCGTGAGTGGTTCCGCCTGCGGTCGCGCATGGATGCCGACGCCGACGAGTACGCCCGGCATCCGAGCCGCGACCGCCTCTATCGCGGCCGGCGGCTGGCCGCGGTGGAGGACGCGATGGCCGGCACCGGCCACACGCCTGCCGACGTCGGTGAGCGAACGCGCCGCTTCCTGTCGGCCTCACGGCGGCACCGTCGCCTTCTGCGCTCGATGGTTGCCTTCGTCGCCGTGGTGCTGCTCGCCCTGACCGGAGCCTCGACCGCGCTGGGCGTCATCAACGGCCGCCAACGTGACGACGCCACGGCGAAGGCCCTCGCCGCCCGGGCCGAGCAGTTGATGCCCGACGATCCGGCGCTCGGGCGGCAGCTGGCGGTCGCGGGATACGCGGTCGCGCCGAACGCCGACGCCCGCACGAGCCTGCTGGCGGCGCAGGTCGCGCCGGACGTGACCCGGGTGCGTGACCACCCGCAGCAGTCGTTCTCGTCGGCGAGCTCACCGGATGGCCGGGTGCTGGCGACGGCCGGGGCCGAGGGCGTGGTGAACGTCTGGGACATGACCAGCCCCCGACAGCCGGTGTTCCGAATCGGACTTCAGAACGCCGGCCGCGCGGTGCTGAGCGTCGCGGTGAGCCGGGACGGCGCCCAGGTCGCGGCCGGCGACGAGGACGGGCTCGTCCACGTCTGGCGGCTGACCGGCCCGCGGACCGCCGCGCCCGTCCACCTGCCGCCGCTCGACCCGAGCGGACGGATCATGGCCGTGGCCTTCGACGACGACGGACGGCGGCTGGCCACCGGAAGCTCGCGGGGGCGGCTGCTGATCGTGCCGGTCGGTGACGAGGTCGCACCCCCACCCAGGCCGCGGGAGCTGAAGACCGGCATCAACGCGCTCGCGTTCCGCCCCGGTGGCGACCTCGTGGCCGGGGCACTGGACAGTGGCGACATCGGGATCTGGAGACTCGACAACAGCAGGATCCATGACGCGGCGACGAACGTGCCGCAGCGATTCGGTCTCTCCGCGAAGGCCGTGACCTTCAGCCCCGACGGCGGGCAACTGGCCGTGGCAAGCGCCGCCGGCGACGTACGGCTGTGGTCTGTCACATCGACGGATCGTCTCGCGGCGCCTCAGCGGCTGACCGGCGCCCAGGACCCGGTGTACGCCCTCGCGTTCAGTCCCGACTCGACGATGCTGGCCGGTGCCACCAACAACGGCCGCGCCCTGGTGTGGCAGCCGACCGTCGGCGACGAGGCGTCGGAGTCGCTGCCCCACTCCGCGTCGGTCCACGGGGTGCGGTTCGCGGCGGATGGACGCTCACTCGTCACGAGCGGACAGGACGGCATCCTGCGGGTCTGGAACCGCCCGGGTCGGGACATCGCCACCGGCCAGGCCGGCCCGATCCTGGCGGCGTTCACCGCCGACGGCCGGGTCGCCGCGACCGGCGGCATGAGCGGCACCGTGCGGCTCTGGAGCATCGGCGGCGACGGCTCGCCAGCACTGACGGCTGATCTGCCGAAGGCATACCAGGCGCCGGTACAGCGAATGGCGTTCTCGCCGAGCGGCACGCTGCTCGCGGTACCGGTCGAGAGCGGTGAGGTGGACCTCTGGGACGTGACACGGCCAGCGAACCCGGTGTTCGTGACGACAGTGCCCGGCACGGCGCAGACATCGGTGAGCTACGCGGTCGCCTTCAGCCCGGACGGAAAGCTGCTCGCGGTCGGCGGTCAGGCTGAGCCGCCCCCGGAGGACGGGATGAACGGCACCCTGCGCGTCTGGAACATCGTGCAGCCCGGCAAGCCGCTGCTCGTGGGCAACCACCGCGACCGCCGGGGCGGCGTCGCGGCCCTGAGCTTCAGCGCCGACGGTCGGCTGCTCGCCGCTGGCGGAGGTGACGGAGAAGTCAATCTCTACCGCGCCGACACCCCCCAGATGCCGCGAGCAGGAA
This sequence comes from Micromonospora sp. MH99, assembly GCF_021442385.1. Taxonomy (GTDB): domain Bacteria; phylum Actinomycetota; class Actinomycetes; order Mycobacteriales; family Micromonosporaceae; genus Micromonospora. The sequence continues at coordinate 65,938 of NZ_MUZA01000003.1, forward strand.
CCGTGTCGGGGAACAGGTCGTTCGTCCACGCGGTGCGCTTCGCGCCGGAGGCGCACCGGCTGGCCGTCGGCGACGAGCGAGGGCGCGTACGCATCGTGGACACCGACCACCCGGACCAGGCACCGGAGCTCTTCGCGGTCGGCAACTCCGTGGTGCTCGACGTGGCCTGGGTCGGCGACGATCGGGTGGCCGCCGCGGACAACAACAACATGACCTGGATCTGGAAGACCGGCGAAACGACACCGTGGGCCCGCCTGGCGACCCACGACGGACCCGTCTTCTCGGTAGGCGCCGACCGAGCCGGCCGGACTGTGATCACGGCGGGCGCGGATGGCCGCCTCCAGGTCCTGGACACCGACCCCGGCAGGGTGCGCGACACCATCTGCCGCGGCGTCGGCATGCCGATGGATGACACCGAGTGGCAACAGATCGAACCCGGCAGCGGCAAGCCCCGCCTCTGCGACTAGATCCACTCGATCATGCGTGACCGCGGACAATCCGGTTGTGACGCGGGCCGGTCGTTGCGAGACTCGGTCCCGTGCCTGACCCGGACCGTTTCCGCGCCGCCGTACGCGTCTGGGCGGCCGGCGGCCCGGACGCCGCGACGGCAGCCGACACGGCCCGGGAGTCGGCGGCCGGCCTGCGTACCGTCGTGCTCGTCGAGGGGGTCAGCGACCAACGCGCCGTGGAGGCGCTGGCCGAACGACGGCACCGCGATCTGGCCGCCGAGGGGATGTGCGTGGTGCCGCTCGGAGGCGCGATGAGCGTCGGTCGGTACCTGCGGCTCTTCGGCGTGCAGGGCCTCGCCGTGACCGTGCGGGGGCTGTGTGACGAGGCCGAGGAGGGCTTCTTCCGCCGGGGCCTGGAGCAGGCGGGTTTCGGTGCCGGCCTGAGCCGGTCGGCGATGGAGGCGCTCGGCTTCGGTGTGTGCGTGACCGACCTGGAGGACGAGCTGATCCGCGCGCTCGGCAGCGACGGCGTCGAGCGGGTCATCGCCGAGCAGGGCGACCTGGCCCGCTTGCGCGTGTTCCAGAACCAGCCCGCCCAGCGCGACCGCTCGGTCGAGCGGCAACTGAGGCGCTTCCTCGGGACGATGAGTGGCCGCAAGGCCCGCTACGCGGGGGCGCTCGTGCGCGCTCTCGACCCGGGCGCCGTGCCCCGCCCGCTGGACCTGCTGCTCGCCAATTGACCGGCCCGAGCCCGGTAGCCGGCCCGAGCCCGGTAGCCGGCCCGAGCCCGGTAGCCGGCCCGAGCGCGGTTGACCGGCCCGACCTCGGTAGCCGGCCCCGATCCGGCCGCGCCTGGACGTCGGGGCGGGGTTCTGCCGAGGGCAGATCCGCTCGCGGTGAACAGGAACGCCAAGCGCCGCAGCCACCCGGCAGGGTGGAGCACATGAGATTGCTGGTGTTGGGCGGTACGGGTTTCGTGGGCGGCGCGACTGTCGCCGAGGCGGTTCGCCGGGGCTGGTCGGTGACGGTGTTCAACCGGGGGCTGCACGGGGCGGTCCCGCCGGGCGTACACCGGTTGCGGGGTGACCGGAGCGCGCCGGACGGCCTGGCGGCGCTCGCGGACGGCGAGTGGGATCTGGTGGTCGACACCTGGGACGGCGCTCCGCGCGCCGCGCGCGACGCTGCCCGTGCCCTGGTCGACTCCGTCGGGCATTACACCTACGTGTCCAGCGGCTCGGTGTACGCGGACCCGGTGGTGCCCGGCTCGGACGAGACCGCGCCGGTGGCCGACGCCGACCCGGACGCTGTCGACGGCGACTACCAGCACCTCAAGGCGGGGGCGGAGCGCGCGGTGCGGGAGGTCTTCGGTGACCGCGCGCTGATCGCCCGGGCCGGGTTGATCCTCGGGCCGGGGGAGGACATCGGCCGGCTGCCCTGGTGGCTGAGCCGCATGGCGCGGGGCGGCGACGTGCTCGCCCCCGGCCCGGCCGAGCTGCCGATCCAGTGCATCGACGTACGGGACCTGGCCGGCTGGATGCTGGACCAGGGCGCCCGACGGCGGGGCGGGACGTTCAACGCGGTCAGCCTTCCTGGGCACTCCACAATGGGTGAGCTGCTCGACGAGTGCGTCGCTGTCACCGGTTCGGACGCCCGGCTGCGCTGGACCGACCCCGAGTCGATCCTCGCCGCCGGGGTGGAGCCGTGGAACGAGCTGCCGATCTGGTTGCCGCTCGGGCATCCGTACCGCTGGCTGCTGGAGCGGGACACCAGCCGGGCCCACGCGGCGGGGTTGACCTGCCGGCCGGTGGCCGAGACGGTGGCGGACACGTGGCGGTGGCTGCGGGAGGTGGGCACGGTCCCTCCGCGCGCCGGCAGGCCCGGCCGCGGTTCGGTCGGCCTGGACCCGGCCCGGGAGGCCGCGCTGCTCGCCGCCACCGAGCCGGCGGCGAGCTGACCGGCGGTCGCCGGATCGTCCAGGTGGAGGCGGTCGACGGCCCTTCGCCGGTGACGGCGGGTGCGGCCGCAGTGATCATTGCGGGCTAGTACCCCATTTGTTATCACGGGCGGTAGCGGACATAGACAAACCTGTTAGCCAGTCCTACAGTTCGGCCGACTAGTTCTCATCAGCACGGGGGAAACGTGATGACCACTGGCCGCTGGCTGCTGCCTGCCCACCTCAAGAAACGCTCTCTACTCGTCGTCGCAAGCGCGGTCGCGCTTGTCGGCACATCCGTCGCGGTGCCCGCGCAGGCCGCACCGGCCGCGGCGCCGAAGCCGTCGACAGGCATTTCCGAGGCGGCCGACTCCGCCTCGGCCTCCGCCGCCGCCCGCCGCTCCGGTGAGCGGGTGGAGGTCGCGTCGGCACGCACCGAACTGACGCAGGTGTTCGCCAACCCGTCCGGGGGCTTCACGGCAGAACTGGCGGTCGTGCCGCAGCAGGTCAAGCGCCCCGACGGCTCGTGGGCGGTCGTCGACCTCGCGCTCCGTCGGGGTGCGGACGGCTGGCGGCCGACGGCGTCGGTAGCGGACGTGCGGTTCTCCGACGGTGGCGATGCCGCCGCGGTGGTCCTGTCCCGCAAGGGCCGGTCGTTCTCCCTGTCCTGGCCGGGTGGTCTACCCCGTCCCTCGGTGTCCGGTGACTCGGCCACCTACGCGGACGTGCTGCCCGGCACGGACCTGGTGCTGCGGGCCACCCGGACCGGGTTCACCCACGTCCTCGTGGTCAAGACTCCGGAGGCGGCGGCGAACCCGCGTCTGCGGGAACTCCGCTTCGACCTGGGCGGCGACGCCCGTGTGGTGCGGGGTCGGGACGGTCGTCTGTCGGCGCTCGCCGGCGACGAGGTTCTCGCCGCCGCCGACAGCGCCGTCATGTGGGACTCCCGCGCCGGTGTCGCGCCGTCGGGCCAGCGATCGGCGACGGCCTCGGCCGGGGACGCCACGTCCGCGGGTGGGTCGTCGTCCGACCTCTCGTCGTCGGCGGCGCCGGGTGACGGAGCGCGCGTCGCGGCCGTCGACGTCGACGTCGCCGGCGGTGACCTGGTCCTGCGCCCGGACGCCGCGCTGCTGGCGCCGACCGGCGCCACCTTCCCGGTCTACATCGACCCGGCCTGGTCCACCGGCAAGTCGCGGTGGGCGTACTCGACGAACAACAACAGCAACAACACGGACACCTCGGTGGCCCGGGTGGGCCGTGACCCGGACTCCGGCAAGCTGTACCGGTCCTACTTCGACTTCCCGTTGACCAGCGTGCGGGGCAAGCACATCGAGTCCGCGTACGTGCAGATGAAGCTGGACCACTCCTGGTCGTGCGGCAACACGCCGACCTACATGTACCACTCGGGCGGCATCGCCTCGACCCCGCGTACCAACTGGGCGCCGAAGCTGATCGGCCTGAAGTCCTCGGTCAGCTCACACGCCAACGAGGGCTCGGGATGCTCCGACTCGCCGCAGCCGGACATGACCGTCAACTTCCAGGGGTCCGCGGTGACCAGCGTGATCCAGTCCTCCGCGACGAGCAACGCCACCAACATCACCTTCGGCTTCTGCGCGTGCAGCGCCACTGACGGGTCGGGCGAGTCCACCACCGACCGGTGGAAGAAGTTCTTCCCCGGCAACGCCAAGCTGGTGGTCGACTTCGACGCCATCCCGGGCAAGCCGACCAATTTGCAGGCCGCCGGTGTCGCCTGCCCGGTCAACACGACGCTCGTCATCGGCACCCTGAAGCCGACGTTCTCCGCGATCTTCCCGGACGCCGACAGCACCCAGGCGCTGTCGACCGGGTACGAGTGGGTCCAGGTGCCCAGCAACGGCGTGATCGATGCGTCGACCCCGCGCCGGTCGGCTCCCGCCGGGGCATCCGTCCCCGCCGGAGGCCGATCGACGACTGCTGCCGTGACCGCCAGCGAAGGTGTGACGTACGCGTTCCGCGCCAAGGCCACCGACCCTGCCCCGTACAGCCGGACCAGCGTCTGGTCGGACTGGTGCAAGTTCATGGCGGACACCAAGGTCCCGCCGGTGACCGCGACGCTGACCTCCGGGACAGCGATGCCGGGCAGCACGGCGACCTTCGTGATCAGGTCCACCGACACCACTGTGACGAAATTCCGGTACGGCTGGGTCGACCCGCCCGTCACCGAGATCGCGGCGAGCAGCGGCACGTGGACGGATCCGCCGAACCCCACTGTCAACGTGAAGCAGGCGACGGTGTCGCTCGTGGTGCCCAAGTACGGATTGAACACTCTCTTCGTGTCGGCGACCGACGGCGCCGGCAATGTCGGCCACGGTTCGCGGGAGTTCACCGCGCTTCGGCCGGCGCCCGCGGCGGCCCGCTGGGGTCTGGAGACCTACCCCGGTGTCACGGCGTCGGAGGCGCTCGATGACCGGCAGCAGTCGCCGCCCTCCGGCAGGACCCCGCTGTCCTCGGGCAGCGTCTCCTGGACCGGTGACCTGCGGCTGATCCGTGGCGAGACCGCCTCCTTCAACGGCACCTCGTCCAACCTGGCCACCTCCGGACCGGTGGTGGACACCACGAATTCGTTCAGCGTCGCGGGTTGGGTGCGCCTCGGGGCGCTACCCACCACGGCGGACATGGCGGTCGCCGCCCAGGCCGGCACCAGCACGGTCGGGCTCCAGCTGGGCACCCGGCTGGAGGGTTCCCCGGCGACGCCGCGCTGGTCGTTCATGATGAAGGACAGCGACCTGCAGACCAGTTCCACCCGCGCAGCGGTCAGCTCCGCCCTGACAACTGCTGACGTCGGACGGTGGACGCACCTCGCCGGTGTCTACGACAAGACCGCCGGGAAGATCCGGCTCTACGTCAACGGCACACTCACCGCCGAGACGGATCGGACCGCGACCGCGTGGAGCGCCGGCGGCCCGTTCAGCCTCGGGCGGGGCTGGGCCTCGGGTGCCCCGGTGAACTGGCTGAAGGGCAACCTGGCCGACGTGCAGGTGTACGACCGTGTCCTGGTCGACCACGACTTCACCGGTCAGCTCGCCGAAGATCCGGATTCCGGGGGCTTCGACGAGCCGGGAATGCTGTCGGCGATCAAGGTGGGTGACTGGGGCTTCGGCAACGGCATGGCGTGTTACGTGGAGTCGACGGACCCCACCCTGTGCAGCGCGCCGGAGGACGGCCAGTTCGGCCGCAGGCTGGCCCTGACTGCCGGTGCCGACTTCGGCTCCCTCTCCGATGACAAGTTCCTCTCGCTGGACCGGCAGGGCATCGACGACCCAGCCCAGGAGACCGTGGAGTACGGGCGCTCCCAGGACAATCTCGCCGAGCCGCAGAACCCAATCTGGCAGGACGGCCGGGTGCTGCGGACGGACCAGTCCTTCTCGGTGTCCGTCTGGGTGCGACCCGACGCGCAGGCGCTGGGCACCATGACCGCCGTCAGTCAGGCCGGCACCAAGCAGTCGGCGTTCTACCTCGGCCAGCGCGCCATCGCGGTCGGCACCACCACCGAGTACCGGTGGTGTGTCAGCGTCTTCGGCGTCGACTCCGATGTCACCACGGGTCAGACCGTGGCGGTTCCGATGGCGTCGAGGGCCCTGACGGAGGACGACTGGGCTCGGTGGACACATCTGGTCGCCGTCTATGACGCGTCCCGACGCGAGATCCGGCTGTATGTCAACGGGAAGCAGGAGGGCATCAAGAGTTTCAGCACCGGCACCTTCACCGGTGCTTTCGACGCGACCGGTCCGCTCGTTGTCGGTGCCGCCCGTTTCACTCCGTCGGGAAGTACGCCGCGGTGGTCCGACCTCTGGCGGGGCGACATCGACAAGCTCGGCCTCTACCAGGGCGCGCTTACCGACGTGGCGGTCAAGACGCTCTTCGACGCGGAGTCGCCGGCGTCGGTGGAAGCACCCGAGGACTGACCGCACTCCGGCCCCTGACCAAACCCCGCACGTCGACCTCGTCCGTGGAGGCATGGTGACCCCCTACCCAAAAACTCGTCGTCAAACTCTGCATATGCCGCATAACGTCGGCAAGGCCTTCCTGGCCGGACTGCTCAGCACCGCCTTGGTGATCATGGGAGCGTCGGTTCCGGCGCAGGCCGCGCCGGGCGGCCCCAAGCCCGGGACCGGCCAACGAGAGAAGCTCGACAAGGACGGCGGCCCGGCGGTCGGTCGTGCCCGGACGACGAAGGCCGTACCGAACGCCAAGCCCGCCGCGCCCGTGTGGCCCGGTCCGGGCAGGGCGACGGTGACGCTGCCGACGGACGGCGCGGCAGGCGCGGCGGCAGGTCAGCGCCGCTCCTCGTCCTCGGCGGTGCCCGCTGGTGCCCTGCCGGTGTCGGTCCAGCGGGCGACCGGCACCGCAGGCGCCCGGACCTCGGCGGTCTCCGTTCAACTGCTGGACCGCGCGGCCGTGCCGGCCCGGTGGCGCGACGGACTGATGTTGCGGATCGGCGACGCCGGTCAGGCCGCCGCGCGGTCCACGACACCCGCTCAGCCCGGCGCGGCCACCGTCTCCGTGGACTACCGCGGTTTCCGGGACGCCTTCGGTGGCGACTGGGCATCCCGGCTGCGGCTGTGGCAGGTCCCCGAGTGTGCACTGCGCGACCCGCAGCGGGCCGAGTGCGCGGCCAAGCCCCTGATCTCCACGAACGACGGCGCCTCGGTGACCGCCGACGTGCCGGTGGCCGTCGACAGCGCGGCGGCGCGGACCGCCGGGCAGGCCGGGACGCTCGTCGCGCTCGCCGCGGGCAGCTCGGGTCCGGAGGGTGACTTCTCCGCGACCCCGATGGCGGCCAGCGCCACCTGGTCAGCGGGCACGTCGACCGGCGGCTTCTCCTGGTCGTACCCCATGCGGATGCCGCCGGGCATCGGCGGCCCGGCACCCAGCCTCGGCCTCTCCTACAGCTCGGACGCGGTCGACGGCCAGTCCGACGCGTCGAACAGCCAGCCGTCGTGGGTCGGTGAGGGCTTCAGCCTCTGGTCCGGCTACATCGAGCGCAGCTACGTGCCGTGCGCCGACGACATGAGCGGCGGCAACAACAGCTCCAACCGCACCGGGGACCAGTGCTGGCGCTCCGACAACGCGACGATGTCGCTGAACGGTCGGGGTGGCGAACTGATCTTCGAGGCCGGCAAGGGCTGGCACAGCCGCAACGAGGACGGCACGAAGATCGAGAAGTTGACCGGCACCGCCAACGGTGACGACGACGGTGAGTACTGGAAGGCGACCACGCCCGACGGCACGCAGTACTTCTTCGGCCGCAACACGCTGCCCGGCCAGAGCGCCACCACCGAGTCCGCCTGGACCGTCCCGGTCGCCGGCAACCACGCGAACGAACCGTGCAACGGCTCCTCGTTCGCGTCGTCGTTCTGCAACCAGACCTGGCGGTGGAACCTCGACTACGTCGTCGACCCGCGCGGCAACACCCTGTCGTACTGGTACGAGAAGGAATCCAACTACTACGCCAAGCTCGCCACCTCCACCAACAAGGCGTCCTACGTCCGCGGCGGATCGCTGCGGCGGATCGACTACGGCACCTGGGACCGCAGTTCCACCGACCGCTCGGTCAAGCCCCTGGCCCAGGTCGTCCTCGACGTCGCGGACCGCTGCGTGACCGACTGCTCGAACCGGGGCAACTGGAAGGACGTCCCCTGGGACCAGGAGTGCACGTCGGCCGCGGCGGACTGCAAGGAGAACTACGGTCCGACGTTCTGGACGACCAAGCGGCTCTCGACGGTCACCACGCGCGTCTGGGACACCACGAAGACCACGCCGGACTGGCAGCCGGTGGACTCGTGGACGCTTACGCACTCCTACCCGCCGGTCGGTGACGGCAGCGATCACGCGGGCATGTGGCTGAGCTCGCTGGTGCACAGGGGCCTGGTCGGGGGCACCGTCGTCATGCCACCGGTGACCTTTGAGCCAGTGTCGATGTCGAACCGGGTGTTGACCAAGAACAACACCAGCAACAACCGGATGCGCATCGGCAACATCTTCACCGAGACCGGAGGGCAGATCCAGGTCACGTACAGCCAGGCCGACTGCAAGAGCAACAGCCTTCCGTCGTCCCCGTCGTCCAACACGCGCCTCTGCTACCCGGTGGTCGGCCCCGACCCGTACGTGCCCGGCGCGGAGCTCACCGAGTACTGGCACAAGTACGTCGTCACGCAGGTGTCCGAGTCGGACATCAAGGTGATGGCCGGCGGCACCGACCACGGCCAGCCGGTGCAGAACACCTACTACGCCTATCTGGGCGCTCCCGCCTGGCACTACGCCGACGACAACGGGCTGGTGCAGCCGAAGCGTAAGACCTGGAACCAGTTCCGCGGCTTCGGTCAGGTGGAGGTCCGAAAGGGTGACGCGCCGGCCCAGACGCTGACGCGTACGACGTTCCTGCGCGGCATGCACGGTGACCGGGCGGCGCCGTCCGGCGGCACCCGTAGCGTCACCGTTGGCGCCTCGCTCGGCAGCGAGACCGTGTACGACGAGGACCAGTTCGCCGGGATGGTCCGTGAGCAGGTCGTCTACAACGGCGTCGAGAGCAAGCCGGTCAGCAAGACGGTCAACGTGCCGTGGCGATCGAAGGCGCTCGCGACCCGCACCATCAACAAGGACGTGGTCTCCGCCCACTTCACGAACACCCGGGTCACCTACGAGGCGGTGGCGTTGGGGGTCAACGGGGCATCCGGCTGGCGGACCGGACGTACGGTGACGGACTTCGACGACGACTACGGCAGCACGAAGTCGGTCCAGTCCGACGGCGACGTCGGCAAGACCGGTGACGAGACGTGCACGACCTACCTCTACAACCGCAACACCGGCGCGAACCTGACCGAGACGGTCAAGCAGATCACCGTCAAGGCCCTGCCGTGTGCGACCGCGCCGACCAGCCAGGACGACATCGTCGCGGACGAGCGGAAGTTCTACGACGGCGCGACGAGCGTCGACGCCGCGCCGATCCGCGGTGAGGTCACCCGGATCGACCGGCTGGGGGACTGGTCCGCCGCCGGCGGCACCGTCTGGCAGACCATCAGCCAGGCCACCTTCGACGCCTACGGGCGTCCGGCGACCGCCACCGACGCCCGTGGCCGCACGGTGAAGACGGTGTACACCCCCGCGACAGGTGGACCCGTCACGAGCGTGACCACCCGGACGCCGGACCCGAACGGCGGCACCGTCGACTGGGAGAACACTATCGAGGTACGCCCCTACTGGGGTCAGCCGATCCGCACCAAGGACTACAACGGCAAGCAGGCCGACCTGGTGTACGACCCGATGGGTCGGCTCGCCAAGGGCTGGAAGGTCGGCTGGCCGCAGGCGGATCACCCGAACAGCCCGTCGGTCGAGTACACGTACTACTACGCGCCCAACCGGGACGCCTACCCGTACACGAAGAGCCGGACCCTCAACGCCGGCGGCGGGTACCTGACGTCGTACGAGATCAAGGACGCCTTCCTGCGGCCCCGCCAGACGCAGACAGCCGGCGTGGGCGGCGGCCGGGTCGTCACCGACACCCTCTACGACGCGACCGGCCGGGCCGTGACCTCCTACCAGGCCCACGCCGAGCCGGGCACGCCCGACGGCGCGCTCTGGTGGGAGCCGGAGTGGTCGGTGCCGGCGTTGTCCAAGGCGCTCTACGACAACGCCTCTCGCCCCACCGACCAGGTGTTCTTCGGCACCGACGGTGTCACCAACCTGGTCGAGAAGTGGCGGACCAGGACCGAGTACCTCGGCGACGCCACGAAGGTGACCCCGCCGACGGGTGGCACCGTCACCACCACCACTACCGATGTGCAGGGCCGCACGGTGGAGCTGCGGCAGCAGACCGACCGGACGCAGGTCACGCCGGACCACGTCACGACCTACGCCTACAACCGCAAGGGTCAGCTCACCCTCGTCAAGGACACCGCCGGAAACGAGTGGGTCAACACGTACGACGTCAAGGGTCGCCAGACGAGCGCGAAGGACCCGGACAAGGGCGTCACCACGACCACCTTCACCCAGTACGACCAGGTGGAGACGGTCACCGACGCCAACGGTGTGCTCGTCAACGAGTACGACTCGTCGGGGCGGCGCAAGGGTCTCTACGCCGGCAGCGTGAGCGCCGCCAACAAGCTGGCCGAGTGGAAGTACGACAAGCTCTACACCGGTCAGGTGGTTCGCGGGCAGCTCACCGAGAGCATCCGCTACGAGTCGGCCGGGTCCTCGAACGCCTACAAGTGGCAGGTGCGCGGCTTCAGTGACCGCTACCAGCCCACCGGCACCAACTACGTCATCCCGACCAACGAGGTGGCGAGTCTCGCCGGCACCTGGACCTACGGCTACGAGTACTCGCCCTACGACGGCAGTCCGACGGCTGTCACCTATCCGGCCGGCGGTGGTCTGACCACCGAGAAGGTGCAGACCACGTACGACTCGACGACCGGCCTGCCCACCGAGCTGACCACGAACCTGATCAACGTGGGTCGGTACGTGATCGGCCAGCAGTACACCCAGTACGGCGAGCCGACGCTCACCACCCGCAAGACCGACGGTGGCGTGTACGTCGAGGACAACACCTACTACGACCTCACGACCCGGCGCGTCGACCGGGTGACGGTCACGCCGGAGACCGCCGCCGGCACGGTGGTCGACACCGACTACGAACACGACGCCGCCGGCAACATCCTCTGGATCAAGGACACCCCGCAGGTCGGCGCCGCGGACACCCAGTGCTTCCGCTACGACGACCTGCGCCGGATGACGAACGCGTGGACGCCCAAGGCGGGTGTCGACTGCAAGACGGCTCCGGGCACGGCCAACCTGGGTGGGCCGGCCCCCTACTGGCACGAGTGGACCGTCGACGCGGTCGGCAACCGCAGCACGGAGAAGGTGCACACGGCGGCGGGGGACACCACCCGTACGTACACGTCGCCGGCGAGCGGCAAGAACGCCGTACGACCGCACTCGGTCACCTCGGTCCTGACCGAGGCGCCCGGTCAGGCCGCAGTCACCACCCAGTACGCCTACGACAACGTCGGCAACATGACCTGCCGGCCGGCGGCCGCCACGGCGAACAACTGCGCCAACGGGACCAACTCGCAGACGCTGAAGTGGAACACCGAGGGCAAGCTCGCCTCGGTGAGCGCCGGCGGGCAGACCGTCGAGACCAACATCTACGACGCCGAGGGCGCGCGTCTGATCCGTCGCGACGCCACCGGAAGCACGCTCTACCTGCCGGGCCAGGAGATCCGGCGCGACAACAACTCCGTCGTCACCGGCACCCGCTACTACAGCTTCGCCGGCAGGACGGTCGCCAACCGTACGCCGAGCGCCCTGACCTGGCTCTACTCGGACCACCAGGGCACCCAGCAGACCGGCGTCAACGCGGCGTCCCAGGCGGTCACCGTCCGCCGGCAGACACCGTACGGCGACCCGCGCGGCACCCAGCCGCAGTGGACGAACAGCAAGGGCTTCGTCGGAGGCGACAAGGATCCGACGGGTCTGACCAACGTCGGAGCCCGCCAGTACGACGCCGGTATCGGACGGTTCATCTCCGTCGACCCGGTGCAGGACCTCGCCGACCCGCAGCAGTGGAACGCGTACGCCTACAGCAACAACAACCCGATCACGTTCTCCGACCCGAGCGGCCTGCGGGCCTGCTCCGACGACGCCTGCGGTCCGGGCGCCGACTACGAGGACATGTACGGCAACTACGTCGAGGTCAAGGGCGACAACGACGGTTGCGGTGGTAGCTGCGGCGACGACGACTGGGCCGAAGCCCGCGCCGCGCACGAGGCCGGTGGCGGCAACGGCGGCGGCAGCAAGGGCGGCAAGGGCGGCGGCAAGAACGGTGGCCCCACCGACGAGGAGATCAAGCGGGCCAAGGAGGTCAAGAAGCAGAACGCCATCTCGATCATCATCCAGGCCGGCGGGGAGCTGCTGCTCGACTTCTTCGGCATCAACGACATCCTGGACTGCATCCACGGCGATCTGATGGCCTGTGCCTTCACCCTCGCCGGCATGCTGCCCGTGGGTAAGGCCCTCCAGTTCCTGCGCAAGGCCAAACCGATGGCCAAGACGATCACCAAGGCCGGCAGGGCCCTGTTGAAGTGGACCCAGGAGACGAAGTGGGCTGACGACGTCCTCAAGGCGGCCGAGAGCTGCCTGACGAAACGACACAGTTTCGCGCCGGGGACGAAGGTGGTGCTGGCCAACGGCGGGTACAAGGCCATCGAGGAGTTGCGCGAGGGTGACCTGGTCCTCGCCACCGACCCGGAGACCGGGAGGACCGAGGCTCGCGAGGTCACCAGGACACACCGCAACGAGGACGCGGACCTGACGGATCTGACGGTCAAGGCCGACGGCGCCGAGGCGACGGTCATCAAGACCACCCAGCACCACCCGTTCTGGAGCGAGGACCGCAAGGACTGGATCGACGCGGCCGACGTCCAGGTCGGTGAGGCGCTGCGCGCGCTCGGCGGCACGGCGATCACGGTCCAGGCCGTGCGCTCGTACGCCGGCCTGGAGGCGATGCACGACCTCACGGTCGCCGACATCCACACGTACTACGTGGTGGCCGGTGCCACGCCAGTCCTCGTGCACAACTGCGGCGTGGGACGGGATCTCCTGGGCAATGATGCCGACCACATCCTTGAGGGGCATGCGTGGCCGGGGTTGCCGGGGAAGTCTGCCTTCCCCAAGGAGTGGAGCGACGATGAGGTCCTGGACGCCGTCGCAGATGTGCTCACCGACCCGCAGAGTACGCGCAGCTGGAAGACCGGGTCCGCCCATTACGCTGAGAAGACCCTCCGTACGAGGAAGGGTGATCCCGCCGTTCAGGAGATAATCGGGGAGGTGCGAGGAGTGGTGATCGAGGTCCGTTTCGAACCACTTACCGGTAAGGTCCTCACCGCCTTCCCGAGATGATGAGGACAATATGGAGAGATACCAATACCTGCGTTCTCTCATCTCGGGTCTTCTCGACGAATCTCCGTTGACGTCGACGGAGGTCATCGCCGATGTCCGTCATCTGATGAGCGTGGGCGAGGAGGAATTGGCCTTCGACACGATGTGCTCGTGGCTGTACGAGGATGATCTCCCGATCACCTGCGCCTACTACGAGCGTCTCGTGTCAGCCGCGAAGGAGCTGGGAACGCTGAAGTCGATCAACAAGCTGGACGAGCTCATCGCGGACTAGTGCGTTCGGCAGGCTGTTCGCCCGGCGGGAGTGTGGCGACCGGAGCAGCGGTCGGTGAGGTCGGGTGGGCTCTCTTGGTCAGCGAGCCCACCCGACCGATCACCATCGGGTGTGCGAGCCTGAACCGCAGGCTCACCGGCTGCCGACGGGCTGGACCAGCACCTCGTCGACTCCCCGGCGCGGGGTAGGTCGGCCCGGCTGGCCGTACCCGATGCGCAGCACCATCTGCGGCGTGCCGAACCGCCCCAGCGACACCCGTAGCTGCTCCCGCGCGGTCGGCACCTCGATCGGCTGGGACAGCATCGACACGCTCAACCCGGAGTCGGTGGCGGTGAGCAGCACCCGTTGCAGGGCCTGCCCGGCGACCACCTGGTCGATGGCGGTGTTGCCGACCGAGCCGAGCACGCCCACCAGCGGCTCGGGTTCGAAGTCCCGCCCGGGCGCGCGGTCGCGCCCACCGAAGCCGCGCGCCGGCAGCACGTCCTGCGGCTCGTGCTGCGGGCCGCCGGCCGCGGTGGGCACGCCGTCCGGCGCGGGCTCGTGCCGCAGCCACAGCTCCCGCTCGGCGCGGTATGCCGGGTCGCGCTCCAGCACCCGGTGCGCGCTGCGGGCGATCTCGCCGAACGCGTTCACCGCGCTCACGCCGACCAGCAGTTCCAGCCAGCACCCCTCGGCGCGGGCCGCGTCGCCGAGCCGCCACCGCGCGTCGGACGGCACCGGGTCCGGCCAGAACGGCAGCCGGTTGCTGTACCGGCGGGGGATGGCCACGTGCAGGCTCTGCTCGGCGGGTGTGGGCCGGCGCGGGATGTCCGGCACCAGCCGGGCCAGCAGATCCGGCTCGGACGGGTCCGGGCGCAGCCGCACCTGGGCGGGAACGCCGGCCACGGCCAGCGCGATCCGCAGGTTGAACAGGGCGGCCCCGCACGCGACCCGTACGCCCCAACCGCTCGGATCGGTCGCCGGCAGCCGGCGGGTCGGGTCGGCCAGCACCTCGATGCCGCCGTCGCGCAGCCGGAACCGCCACGGCTGCGTGTTGTGCAGCGACGGCGCCCGGACCGCGTCCGCGGCGGCGGCCCGCAGGTGGGCTGTGGTGTAGCCGATGTCCATGGCGGTGCTCCCTTCCGGTGGGCCGGCCGTCGAGCCGCGACGGCTGGCGCACCCCCACGGTCCGCCCACCGGGTGGGCGCCGAGCAGGGCCGTACGTCCCGATCCACCGGGCCCGACCGCCCGGGCCGAGGCCACCCCGGGTTGGGACCACCCGGGCCGGGACCACCCGGAGCCCGGGCGGGTCGGGACCTTCGGCCCGTGCACCCGTCGCTCGGCACCTGTAGAAACGAGGGATGATCCGCGTCTTCCTCCTCGACGACCACGAGGTCGTCCGCCGTGGCCTGGCCGACCTGCTGCAGAGCAGCGGGGACATCGAGGTGGTCGGCGAGTCCGGCTCCGCGCAGGAGGCGTCCCGCCGCATCCCGGCGCTGCGGCCCGACGTGGCGATCCTCGACGCACGCCTGCCCGACGGCAACGGCATCGACGTGTGCCGCGACATCCGGGCCGTCGACTCGTCCATCAAGGGCCTGATCCTCACCTCGTACGAGGACGACGAGGCGCTGTTCGCCGCGATCATGGCGGGGGCCGCCGGGTACGTGCTCAAGCAGATCCGCGGCACCGACCTGGTCGACGCGGTGCGCCGGGTCGCGGCCGGGCAGTCCCTGCTCGACCCGGCGATCACCACCCGCGTGTTGGAGCGCATCCGCAACGGCGTCGAGCAGCCGCGCGAGTTGAAGTCGCTCACCGAGCAGGAGCGGCGGATCCTGGAGTACGTGGCCGAGGGGCTGACCAACCGCGAGATCGCGGGGAAGATGTTCCTCGCCGAGAAGACGGTGAAGAACTACGTCTCCAGTGTGCTGGCCAAGCTCGGCCTGGAGCGCCGCACCCAGGCCGCCGTCCTGGCCACCCGGCTGCTGGGTAAGACGCCCTGACCCGGCCCGCGCCGGTCAGTCCCGCAGGGGCACCGACCAGCACAGCTCGGTGCCGTGCGGAACGGCCGGGCGGATCGTGAAGATGCCGCCGAGGCGGTCGGCGCGTTCCCGCAGGTTGACGAGGCCACCTCGGGCGGCGGCCGCGTCGCAGCCCACCCCGTCGTCGGTGACCGTCACGCTGACCTGACCGGCGTCGACGCGTACGGCCACGTCGACGCGGGTGGCCCGCGCGTGCCGGACGGTGTTGGACAGCGCCTCGCGCAGCACGGCGGTGAGATCCGGGCGGATGGTGTCCGGCACGGCGCTGTCCACCGGGCCGGTCACCTCCAGGTGCGGCTTGAAGCCCAGCGACTCGGCGGCCAGCTCGATGGCCTCGCGGATCTCGGTGCGCAGCGCGGCGGTCATCGGCGTCCGCAGCTCGAAGATGGTGCGCCGGATGTCGCGGATGGTGGCGTCGAGGTCGTCGACGGCCGCGTTGATCCGTCTGGCGACCTCGGGGCGGGTCATCATCGGCGCGGCGCTCTGCAACTGCAGGCCGGTGGCGAAGAGCCGCTGGATCACCACGTCGTGCAGGTCGCGGGCGATCCGTTCGCGGTCCTCCAGGACCACCAGCAGCTCTCGTTCCTCCTGGCCGCGGGCCCGTTCCATGGCCAGCGCCGCCTGACCGGCGAAGCTGCCGAGCAGCGCCACGTCCTCTTCGCTGGCGCCGCCGCCGCGCTCGGGCCGGTGCGCCACGATCAGCACGCCGTGCAGAGTGTCGGCGGTGGCCAGCGGCGAGACGATCGCGGGCCCGGTGTGCAGCAGCGCCGGCCACGGCGCGGCGTGGGCCAGGTCGTCCACCTGGTCGTGCCGGCCCTCGGCGACGGCCGCCCCGAAGCTGGTGTCGGCGGCCGGTAGGACCGCGCCGACCAGCGCCCGGGCCCGCTCGTCGACGCCGTCGACGACCTCCACGGTGAACTGGGCGGACTCGCTGTCGTGCAGCAGCACCAGCGCCAGCTCCGCCTCGGCAACCTCCCGGGCCCGCCGGGCGACAAGCGCCAATGCGTCGGTGCGGCGTACCTCACCGAGCAGCACAGTGGTGATCTCGGCGGTCGCGGCGAGCCAGCGTTCCCGCCGGTGGGCCAGGGCGTACAGGCGGGCGTTCTCGATGGCCACACCGGCGGCGGCCGCGAGCGCGACGACGATCTCCTCGTCGTCCTCGGTGAACTGCGCGCCGCCCTGCTTCTCGGCCAGGTAGAGGTTGCCGAACACCTGCTCCCGGATGAGCACCGGCACGCCCAGGAAGCTGTGCATGGGCGGGTGGTTGGCGGGGAAGCCGTAGGAGCGCGGGTGCTGGGTGATGTCCGGCATGCGCAGCGGGCGCGGATCGTCGATGAGCAGGCCGAGCACGCCCCGCCCGTGCGGCAGGTCGCCGATCTGCGCGTGCTGCTCGGGCGTGATGCCGTGCACGATGAAGTCGTGCAGCAGATGGTCCGGGCCGACCACGCCCAGCGCGCCGTACCGGGCGCCGACCAGCTCGCAGGCCGCCTGCACGATGCGGCGCAGGGTGGTGCGCAGATCCAGGTTGGTGCCGATGCCGACGACCGCGTCGAGCAGCGCACGCAGCCGCTCCCGGCTGGTCATCACCTCGCCGACCCGGTCCAGCATCTCCTGGAGCAGTTCGTCGAGGCGGACCCGGGACAGGGGGCTCAGCCCGAGCGACGGCGTCACCGGGGACTCCGGGCGGGGCTGCGGAACGCTGCTGGTCACCGCGCGATCGTAGCGCCGGCGTACACCGTCGATCTGCCCCCGTCAGGCCCGCTCGCCGCGCACCGCTGAGGTGTCCACCACCTGCTCGCCGGTCAGTCGCGGGGTGTGCGGTGGGCCGGCGTGTGCCGGGTCCGCGATCCCCATGCGCAGCACGAGGTACGGGTAGCCGATGCCGGCGAGCATCTGGCGCAGGGTCTGCCGGGTGCCAGGGACCTCCACCACCGCGCTGAGCGGCACCATCGACACGCCGAGTCGGGTGGCGGTCAGCCAGGCGGCGGAGAGGGCTTCACCGGCGCGCAGCCAGCTGTCCCGCTCGTCCTCGTCGCCGTGCAGCAGCGCGTACACCGCCGCGCGGTCGTGACCGGGGCCGACCGGCAGGCTGCCGGGGCGGCCGAAGTCGCGGCCCGGCACGGTTGTCTGCGGCGGCTGCTCGGGCAGCACCTCGGCCGGCAGGCCGGTGCCGGTGCCAGCCCGGCTGGTCCAGTACGCCAGTTCGGCGCGCAGCTCCGGGTCCTCGGCCTCGACCGTGTCGGCGTGCCCGGCCGTGGCGGCCAACTCCAGCAACTGGTCGCGGTCGAGGACCTGGAGTCGGCCGCCCTCGGCGGTGACCGCTCGCGCGATCTCCCCGATCGCGTCGGTGGGCACCGGCTCGTCGCTGACCGGCCGCCGGTCGGTGTGCCGCACCGACATGCACTGCACCATGCGCATGGCGTCCGGGTCGGCGGCCGTCCGGCTCAGGTCGGTCAGGCGTGCCAGCAGGCTGGGGTCGCCCGGGTCGGGCAGGCGCTGCACCACCGCGCGCCAGCCCTCGGCGGCGAGCGCCAGCCGGGCGTGGTGCAGGGCGGCGCCGCAGCTGATCGCCAGGAGTCGTCCCTCCGGATCGCTGGCGGTGAGCTGCCGGTCGGCGACCGTGTGCAGCTCCAGCGCGTCGGGGAGCACCCGCCAGCGCCACGGCTGCGTGTTGTGCACCGAGGGGGCGTGGCCGGCGGTGGTGGCGGCCTCCGCCAGCGCGGTCGTCAGCTGACTGTCCTGACTCATCGTCACGACCTTTCCGTCTCTGCCCATCGTGCCTCACCTGGCGTGGTCGCGCGGTGTGTTGCCGCTCCATCCTGCGGCATCGGCCGGGGGCGTGCAGGGGCCAGAGGTCCCGACCGCGGTGGGTCGTTGCGCCTCCCCGGACGGGCCGGCCGACACCCGTCGCGCCGCCGCCCAGGGCGGGAAAAACCGTGCGGTGTGCCGTCGAGGAGGGTCGTGGGCTGCGACGATTCGCAGGTGGCAGCCGAGTCGACCGAGTGCGTGCCGGAGCGGCCGGCCCGCAGCCGCATCCGGCGGTGGGGAACGTGGACGCCGCTGGTCGGGCTGGGCGTCGCGGTGCTGGCGGGCGCGGCGCTGCGGATCGCGGGCCGCCCCGGCGCCGCCGACCTGATCTGGGCCGCCGTCACGGTGGCCGCGCTGCTGCCCGCCGTCTGGTCGATGCTGCGGGCGTTCTGGCACCGGCACTTCGGTGTGGACGTGATCGCCGTACTGGCCCTGGCCGGTGCGCTCGGCGTCGGCGAGTACCTGGCCGGGGCGGTGATCGCCGTGATGGTGGCGACCGGACGGTCGCTGGAGGCGTACGCGCAGCGCCGGGCGACGCGCGACCTGCGGGCCCTGCTGGAGCGGGCCCCGCGTACCGCGCGTCGGCGGGGGCCGGGCGGCACGATCGAGGTGGTGCCGCTGGACCGGGTGGCGGCGGCGGATCGGCTGCTGGTCGGGCCCGGTGACGTGGTGCCTGTCGACGGGACCGTCGACGAGGCGGCCACGCTGGACGAGTCGGTGGTGACCGGCGAGTCGCGGCTGGTCCAGCGGGCGGCGGGCGAGGCGGTGGCCAGTGGCGTGGTCAACGCCGGCGCGGGGTTCGGCATGCGGGCGACGAAGAACGCGGCGCAGAGCACGTACGCGGGGATCGTCCGGTTGGCCGAGGAGGCGACCGCCCACCGGGCCCCGATGGTCCGGCTCGCGGACCGGTACGCCGCCGCGTTCGTGCCGTTCACGCTGGTGCTGGCCGGGCTGGCGTGGCTGCTCTCCGGCGACGTGGTCCGGGCGGTGGCGGTGCTGGTGGTGGCCACCCCCTGCCCGCTGCTGCTGGCCACCCCGATCGCGATCGTGTCCGGGTTGTCCCGGGTGGCCCGGCGCGGGGTGCTGGTCCGCGACGGTGGCGCGTTGGAGCTGCTCGGACGGGCCCGGACGCTGCTGGTGGACAAGACCGGCACGTTGACGGCCGGCCGCCCGCGTACCGCCGAGACGGTGGTCGCGCCGGGCGGTGACCGGGACGAGGTGCTGCGGCTCGCCGCATCGGTGGAGCAGCTCTCCCCGCACGTGCTGGCCACCGCCCTGGTCCGGCACGCCCGCGAGCGGGGGCTGGCGCTGACCGAGCCGACCGGGGTGACCGAGGAGCCGGGGCGCGGCGTCAGCGGCCGGGTCGACGGGCGGCTCATCCGGGTCGGGCAGCTCGCCGGCGAGTTGCCCGAGTGGGCCGACCGGGCGCGGTCCCGCACCGAGCTGGCCGGCTGGTCCGCGGTGTGGGTCAGCGAGGACGGCGGCCCGCTCGGCGCGATCCTGCTGGAGGATCCGGTACGCCCCGACGCCCGCCGGACCGTACGCCGGCTGCGCGCGGCGGGGCTGCGGCGCATCGTGATGGTCACCGGCGACCGGCCGGCGACCGCCGCGCAGGTCGCCGAGGCCGTCGATGTGGACGACGTGCTCGCCCGCTGCACGCCGCAGGAGAAGGTGGGCCGGGTCCGGGCGGAGGCCGACCGGGCCGTCACGGTGATGGTCGGTGACGGGGTGAACGACGCCCCGGCGCTGGCTCAGGCGCACGTCGGTGTCGCGATGGGCGCTACGGGCGCCAGCGCCTCCGCGGACGTGGCGGATGCGGTGCTCACCGTGGACCGGTTGGACCGGCTCGCCGACGCGGTCGAGATCGCCCGCTACGCACGCCGGATCGCGGTGCAGAGCGCCACCGTCGGGATGGGCCTCGCGGTGCTGGCGATGCTCGTGGCGGCGGTCGGCCGGCTGCCCCCGGTCGCCGGCGCGTTCCTCCAGGAGGGCATCGACGTGCTGGTGATCCTCAACGCGCTGCGGGCCCTCGGTGGTGGGCTGCGCCGTCGGGACGTCCCGCCGCGTACCCGGGAGCTGCTCGCCCGCTACGCCGGGGAACACCAGGAGGTACGCGATGTGCTGGCCGGGCTGCGCGACACCGCCGACCTGGTCGCCACCGACCCGGCCTCCCCGAGGTGCCTGCCGGCGGTACGCGAGACGCACCGCCGGCTGACCGAACGGGTGCTGCCGCACGAGGCCGCCGAGGAACGGCAGCTCTATCCCGCCCTGGCCGACCCGCTGGGCAGCGGCGAGGCGACCTCGACGATGAGCCGGGCACACGTGGAGATCCGCCGACAGGTCGACCTGCTGGGCGCGCAGCTCGCCCAGACCGCCGACGGCCGGCTGCGCCCGGATCAGGTGCCCGACCTGCTCGCCACCCTCTACGGGTTGGACGCGGTGCTGCGTCTGCACCTGGCCCAGGAAGAGGAGGAGTTCTTCTCGCTCGACCCGTCCGACCCGGTGCCCGAACGCCGCTGAGAGCTGCCGCTCAGCGTTCGCGGACGACCGCGACCGGGCAGCCGGCGTGCTGGATCACCTGCTGGCTGACCGAGCCGAGCAGCATCCCGGCCAGCCCACCCCGGCCCCGACTGCCGACCACCACCAACTGCGCGGACCGGCTCGACTCGATGAGCGTCCCGGCCGGACTGCCCGCGACGAGGTCGAGCGTGATGTCCAGCTCGGGGAACGTCCGCCGCCACGGCTCCAGCGCCTCCTCGACGGCGGCCTGCTCGTCCGGCGCTCCGGCCGCCCCACCGGGGCCGGGGGTCCAGGCGTGCAGCACGCGCAGCGGCACCCGACGTTGGGCGGCCCGCTCGGCCGCGAACCCGAGCGCCACCAGCGACGGCTCCGAACCGTCCACCCCGACCGCCACCGGGGCCGGTGGCCCGCTGGCGGTCCCGTCGCGGACCACCACGACCGGGCAGTGCGCGTGCGCGGCGACCGCCACCGCCGTCGACCCGGCCAGCAGCCCGCCGAACCCGCCGTGGCCCCGGCTGCCGAGCACCAGCAGCCCCGCGTCGGTCGAGCGCTCCTGCAACACCAGGGCCGGCGGCCCGTCGTACACCTCGCTG
This sequence comes from Micromonospora sp. MH99, assembly GCF_021442385.1. Classification (GTDB taxonomy): domain Bacteria; phylum Actinomycetota; class Actinomycetes; order Mycobacteriales; family Micromonosporaceae; genus Micromonospora. The sequence goes on from NZ_MUZA01000003.1 coordinate 87,465, forward strand.
GTGATCGTCAGGCCGGGGTGTGCGGCGGTGGCGTCCGCCGCAGCCTTGCGGACCAGGTCGTCCGCCTGCCGCCGGGCGGTGTCGTCCGGCCAGACGCCGGGCGCCACGCCCGGACCGACCCAACTGGCAACTGTCAGCCACTCGAAGACGTACGCCAGCCGCACCGGCTGGCCGCTGTGCTCGGCCTCGGCCAGCGCCCAGGTAAGGGCCACCGACGCGTCGGTGGAGCCGTCGTAGCCGACCAGGATCTCCGCGTCCCGCACGTCGTCCTCCTCAGGGGTTCATCGGGTCGGTCTCGCGGACCCAGCGCCACTCGGCGACCCGGGGGTCGTCCTCGCCGTGTTCGCGCGTGTAGTCGCGGGCGGCCTGGCGCGCGTCGACCATCTGCTGGCGCAGGTGCGCGGCGCGGGCGCCGAGGCCGGGCACCCGGTCGATGACGTCGATGACCAGGTGGAACCGGTCCAGGTCGTTGAGCATCACCATGTCGAACGGAGTGGTGGTGGTGCCCTCCTCCTTGTACCCGCGCACGTGCAGGTTGTCATGGTTGGAGCGGCGGTAGGTCAGGCGGTGGATCAGCCACGGGTAGCCGTGGTAGGCGAAGATGACGGGCCGGTCCGCGGTGAAGATGGTGTCAAATTCCTTGTCCGGCAGGCCGTGCGGGTGTTCGGTGTCCGGCTGCAGGCGCATCAGGTCGACCACGTTGACCAGCCGCACCTTCAGCTCCGGCAGGTGCTCGCGCAGCAGTTCGGTGGCGGCCAGTGTCTCCAGGGTGGGCACGTCACCGCAGCAGGCCAGGACGACGTCCGGCTCGCTGCCGCCGTCGCTGCTGGCCCACTCCCAGATGCCCAGGCCGCGCCGGGTGTGCTGGATCGCCTCCTGCATCGTCAGCCAGTTCGGCGACGGCTGCTTACCGGCCACCACGACGTTGATGTAGTGCCGGCTGCGCAGGCAGTGGTCCATGGTGGAGAGCAAGGTGTTCGCGTCCGGCGGCAGGTAGACCCGCACCACCTCGGCCTTCTTGTTGACCACGTGGTCGATGAAGCCCGGGTCCTGGTGCGAGAAGCCGTTGTGGTCCTGCCGCCAGACATGGCTGGACAACAGGTAGTTCAGCGAGGCGAGGGGCTGGCGCCAGGGAATCGCCCGGGTCACCTTCAGCCACTTGGCGTGCTGGTTGACCATCGAGTCGACGATGTGGATGAACGCCTCGTAGCTGGTGAACACGCCGTGCCTGCCGGTCAGCAGGTAACCCTCCAGCCAGCCCTGGCACAGGTGCTCGGAGAGCACCTCCATGACCCGGCCGTCGGGGGAGAGGTGGTCGTCGCCGGGGACGGTGCGAGCGACCCAGGCACGGTCGGTCACCTCGAAGGCGGCGCCCAACCGGTTGGACGCGACCTCGTCCGGGCCGAACAGCCGGAACGTCTGCGGGTTGGCGATGATCACGTCACGGATCCACGGTCCGAGGACCCCTGTCGCGCCGGCCATCGGCTGGCCCGGCTCGGGGACGTCCACGCCGTAGTCGCGGAAGTCGGGCAGGGTCAGGTCGCGCAGGACCACGCCGCCGTTGGTGACCGGGTTGGCGCTCATCCGCCGGTCACCGCGGGGCGGCAGCGTCCGCAGCTCCTCGACCGGGGCGCCGGTGGCGTCGAACAGCTCCTCCGGCCGGTAGCTGCGCAGCCAGTGCTCCAGCTCGTCCAGGTGGGCGGGGTTGTCGCGGACGCCCGACAGTGGCACCTGGTGGGCGTGGTACGTGCCCTCCACCTGGGTGCCGTCGACCTCGCGCGGGCCCGTCCAGCCCTTCGGCGTCCGCAGCACGATCATCGGCCAGCGGGGGCGCTCGACGACACCACCGGAACGGGCCCGCCGCTGGATCTCGGCGATCTCGTCCAGCGCCCGGTCCAGCGTCGCGGCGAGGGTGCGGTGCACCACGGCCGGGTCGTCGCCGGACACCACGTACGGCTGGTAGCCCGAACCCCGCATGATGTCGAGCAGGTCGGCCTCGGGGATCCGGGCCAGCACGGTCGGGTTGGCGATCTTGTAGCCGTTGAGGTGCAGGATGGGCAGCACCGCGCCGTCGCGGGCCGGGTTCAGGAAGACGTTGGAGAGCCAACTGCCGGCCAGCGGCCCGGTCTCCGCCTCGCCGTCGCCGACGACGCAGGCCACCACGAGGTCCGGGTTGTCGAACGCGGCGCCGTAGGCGTGGCTCAGGGCGTACCCGAGCTCGCCGCCCTCGTGGATCGAGCCCGGCACGTCCGCCGCGACGTGGCTGGGAATGCCGCCCGGGAAGGAGAACTGCCGGAACAGCCGGGCCATCCCGGCCTCGTCGCGCGCCACATCGTGGTAGCGCTCCGACCAGGTGCCCTCCAGCCAGGTGTTGGCCACGATCGCCGGGCCGCCGTGCCCGGGGCCGGTGACCAGCATCGCGTTCAGGTCGCGGGCGACGATCACACGGTTGAGGTGCGCGTAGATCAGGTTGAGCCCGGGGCTGGTGCCCCAGTGCCCGAGCAGCCGTGGCTTGATGTCGTCGGGGGTCAGCGGCTCGCGCAGCAGGGGGTTGCCCAGCAGGTAGATCTGCCCGACGGTGAGGTAGTTCGCGGCACGCCAGTAGGCGTCCAGTCGGCGCAGCTCGTCGTCGGTGAGTGCGCGCTGCACGTCGAGAGCGATGTCCATCTGCTGCCTCTCGCGGGTAGTGGGCGGGTCTCGGTGTCCAGCCTCGCCGCCGCCGACGCGGCCGGTCAGGGCCGTTGGTCCCGGGCCGGGCGGGCGTCGGGCCCGGTGAGTGGCATCTCGGCCAGGCCGCGTACGACGACCACCGGGGCGGGGGAGTGGTAGAGCAGGGACTGGGCGACCGCGCCGAGCATGGCTCGTCCCGGTTCGTCGCCCCGGGCGGCGACAACCGCCACCTGCGCCGACCGGGACGTGTCGACGAGCACCTGCCCGGGATCACCGCGGACGACCCGGCACTCGGTGGGCACCCCGCTGTGGGGGTCGGCGTGGCGGGCCAGTGCCTCGCTGAGCTGCTCGGCGACCGCGTCGGTGTCCTCGTCGCTCTCGACCACCCGCAGCGCCACGAGGCGGGCGTCGCGCCCGCGGGCGCAGTCCACTGCCCACCGCAGGGCGAGGTGTGAGCTGGGGGAGCCGTCCACCCCGACCAGGACGGGGCCCTGCGGCGGCGGTTCGCGGCGGACCACCAGCAGCGGGCAGTTGGCTCGCGCGGCCAACTGCACGGCGGACGTCTCGGCCGGGACGCACTGGCCGCTGCCGGCCATTCCGCTGTCGCCGACGGCCAGCAGGAAGGCCGTCTCGGACCGGCGGATGAGGGTGGGCAGCAGGCCGCTCTCGACGATCTCGGCGCGTACGGTCAGGCCGGGTTCGACCTGGTGGGCGAGCTGGGCGGCCCGGGTGATCAGGTTCTCGGCCTCGTCCCGCGGCGCGGCGACGGTCTCCGCCGCGAAGGCCGCCTGCCAGTCGAAGGTGTGTATGACGTGCAGGGGTCGGTCGTGTCCGGCGGCTTCCTGCGCGGCCTGCTCCACGACCGGAAGGTCACCGTCCGAGCCGAGGCCGACCAGCACCTCCGCGTCGGCGGATACCGCCATCGGATATCACCTCCCGGGCGTCGCGCCCGGCACGACCGCGCTGTCTCCTGACCGAGGGTAGTCGTGTGGTGACGGCGGCGGGCCGGTTCGGGCCGCGCCGACGGGCCTGCGGTGGTCGGCACGTCGGGGTCGACGTGATCGGCGTCAACAAAAGTTGACAGCGGTGAGGCTGTCAACGTATGTTGACGGCATGAGTCAGGCGACGGAACTCGCGGCGGCAGCCGGCAGCACCGACCCCCGGGTCGGGCTGCGCGCCGTCCGCGCGCTGCGCCGGCTGCTCGAGCGACTCGAGGTGGTCCAGGTGGACAACGCCCGTCGACAGGGCTGGTCCTGGCAGGAGATCGCCGACGCGCTCGAGGTCAGCCGGCAGGCGGTGCACAAGAAACACGCTGGGCGACCGGCGGTCAACTCATCCTGGGAGGCGTGATGTTCGAACGGTTCACCGAGCGGGCGCGCGGCGTGGTGCGGGCGGCGCTGGAGGAGGCACGGGCCGAGGGTCAGCGGCCGGTCGGCACCGAGCACCTGCTGCTCGGCCTGCTCGCCGACGAGGCCGGCCTGGCCAGTCGGGTCCTGACCGACGCCGGGGTGCGCGCCGATGACCTGCGCGAACGGGTCCGGCGGCACACCAGCGGCGGAGGCGCGGGCCTCGGCGACGCGGACGCGGCGGCGCTGCGCGAGATCGGCATCGACCTGGCCGCCATCGTGGCCCGCATCGAGCAGTCCTTCGGGCCCGACGCGCTGCGCGAGGCCGTGCCCGCCCCGCGGCGCCGGTGGGGGCGTCGACGCTACCTGGGCGGGCCGTTCTCGCCCCGGTCGAAGAAGGCGCTGGAGCTGTCGTTGCGCGAGGCGCTGCGGCTGCGTCACAAGCACATCGGCACCGAGCACATCCTGCTCGGGGTGCTGCGGGAGGGTCAGGGGCTGGGCGCGCTGGTGCTCACCGAAGCGGGCGTCGACCTCGACGATCTGCGCCGACGGGTGGAGACCGCGCTGCGGACGGCGGCGTGACGCACGCGTACGCGTTGAAACCTGTCTGTGGCACTTCCGACGCCGGCGCGTCGTCGGGTCGCTGAAGGCGGCCCGGTGCTGCACACTGGCGCCGTGAATGCTGGACAGGACAGGCGCCCCTCAGGTGGCGACGGCGGGCTGCGCTCCGCCGTGGTGGTGAACCCGGCGAAGGTCGACGATCTCGACGGGCTGCGCCGCACCGTGAACGACGCCCTGAGCGCCGCCGGCTGGCCCGAGCCGCAGTGGTTCGAGACCACCGTCGACGATCCCGGCCGGGGCCAGACCGAGCAGGCCGTCAAGGCCGGCGTCGACCTGGTCTTCGCCTGCGGCGGCGACGGCACCGTGATGTCCTGCGTCAGCGGGCTCGTCGGCACCGACGTGGCCCTCGCCGTGCTGCCGCAGGGCACCGGCAACCTGCTCGCCGCCAACCTCGGCCTCTCCACCGACCTCGCGGCGGGGCTTCAGGTCGCCGTCGAACGCGGTCGGCGGCTGCTCGACGTCGGCGCGGTGGAGGACCAGTACTTCACCGTCATGGCCGGCATGGGCTTCGACGCCAAGATGCTCGAGGCCACCAACGAGACCACCAAGGCCCGCATCGGCTGGCCGGCGTACGTCGTGGGTGCCGTGAAGCACCTGCGGGACCGGCCGATGCGGGTGCAGATCCGCATCGACGACCGCCCACCGGTACGCCGCCGGGTCCGCTCGGTGCTGATCGCCAACGTCGGCCGGCTCCAGGGCGGGGTCCGCCTGCTCACCGAGGCCGAGCCGGACGACGGCTGGCTCGACGTCGCCGTGCTCACCCCGCGCAACCTGCGGCACTGGCTCGCGCTCGGCTGGGCCGTGGTCCGCCGCAGCGGTCAGGTGCCGCAGATGGAGGTCTTCCGGGGCCGCACGGTGGTCGTCACCAGCAACCGCCCACAGCCGCGGGAGCTCGACGGCGACCTCATCGCCCCCGGTCGGCGGCTGCACGCCGAGATCCGACCGCAGGCGCTGTGGCTCTGCGTCCCGCAGCCCGAGGAGACCCCCGACCTGTCCGTTGACGCCCAGGGCGCCGGGGAGCGGGGCGAGCAGCTGATCGAGGAAGCGCGCCGTGAGTAGCACCCGGATCGTGCCGGAGACCCGGCTGATGGCCAACGAGGAGCTGTCGGCCGACGACGCCTGGCACACACTGCGCCGCAAGGGCGGCTGGCACCTGCTGCGCGACGCGTTCATCAGGTTCCGCTACGGCGACGGGTTCAGTCACTCCCGCGCCTTCGCGTTGCAGCTCTGCCTCGCCGTGGTGCCGTTCCTGATCGCCCTCACCGGCCTGATCAGCGAGCTGGGTGTCGAGGAGGGCGGCCAGGTGGTCGCCGACACCGTGCTGGCACTCACCCCGGGCCAGAGCGCCCAGGTGGTCGGCGAGCTGCTCGGCGAGGGCGAACGCGTCGAGGACGCCGGCGAGCTGGCGCTCACCCTCGGTCTGCTCACCGGACTGGTCGCGCTGACCACCACGATGGCGCAGATCGAGCGGGGCGCGAACCGCATCTACGGGGTCGAGCGGGACCGCCCGGCCCTGTGGAAATACCTGCGGGCGGCAGTCCTGGCCGTCACCGCCGGTCTGCCCGCGCTGGCCGGCTTCCTGATCCTCGTCGGCGGCGGGGCGATGGGCGACTCGGTCCGCAAGCACTACGAGTGGGGCGAGGTCGCCAACGGCATCTGGGACGTGGTCCGCTTTCCGCTGAGTCTCGCGCTGACCGTGCTCGCCGTGGCCGTGCTGTTCCGGCACGCGCCCCGCCGCAACCAGCCCGGCCTGTCCTGGCTCTTCTTCGGCGCGGGCATCGCCACGGCCCTGTGGTGGTTGGCCAGCCTGCTGCTCGCCGCGTACGTGCGGTTCAGCGACGGCTTCGGCCAGACCTACGGCGCGCTGGCCGGCATGATGGCGCTCCTGCTCTGGGCCAACCTGACCGGCATGGCGCTCTTCGGCGGGCTGGCCTTCGCGGCCCAGTTGGAGGCACTGCGTATCGGTGTCGAGGAGCCGGCGCAGCCCGACCTGTGGGAGCCCGAGGCCGACCGTGCCGAGCTGTTCGACACCGGGGACATGACGGCGCTCTGAGCGACGCCCGGGTGTACGCCGGACCCGGATCGGGTACAGCGCCTCGCCAGGTACAACAAGGGAGGTGCGGGGTGACCGCGGTCAAAGAGGTGGCTCGGCGTCCAATCGGTCACTTCGCCGAGCGGAGCATCGCCGGCCTGGTGGCCGTCACCGGCGCCGGCGTGGCCTTCGGGCTGTTGCTGTTGCTCGTGCGGGTGCGGTGGAGCCCGTTGCAGGACGCCGACCACGCGGTCGCCGAGTGGTTCAACTCGCTCGTCGCCCCGCACCACCCGCTGGTCACCGTGCTTCAGGCGGTGACCGATCTGGGCGGCCGGCCGATCCTCATCTGGCTGGTCACCATCGCGGTGGTCGGGCTGCTGATCCGACGGCAGCCCCGGCTGGCCGTCTACCTGATCATCACCGGGGTCGGTGGGCTGATCCTCGACCCGTCGCTCAAGGCGCTTGTCGGCCGGCTCCGCCCGGTGGTGGACGTGCCGATCGCCAGCGCGCCCGGCAACAGCTTCCCGAGCGGGCACGCGCTCGGCTCGTTCGTCGCGTACGGGGCGTTGCTGCTGGTGTTCCTGCCGGCGATGGCGCCGCGCTGGCGCAAGCCCGCGATCGTCGGCGTCGGTGTGCTGGTGGCGCTGATCGGGCTGACCCGCATCGCGCTGGGCGTGCACTTCGTCTCCGACGTGCTGGCCGGCTGGCTGCTCGGCGCCGCGTGGCTGGGCGTGACCGCGTACGCCTTCCGGCTGTGGCGGCGCGAGCGCGGCAAGCCGGTGCCGCCGCTGAGCGAGGGGCTGGAGCCGGAGGCCGGGCACGACATCGCGCCCGCCCCGGCCGAGGAGCACGTGCTGGCGCACCCCCGCTCGGCGGTGGCCGAGCTGCTGGTCGGCTGGGTGCTGGTGTTCGGCGCGCTGTACGGCTTCGGCATGTACGTCAGCTATCACGCCAAGAACACCTTCTTCGACACCCTGGACACCGAGGTTCCCCGCTGGTTCGCCGCCCGGCACACCGACGTGCTGACCGACGTGAGCTGGTGGTGGAGCAAGTTCGGTGACACCCACGCGATCCTGCTCATCTCGCTGGTGTTCTGCCCGCTGGTGCTCGCGGTGTGGCGGCGGTGGCGGCCAGTGCTGTTCGTCGCGCTGGCGATGGTAGGTGAGCTGACCCTCTTCCTCGCCTCGGCGCGGGTGGTCGACCGGCCACGGCCCCCGGTGGAGAACCTGGACGGGCAGATGCCCACCTCCTCCTTCCCGTCCGGGCACATCGCGGCGACGATCTGCGTCTGGCTGGCGATCACCCTCATCGTGTTCCCGCGTACCGACCGCTGGTGGCGGTGGATCTTCGTGGCGATGGCCGTGATCATGCCGGCCGGGGTGGCGACCTCGCGGATGTACCGGGGGATGCACCACCCGACCGACTTCATGGGCGCGATCCTGCTCTCCGCACTCTGGATCGGGCTGCTCTACCTCGTGATCCGCCCGAACGCCGACCTCGCGGAGGGCAACCAGCCGGCCATCGAGTCCGAGGACGTGGACACCCTCGACGACGAGCTGGCGCGCGCCGGCCGAGCCGACTGAGCGCTGCCGTGCGGGCGATGACCTGGAACATCCGTACCGGCGGTCGGGACCGGGGTGGCGCCGACCGGCTGGATCAGGTGGTTCAGGTCGTCAACGAGCAGACGCCGGACGTGCTGGCCCTGCAGGAGCTGCGCGGCTTCGACGCCGACGGGCTGATGGCCACCGTGGCGGGCCGGGTGGGGATGACGCCCCACCTGGCCCGGTCCTGCTTCGGGCAGCCGGTGGCGGTGCTGGTCCGGCCGCCGTACCGGGTTCTCGCCGCGGGGGCGGTGCGCCGGCCGTTCCACCACGCCGCCGCCCGCGTCGTGGTGTCCACCTCGGCCGGCCCGCTCACCGTGCTCGGCACCCACCTCTACCCGTACTCCGGGGGACGCCGGCGGATGGAGGTCGACTGGCTGGTGGCGGCGCTGCGCCGCGCCCCGGGGCCGCTGACGCTGCTCGCCGGCGATCTCAACTCGCTGGACCCGACGGTCGACCACACCGCCCGCCTGGCCGGCCTGAGCGCTCTCTACCGGCGACGGCACCTGCGTCGGGGCGGTGGTGCCGTGGACACCCGCGCGATCGCCCGCCTGCTCGCCGCCGACCTCGTCGACCTGTGGCCGTCGTCAAACGTCGGTGCGCCGGAGGCCGACGGCCTCACCGTGCCCACCCGCTTCGGCGGGGCCGAGTTCGCCGGGATGCGGTTGGACTATCTCTTCGGCAGCCGCGCGGTGGCCGAGCGGGTGCGTGGCTGCCAGGTGATCCGTGGTGGAGCGGCGGACACGGCCTCGGACCACTATCCGCTGCTGACCACACTGGATCTGGACGCTGGCTGACGCTGCCCGCACCGCCGACCCCACGGGCTGGCGCGGCCCGGTTACCGTGCCACCGTGACCGACCGTCCGACCGTTCGCGCTTCGTTGCCCGCGCCGAGCGGCGAGGGCCCGACCGCGCCGACGCTCGCGCGTCTCGCCCGTGACGCGCCGACTCCGCACCCGGGGGAGCCGGCCGCCGTCCCGCTTCCGCTGGTCGCGGCCGTCGCGCGTGCCGTGGCGCTGGTCGTGGTGCTGCCGGTACGCCTGCTCTGGGAGCTGTTCGCGGCTGCCGGTCGGCTGCTGCGCCGGCACCTGATCAGCCCGGCCGGCCGGTTTCTGCGGCAGTGGCTGCTGGCCCCGCTGGCCTGGGCGCTGCACCGGTTGCTCTGGCTGCCCCTGCTCTGGTGCGCCCGCACCCTCGTCTGGCTTCCGCTGGTGTGGTTGGGGCGGGGGATCGCGTGGGTCGCCCGCACCCTCATCTGGCTGCCGCTGGTGTGGGCGGCGCGCACCCTCGTCTGGCTGCCGCTGGTGTGGGTGGCGCGCACGCTCGTCTGGCTGCCGCTCGTGTGGCTCGGGCGGGGGATCGCGTGGGTGGCGCGCACGCTGGTCTGGCTGCCGCTGGTCTGGCTGGGCGGCGCGCTTGCCGCTCTGGGCTCGGTGGCGGGGCGGGCGGTTCGGCGTCTGCTGTGGGATCCCCTGCTCTGGGTGCTCCGCAACGTGCTGCGCCCGCCCGTCGTGGGTCTGGGTCGCGTGCTGGTCTGGCTCGCCGATCACCTCGTTCGGCGGCCGCTGCGCTGGCTGGGCGCGGCGCTCAGGCCCGTCGGCCGGCTGCTCGTGCGCGGCCTGGGCCTGCTCGTCGGTGCGCTGGGCGCGGCGCTCGTCGGGTTGGCCCGGGGCATCTGGTGGGCGGTTCGCGGCCTGGGTCGGCTGGTCGTCTATGCCGTGGTCGGCGCCTGGCGCACGGCCGGCTGGCTGCTGCGCCTGGTCTATCGAGGGCTCCTGCGCCCGCTCGGGCATGGACTGCGCTGGCTGTGGCGGCACACCGTGCACCCACTGCTGCGGGGTGTGCGCTGGGTCTGGTCGGCGACGGTCGTGCCGGTGGCGCACGGCGTACGGGCAGCCTGGCGGGCCACCGTCACCCCCACGGCGCGTTGGATGCGCCGCTCGGTGCTCGACCCGGCCCGGCTGGCCTCCCGGGAGGTGCTCAGCGCCCTGGGTCTGCGGCGCTGAACACCCCACCCGGCACGGTGCTCTCAGAGCACCACGTTGAGCAGGACGGTGAGCAGCACCGAGGCGACGATCGAGAAGAGGATCATCAGGAGGCAGCCGAGGCCGCCGCCGAGGGGTCGGATCTCCGTGTTGCCAAAGCGCATGGGTTTCACCTGTTCACGAGTGTCGGGGCAAGAAACTGGCGGATCGCGTCGGCGACCGCCGTCGGAGCCGTGGTGGCCACGTTGTGTGCCGCGCTGGGGACGACCACCAGGTCGGCGTCCGGCACCAGCCGGGCCACCTGGGCCCGCCAGTCGGCCGGCGCGACCGGATCCCGCGCGCCGCTGACCACCAGCGTCGGCGCCGTGATCCGGACCAGGTCCGCCTCGATCGTGTTGTGGACCGAGTGCGACAACGTCGCCAGGACCCGCCAGGGCCGCGCGTTCCAGACGTCGCGAAGGAGGATCGGCGCCTGCAACGGCGACTCGCGCAGGGTGTCCACCAGCCACCGGCCGAACTGGGTCCGGCGGGACCGGCCGGCCGGGTCGGCGGTCGGACCGGCCAGCACCAGCGCGCGTACCGCCTCCGGGTGGGTCGCCGCGAGCGCGGCGGCCACCTCGGCGCCGAACGAGTGCCCGAGCAGGCAGACCGGCGGCAACCGGTACGCGGCCAGCCAGGCCGCCAGGTGCGCGGCGTGCTGGCGCACGTCGTACGCGCCGTGGGGGTGCTCGGTCAGGCCGAAGCCGGGCAGGTCCGGCACGTACACCGGATGGGTTTCGGCGAGCGCGACGGCCAGCGGGGTGAGGTAGCGGTGCGAGACCGCCAAGCCGTGCACCAGGACCACTGGCGGGTTGCCGGTGTCGGGGTCCGGGCCACGCCGCGTGTGGGTACGCAGCCCGTCGACCAGCCGCCACTCGCTGGTCAGGCCGGCGGCCGGTCGGGGCGCGGCCATGGCGAGCCGCAGCTCGGCCGGCCCGAATCGACCGGCGGGCGTCAGCCTCACAACTGGCGCAGCCGGGGCAGCAGCTGCTCCTGTGCCCAGTCCAGGAACATCGGCTGGCCCTCGCCGCCGACCTGGATGATCGCCACGTGCGTGAAGCCGGCGTCGACGAACTTGCGGAACGCCTCGACGTGCGCGTCCACGTCCGGGCCGCAGGAGATGCCCTCGGCGACGTCCTCCTCCCGGACGAACTGGGTGGCGGCGGCGAAGGCGTCCGGGTCGGGCAGGTCGGCGTTGACTTTCCACCCCATTCCGAACCAGCGGAACTGGTCGTGCACGATCTTGCGGCACTCGGCCTCGTCCGGGCCGTAGCAGATGGCCACCTGCCCGTAGCGGGGCTGGCCGACGCCACCGGCGTCGTCGTACATCTCGATGATGTGCCGGTCGGGCTCGGTGGACACGAGGCCGTTGCCGTACTCGGCCGCCAGGGTGGCGGACTGTCGGCCGGAGGCGGCGATGGCCATCGGCACCGGCCGCTCGGGGCGGTCCCAGACGTAGGCGTCGGGCACGTCGAAGTGGTTGCCGGAGAAGGTCAACGTCTCGCCGTTGAGCAGCGGCCGGATGATCTGCAGCGCCTCCTCGAACATCTCGTGGCGCTGCTGCACGTGCGGCCAACCGCCGACGACATGCTCGTTGAGGTTCTCCCCGGCGCCCAGGCCGAGGGTGAACCGCCCGTCCGAGAGTGCCCCGATGGTGCTGGCCTTCTGCGCGACCACGGCCGGGTGGTAGCGGCGGATCGGGCAGGTCACGAAGGACATCAGCTCCGCGCGGGAGGTGGCGTGCGCGACCGCGCCGAGCACCGACCAGGCGTACGGGGAGTGGCCCTGGGCGTCGAGCCAGGGATAGTAGTGATCAGAGATCACCAGTTGGTCGAAGCCGGCCGCCTCGGCCCGTACCGCGTGGTCGACCAGCTGCTTCGGACCGGCCTGCTCGCACATCAGGGTGTAGCCGACGCTCACCATCCGGGTATCTCCTTCTCGCCGACGGTTCGTCCCGAGATACCCAGGTCAGCAGCCGTCAACCCTCTCGTCCGGTTCGGACGGGCGATGCTTGACGGATGCCGGAGACCGGCCTACGGTCGTCTTAACCGGTTAAGACCTACGGTCTGGCGCACATCCTGTGGTGGGGATGACCGCCCCGTGACGGCCCGCGTCCGCGCGGGCCGTTACGGCTGTCTGGGTCCCGGACCGACCTACTGAACCGGTTGCTAGGGCTGATTCATCGCCCTAGGCTGATGCGAGCATCGCCGGGAGTCGGGCGGTGGCTGTCGGGCTGCAGCCGCCTTCCCCTGTCACGTCCCACCCCTGTCGGGCATCGGGGGTCCTCCCTGAGGAAGGCCATGAAGACTCGACTCTCCGCCACCGGCGGGGCCCTGCTCGCGTTGCTCCTCGCCGTGCTGGCGTTCAGCCAGCCGGCGCACGCCGCGGCCGGCTTCTCCGTCGCGGGCGGCAAGCTGTACGACGCCAACGGCGCCGAATTCATCATGCGCGGGGTGAACCACGCCCACACCTGGTATCCGCAGCAGACCAGCTCGTTCGCCGACGTCAAGGCGCTCGGCGCGAACACCGTGCGGGTGGTGCTCGCCAGCGGCGACCGGTGGACCCGCAACACCAACGCCGACGTCGCCAACGTCATCTCGCTGTGCAAGGCCAACCGGCTGATCTGCGTGCTGGAGGTCCACGACACCACCGGCTACGGCGAGCAGAGCGGCGCCATCACCCTGGACCGGGCCGTCGACTACTGGCTCAGCCTGAAGGATGTGCTGGTCGGCCAGGAACGGTACGTCATCGTCAACATCGGCAACGAGCCGTACGGCAACCAGAACTACGCCTCCTGGGCCACCGACAACGCCAACGCGATCAAGCGGCTGCGGGCCGGTGGGCTGACCCACACCATCATGGTGGACGCCCCGAACTGGGGGCAGGACTGGTCGTTCACCATGCGCGACAACGCCGCCTCGGTCTTCGCCGCGGACCCGGCCCGCAACACGGTCTTCTCCATCCACATGTACGGCGTCTTCGACACCGCCGCCGAGATCACCGACTACCTGGGCCGGTTCCGGGCGGCGGGGCTGCCCATCGTGGTCGGTGAGTTCGGCTTCAACCACTCCGACGGTGACCCCGACGAGGACACCATCCTCGCGTACAGCCAGGCCAACGGGATCGGCTGGCTGGGCTGGTCGTGGAGCGGAAACGGGGGTGGCGTGGAGTATCTCGACATGGCCACCGCGTTCAACCCGGCCAGTCTGACGACGTGGGGGCAGCGGGTCTTCAACGGCGCCAACGGCATCCGGCAGACCGCCCGCGAGGCAAGCGTCTTCGGCGGCACCCCGCCGCCGACCACGCCCCCGCCGACGACTCCTCCTCCCACGACGCCCCCGCCGACGACTCCTCCTCCCACGACGCCCCCGCCGACCACGCCTCCTCCGACCACTCCGCCGCCCGCCGGTGGCTGCGCGGCCACCTACACCGTCACCAACCAGTGGCAGGGCGGCTTCCAGGCCGAGGTGCGGGTGACCGCCGGCGCGACGGCGATCAACGGCTGGACCGCCCGGTGGACCCTCGCCAACGGCCAGAGCGTCACCCAGTCCTGGAACGCGACGGTGACCAGCAGCGGCTCCACGGTGACCGCGCGCAACGTGGACTACAACGGCAGGTTGGCTGCCGGCGCCAGCGCCAGCTTCGGGTTCCTCGGCGGCTGGTCCGGCACCAACCCCAAGCCGGAGGTGAGCTGCACGGCGAGCTGACCGACGCCAGGTGGCCGGGCCCGCGTCGGGCCCGGCCACCGCGGCGGCTGCGGTCAGTGCTCCCCGGTCAGGTTCACGATGACCACCCCCGCGATGATCAGGGCGATGCCGGCGAGCTTGACCAGCCCGACCGACTCACCCAGGAACACCGCGCCGATCGCCACGATGGCCGCGGTGCCCAGACCCGACCAGAGGGCGTACGCGACACCCACGGGTATCTCCTTCACGGCCTGGGCCAGCAGGAGGAACGCCAGCGCGTACCCGGTCAGGCACCCCAGCGTCGGCCAGAGGCGGCTGAATCCGGCGGTGCTCTTGATCAGGCTGGTCGCCAGGACCTCCGCGAGGATGGCGATCCCCAGCAGCACGTACGCCATGTGGCTCCTCAGTCGTCGGTGGTCGGCGCACCGGCGGCGAGCCGGGCGGCGCGCATGGTGAGGTAGCGCTGTTCGGGAAGGCTGCTGGTCCGCGCGGCGGCGGCACGGTAGTCCGCGATCGCTCGCTCCCGGTCGCCGGCCATCTCGTGCAGGTGCGCGCGGGCGGCGGCCAGCCGGTGGTGCCCCGCCAGCCGGGGGTCGTCGCCGAGAGCGTCGAGGGCCGTGAGGCCGGCTGCGGGCCCGTGCACCATGGCGGTCGCCACGGCCCGGTTGAGCGCCACCACCGGGGTTCCGGCGAGCCGTTCCAACACGTCGTACAACGCCAGGATCTGCGGCCAGTCGGTCGCGTCGGTGCTCGGCGCCTCGTCGTGCAGGGCGGCGATGGCGGCCTGCACCTGGTACGGGCCGACCGGGCCGCGTGGCAGCGCCCGGGTGACAAGTGCGACGCCTTCGGCGATCGCCGCGGCGTCCCAGCGGTTGCGGTCCTGATCGGCCAGGGAGATCAGCTCCCCGGACGGGCCGGTGCGCGCCGGGCTGCGCGCCTCGGTGAGCAGCAGTAACGCCAGCAGCCCGGCGGTTTCGCTGTCGTCGGGCAGTCGCGTGTGCAGCGCACGGGCCAGCCGGATCGCCTCGGCCGCGAGGTCGACGCGGCGCAGGGCCGGACCGGCGGTGCTGGTGTGTCCCTCGGTGAAGATCAGATAGAGCACCTGCCGGACGGCGGACAGCCGCTCGGCCCGCTCCGCCTCCTCCGGCATTCGAAACGGCAGCCCGGACGCGCGGATCCGCTGCTTGGCCCGGCTGATCCGCTGGGCCATGGTCGCCTCGGGCACCAGGAACGCGCGCGCTATCTCGGCGGTGGTGAGCCCGCCGACCGCGCGCAGGGTCAGCGCGACCGCCGATGCGGGGGCGAGCGCCGGGTGGCAGCACAGAAAGAGCAGCACCAGGGTGTCGTCCCGCTCGGCGGTCAGTTCCTCGTCCGCTGCCGGCGCGTACTGCCGGTCGTCCGGGTCCCGGCGGGCGACCAGGTCCTCCCGGCGGCGCCGGGCCTGCTCGCCGCGGATCAGCTCGATCATCCGGCGGTAGCCGACCTGGATCAGCCAACCGCGCGGGTTGGCGGGCAACCCGTCAACCGGCCACTGGGTGGCGGCGGCGAGCAGCGCCTCCTGCACGGCGTCCTCGGCGGTGGCGAAGTCACCGAACCGGCGGGCGAGCACGCCGAGGACCTGCGGCGCCAACTCGCGCAGCAGGTCCTCGATGTGGGGATCGGTGGTCAGCCCTCACAACTCCTCGGTGGGTGCGGACATCACCGGGTGCACCTCGATCGGCATGTTCAGCGGCCGACCACCGGGACCGGGCGCGGTCGAGATGTACGCGGCCACCTCCACCGCCCGCTGCGGGCTGTCGCAGTCGACGATCCAGAAGCCGGCGAGGAACTCCTTCGTCTCGGCGAACGGCCCCTCCGTGACCACCGGCGTGCCGCCGTCGCCGGCGCGTACGATCCGCGCCTGCTGCGGGCCGCCGAGGCCCTGCGCGTCGACCCACTCCCCGGCGGCGGTGAGCTTCTCGTTGACCTCGCCCATGAACGCGATGTGGGCCCGGACCTCGTCCGGTGTCCAGGTGTCGATGCTCGGGAAGTCGGTCCCGGTGGCGCTGAACTGCATCAGCAGCATGTACTTCATGGTTCGCCCCTCACGTCCGCGCACCGTCGTCGGTGCTCTCACCCTGAGGTAGAAGCACGCCGCACCGTTCTCGACACTCCGGCAAAGAATTTCTAGCCGACCTCGTCGACCTCCAGCACCAGGCTCTGCTCCGGGTGCAGGGCGGGCAGCTGCACACCGA
This sequence comes from Micromonospora sp. MH99, assembly GCF_021442385.1. Taxonomy (GTDB): domain Bacteria; phylum Actinomycetota; class Actinomycetes; order Mycobacteriales; family Micromonosporaceae; genus Micromonospora. The sequence continues at coordinate 103,679 of NZ_MUZA01000003.1, forward strand.
CGCGGGCCAGCGCCGCCCCGCTGAGCGTGACACCGGAGGCCAGCCACGGTGCCGCGGACCGTTCGATGGTCGCCGGTGCGGGTACGCCCGCCACTGCCCGCACCCGGTAACGCCGGGCCGGGTCGAGGCCGGGAAGCCGTACCGCGCCCGGGGTCTGCGCCACCGAGGTGGCCAGCGTGGCCACCGCGTACACCGCCCGGGTCGTGTCGTGATCGACCACGCCGTGCGCCCAGACGGCCGGGTCCGGGTGGTCGACCCGGACCACCCGGCCGGCGTGCAGCAGCGGGCGCAGCCGCTTGTGCAGTGCCACCCAGGCGGCCAGCTCGGTCTGCTCGGCGGCGCTGATCGACGCGATGTCCCACTCGATGCCGTGGTGGCCGAACAGCGCGGTGGCCGCCCGGAAACCCAGGTCGTGTACGCGGTGGGTGGTGTGCGAGCGTTCCGGGCCGATGTGCGTGCCGATCAGCTCCGGTGGCAACAGCAGACCGGTCCAGCGTTGGATGCTGAGCCGTTCCAGGGCGTCGTTGCAGTCGCTGGCCCAGACCCGGTCGGTGCGGGCCAGGATGGCCAGGTCCACCCGGGCGCCGCCGGACGAGCAGCTCTCGATCTCGACTCCGGGATGCCGGCGGCGCAGCTCGTCGAGGAGGCGGTAGACCGCGAGGGTCTGCCCGTGCACCCCGGGCCGGCCGTGGTGCCCGGCCTCGGTGAGGTCCCGGTTGTGGTCCCACTTGAGGTAGCTGATGCCCGGGTGGTCGCGCAGCAGCGCGTCGAGGCGTTCCAGCACGTGGTCGTAGGCCTCCGGGCGGCCCAGGTCGAGCACCTGCTGGTTGCGCCAGGCCGGCGGCAACCGCCCCGGCACGGCCAGCAGCCAGTCCGGGTGCGCGCGGAACAGGTCGGAGTCGGGGTTGACCATCTCCGGCTCCACCCACAGGCCGAACTGGAGGCCCTGGCCGGTCACGTGGTCGATGAGCGGTTGCAGGCCGTCGGGCCAGACGCTCTCGTCGACGTACCAGTCGCCGAGCCCGGCGGTGTCGTCGCGTCGGCCGCGGAACCAGCCGTCGTCGAGCACGAACCGTTCCACGCCGAGGTGCGCGGCCCGGTCGGCGAGGGCCCGCAGCCGGTCCAGGTCGTGGTCGAAGTAGACCGCCTCCCAGACGTTGAGGGTCACCGGCCGGGGGGAACGCGGGTGTCCGGGCCGGGCCCGCAGGTGTGCATGGAGTACGTCGCTGAGCCCGTCCAGCCCGACGTCGGACCAGACGGCGTAGAGCAGGGGAGTGTCGTACTCCTCGCCGGGGGCGAGCCGGATCTCACCGGGCGCCAGCAGTTCGCCGCCGCCGAGGGTGGACTCGCCGGTGGGACGCCGCTCGGCGACGGTGACGTGATCGCCGCTCCACGCCGTGTGCACCGCCCAGACCTCACCGTGGCCGAAGCCGAACCCGGCGGTGCCGGCGACCAGCAACAGCGTGGCGTCGTGTCCGGTGCGCCCGTGCCGGCCCTCGCGGGCCCAGGCGCCGTGCTGCCACGGGTGGCGTTGCGGCGAGCGTTCCCGACACCAGCGGCCGGTCAGGTCGAGCAGTTCGGTGGCGACGGCCGGCACCGGCAGCACCGGCGTCAGCCCCTGCACCTCGTACGCGCCGTCGCCGTCGTTGCGCAGGCGATGGCGAATGGTCAGCAGGCCGTACGGGTCGAGCGTGATCTCGATGGTCAGGCCGAGCCCGGCGGCCCGGTCCGACGCTCGTACGGTGACCCGTGCCGGAGCGTCGGAGGGCTGGTCGACGTCGAGACCGTCGAGCTGGAACGCGGTGGACCAGTCCCGCCCGTCGCGATGCCCGACCAGTCCCGGCCGGCCGCTCCAGCCGGCGCTCGCCTCCGGCAGGAGCGACAGCGCGGGCGGCTCGTCGAAGCTGCTCGGCACCACGGGTGGCACTGTCGCGTCGGTGAGCTGCCGGAGGGCGTCGGCGTCGAGGTCGCCGACGTCGCCACCCCAGTGCACGACGCGGGGCAGCCCCGGGCCGCGCGCGTCGAGCACCAGACTGGTCCGCGCGCGGCGCAGGTGCAGGATCGTCATCCTTTGGAGGCTCCCAAGGTCAGGCCCCGGACGAAGTGCCGCTGGAGCATGAAGAAGATCACCAGGGTGGGGATCGCGACGAGCACGCTGCCCGCCGAGACCAGGTTGTTGTCGGTGAAGAACTCACCGCGCAGGTTGTTGAGCGAGCTGGTCACCGGGAACTTGTCGCCGGTGCGCATGAGGACCGTGGCCCAGAAGAACTCGTTGTAGATCCAGGTCACCTCCAGGGTGGCGAGCGCTGCCAGGGCCGGGCGGCACAGCGGCATGGTGACCTGCCAGTACTGTCGCCAGACGCTGGCGCCGTCGACCATCGCCGCCTCGTACAGGTCGCGGGGCAGCGCCTTCATGTAGTTGCTGAGCACGAAGACGCAGAACCCGCACTGGAAGGCGACGTTGATCAGGATCAGCCCCCAGTAGCTGTCGTAGAGCAGCTCGGAGTCGCTCATGAACTCGGGCAGTGGCACCTCGGTGAACAGCCGGAACAGCGGGATGAGCAACGCCTGCTGCGGCAGCAGGTTGGCGGCGGTGAACACCCCGAGCAGGACGAGGTTGATCTTCCAGTTGAACCGGGCGATGACGAACGCCACGCAGGAGGCGAGGAAGAGCGTTAGCAGCACCGCCGGCACGGTGATGTAGACCGAGTTGAGGAAGTGCTTGCCGAACTCCGCCGTCTGCCAGGCGGTGACGTAGTTGTCGATGGTCCAGCCGCCGAACGAGACGTAGCCGTTGGCGGCTGTGTACTCGTAGGAGCGCAGCGAGGTCAGCACGGCCCAGGCGATCGGGAAGATCCAGGCCAGCGACACGACGATGAGGAAGCCGTGCAGCAGCAGCCGGGCCGGGGTCAGCTTGCGGCGGCGGACCGGGGTGTCGGTGCCACCCTCGGTACGCCGGGTCACTGTCGCGGTGCTCATTCCCGGTTCTCCCTCATCACGGTCGCCAGGTAGATGGTGATGAAGACCAGCGAGACGACCAGCATGATCGTCGCCAGCGCGGAGCCGAAGCCGATCCGGCTCGCCTCACCCACCACGTTCTGGGTGACCAGCGCCGAGATCAGCTCCAGGCCGTTGCGTCCCTTGTTGACGACCCAGACCAGGTCGAACGCGCGCAGCGACTCGATCACCGTCACCACCAGCACGATGATGTTGATCGGCCGCAGCACCGGGAACACCACCCGGAAGAAGGTCCGGCTCTCCGACGCGCCGTCGACGGCGGCGGCCTCGCGCAGCGACGGGTCGACCCCCTTCAAGCCGGCGAGGTAGAGCAGCATGATGTAGCCGACGTGCCGCCAACCGGAGGCGAGCATGACCGCCCAGATGTTGACGTTCGAGTCGCCGTACCAGTCGATGTTGCTGCCGAAGACGGCGTTGATGAGACCCTGGTCGCGGGAGTAGAGCAGCTGCCAGACGAAGCCGATCAGTGCCAGCGAGAGCACCACCGGCAGGTACAGCGCGGTCTGGTAGAAGCGGCTGCCGCGCAGCTCCTTGTCGAGCAGCACGGCCAGGAACATGCCGAACGGGGTGGCGACGACGAACAGCACGGCCAGCCAGAGCAGGTTGTGCTGGATCGCCGGCACGAACGGCGGGTAGATGTTCACGACGTCGCTGTAGTTGCGGGCGCCGACGAAGTCGATCTCGTTCAGTGGGCCGATGCCGTCCCAGTCGGTGCCGGAGAGCACCACTGTCGCCAGCGCAGGAAGCCAGACGAAGGCGGTGACGAGCAGCAGCGGGACGAGCACCATCAGCGTGATGACCACGCGGTCGGTGCGGGACAGGAGCCGTAGCCGCCGGCGACGACCACCCGTTGAGGTGGCCGCGGCCGGCGGCGGCACGGCGCGATCCGCTTGGATCAGGGGCAGGTCGGACACGATGTCCTCCCCCTTCCGCCGTCAGTCAGTGAAGATCGACTTCTTCTGGTTCTCGATGGACGAGGTCAGACCGTCAATGTCCTTGGGGTTCTTGATGAACTGCTGGATCGCCGGGATCATCACCGTGGAGGCGAAGTCCGGCCGGGTGTCCCGGTCGAGGAACTGCGCGATCTCGGTGGCCGACCCGACCAGCTCGGCGGCCTTCTTCTGCAGGGCCGTGTAGCCGCCGACGTCCGCCCCACTGTTGGCGACGAGGACGGCCGGGTCGTTCTTGAGGTTGATGTCCGCGGCGGCCTTGCCACCGAAGTACTCCAGCAGCTTGCGGGCGTTGTCCTCGTTCTTGGGCTTGCGGGCCATCATGTAGCCGTCGATCGGGGCGTCCAGGGCCTTCGCGCCGATTGCCGGGTCGATCTCGGGGAAGGTGAAGAAGTCGAGGTCGTCCTGCTCGTCGTTGCTGAACTGCTGGCCGACGAAGAGACCGAGCAGGTACATGCCGCTCTTCTTCTGCTGCAACGACTGCGCGGCCTCCTGCCAGGTGCGGCCGAGGCTGTCCGGCTGGTGCAGGGGGAGCAGGCCGGCCCAGGTGTCGAAGACCTTCTTGACCTTGTCGGAGGTCCAGGCCTCCTTGCCGGCCATCAGGTCGACGTGGAACTGGTAGCCGTTGATCCGCAGGTTGAGGATGTCGAAGGTGCCCATCGCCGGCCAGCCGTCCTTGTCGGCGAACGCGATCGGGGTGAGGCCGTCCTTCTTCATCTGCGCGCCGAGCGCGGTGAACTGGTCCAGTGTGGTGGGCACCTGGTAGCCGTGCTGCTGCCACACCGACTTGCGGTAGAAGACGGCCCACGGGTAGTACGTCGCGGGGACGAAGTACTGCTTGCCGTCGTCACCGGTGGACGCCTTCTTGAAGGCCTCGGAGTAGCCGGAGAGCTTGCCCCACACGTCGCTGATGTCGCTGGCCAGGCCCTTCTGCGCGAAGAAGCGCATCCGGTAGCCGGCGAACCAGGTGAAGACGTCGTCCGGCTTGCCCTGGAGGTAGTTGTTGATGTTCTCCTGGAACGTGTTGTGGTCGACCGTGTTGGTCGCGACCTGCACGCCGGACGAGGTCTTGAACCCGTCGGTGACCTTGGCGAGGACGTCCTTGGGCTTCGGGTCGGACTGGTTGGACCCGAGCGTGACGTCCTTGCTGGACCCGCCGGAGCCGGAGTCGTCGTCGCCGCAGCCGGCGAGCAGGCCGGTGCCGAGCAGCGCGCCCGTGCCGGCCGCGCCGGCCAGCAGTGACCGTCGGTTGATGCCGGCGACGGAGGGCGGTACGAGCCGAGCCAGATACTCGGCTTGGGATCGGGGACGGGACATCTGTGCCTCCTGCGGATGAAGAGGTGCTACGCCCAAGGGCCGTCAGAGGTGAAGAGCGGTCCGACCTTGTGAATACACATCGTGATCCACCGAGAATCCACATTGGCGAACACGATCGGCCAGTGGGGCCTCAAGCTACCCCTCCATAGGCCGCTGTCAAGAGGTCTGTTCGCCTCCGATAACCCAGTCGTGATACGGCTGTTACGTGGTAAACGTTGGAAACGAAGTCGATGTTGGAACCTGTTGACTTCCGTGCGGCGGCGGGTGCACCCTCAGCTGTCATGCGGCGATGGCAGGGGAACGGCATCTATTTCGGCGGCGACTACAACCCCGAGCAGTGGCCCGAAGAGACCTGGTCGGAGGACATCGAGCTGATGCGCCGGGCCGGGGTCAACCTGGTCTCCGTCGGCATCTTCTCCTGGGCCCTGCTGGAGCCCGCCCCGGGCCGGTTCGAGTTCGGCTGGCTGGACCGGGCCCTGGATCTGCTGCACGACGGTGGCATCCAGGTGGACCTGGCCACCGCCACCGCCAGCCCGCCACCCTGGCTGGCCCGCGCGCACCCGGAGACGCTGCCCCGCCGGGCCGATGGCGCGATCCTCTGGCCGGGTGGGCGGCAGGCGTACTGCCCCAGCTCCCCGGTGTTCCGCGAGCACTCCCTGGAGCTGGTGCGGGCGGTCGCCGGCCGCTACGCCGAGCATCCCGCAGTGGTCATGTGGCACATCTCGAACGAGCTGGGCTGCCACAACGTGCACTGCTACTGCGACGTCAGCGCCGAGGCGTTCCGGGGGTGGCTGCGGGAACGATACGGCGACCTGGACCGGCTCAACGACGCCTGGGGCACGGCCTTCTGGAGCCAGCGTTACGGCGACTGGACCGAGATCAACCCGCCGCGCACCGCGCCGACCTTCGCCAACCCCACGCAGCAGCTGGACTTCCTGCGCTTCTCCTCCGACGAGCAGCGCGCCCAACTGCGCGCCGAACGCGAGGTGCTGACGGCAGTGGTCCGCCAGCCGATCACCACCAACTTCATGATCGGCATGGGCGTCAAGCACATGGACTACCACTCCTGGGCGTCCGACGTGGACCTGGTATCCAACGACCATTACCTGACCGCCGCCAACCCGCAGGCGCACCTCGGGCTGGCCTTCGCCGCCGACCACACCCGGGGCGTCGCCGGCGGTGACCCGTGGCTGCTCATGGAGCACTCCACCAGCGCGGTCAACTGGCAGCCACGCAACGTGGCCAAGCTGCCCGGCCAACTGCGCCGCAACAGCCTGGCGCACGTCGCCCGCGGCGCCGACGGGGTGCTGTTCTTCCAGTGGCGGGCCTCCCGGGCCGGCGCGGAGAAGTTCCACTCCGCGCTGCTGCCGCACGCCGGCCCGGACACCAAGGTGTTCCGCGAGGTCAGCCAGCTCGGCGCGGACCTGAAGGCCCTCGCCGAGATCCGCGGCAGCCGTGTGGACGCCGACGTGGCGATCCTGTTCGACTGGGAGGCGTGGTGGGCGGTCGAGCTGGATTCGCACCCCAGCGCCGACGTCACCTACGCCGACCGGATCAACGCCCTCTACGGCGCGCTGTGGCGGGCCGGCGTGACAGCCGACATCGTCCACCCGTCGGCCGACCTCAGCGGCTACCGTCTGGTGCTGGTGCCCACCCTCTACCTGGTCCGCGACGCCGACACCGAGGCGCTGCACCGGTTCGTCGAGGGCGGTGGCACGGCGGCCGTCACCTACTTCAGTGGCATCGTGGACCCCAACGACCACATCCGGCTGGGCGGGTACCCCGGGGCCTTCCGGGACCTGCTGGGCGTACGGACCGAGGAGTTCTTCCCGCTGCGCGAGGGCGAGCGGGTCCGGCTCGACGACGGCAGCACCGCAGACGTGTGGACCGAATGGCTGCACGCCGAGGACGCCGAGGTGCTGGCGTCGTACACCGACGGGCCTTTGCCGGGCGTGCCGGCGCTGACCCGGCGGCCGGTCGGCGCGGGCGCCGCCTGGTACGTCGGCACCCGGCTGGACGAGCCGGCCACCGACCGGCTCGTCGCCCGGCTGCTCGACGAGGCCGGGGTCCGTCCGGTGGCGCAGGCGCCGACCGGGGTGGAGGTGGTACGACGACGTGACGGCGAGCGGAGCTGGCTGTTCGCGATCAACCACACCGATACCGAGGTACGCGTCGCGGCAAGCGGCACCGAGCTGTTGACCGGGACGCGGTGTGCGGGTGAGCTGACAGTGCCGGCCGGCGAGGTTGCCGTGGTCCGCGAGGACCGGGCCTGATTTGGGCGACACCAACGATGCGAAGGAGGTTCCCCAGATGCTGGCCCAGCAGCGGCAGACCGCCATCCTCGATCTGATCCGCCAGCGTGGCGGCGTACGGGTGAGCCACCTGGTCAGCCGGTTCGGCGTGTCCGACATGACGATCCGGCGCGACCTGGAGGTCCTGGCCGAGCGCGGTCTGGTGGACAAGGTCCACGGCGGCGCGACCCTCGCCGGGCCGGGCTCGGCCGAGGAACCCGGGTTCGCCGCGAAGTCGATCCGCCAGCAGGCGGAGAAACGGGCCATCGCCGAGCGGGCGGCAACGATGGTGGAGCCGGGGATGGCCATCGCGCTGTCCGCCGGGACGACCACCGCCGCGCTGGCCACCCTGCTCTCCGATGTGCACGGACTGACAGTGGTGACCAACTCGATCCCGGTGGCCGACGCGCTCTACCAGAACCCGCGTGCCGACCAGACTGTCGTGTTGACCGGCGGCATCCGTACCCCGTCGGACGCGCTGACCGGTCCGGTGGCCGAGGCGGCGATCAGCGCGCTCAACGTCGACCTACTGTTCCTGGGTGTGCACGGGCTCAGCCCGCGTACCGGCTTCACCACGCCGAACCTGCTGGAGGCCGGCGTCAACAGGTGCCTGATCGGCGCGGCCCGCCGGCTCGTGGTGCTCGCCGACCACACCAAGTGGGAGACGATAGGCATCGCTACCATCGCCCCGCTGGAGGCGGCCGACGTGCTGATCACCGACGTCGGGATACCCCCCGAGGCCCGCACCACGATCGGCGAACAGGTCGGCGAACTGGTCGTCGTCGAGACGTAGGGGGCCGATCAGCAGGGATCGTCGACGGGCAGGCAGGGTCCGTCGTGGTCGGCCGGCCGCGCGCACCGGCGGCGGTCGGGCATGATCCGGTCACAGAAGACCCAGTGTCGTACGTGCTGCGCATCCTCGGCCGATACGGTGATGCCGCCGACGTCGATCTGTGACGTCGTGGTCAGCGACCGGGCGAGAGCACGGGCCAACTCCAGTGCGCCGGCCAGGTCGACCACCGCCACCGGCAGGTGGATCACGTGCCGGGGCGGTGGCTCGGGCGACTCGGTGAATGCCAGCACTGCGGCCCGAGGCAGCGGTACGAAGACCCCATCCGGCGGAATCACCTCCGCTGCCTCTCGGGCCAGGCGCTCTGCCGGGCCCGCAGCGCCCGCTTGACCCGCGCGTTCTCCTCGCTGAGCAGCGCCAGATCGTGGTGCAGCGTGCTCAGGTCGAGCGCGACGCGGTGCAGGAACCGCCGCACCTCCCGGGGGTCGAGGCCCCTTCGGCCGAAGCCGACGGTGGCGAACTGGTGGTCGCGCACGTGCCGCGGATGCAGCCGGCCGCCGTCGTGGTATGCGCTTCTGGTCATCGGTCACCCCTGTCGTCGTCTGCCGATGGTGGGTCAGGGTCGCGATTGCGGCCCTCTTCGTGGTACGTATTCGTGCAAGTCGGTTCGGAGCCGGGATTTCTACATCCCGACGCTCTAGTTGAGACCCGACGAGAGCCGGTATGCGACTGCCACTCGCGACGCCGCCTCTCGTCACCTTCTCGGCTGTTGGCCCAGCCGCGTTTGCCGTGTTTGCACCGGGCTTCCCCGGGGGCCGGCGATCACCCTCACCCGCAGGCCACGTTTCCAGTGGCCCCGGCATTGGTGCAACGACACCAACGGAATCCTTCTTTGGGTGCCCTGGAGAGGTGAGCATGGCCGCGAACCGAGAGCCGTTCGTTCGAACCCTGCGTGCCCAATGGCTGGGCCAGCAGATGCGTGAGCTGCGCGAGAAGCGTGGGCTCACCCTCAAGTACGTCGCGCAGTATCTTGAGCGTGACTTCTCGTCGCTGGCTCGCTACGAGAGAGCGGAATGGCCCTTCCGGAGAGATCTCGTCGTGGCTTTGCTGGACCTTTACGGCGTCTACGACGAGCGAGAACGGGAGCGGCTCATCCAGCTCGCGCAGGACGCCTGGCGCGTCGACCGCTGGGACAATGGCTTCGACAAGACGATCTACGACAACTCGTTCATTGACTTCCCGTGGTTGGAATCGAGAGCCGATGAGGTCTGTACCTACGCCGCGCATCTGATACCCGGTCTGCTTCAGACGCGCGATTACGCCGAGGCGGTCATCAGGAATGCCGAGCCCAGTTCCGCGAGCGAGGTCGAGATCCGCAGGTGGGTCCAACTGCGGATGGATCGGCAGCTGCTGCTGGATGGTCCTTCGCCGATGAGGCTCGCTGTGATCATTGAGGAGACGGCCCTGCGGCGGCCCGTCATGAGTAGGAGCGTCATGGCTGCTCAACTGGTCCACCTGGCGCGCGCCGCCGCGAAGCCGACCGTCGAGATCCGTGTTCTCCCGCTGACCCTCGGGCTGCACGCGGGTCTGGACGGCACCTTCTGGCTCTTCAGGATGCCTTCTCCCTACTCAGACGTCGCCCATGCCGAAACCCTCGGTGGACGGCTCTTCCTGGAATCGGGCAATGCCTCGCGCTACGTCCGCGCGTACGATCGCCTCCGGGAGGCCGCACTCAGTGCGACTGAGTCGGCGAAGCTGATCACAGCACTCGCGGAGGAGCTGTCATGAGCGAGTCCACGCCTGATGTCGCCTGGCGCATCAGCACCAGGAGCCCGGACAACGGCGGCAACTGCGTCGAGGCGGGGCCTGTTCTCGACGGTTCTGGTCGGGTGGCGGTGCGCGACAGCAAGAACCGCGCGGCGGCGACCCTCGTCTACGGCGTCAGCGACTGGACTGCCTTCGTCAATGGGGTCAAAGACGGCACGTTCGGCCGCGCTGAGCCGTGATCGACTCGACATCGCCGATATCGGGGTGTCCCGGTCGCGTTGATACCCCGACATCGGCGATGTCGAGTCGATCAAAAGTCGCTGGCGGCATGCCCTGACCGGCGGGCACCATCCTGGCCGTGGAAGCGCACGAGGTGGCGGACCTGTTCGACCGGGCGGTGCGGCGGTTGCGGCGGGCCATCGAGGATGGCGACCCCGACGACGGATCGAAGCTGCTCCGGCAGGCGGTTGTCGATCATGGACTTGTGGTGCCCGGTCCGGTAGCTCACGGACGTTTGGTCCCCCACCACGATTCCATGATCGACGATGCGGGGCGGGCGGGGGCAGGCCGGAGCGGTGCGGGTGTGGTGGCCTTTCGGTTGGCTGTCGGCCGGCTCGCCGACGCGGACCGCGTGGTGCGGGCGGCGGCGTGCGACCTGCTCGGCTTCGCGAGCGAGGTGCACGGGGACGACCTGCGCGCGGACGCCGCGACGGCCCTGATCTCGTTGGCCGCCACCGAGACCGATCCCGAGGTGCACTGGTCGATCGCCCGCGCGCTGGGCGCCACCTGCGACCCTCGCGCCCTGCCGACCCTGGTCACCCTCGCGCGTAGCCCCGACAGCGATGTGCGTTTCCAGGTCGCTGTCGCGGTGCCGGCGGTCCTCGACGATCCTCCGGCCGAAGCCGGCGAGGCGGTACTGATCGATCTGTGCGCCGACCCCGACGCGTCGGTGCGGGAGTGGGCCACGTTCGGGCTCGGCTGGGTGAGCACCGCCGACGGGAACGCCGTCCGCCGGGCGTTGTGGGACCGTACCCGCGACGTCGACCCGGAGGTACGCGCGGAAGGCGCCCGAGGGCTGGCCCGGCGGCGGGACGCGCGGGCACTTCCACTGGTACGCGAACTGCTCGTCCGGGACGAGGTCCACCGGTTCACCGTCCAGGCCGCCGCGTACCTGGCAGACCCGTCCCTGCTGCCGCTGCTGGACGGCTTCGATCCTGACGCCGACCACGTCGCCGAGGCCCTGCGCGAATGCGATCCGCTGCGACGTGACCGGCGGACCGACCTGGCATGGCGGCTACTGCTCGCCGTTCACTCGCGTCGGCCCAACTGGGAGGTCACCCTCGCCGGCGCGCGGTGCGACCTCGACCTGAATCTCGACATCACCGACGGCACCGACCGCTCGGGCTACTGGTGTGTGGACGGGTTGCTGCGCCGGGCCGGCTGCGATCCCGAGCGCGCGGCCGAGATGGCGATCGCGGATCTGGGCCCGGCCCGAGACGCGCCGGGGCGCTGATCGACACCAGGTCGCCGATGTGGCGGTGTCCTGGGCGGCGGTTACCGCCACATCGGCGATGTGGATCCGATCAAAGCCGGCCGGCGCACGCGCGGACGGGTCGCGCGCTCACAGCCACCTCACAGGGGTGCTGGATAGGGTGCCCTTCGAGTCAACGTCCGACTCCAACACAGGAGTTTTCGATGGTCTTCAAGAAGATGTTGAGCGCGTTCGGTGTGGGTGGTCCCAGTGTGGACACCGTGCTGACCAACCCCAACACCCGGCCCGGCCTGACCCTCGACGGTCAGGTCAACCTCGTCGGCGGTGACAGCCCGGCGGCCATCGAACAGGTGGTGATCGGCCTCGTCACCCGGGTCGAGGTCGAGGGCCACGACACGGAGTACGCCGGCACCATGGAGTTCCACCGGATGGCCGTGAGCGGCGCGTTCCAGCTCGCGCCCAAGCAGGAGCTGTCGATCCCGTTCCAGCTCCCGGTGCCGTGGGAAACCCCGATCACCGACGTGTACGGCCAGCGCCTGCACGGCATGACGATGGGCCTGCGCACGGAGCTGTCGGTGGCCCGCGCCGTCGACAAGACCGACCTGGACCACGTGGCGGTGCACCCGCTGCCGGTGCACGAGCGGATCCTGGAGGCGTTCCAGCGGCTCGGTTTCCGGTTCAAGCACGCCGACCTGGAGCGCGGTCACATTCGCGGCGTGCAGCAGACGCTGCCGTTCTACCAGGAGATCGAGTTCTTCGCGTCCCCGCAGTACGCGCGCACCATCAACGAGGTCGAGCTGACCTTCGTGACGAGCCAGCGCGGCGTCGAGGTGATCCTGGAGTGTGACAAGCGCGGCGGCTTCCTCAGCGCCGGGCACGACGCCTTCGGCCGCTACCAGGTGTCCCACGCCGACGTCGACCGCGTCGACTGGGCGCAGGTCGTCGACGGTTGGCTGCGCGAGACCACGTCCCGCTACGGCAGCCTGCGCTCGCAGTACGGCCACGGTCACGGCTACGGTCCGGGCCACGGTCACGGCCGTGGCGGCATGGGCGTGGGCGGCATGGTCGCCGGCGCGGCGCTCGGCGTCGCCGGCGGCATGATCGCCGGAGAGATGATCGAGGACGCCTTCGAGGGCGACTTCGGCGACTTCGGCGGCGACGAGTAACGACTCCACAGACGACGGTGGCCTCCGGGAGATTCTCCCGGAGGCCACCGTGCGCTGTGCTGTCACCCGGTCAGTGCCGGGTCTTACGCTCCTCACCGCTGCGCCAGGCGCTGCCGGCCTTGGCCAGGCCGCGGCTACCGAGGTAGCCCAGCGTCAGCAGGGTGATCAGGAACCAGGCGTTGTCGGCCCGGAAGATGTCCACCCCAGCCGAGTTCCGTCCGACGACCTGCGATGCGCCCAGTACGGCGGCCACCGCGATCAGGTAGATCCAGAACTCGGTGGTCTTGAATGCCTGCTTGGTCTCCGTACCGGGTGCCCGCATGTCGTTGCGACGCCCGTCGTGCATGACCGGCATCTGCTGCGTCTCCCGCATCGCGGCGGGGTTCTGCGGGTCGTTCATGGGCCGGTTCATCGGCCGGGTGGAAGCAGCCTGCGTGCTCATCTGGTCCTCCTCAGGATGCGATGAGTCGTACCTGCGTTCCCTCGCCCCGCTACCGCGTTTCGGTCACGGCACGGTTCGCTTTCACGGCGGGGACACCCCCCGACTACCCGAGGCCCGGGACCAGGTAACACTTCCCTCGGCCGAAAAAGAATCGACAGCGGCCGGGCCGATGACGGCGCCGGCGCGACCCGCACGGCGCGGGCGGTTCACGACCGGTCGGGGCGGATGTCCGTTTCCCCCTCGGCACGCGGCGCTGCGGGTTTGGCCGACCGACGACCGGGCACGCCGTCAGTTCCACCGCTTCTGCGAGGTGATGAACGTGCGTGAGGACGACATGCGGCAGGAGGCCGCCCGGCGGGCCGAGGACCGGATCACCGACAGTGTGTACGGCAAGGGTGCCGTCGACGAGGTGACACTGCCCCGTACCGACATCGAGAGCGAGATCCAGCGGGTGGACCCCATGGACCCGGCGCACGAGCGGATCGATCCGCAGGTGCTGCGCGACGGTGGCCCCGTCGGCGGACAGGGCGCGGTGACCACCACAGGTGGCACGGCCGGCCCGGCGAGCGTGCGACGGGTGGCCCGCCAGCCGGAGCGGCACCCCGGCAAGGTGGCCCCGACGACGACCGGGGACGCCACCACCGGCGGTCTGAGCACCCCGATGGGTGGCGGCACCAGCGACCAGTCCACGTCCGCCACCGGGCCGAGCAAGTCCATCCGGGACCGCTCAACCGATTGACCGACGGTGAGCCCGCCCCCGCCGACCAGCCGGTCGGCGGGGGCGCGACCGTCGGTCAGCGGCAGGGGCGCAGGACGCCCAGGCGCTGGGTGGCCCGGGTGAGCGCGACGTACAGGTCGCTGCGCCCGCGCGGCGACTCCGCCACCATCCGGTCCGGGTCGACCACCAACACCGAGTCGAACTCCAACCCCTTGGCCTGCGCGACCGTCAGCACGACCACCCGGCTCTCCAGCTCCGGGTGCTCGCCCACGGTGGCCTCCGGCAGCGCGGCGGTCAACGCCGCGCCGAGCGCGTCCACCCGGCTGGCCGGCACGATGACGCCGAGCCGCCCGTCGGTCAGCGCGGCAGCCTCGCGCGTCGCCGCCGACACCAGCTCCGCGGGCAGCTGCTCGTCGGGCACCGCCCGGTCCCACGGTGGTACGCCGCTCTCGCGCACCGAGCGCGGCGGCCGCAGCGCCGGGTCGATCTCGGCCAGCACGTCGGCGGCGACCGCCATGATCTCGGCCGGCGTGCGGTAGCTGACCGTCAGCTCGGTCAGCCGCCAGCGCCGTGCCACGTAGGGGGCGAGGGCATCGGCCCAGGAGGGCGTGCCGGCGAGCGCGCCGGTCTGCGCCACGTCCCCGACGATCGTCATCGACCGGCTCGGGCAGCGGCGCATCAGCAGCCGCCACGCCATCGGGGACAACTCCTGCGCCTCGTCCACGATCACGTGCCCGAACGCCCAGGTCCGGTCGGCGGCGGCGCGCTGGGCGGTGGTCAGCCGGTCGGCCTCCTCCTGCCGCTGCAGCAGGCGGTCGGCGTCGATGAGGTCGGTCACGCCGAGGATCTCACCGCCCTCGGCCTCGTCCTCGACGTCGATCGAGCGGGAACCCCGGGCGATCTCCAGAACGCCCTCGGCGTACTCCCGTTCCATCATGCGGATGCGGTCCCGGCGGGCGGCGGCGGCCCGCTCGTCCTCACCGAGCAGTTCGGCGGCCTCGTCCAGCAGCGGCACCTCGGCGGGCGTCCAACCGCCCGGTTCGCGATGCAGCCGGGCCCGCTCGTCGTCGGTGAGCATCGGCGCGGCGGCGGCGATCCGGTCCTGGTCCGCGTACAGGTCGGCGAGCAGGCGCTGGGGGGTGAGCACCGGCCAGAGCCGGTCGAGGGCGGCCTGAATCTCCGTCTCCTCGCGCAGCTCGCGGCGGATTTCGGCGCGGTCGGCCTCGTCGAGCAGGTTGTCCCCGCCCAGCGGGTCGGCGCCGATCCGCTCGGCCACCTGGTCGGCGAGCGCGTGCACGATCTCCACGTCGAACAGCGCCCGGGCCAGGTTGTGCGGCCGGTCGGTGCGGCGCACCCGGTCCCGGGCGGCGCGCACCGTCTCCGGGTCGAGGGTCAGCACCTCGCGCTCCACCTCGATCTCCAGCGGCTCGTCCGGCACCCACTGCCGGTCCCGGACGGCCAGCGCCAGCACCTCGGCGAGCACCTCCCGGCCCTTGAGCGCCGCGGTCTCGGCCGGCTCGACGCGCTGGGCGCTCACCCCGGGAAACAGATCACCCTGGGTACGCAGCAGCACGCCCGTCTCGGCCAGTGTGGGCAACACCTGGGAGATGTAGCGCAGGAACGTCGCGTTCGGGCCGACCAGCAGCACACCCCGGCTGGACAGCTCCCGCCGGTGTGTGTAGAGCAGGTACGCCGCCCGGTGCAGCGCGACAGCCGTCTTGCCGGTGCCGGGGCCGCCCTGGACCACCATGACGCCGGGCAGGTCGGCGCGGATGATCTGGTCCTGCTCGGCCTGGATGGTCTCCACGATGTCGCGCATCCGGCCGCTGCGACCGGCGTTGAGGGCGGCGAGCAGCGACGCCTCGCCGGTCAGTTCCTCGTGCCCGCCGGGCGAGGCGCTGTCGATGTCGAGCACCTCGTCGTTGAGCCCGGTCACCTTGCGCTGGCGGGTGCGCAGGTGCCGCCGCCGGCGTACGCCCTGCGGGTTGGCGGCGGTGGCGAGGTAGAAGGGACGTGCGGCGGGGGCCCGCCAGTCCATCAGCAGCGGGTCGTAGTCACCGCTGGTGTCGAAGATCCCGATTCGGCCGATGTATCGGCGGGAGTCGTCGTCGCCGTCGAGCCGGCCGAAGCAGAGACCATTCTCCACTGCGGAGAACTGCTCCACCTGGTCGGCGTACATCGCCACGGAGCTGTCGCGCTGGGAGCGGTCCTGCAGGGTGCCGCCGGTGTTGCGCAGCTCGGCGGTGAGCCGGTGGGCGGCCTGCTCACGCAGCCCGTCCAGCCGGTCGTAGAGCATCGAGACGTACTCCTGCTCGCGGCCGATCTCGTCGTCGAGCGGCAATTCACCGGTACCGCCGGAGTGCCTTGACAAGCCGTCTCCCTAAAGATTAGAATGCTCTGCAGGAACGGCTTTTATGCCGTTCTTTTTTGTGCCCTCGAATTGTTGAAGATAGCGCGGCCCGGCGGCTGTCACCAAGCCGACCGGGCCGATTCGAGTCACACAACGCCGGGCCGACCAACAGGTCGACCCGGCGTGAGAGCTTCGGGAAATCAGCCGCGGGCCACCTGGTAGAGGCGCTCGGGGGTGACCGCTCCGGCGAGCACCCGACCGTCGTCGGTGAGCAGCACGCTGAACAGCTTGCCGGTGAGCAGTCGGCCACTGCCCCAGTCCCCACTGACGGCCGGCAGCCCGCCGAGCAGCTTCGACACGTCCGCGTCCGGCGTCGCACCGGCCGGCTTGCCGGCGGCCGCCTTGCCCGGGGCCCCGTCCAGGCGCGCGACCAGGACTGTGGTCCAGCCGTCGCCCGCGGTACGCACCTGCGGGTCGCCGCCCCGTGCCGCCTGCGCGGGCCGGCCCGCCGACGGCCGCTCGGCGGTCTCCTCGGTGACGGACACCCCCGGTGGCGGGTTGAAGGCGAACTGGTCGGCGTCGGGACGCCGGTAGTCGACCTGGGTGAAGGCCATCTCGAATGCCGGCTGGTCGCTGCCCTTGGCGAGCACCTCGAAGCGCAGCGGCACGTGCTGCGTGGCGTCGATGGCGATCCGCAGCTGGTGCACCAGCGAGTCGCTGTCGCGCGGCTGGAGCACCAGCTCGTAGGCGTCCCGACCGGCGACGGTGGCCGAGCGGCCGACGCTGACCTCGGTGCTCGGATCGATCGCGCCCAACGCCAGGTCGGCGGCCTCCTGCGGGGTGGCGGGGAGGCTCGGCGTCGCCGCGGGACCCGGCTTTCCGGTCGTTCCCGCGCCGCCCAACGTGCGGTGGCGCGCGGTGTTGCCCCGGCTCTCCCAGGTCCACACGTCCCGGCCGTTGCGGATCACGTCCTGCTCGCCGAGGGTGTCCACCAGCGCGACGCGCTGCCGCTCCGGACCGGAATACCAGACCCGCAGGGTGTGCGTACCGGTCAGCAGGGCGCTCAGATCGTTGCCGGGGATCAGCCCGACCAGCGGCGGCAGACCGAGGTCGGCGCGCTGCACCACCGTCCCGGACAGCCCCTCCAGCCGGGACGTCTGAAGATCCACCAGGAGTTGGGCTGCGGTACGCGGCGGCAGGCTCGGCTCCGCCTCGGCGGCGAACGTGCCGATCGCGGCGCCTCCACCGATGACGACGACGCCAGCGGCCGCCGGGACCAGCCAGCGCAGGACGGGACGGCTTCTCAGGATCGACATGGTGCACCTCCTGCCAGACATCCTGCCCGGTCCGCGCTGTGAAGGCGCTGAGGACGCCGAACCTTCGACTTTGACCCAGGTGGCACCCTTGGACCGTGCGGTTGTTGGTGGTGGAGGACGAGGCCCGGCTGGCGGCTGCCCTGCAACGCGGCCTGCAGGCGGAGGGGTTCGCGGTCGACGTGGCGGCGACCGGCCCCGCCGGCCTGGACGCGGCCCGGCACGGTGGGTACGACGCGATGATCCTCGACGTGATGCTGCCCGGGCTGTCCGGCTACGAGCTGGTCCGCCGACTGCGCGCCGAGCAGCACTGGCTGCCGGTCCTGATGCTCTCGGCCAAGGACGGCGAGTACGACCAGGCCGACGGCCTGGACTGCGGCGCCGACGACTACCTGACCAAGCCCTTCTCGTACGTGGTGCTGCTGGCCCGCCTGCGGGCCCTGCTGCGTCGGGGAGCGCCGGAACGCCCCACCGTGCTGACGGTCGGCGACCTGCGGTTGGATCCGGCCCGCCGACGGGTGACCCGCGCCGACGCCGAGGTGACGTTGACCGCGCGGGAGTTCGCGTTGCTGGACTATCTGATGCGTCGTCCCGGCCAGGTGATTTCCAAGATCGAGCTGCTGGACCACGTGTGGGACGCCAGCCTGGAGACGGCGCCCAACGCCGTCGAGGTGTACGTCGGCTACCTGCGCCGCAAGCTCGGCCGCGACCGGCTGGAGACCGTCCGGGGCGCCGGCTACCGGCTGGCGACGTGACACCTGCCGGTCCGGCCCGCCGGCTGCCCGGGTGGGGCCTGCGCGGGTTGGGCCTGCGCGGGCGGCTCACGGCGCTCGGCGTGCTCGGTCTCACCGTCGGGCTGGCCCTCGGCGGGGCGGTGCTGCTGGGCGCGCTCGGCTTCGTGCTCCAGCGCACCGTGGACACCGAGGCGTTCCGGACCGCCGACGCGGTAGTCCTGCTCGCCGCCGAGGACGCGTTGCCCGACCCGCTGCCGGTGGCGGGCGGGCAGGTCCGGGTCCAGGTGATCGACGCGCAGGGTCGGATCCGGGCCGCCTCGATCGACGCGGACCGGCTGGTCCCGATGGTCCGCCCCGAGCGGCTGGACACCGGTCACCGTCAGCGCCTGGTGGTGCCGGCCGAGCGCGTCGGGCTCGCCGGCCCGGTGCGGGTGGTCGCCGTACCGGCCGGCACCGACGCGGATCCGCTCACCGTCCTGGTCGCCCGGTCGATGGCCGACGTCCGGCACAGCACGCACGTCGTACGCGTCATCCTGCTGGTGGCGTTCCCCCTGTTGGTGGCGATCCTGGCCGGGGTGGCGTGGCGGGTGATCGGTGCGACGTTGCGTCCCGTCGAGGCGCTGCGCCGGGGCGCCGAGGAGATCACCGGCCGCGCGGGCGGCGGTCGCCTGCCGGTGCCCGCCTCCGCCGACGAGATCCATCGGCTGGCGGTCACCCTCAACGGGATGCTGGACCGGATGGAGTCGGCCCGGATCCGGCAGCGGGCCTTCGTCTCCGACGCGGCCCACGAGCTGCGCAGCCCGCTCACCAACATCCGCACCGAGCTGGAGGTGGCCCAGCGCCTCGCCGACCGCACGGACTGGACGGCGGTGAC
Organism: Micromonospora sp. MH99; assembly: GCF_021442385.1. GTDB lineage: Bacteria > Actinomycetota > Actinomycetes > Mycobacteriales > Micromonosporaceae > Micromonospora. The sequence continues at coordinate 122,901 of NZ_MUZA01000003.1, forward strand.
CGTCAACCTGCTCACCGACACCGAGCGGTTGAGTCGTCTGGTCGACGACCTGCTGCTGCTGGCCCGCCTGGACGAGATGCCAGCGGCGCGCGGGACCGGCCCGGTCGACCTGACCGCCCTGCTGACCGAGGTCGCCGCCCGGTACCCGTCGCCACCGGTGCTCCTCGTGCCGCCGCCGGACCCGCTGTGGACGACCGGAAACGCGGCCGAGCTGCGGCGGGTGCTGTCGAACCTCGTCGACAACGCGGTCCGGCACGCGCGCGGCAGCGTGGTCCTCGCCGCCGAGCCGCACGACGACGCCGCGTACCACCTGGTGACGGTGACCGACGACGGCCCGGGGATTCCGGCGGCCGACCGGCGGCGGGTCTTCGACCGTTTCACCAGGTTGGACGACGGCCGGGGCCGCGACGACGGTGGCGCCGGCCTGGGCCTCGCCATCGTGTGGGAGCTGGTCCGCCGCGCGGGCGGCACCATCACCCTGACCGACGCCGACGGCCCGCAGGGGCTGCGGGTGCGTCTGCTGCTGCCGAGGACGCCGATCGGGGACGCGCAGGAAGCGGCGGTCGACACACCATGACGGCGGCGGTGCGTCGGGCGGGTCGTCAGCGGCGCTGGGTGCAGACCTGGTTGGCGCTCGCGACGGTGTCGGTGGACCAGACGACAGCCACGGTGAAGCAGTAGTCGTTGGCGCGGTTCAGCGCGTAGACGATGTAGCTGTCGGTGCCGGCGGGCAGCGTGGCGATCGCCGTCTTCTCCTGCCCGGCCCGGCCGGCCGACACGACCACCGGTCCCTCGCCGCCGGCCGGGTACGTCCAGCGCAGGGCGATGTTGTCCCGGTTGTCGCGCAGACTCACCGACCCGGGCGGGGTGCCGGGAGCGGCGACCGGCGCTGCCGTGCTGGCGGCAGCGGTGCCGGTGGCGGCCGGCGCACCCGTGCCGCTCGGGCCGGCGCTGGGGGAGCCCCTGTCCGGTCCGGGTTTCGGGTCGTCCCCGTCGCCTACCCGCGCCACCCCGGCGATCACCGCCGCCGTGCCCAGCAGCACCACGACGACGCCGGCCACCAGCACCGGCACCAGCCGGTTGCGCGGCGACGTCTTCGCCCGGTGCACGGGCACCGGCAACAGCCGGGACGGCGTGTACGGCTCCAGCGGGGCGTACGGCTGCGCCGGTTGGTCCGGCTGGGCCGACGCGCCGGGGCGGTGCAGCCGGTAGACGCCGGACGTCTCCTCGGTGCCGCCCGTGAACCCGGCCACCGACGGGGGCACCGGCGGAACTGTGGAGTGCGGGACGGGGTCGTCCGTCGGATCCGGTGGCCAGCGGAAACCCGGCGACCCGTCCGGCTCGTCGGCCGGCACCCGGGGGTTCGGCACCGGGCCGCCCCCGTGCACCGGCCGGCCCTCGTCGTCGTGCTCGACCGGACCGGTCACCCCCGGGTCCACCGGGCGGGGCGGGGGCGCGGGTGGGTGGTACGCGGACTCGACCGGCCGGTCGCTGTGCGGCGCGGTACGCGCGGCGGGCACCACCGGGGCGTCCCGGTCGGCGGGCGCGTCGTCGGCGCAGACATGGTCGGGGTTGGCCGCCGCCCGGGCGAGAGCCGCCACCTGCAGCGCCAGCGGGTCGTCGGCGGCCAGGTGCTGCCGGCACAGCTCGCGGGCCAGCGCCAGGTTGTCGTGCGCCTCGGCGAACTGCCCACAGTCGCGCTGCATGGCGCCGAGCCGGGCCAGCATCTTGATCCCGCTGGGGTGACCGTCGCCGTACACCTCGCGGTGCAGCTCCCAGGCGTCCTGGAGGCGGTCGCGGGCCACCGTGCACTGGCCCCGGGCGTACTCGACGGTGGCCAGGTCGGCGTGTGCGGCCAGCACCCGCAGCGACTCGGGCCCGTCCTGCGCGGTCAGCTCGATGATGACTTCCTGGTACAGCCGGGCGGCCCGGGAGTGGCTGCCGACCCGGTGCAGCACGGCGGCCAGGGTGGCCGCGGCGGCCACCGTGCGGGGGTCGGAGCGACCGTGCAACCGGGTGGTGGCCGCGTACGCGAAGGCGGCCCAGCCTCGGGCGGAGTGCGGCTCGCCCAGGGCGACGAGCACCCGCGCCTGGAGGCTGGGCGCCTCGGCCAGCTCGGGCGTGGCGTTGGCCGGGCGGGGGTCGGCGTCGGTGAGCGCGTCGGAGAGCAGCCGTTGCGCGCCAGCCACGTCGCCAGTGGACACGAGGTGGTGCGCCTGGTCAGTCAACTCGTCGAAGCCGGAGGACACGCCCCATCGTGCTCATCCGACGACGGTAAGTACAAGACGCGCGCCGGTGCCGATCGGTCAGGATCTGGTCAGGTGCTCGGCCAACGTCTCGCTGATCCGGCGCAACTGGTCGACCTGGGCCGGGCTCAACGGGTCGAACAGGTGTCGGCGTACCCCCTCGACGTGGCCGGGGGCGGCGGCGGCGAGGGTGGCGAAACCGTCGTCGGTGAGCACCGCGATCTGCCCGCGCCGGTCGGTGGGGCAGTCCTCGCGGCGTACCCAGCCGGCCGCCTCCAGACGGGCCACCGCGTGCGAGAGCCGGCTGCGGGACGACCCCGCCGCGTCGGCCAGGTCGCTCATCCGAAGTTGCCGGCCCGGGGCCTCGGAGAGCCGGACCAGGATCTCGTAGTAGGCGTGCGGCATGCCGGCATCGCGTTGCAGCTCGCGGTCGAGCGTGTCCATCAGCGCCCGGGAGGCGGCGAGGAACGCCCGCCAGGTGCGCTGCTCATCGGGGTCCAACCAGCGGGTCATGACGACCATCATACCCGCAGTGGTTGAACGCTCAACTAAATCGCGCTAATCTGGGGCCATGGGTATCCACCGGCTCAACCACGCGGTCCTCTACGTCAGTGACCTCGCCCGCAGCGTCGCCTTCTACCGCGACGTGCTGGGCTTCCGCCCGGTGGCGATGACCCCGGACGGCTTCCGGGGCGCCACCTTCCTCCAGGCCCCCGACTCCACCAACGACCACGACCTCGGCCTGTTCGAGATCGGCGCGGGCGCCGGCCGGTCCACCGCCGGCCGGGCCACCGTCGGGCTCTACCACCTGGCGTGGGAGGTCGACACCCTCGACGAGCTGGCCGCCACCGCCGAGCGGCTCGCCGCCGCCGGGGCGCTGGTCGGCACGTCCGACCACGGCACCACCAAGAGCCTCTACGGCCAGGACCCGGACGGTCTGGAGTTCGAGGTGGTCTGGCTGATCCCGGCCGACCTGCTCGACGACACCGCCCTGGCCGCCCGCAAGCAGATCGGTCGGCTCGACCTGGACGCCGAGCGCCAGCGCTACGGCGGGCAGACCCGCGGTGGCGTGGGGATCTCCGTGCCGGCCTGAGCCGGCCATAGGGTAGAACGGACCGATGCCAACCAACCGGACCACCGACTTCCTTCGTGAGCTGCTGGTCCGCCAGGTGACGACCTGGTTGCCCGCCGCCCTGCACCGCTCCCGGCGGGCAACCATCGCGCTGGCCTGGGCCGGCGCCGACGGCGGCGCGGCCGAGGCGGTGCTGCGGGTGGTCGCCGGCCACGCCGCCCAGGTGCGGGGTCGGCAGGTGACGGTGTTGGTGCTGGCCGACGGCGCTGCCGACCTGCCGGCCCGGCTCGGGCCGATCGAGGCGGAGTTGCCTGCCGAGGTGACCGTGCACCTGCTGCCCGGCGGTCCGGACCGGTTGCCGGTCGCGGTGAAGGCGGCCGGCGCCGCCGGGTCGCCGCTGTTCTGTTTCCTGGACCTGCCCGGCGAGGTGTCCCCGCAGCTGCTCGGCGCCGCCGCCAACGGCCGCACCGGCGAGGTGCTGCTGCACGCCGGCGACGTCGCCCGTGCGGCCCTCATCGCCGCCGGATTCCCGCTGGTCGCCGAGGTGGCGCCGGTGCTCCCGACCGACGCCGCGGCAGGCGCGACAGCTCCGGCAGGCGGGACAGCTCCGGCCGGCACGACGGATGACGCGGCGGTTGGCGTGGTCGCGTTCGGCAGCCGTTCGGACCGCAGTCTGGAGGCGGTGCGTGACGCGCTCTGGACGGTCGGCGCGGACCTTGGTGTGCGCTACCGCGACCCCGCCGACCCGACGGTCCCGCCGGTGGACGTGGCCGGGGATCCGGCCCTGGAACCGCTGGCCGGAAAGCTGCTGGCCGAGTTGCGCCGGGGCGGGCCACGGCCGGTCACCGAGCTGCGCCGGCACACCCTCACCGCAACTGTCTACCGTGCCGCGGACGCCAACCGCGCGCTGGCCAACCTGGTCGAGGCGGGCGACGTACGCCGCGAGCGCGACACGGGCCGCCTGGCCGGCGACGAGATCATCACGCCCACGCGCTGAGGCCCCCGCGATCTTGCACTTTCTGTCCCGACATATCGGGGGAATGCCGCCCAAATCTAAGACCGAAACTGCAAGATCGGCGGGGCGCGGCGCGGGTGCGGGTGGGTGCGGGTGCGGGCGGGGTGGGGTGGACGCCGGGCGGGGTGGGGTGGACGCCGAGCGGGGTGCCGGTGAATCACCGGCACCCCGCTCGACTCCCGGGACGCTACGACCGGGACTTGTCCTGCTTCCAGGACAGCGGACCCGGCAGGTCGACGCGGTGCGCCCGGGCCTTCGAGTTCCAGGACCAGCGCCCGATCTTGATGCTCCACGAGGAGAAGCCGTTCTCGGTGAAGTTCAGGATGATCGGACCGTACTTCTTGCGCTTGCGAAACATGAGGCCCATCGGAGGTCTCCCCTCGTCACCGTTCCCTGCCGTGTCGAGATCGAACATTCCCGGACGGGCGAAATCCGAAACCACCTCGCCGTCCCCGGTGGACGGTGCTGCGGCACGAGGCGGCAATCTCTATTCATCAGATAGGTGTTGCGCGGCGGTAAACGCTGCTAGGGGCGCTTCGTAACATCGCTGGCGATGAAAGTCTCACCTTCTGGAAGACCGTTGACCGGTCGCTGCGACCGGCGGCAGCATGGGCTCATGTCGCAGCGGGATGAGCTCCTCCTCATCGCTTGCGTGCACGTCGACCTGGTCCGGCACGCGAGCGCGCTCTGTTGAGCTGACCGGTTCTCCCCGGCCCGGCTCCGTCGCCGCACTCTCACCGCTCGCCCGCTCACCGCGGAGCGGCGTGCCTCCACGCGCCCCACCCGGGTGCCCTGCACTTCCATCGTGGACAGATCAGGAGACCTCCCATGTCCCCACCCCGTCGTGCCCTCCTGCGTGGCCTCGCGGCCGCCGCCGCGTTGACCCTGCTCACCGGCATGGCCGGCTGCGGCGGCGACGCCGAGGCCGGGCAGGCCACCGAGCTGCGCTACCAGGGCTCGGTCGGCCAGGTCACCCTCCCCGAACTCGCCGCCGACCTCGGCTACCTCGGCGACGTGAAGCTCAACTGGATCGGCAACGTCACCGGCGGCCCGCAGGACATCCAGGCCACCGCCACCGGCCAGAGCGACTTCGGCGGCGCGTTCAACGGCGCGATCGTCAAACTCGCCGCTGCCCACGCCCCGATCACGGCCGTCGTCAGCTACTACGGCTCCGACGCGCAGACCTTCCAGGGCTACTACGTGCTCGACGACAGCCCGATCCGCAACCCTCGCGACCTGATCGGCAGGAAGGTCGGCATGAACACTCTCGGCGCCCACGCCGAGGCGGTGCTCAAGACCTGGCTGGCTCGCGGCGGGCTCACCCCCGCCGAGATCAAGCAGGTCGAGCTGGTCGCCCTGCCGCCGGTCAACGCCGAGCAGTCGCTGCGGCAGAAGCAGATCGACGTGGCGGTGCTCGGCGGGGTCATCCGCGACAAGGCGATCGCGGGCGGTGGCATCCGCACCGTCGTCACCGACTACCAGCTGCTCGGCGCGTTCAGCGCCGGCACGTACGTCTTTCGCGACGACTTCATCACGCGCAACCCGGAGACCGTCAAGGCGTTCGTGACCGGAGTCGGCAAGGCCATCGAGTGGGCCCGCACGCAGCCCCGGGAGACAGTGGTCGCCCGGATGCGCGACATCATCGCCAAGCGCGGCCGCAACGAGGACCCGTCGCTCGTCGCGTACTGGAAGAGCAGCGGCGTCGCCGGGCGCGGCGGGGTGATCAGCGAGCAGGAGTTCGGCACCTGGATCGACTGGCTCGCCGCCGAGGGCGAGCTGAGGGGCGAGCGTCCCCAGCCGTCCGACATCTTCACCAACCGGTTCAACCCCTTCGTGGACGGAGGGAACGCGTGAGCACCGACAAGATCCTCTTTGACCGGGTGAGCAAATCCTTCGGAGTCCGCGCCACCCGGCGGGGGACCGCCGGCGCGGTGACCGCGCTGGACCAGGTGACCCTCGGGGTACGCCCCGGCGAGTTCCTCGTCGTCGTCGGCCCCAGCGGTTGCGGCAAGTCCACCCTGCTCGACCTGCTCGGCGGGCTCATCGCACCGACCGGCGGTCAGGTGCTCGTCGACGGCCGGCCCGTCACCGGCCCCGGCCTGGATCGGGGCATCGTCTTTCAGCAGTACGCGCTGCTGCCCTGGCGCACCGCCGCCGGCAACGTGGCGTTCGGGCTGGAGGCCAAGGGCGTGGCCCGCGCCGAACGAGCCGAGAAGATCGCGTACCACCTGGACCTGGTGGGCCTGAGCGGGTTCGCCGACCGCTACCCGCACGAGCTGTCCGGTGGCATGAAACAGCGGGTCGCCATCGCCCGCAGCCTCGCGTACGACCCGGACGTGCTGCTCATGGACGAGCCGTTCGCCGCGTTGGACGCGCAGACCCGCGAGAAGTTGCAGGACGAGCTGGTGCGCATCTGGGCGCGCACCGGCAAGACCATCGTGTTCATCACGCACGGCATCGACGAGGCGGTGCACCTCGGCCAGCGGGTGGCGGTGCTCACCTCCCGACCGGGGCGGGTCAAGCAGGTCATCGACATCGACCTCGGCGACCGGGACGCCGTCGAGGACGTGCGCTCCACCGACGCGTTCCGCCACCACCGGCACCAGATCTGGACGCTGCTGCGCGACGAGGTGCGCGCCGCACAGGCCGCCGAAGGCGCGGCGGGCAGCCGCACCGCCCACCCCGGAGCGGTCGGTGGTCGTACCCCCGTCGTCGCCGGAGCCGACGCGCGGCGCGGGGCGCCGACGGCGGCCGACCCCGAGGAGGCCCGCGTTGGTTGACATCGTCGAACGTCCCACCCGGCTGGCGGCCCCACCGGCCTTGCCGGACGCGGTGGCCGTGCCCGCAGCCGCAGGCCGGACCGGTCGGTTGCTCGGCCTCGGCGCGAGGGCGCTGCACCGCAGCGTCGCGATCGTCGCGCTGGCCGCCGTCTGGGAGGGCGCACCCCGGCTCGGCCTGGTCGACCGGGTGTTCCTGCCGCCGCTGTCGGAGGTGCTGGCGGCCTGGTGGGAGCTGCTGCGCAGCGGGCAGCTCGCCGAGCACGTCGGCGCGAGCCTGACCCGGTCGCTGGCCGGGCTGGGTCTGGCGGTGCTCACCGCGATCCCGCTCGGGCTGCTGATCGGCTGGTACCGGCCGCTCGCCGAGCTGCTCAGTCCGCTGCTGGAGGTGTTCCGCAACACCGCCGCGCTGGCCCTGCTGCCGGTTTTCGTGCTCATCCTCGGGCTGGGGGAGACCTCCAAGATCGCCCTGGTGCTGTACGCGTGCTCCTGGCCGATCCTGCTGAACACGATCGCCGGCGTGAAGGGCGTCGACCCGCTGCTGATCCGCTCGGCCCGCTCGATGGGCCTGAATCATCTGCGGCTGTTCCAGAAGGTGATCCTGCCGGCGGCGGTGCCGACCATCTTCACCGGCGTACGGCTGGCCGGGGCGTACTCGATCCTGGTGCTCGTCGCGGCCGAGATGGTCGGCGCGAAGGCCGGCCTCGGCTACCTCGTCAACTACGCGCAGTACAACTTCGCGATCCCCGACATGTACTCCGGGATCATCACGATCTCCGCCATCGGTCTGGTCGTCAACCAGCTCCTCGTCGCCCTCGAACGCCGCTTCTCCACATGGCGCGTCGACGTCTCCGCCGGATAGGACACTGTCATGCCTCGAACCCTGCACCTCAACGCGTTCCTGATGGGCGTCGGCCACCACGAGGCCGCCTGGCGGCACCCGCGCACCGACCCGCGTCGGGTCACCGACGTGCGGCACTTCCAGGAGCTGGCCCGGATCGCCGAACGCGGCACCCTCGACTCGCTGTTCCTCGCCGACGGGCTGTCGGTCGGGCCGAACCCCCGGCACAACATCCAGGCCGTCTTCGAGCCGCTGACCCTGCTCGCGTCGCTCGCCGCCGTGACCGAGCACATCGGTCTCATCGCGACCGTCTCCACCACCTACAACGAGCCGTTCCACGTCGCCCGCAAGTTCGCGTCCCTGGACCATCTCAGCGGTGGCCGCGCCGGCTGGAACATCGTCACCTCCGCCCAGGAGCGGGAGGCGGTCAACTTCAACCGCGACAGCCACCCCGCGCACGCCGACCGCTACCGGCGGGCCGCCGAGTTCGTCGACGTGGCGATCAAGCTCTGGGACAGCTGGGAGGACGACGCGCTGGTCTTCGACACCTCCGGCGGGATCTTCGCCGACACCGACCGGGTGCACGAGGTGGCCCACCGCGGGCCGGAGTTCCAGGTTCGCGGCCCGCTCAACATTCCCCGACCGCCGCAGGGCCGGCCGCTGCTCGTGCAGGCCGGCTCGTCGCCGGACGGGATCGCCTTCGCCGCCCGGTTCGCCGAGGCCGTCTTCACCGCCCAGCAGACCCTCGCCGACGGGCAGCGCTTCTACGCCGAGCTGCGCCGTCAGGTCACCGCCGCCGGCCGGAACCCCGACCTGGTGAAGGTGCTGCCCGGCATCGCGCCCGTGATCGGCGGCACCGAGGCCGAGGCGCGCACGCTCGCCGCCGAGCTGGAGGAGCTGATCGTCCCCGAGTACGCCCTCGCGCAGCTCTCCGGGATGCTCGGCATCGACCTCACCGGCCTGCCGCTGGACTCCCCGCTGCCCGAGCTGCCGGACTCCGGCACCGTGCAGGCCCACCAGAGCCGCTACCAGCTCGTCACCGACCTGGCCCGCCGGGAGAAGCTCACCGTCCGGCAGCTCATCGGCCGGCTCGGTGGCGGCCGGGGTCACCGCGTGGTCGCCGGCACCCCGGAGCAGGTCGCCGACCAGATCGAGCTGTGGTTCACCCAGGGCGCCGCCGACGGGTTCAACATCATGCCGCCGCACCTGCCCGGCGGGCTCGCCGACTTCGTCGACCACGTGGTGCCGGTGCTGCGAGCGCGAGGGTTGTTCCGCACCGGATACACGGGCGCGACCCTGCGCGAGCACTACGGCCTGCCCCGACCGGCCAGCTCGTACGCCGCGCCGACGCTGGTGCCGGCGTGACCACCGTGGAGCGTCCGACAACGGACGCGACCGAGCTGCGACCGGTGGACCGGGACCTGTTCCGCGCGCTGCTGCGCCGGCAGGCCACCAGCGTCACGGTGGTCACCGCCGTGGCCCGGTCCACCGACCCGGCCTGCCTTGGTGGGATCGGCGCACCCCTCCGGGCCGGGTTCACCGCCACCTCGTTCACCTCGGTCTCGTTGGATCCGCCGCTCGTCTCGTTCTGCCTCGGTACGGCGTCGTCGAGCTGGCCGGTGCTGGCCCGCGCCGAGCACGTCGCGGTGCATCTGCTGGCCGCGCGGCAGCGGGAAGCCGCGACGGTCTTCGCCACCAGCGGCATCGACCGGTTCGCCGCCTACCCGGACTGGACACCCGGCCCGTTCGGGGTGCCGCTGCTGAGCGGGGTGCTGGCCCGGCTGCTCTGCCGGGTGGTGCACCGCGTCCCGGCCGGCGACCACACGCTGGTGATCGCCGAACCGCTCGCCCTGAGCGACGGCGGCGACGGTGCCCCGCTGGTGCACCACAGGGGTGGGTACACCACGGCAGCGCCGGCATGACCGCACCGACCACGTCCGACCTGCTCGCGCTGGACCGGGCCGCCCAGGACCTGCTGTTCCGGGCGGCCCGAACGGCCGAGGCGTTCACCGACGAACCGGTCACCGACGCGCAGGTAGCGGCGATCCACGACCTGATCCGGTACGGGCCGACCGCGTACAACGGCCAGCCGCTGCGGGTGCTGCTGCTGCGCTCGCCGGAGTCCCGGGCCCGGCTGCTGCCGCACCTGTCCAGCGCCAACCGGGCCAGGACGGCCAGCGCCCCGCTGACCGCGATCCTCGCCGCCGACGTCGACTTTCACGAGCGGCTGCCCGAGCTGTATCCGCACCGACCACAGGCCCGGGAGTGGCTGACGGACCGGGCGGCGCGCGTCGAGCAGGCCCGGTTCAGCGCGACTCTGCAGATCGGCTACCTGATCGTCGGTGTCCGCGCCGCCGGTCTCGCCGCCGGCCCGATGGCCGGTTTCGACGTCGCGGGCGTCCAGCGGGAGTTCCTCCCCGACGGTCGGCACGAGGTGCTGCTCCTGCTGAACCTCGGGCACCCGGCCGCGCACACCGGGCCGGCACGTCTGCCCCGGCTGGACGCCGGGGACGTGATCCGCACCCTCGATTGCTGACCGGGAAGACGGGACCGTCCCCGGTGCCGGAGGGACGCCGGCACCGGGGACGGAAGGTCGCGGGTCAGGCCCCCTTGACCCAGTCCACAGTGAAGCGGGCGAAGAAGATCCCGCCGGTGTTGCCCACCTCGTACAGGTTGCCGACCGTCCCGTCGTTCAGCACGGCCATCGTCGAGTAGCCCGCGCCGCCCGGCTTGACCAGCGCACGGGCCGGCCAGCTGGCGCCGTCGTCGGTGGAGAGCCGGACCGTGAGGTCGTTGCGCGCGGCCGGGGCGGCGTTGTTGCTGAACAGGGCGGTGCGGGTGCGCACCGGAGCGCCGTTCGTGCCCACCTCGGACGGGCGCAGGTAGGAGATCTCGTCGGCGTTGCACAGCGGATCGGTCAGCACGGCGCTGGCCGTGGCCGGGCCGAACGTCACGCCACCGTCGGTGGACGTGGAGTAGAACCGGCTGCGGGTGCTGTTGTGCCGCATGTTCTGCACGATCGCCCCGGTGCCGCGCTCGATCGCCTTGCTCTCGTTGATGTTCCCGCCCGCCGGTCCGCCGCGCCGCCACGTCACGCCGTGGTCGTCGCTGTAGATGTTGCCGGTCTGGGTCAGGCCCGCCGCGTCCCGGTAGACGAACGGCTGGATCAGGCGTCCGGTGCTGCTCTGGATGCCGTGCCCGGAGGAGAAGAACGCCTGCTGCCAGGTCGCCACCTTGATGGTCGGGTTCAGCTCCACCGGGGCGCTCCAGGTGGCGCCGTTGTCCCGGCTGGTGATGTATTGCAGGTGCAGGCTGTTCGGGTCGTCGGCGGTGTTCAGACCCGAGGAGCCGGACCAGAAGCTGATGCCCGGCTTGGGGGAGCGGGTGTAGAAGCAGTAGACGACACCTGTGGTGCGGTCCACCAGCAGGCTCGGGTCGCCCGCTCCCTCACTGATGGTGGCCGGCGCGTGGATGACGCGCGGCTGGTCGAAGGTACGTCCACCGTCGGTGCTGCGGGTCATGGCGATCTGGATGTTGTTGGTGCCGCCACCCAGGTCGTACGAGCCGTTGACCCGGGCGTCTGCGACGGCGATGACGGTGCCGTTGTTGGTGACGGCCATGCCCGGGATCCGGACCGAGGCCGCCGTTCCGTCGTACCGGCCGTTGGCGCCGTTGAGGTTGCGGATGACGCTCTGGGTGGTCAGCACCGCCGTGCTGTTCATCTGCGGGGTGCCGGCGGCCAGGCCGCACCCGGCGGTGCCGCGCACCGTGGTGTCGAAACCGGAAGCGGTGACCCGCAGGGTGTACGCGGTGCCGGCGCCGACGGTCCAGTAGTGCAGGTAGTTGCCGCCGGCCGCGATGCTGCGGGTCCACGGGGAACCGGTGCGCCCGGGCCACGCGACGGTGAAGTCGCGGGCGGTGGTGGTGCGGTTCTCCAGGGCGAGCTGGAGCCGGCCGGCCGTGCAGTCGTAACTGGCGAGCGCGGACATGCCGGTGCCGCAGTGGAAGATGCCGGCGGAGGTGTCGTCCAGCCCGGTCGGGGTGGTCGTCCGCAGGGTGTACGCGGTGCCCGCAGGGAGGGTCCAGTACAGCTCGTTGCTGCTGCTGCCGGCTGCGACCGTCCGGGTCCAGGGCGAGTTGGTGCGGCCCGGCCAGGTGACGGTGAAGGTCTGCGCGGTGGTGCTGCCGTTGGTGAGCCGCAGGTTGAGCCGGCCGGTCGTGCAGTCGGCGCTGGCGGTGGCGCTCACGCCGGCGGGGGCGGCGTGAGCTGGCGTGGCGGGCAGGATCGCGGCCACGCCGAGGACGGCGACCACGACAGCTGTCACTCGGCGCGACAGTGCTCGGACAGGAGACACAGGATTCCTTCCGGGGGACGGGGGTGCGAACGGGGGAAGCAAGGCGTAAGACGTCGGATATCTGATGTCGGGACGCTAACCGGACGCCGGCCGGTCGTCAATAGATCGATGCGGGAGGGTGCGCGGGGGCGCGGGCATCCAGGGTGGACGGCCGCTCTGATCGAAGATGCCGGATAGGGCGCACATATTTACATCATGTTGCGTCGTCTGGCAGGCTCAATCGCATCGACCACCTTCGTCATTCCGGCGGTCGGGCCGGTCCCCGGCCCGCGACCGCCGCCGGCGACGCCTGTCCGAAGGAGACCCCATGGAACGGCGCCAACTCCTCACCCTCGGCGTGCTCAGTCCGTTCGCGGCGATGCTGACCTCGGGCGGCCCGGCCAACGCCGCGGCGGCGGCGCAGACCTTCGGGTTCTCCGCCGACGGCAGCGACTTCCTGCTCGACGGCCAGCCGTTCCAGATCCGCAGCGGCGAGATGCACCCGGCCCGCATCCCGGTGCAGTACTGGCGGCACCGGATCCAGATGGCCAAGGCGATGGGCATGAACACGATCGCCATCTACGTGATGTGGAACCACATCGAGGAACGACAGGGCGTCTTCGACTTCACCACCGATCGGCGGGACATCGCCGGCTTCATCCGCCTGTGCCAGGCCGAGGGCATGTACGTGCTGCTGCGTCCCGGCCCGTACGTCTGCGGCGAGTGGGACCTGGGTGGTCTACCGCCGTACCTACTGCGCAACCCGAGCATCAGGCTGCGCGTCCGCACCGCCGCCGACCCCAACTACATGGCCGCCGTCACGCGCTACATCACCGCTCTCGCCGCGGTGGTCAAGCCGCTGATGGTGGCCAACGGCGGGCCGATCCTGATGGTCCAGATCGAGAACGAGTACGGCTCGTACGGCAACGACGCCGTCTACCTGGAGGAGTTGCGACAACTGTGGCTGCGGGCCGGGATCACCGGACCGTTCTACACCGAGGACGGCCTCGGCCAGGTGCAGGGCAACCGGACTGTCGTCACCGGTGGCGCGATCGCGCTCAGCGGTGGTGACGCCGCCGCCATCGCCGCCGCGCGGCAGTCCTTCCCGACCGTCCCGGCCATGTCCGGCGAGCTCTACCCGGGCTGGTTGACCCACTGGGGCGACGGTGGCTTCGCCGGCTCGAACACCGACATCTCCAGCCAGCTGCGGGGCCTGATGGCCGGCCGGCTGTCGTTCAACATCTACATGATCCACGGTGGAACGAACTTCGGGTACTCCGCGGGTGCGAACGCCGCCGACAACGGCTCCGGCTACCAGGCGGACATCACCACCTACGACTACGGTGCGCCGATCACCGAGCAGGGCGGCCCGTCGCGGCTGTATCCGACCTACCGCGAGATCATCGGCACGGCCCTCGGGGTGACGCTGCCGGCCGTGCCCGCGCCGATCCCCACCATCGTGCGTACCGGCGGCCAGGCGGTGCTGCCCACGCCGTACGCCTCGCTGTGGGACAACCTGCCGGCCGCGCTGCCGACCCAGACGAATCCACAACCGATGGAGATGTACGGCCAGAACTCCGGCTTCATGCTCTACCGCCGGGTCCTGCCCGGCTACACCCGGGCGACGCTGGACGTCAGGTCGGTACGCGACTATGCGACGGTGTTCCTCGACGGCGTCTACCAGGGCGGAATGTCCCGGAGCAACCTTCCGGCGGCCTACACGACGCCGCTCGGCGTGACGGTGCAGGACGCGCCGCTGGCGTTGAAGACCTCGGCGAGCGGCAGCCCCACGCTCGACATCCTGGTCGAGGGCATGGGCCGGAACAACTACGGTCAGGCGCTCGTCGACCGCAAGGGCATCACCGAACGCGTGTCCCTCGTCGACGCGGGCACCCTGACCGGCACGTTGACCAACTGGCAGACCCACCTGCTGCCGGTCGACGAGGCGTTCGTGGCCGGCCTCCGTCCGGTGCTCAGCAACAGCTCGCGGCCCGGCATCTTCTTCAAGGCCACGGTGAACCTCACCCAGACCGGCGACACGTACCTCGACATGTCCCGCTGGACCAAGGGCGTGGTCTGGGTCAACGGCCGCAACCTGGGCCGCTACTGGAAGGTGGGGCCCCAGCAGCGGCTCTACTGCCCGGCGCCGTGGCTGCGGGTCGGCGCGAACGAGATCGTCGTCTTCGACCTGCACCAGGTGCAGGCCCAGCCGATCTCCTTCGAAGCCACCCTGAGCGGCCAGTCGGGCGCCGTCCGCCACACGGTGGTCAACCGGGCCAGCGGCAAGGCCCTCGACGTGCCGGACCTGTCCCGGGTCACCGGCGTGCAGCTGATCCAGTGGACCCCCAACGGCGGTGCCAACCAGGCGTGGCTGATGGCCGGCGCGGTGGGTGCCGTCACCACGATGACCAGCGTCAGCTCGGGTCTGCTCGCGGACGTCGAGGCGAGTTCCACGGCGGACGGGGCGCGGGTCATCCAGTGGACCGCTACCGGCGGCGGCAACCAGCAGTGGCGGGTCGTGACGGCGTCCGGCGAGTTCGTGAAGCTCGTCAACGTGCAGACCGGCAAGGTCCTGGCCGTGGCCGGCGGCGCGACCACCAACGGGGCCACGATCGTGCAGCAGACCGACACCGGCAGCGCCTCCCAGCACTGGCGGCTCACGCCGTCCTGACGCCGCCCGGGCGGCCGGTCACCGGCGGCGACCACCAGGTCGGCCCGGGTTGGTGGGGGTCGGTGTGCGACCTGTTGCGGTGCGGCGGCCGCGCAGGTCGCCCACCGGCCCCGCGTCGTTCCCGTGAACTGACCACGCAGTCGTTCCCGTGAACTGCCCACGCACCGGAGATGCGAAGATGGCCGCATGGGCAGGCGGAGCGACCGGAGTGGGACGTGAACCAGCGCGAGCGGTGGCACCGGCTCCTGGAGATGGTCGCGGTCGAGGGTCAGCTCGACATCGAGTCCACCGCCCGTGAGCTGGGCGTGAGCACGGCGACCATCCGCCGTGACTTCGACGAGCTGGCCACCCAGCAGTTGGTGACGCGCACCCGGGGCGGCGTGGTCGTCACCAACGTCTCCTACGACCTGCCGCTGCGCTACAAGGCGGTGCGGCAGGCATCGGAGAAGCAGCGGATCGCCGCTGCCGCCCTCGCGTTGATCCCGCCGGGCAGCACGGTCGGGCTCAACGGCGGCACCACGACGACCGAGGTCGCCCGGGCGCTCGCGCTGCGCACCGACCCCGACGGGCAGTTGTCGGCGGCCACGGTGGTGACCAACGCGCTGAACATCGCCCACGAACTCATCGTGCGTCCGCACATCCGGGTGGTGCTCACCGGCGGGACGGCCCGGACCCAGTCGTACGAGCTGGTCGGCCGGATCGCGGAGACGATGCTCGCGTCCGTGGCGCTGGACGTCGTCGTGCTCGGGGTGGACGCGATCGACCACCAGCACGGCGCGAGCGCCCACAACGACGGCGAGGCGGCGGTCAACCACGTCATGGTGACCAGCGCGGCGCGGACGATAGTCGTCGCGGACGCCTCGAAGCTGGGCCGCCGCAGCTTCAACCGGATCTGCCCGCTGGGCGACATCGACACCCTGATCACCGACCGGTCGGCCGACCCGCGGCAGGTGAGCCTCGTCGAGCAGGCCGGGGTCACCGTCCTCCAGGTCTGACGGTCGGCTGCCTGGATCGTCGGCCGGCGCACTCGTGTGAACACGGGCACCGGGCAAAGATGTAACTCGATGCAAAATCGCGGGCTACTTATTGCATCTTGAGTCAAGCGGGTGCAGCATTCCATTTCATCGGTCCCTGTGAATGTCATCCTCACCACACCGGGAGAAAACGATGATCTGGTCATCGCTGCCCGCGCCCACCCGCCGTACGTCCGCCCGGGCCGCCGTCGTGGTCCTCATCCTGCTCGCCGCGATGCTGCACGCCGTACCCGCCCGGGCGAGCACACCGGGCAGCGCGACCGGCCTCACCCGCGCCGGGAACACGTACACCATCACCACCAGCACTGCCGCCCGCATCCGGCTCACCCTGGCCCGCGCGGACATCTTCCGCGTCTGGGTCGCGCCCAACGGCACCTTCACCGAACCGGCGGCGAACGAGATCACCGTACGGACCGACTTCGGTACGGTCGCCAGCACGGCGACCGACGAGGGCAGCGCCTTCCGCATCGCCACCGCGGCGGTGGTCATCCGGATCACCAAGAGCCCCCTGACGATGCAGGTCCAGCGCCCGGACGGGAGGCTGATCTGGCGGGAGTCGCAACCCCTCGACTGGGGCTCGGGCCGCACCACGCAACGGCTGGCCCGCGCCGCGGACGAGCAGTTCTACGGCACCGGCCTGCGCCTCGGGGAGTGGGCGTTGCGCGACAAGACGGTGCCGATCGCCGTGGACAACCAGTGGCGGGAGAACACCAACGCCAGTCCGGCGCCCTTCTACCTGTCCACCAACGGCTACGGCGTCCTGCGCAACACGTGGGCGTCCGGCTCGTACGGCTTCACCGCGCCGGTGACCACCACCCACAACGAGGAACGGTTCGACGCGTACTACTTCGTGGGTGACTCGCTCAAGGGCGTGCTCGGCGCGTACACCGACGTGACCGGCAAACCGTTCCTGAGCCCGATGTGGGGCCTCGAACTCGGCAACGCCGACTGCTTCAACGCGTCCAACCCGGCCTACCAGGGCGACCACAACCGGGCCGGGCACCAGCGGACCCCCGACGTGCTGTCGTACGCGCGGGAGGCCCGCGCCAAGGACATGCCGTCGGGCTGGTTCCTGCCCAACGACGGGTACGGCTGCGGCTACACCGACCTGCCCGCGACCGTCGCCGGCGCCAAGGCGCTCGGTTTCCAGACCGGCCTGTGGACCTCCACCGGCCTGTCGTCCATCGACTACGAGGTGGGCACCGCCGGTACGCGGGGCGTCAAGACCGACGTCGCGTGGGTCGGTGGCGGCTACCAGAACGCGTTCCGTGGCGTCCAGCAGGCGGTGGACGGCATCGAGCGCAACTCCGACGCCCGCCGGTACGTGTGGACCGTCGACGGTTGGGCCGGCACCCAGCGCAACGCCGTCGTCTGGACCGGTGACACGTACGGGCGGTGGGACGACATGCGGTGGACCGTGCCGGCCGTGGCCGGCGCCGGGCTGTCCGGCCTCAACTACGCCACCGGCGACGTCGACGGGATCTTCGGGGGCAGCCCGAACACCTACGTGCGGGACCTGCAGTGGAAGTCGTTCACGCCGGCGTTCATGACGATGTCCGGCTGGGGCGCGACCAACCCGGCGGCCGGCTACCAGGACAAGCAGCCCTGGCGGTACGCCGAGCCGTACCTGTCGATCAACCGCCGGTACCTCCAGCTCAAGATGCGGCTGATGCCGTACCACTACACGATGAGCCGCGTGGCCAGCGTGACAGGCGTGCCGGCGACCCGGGCCCTGGTGCTGGAGTACCCCAACGACCCGGTAGCCCGGGGCAACGCCACGTCCGGGGAGTTCATGGCGGGCGACGCGTTCCTGGTGGCGCCGGTGGTCTCCGACACCGAGCTGCGCGACGGCATCTACCTGCCGGCCGGCACCTGGACCGACTACTGGACCGGGCGGGTGTACCAGGGCCCGCTCACCCTGAACGGGTACGCCGCGCCGCTCGACCGGCTGCCCCTGTTCGTCAAGGGCGGCTCGATCGTGCCGATGTGGCCGCAGATGAATCACACAGGCGAGAAGCCGGTCTCCACGCTCACCTACGACCTGTATCCGCGCGGCTCGTCGAGCTTCACGCTCTACGAGGACGACGGCGTCACCCGCGCCTACCAGGGCGGGGCGTACGCAACCCAGCAGGTCGGCATGACGGCACCGACGTCCGGCACCGGGACGGTCACCGTGGACGTGGGCGCCTCCGTCGGCACGTACGCGGGCAAGCCGTCGTCACGCTCCTACGAGTTCACCGCGCACCTCGCGGCAGCTCCCCGCGCGGTAACGGTCGCCGGGCAGACCCTGCCGTCGCTGGCCACCCGGGCCGCGTACGACTCGGGGAGCAGCGGTTGGTTCTACGCCGACGGGGTTCTGCGGATCAAGGCCGGGTCGCGGAGCGCCGCGTTCCAGACCCGGATCGACGGCGCGGTGCTGCCCGTCGCCGGCACGAGCACGACGCCGCCGCCGATCCCGCGCGACAACTGGCGACTCGTGTACGCCGACAGCGAGGAGACCAGCGCGGAGAACGGCGCGGCCACCAACGCCTTCGACGGGAGTACGGCCACCTTCTGGCACACCGCCTGGTCGTCCACCGCCGCGCCCCTGCCGCACGAGATCCAGCTCGATCTGGGTGCCACGTACCAGGTCGACGGGCTGCGGTACCTGCCCCGGCAGGACGGGGGAGTGAACGGCCGGGTCGGCGGTTACGAGGTGTACGTTTCCGACAGCCCGAGCAACTGGGGCACACCGGTGGCGTCGGGGACCTTCGCCGACACGTCGACGCAGAAGGTGGTGCCGTTTACCGCCGCCCGCAGCGGGCGGTACGTGCGCCTGCGGGCACTGAGCGAGGCCGGCGGCCGGGGGCCGTGGACCACGGTGGCCGACCTGACGGTCACCGGCAGAGCTGTGGCGTCAGCGTCGGGGAGCTGACCCCGTACCCCTGTGCAAGCGACGCCGCGGGCTGCTGGAGCAGCCCGCGGCGTCCTGCGACGGCGGTCCTAGGAGAGGGACCACTGCTGGCGGGTCGCGCCGGTGGCGGTGCGCTGGACGACGTCCGCGCCGTTGTCGGTGATCGTCCCGTCGAGGTCGAGCACCCGGCCGCTGTTGCGGTTCGTGATGGTGACGTGGGTGCCGACGCGCGTGATCCGCCACTGCTGATTGGCCGCACCCGAGTAGGTCCACTGGATCACGTCCGCGCCGTCCGCCGTCGAGCTGCCGGCCACGTCGAGGGCGCGTCCGCTGCGGCGGTTGACGATGCGGTGGTAGCCGTTGCCGAGGGGAACTATCGACCACTTCTGGTGCAGGCCACCGTTGTCGGCCCACTGGACGGCGTCGCCGCCGTCAGCCGGTGCGGCGACCGCGACCTCCATGACCTTCCCGCTGGCGCGGTTCGTGAGCGTGTAGCTCGCGTTCGGGTCGAACGAACCGTTCAGGGCGTCGAGTTCCTTCAGGCTGAACCGGACGGTCATGATGTACGGGTAGCTCGTGTCCGCCGGGTCGAAGTATCCGTACGACGTCAGCACGAACGTCCCGTCGGGGAGCACCACGTTGCCGGCGTAGCCGGTGTCGCCGCTCTTGACCGAGGGCGTGAAGTCCTCCAGCAACCGCACCCGGTACTGGCCCTCCCGCGAGTTGACCAGGTCGTCGTACGTGCCGACCCAGGCCACCCAGTCGCCGGCCACCCACGCGCCGGTGTTGCTCACGCTGTTGCGGATGATGTCGCGGAAGGTGATGACGAGTCGACCGGTGGCCGGGTCGTACGTGGCGGCATGCCGCTCGCCCATCAGCGCGCCCTGCATCTCGCGCGGCTCGGTCCAGGTGTTCCCCTCGTCGTTGGAGAAGGCGACCATGGCGTTGGTGCGCTTGTTCTGCGCCCGGGCGAGCAGCGCGAGCTGGCGGCCGTCCGGCGAGCGGATGATCTCGATCTCGCACAGGCCGGCGTACTTCTCGATGGCGTTGTGCGCGGCGAGCAGCCGGGTGGGGGTGCTCCAGACGGCGTTGCCGGCGGCGTCGAAGCTCAGGTAGGTCTTCCAGTTGTTGTAGCCGCCGTCGTGGAAGATGCCCAGATACCGAAAGTCCCAGGATCCGTCGGCCTTCTTGAGGCGCACCAGTGTGGCGTGGGCGACGTAGCCGGCGAAGCCGGCGTCCGCGAAGTGGTGGGTGAACTCCGACCAGGACCGGCCGCTGTCGTCGGAGTACGCGGTCTTGAAGCCGCCCGGGCTCGCCGGGAGGCCGCTGACCAGCAGCAGCCGGGTCGTCCCGTTCGGCTTCACCACCTTGTAGAGGGTCGGCGTCTCCTTGCTGGTGGCCCAGCTCGCCGGCGTGGGGAGCCGGCCGGTCCAGGTGCGGCCACCGTCGTCGCTGCGCTTCAGGATGATCTGGCCGGTGCCGTGGCCCATGGGGTAGACCGCGAACATCGTGCGCCCGTCGTCGAGCAGGACGGTGTCGGGGTGCCCGAGGTACTGCCCGGCCTGACGGTCGGTGAGCACCTGGCGGCGCGTGTCGTCCTTCAGGTCCAGGAACGGGATCGTGTAGTCGATGCGCATGCTGAGGTCGCTGATCTCGCCCGCCGTCAGCGGTGTGCCGTAGACGCGCACGTAGTCGAGGTCGCCGCCGTAGTGCCACTGAGGTCCCTGGGCATCGACGTTGCGGCCGACCCACATGCCGTTGAGGTCCCGGACGTTGGCAAAAAACCTGGTGGAGGGGTTGGTGGCGCGTACCGTCCCGTCGACGTAGAGGCGGGTGCCCTCGCTGCCGACGGTCAGGATCGCCGTGTGCCAGACCCCGTCGTTGTAGGGGCCGCCGGTGGACGTCACCTGCGTGGCGTACGCCCCGTTCTCCCGGTTCTCGAAGTACACCGCGCCGCCGTTGAGGGAGAACGACAGGTTGCTGGAGTCGTCGGCGGTGTGCGAGGCGCTGAAGAAGCTCTTCGCGACGGCGGTGCTCGTGGACCGGAACCGGACCGCGATCGCTC
This sequence comes from Micromonospora sp. MH99, assembly GCF_021442385.1. Taxonomy (GTDB): domain Bacteria; phylum Actinomycetota; class Actinomycetes; order Mycobacteriales; family Micromonosporaceae; genus Micromonospora. Next base: position 143,849 of record NZ_MUZA01000003.1, read on the forward strand.
CCTGGGTCAGGTTCGCGACGGCGGGCAGGTCTGCCGACCTGTCGAGGAAGGTACTGCTGCCGTTGAAGGTCTGGTTGACCGCGTAGTTCAGCGTCGCCGTGGCCGCCTGAGCGGCGGACACCGGCATCAGCAGGCTCAGCAGGAGGACGAGCGCGGCGGTGGCGGCGGTACCGGTCCGGGCCAGCGCGCCCCGGGGCAGCCTCGATCGGCAGTTCATCGGGTGATGGTCCATTGCTGTTCGGTACCTCCGCGGTAGGTCGACTGGACGACTGCGGCGCCGTCGGTGGTCGCGGCGTTGGCGACGGTGAGCGCCTTGCCGGAGTTCCGGTTGATGATCTTGAAGTACGTGCCGACCGGGATGACGCTCCACAGTTGGTTCGCGCCGCCGTGGGACGTCCACTGCACGACGCTCGCCCCGTCGGCGGTGGACGAGCCCGAGACGTCCAGCACCTTGCCGCTGCTGCGGTTGACGATGCGGTGGTAGCCGCCGCCGGCCTCGACGAGCGTCCAGCGTTGGTGCGCCCCGCCGTTGCCCGACCACTGGACGGCACCGCCGCCGTCCCCGCTGCCCGCCGGCACCTCCAGCACCTTGGCGCTGTTGCGGTTGACCACGCGGTACTCGGTCGACGGGTCGAAGGCGGCCACCGGGATCGGCGCCGTGGACGCCTCGACCTTGTCCGCCGTGACCGCCGTACCGGATGAGTTCGCGTTCTTGCTGTTCAGCACCCGCACCTTCAGGACGTGCGAGCCCTGCGCGAGCGGTCCGCTGGTGAAGACCATCGCCTGGTCCACCCGGGTGGGGGAGTACAGGTCGACGACAGTCTCCGGGCCGCCGTCGATCGAGACGCCCGCCCGGCCGTGGTTCGGCGCCCGGGCCACGAAGAGCTTGATCTTGTTGCCGGTGAACCGCACCTGGTAGGCGCTGTCGAGCGTGCTGCTGTAGTGGTCGTCGCGCTGGAACTGCTGGGTGCCGCCGGCCCCGTAAGACCACGTGCCCGAGTAGCTGAACTGGTTGTCGCCGGTCCCCACGGTGTTGTCGTTGACCTGGACCACGCTCGGCACGCCCGGGGCGTCCCCGATCGCGTCCACGCGGGCGAAGAACGCCTCCACAGTGCTCGACCGCGGCCCGCCCCACAGGCGCTCGGCCAGGACCTCGGCCGGCCGCTTCGCGTACTGGTCGAACCACTCGTCGCTCTGGTACTCCACGGCGTCCGACCAGCGGGCCATCTGATAACCGTTGACCTTGGCGTTGGTGTCCGGCGTCCAGCTCTCGTAGACGTTCTTCGTGTTGACGTAGAGGTTCAGGCCGGGAGTCACGTACAAGGTGCTCTCCGGCACGCCGACCACCGTGTAGCCCAGGTTGTAGAAGTAGTTGAGCGACCCGGTGTACGGGGTGAGGACGATGCTGGTCGCCGGCTTGATGCTGGTCTGCTGACCGTTCGTCTCCCACCAGTTCCACAGCTGGGCCGTCTTGCCGTACGAGCGCACCTTGTCGTTCATCAGGTTCATGAACTCGGTGAAGACGTCACCGGGGTACGCGAAGCCCCGCGCCTGCGCGTAGCTGACCAGCTCGGGGCACGCGTTCTTGGCGCTGTCGGTCTGGTACTCGTCGCCGCCGATGTGGAAGTACGGACCGTCGAACAGCGGCACGAACTCCGACAGCAGGTTCATGACGAACGTGCGGGCGTTCTCCTTGGTCAGGTTCAGCGTCCAGCCGCCGTTCGACCCGCCCGGCCAGGGCGCGTAGTCCATCGACGCGCAGGAGAACCGCATCGTCGGGTCGTACCTCGTCATCGCCGTCGCGTGACCCGGCAGGTCGATCTCGGGAACGATGGTGATGTGGTAGCGCTTGGCGACGTCCTGCAACCGGCGCAGGTCGGCCTTGCTGTAGGACTGCGCCGACGCCAGACCCGGGTACCTGTCGCTACGCAGCCGGAAGCCGTTCCACTCGGTGAGGTGCAGGCGCAACGTGTTCAGGCGTAGCCACGCCATCCGGCGGAGAAGGTTCTCCAGGTAGTCCATCTCGTAGAAGTGCCGGCCGACGTCGAGCATCACCCCCCGGTCCCGGTACTGCGGATAGTCCCGGATGGTCCCCGCCGGCATCGTCGTCCTCGTCGCGCTCTGCTTGATCATTTGCAGCAGGGTCTGGGTGCCGTAGTAGACGCCGGCCGCCGCGTTCGCGCGGACCACGACTGTCGGGCCGGCGGTCAGCAGATAGCCCTGGTCGCCGATGCCGGCGTCGGTGCTCGCCAGGGTGAGCAGGATGTCGCCGGTCCCGGGCGTCGCCGACGAGACGACAGGTACGTCCACGCCGCTCACCGCGCCGAGGTCGACGCGCAGCGACGTCGCGGCCGACGACAACTGGGCGGCGGACACGGGGTCCACCAGGATCCGGGACGACGGGGTCAGCGTGTACGTGCCGGTGCCGCCGGTCCACTCCCGGACGCTCGGCGCGACCTGGGGTGCCGGGTTGGCCGCCGCCTGCGCCGGCGTCGGGACTCCGAGCCCCACGCCGGCCAGCAGGGAGGCGAGTACGAGAGAAGGAAGCCGCTTGCGGGATGAGATCACTGTGGCGTACCCCGATCGGTCAGAGCGGTAGGAGGTCCTTGACGTTGCCCTGCAACAGGGGCGCGGTGCCGCTGTTGGACTGCGTGCCGACCAGGTGCACCGGCGCGGTGCCGGCGCAGGTGACGGCGAGGTTGGAGAGCGTGCACCCGGACAGCAGCCAGCGGGTGCCGAGCAGGTTCGTGGCGCGGATGTCGCTGTACCAGAGGGTGTTGCCGGTGAAGGTCGGTGGCAGGACACCGTCGACGACCACACCGGTGCCCGGGTCGCGGACCGTCGCGCCGATCGGGAACGACAGGGCGGTGCTCCAGCGCACGGGGACGCCGCCGTTGCAGTGGTTGAAGGTGTTGCCGGTCAGGCTGCCGTGCCCCCAGTTGTCACCGGCGAGCGCGCCGTACGGGCTGGTCTGGGCGAACGAGTAGTAGGCGCCGTAGCAGCCGACGGCGATGTTGCCGTTGATCGTCCAGTTTCCCGACGAGTTCCAGATGGCGAGTCGGCACGAGGTGAAGCTGTTCGCGGTCAACTGCGAGTACTCACTGCGGTCGGCCAGCGAGACGCCGAAGTAGCACCGGTGAAATGCGTTGCCGCTGACCTTGAGCCGGTAGCCGAAGTAGTCGTCGGCGGTCGAGCCGGTGATCGCCAGGCCGGCGCCGCGCCAGTTCGTGAAGTCGCAGTCCAGGATGCGTACGCCGGTGCTGCGGCTGATCCGGACGGCGACGTGCGCGAACTGTGGCGCGGTGCCGACCGGGCTGGCCTGGCGTCCGAGGAAGTGGACGCCGCTGATGGTGACACCGCTGCGGCCCACGATGGACAGTGCGCCGGTCTGGTCGTTGGCAACGGTCACCGTCGCGCCGTTGCCGACGATGAGACACCGGTCGGGCAGGGTGACCGGCGCGGTGAGGGTGTAGGTGGCGCCGGGTGCGAGCTGCACCTGAGGCGTACGGGCGAGGACGGCGTTCCAGTCGTCGGAGACGCCGAGCACCGGGAGGGACGTCGAGGCGATCGCGGCATCGGCGCGTCCGGGCGGAACGACTGCGGCGAGGGCACCGGCGGCACCCGCCAGTGCGACCGCGCGGCGGGGGAGTCGTGTGGTCATGGGTGGTCCTTCGGACAGCGGGGGGATTGTCCTACGTCTGATGTCGGACGAACTTACGAGTGATATCGACGCCCGTCAAGGGAGGGGTTTCCGGCTCGCGGCAGCCCGTCACGTGCCGGCGCTCCAGCCTCCGGCTTCACGCCGCCGTGCAAGTTGGTGCAATTTCCGGCCGGGGTTCGAGCGCGGCACGCGGACCTGCGCGGCTTCCTCAATGTGGGTGTCAACGGAGGCCGTGAGCGCGTGTGAGCGCTCAGGACCGACCTTGACGCCGCCGATGCCAGATCCTAGTGTCTGCAACATCGTGAGTGATTCAGGCGCTTGGACGTCATGACAGATCATGCGCGCTCGTGTTGCCGGCATCGTCGGAAGAGGCGGACATGAAACGAGACCTGGACGGCGGTCCGCCGGAGTCCGGGACGCCCGGCGAGCTGATCATCTCGGTGGCTCTCAATCCGGCCCTGGACGTCACCTACACCGTCCCCGACCTGGTGCCGGACACCTCCCACCGGGTGACGGACGTGGTCTCCCGCGCCGGCGGCAAGGGCCTGAACGTGGCCCGGGTGCTGCGGCAGTTGGGTGCCGAGACGATGGTCCTCGGCCTGGCCGGTGGCGCCGCCGGCGAGCAGATCGAGGCCGAGTTGGCGACCGCAGGCGTACCGGCGCAGTTCACCCGCCTCGACGCGGAGACCCGCCGCACGGTCACCGTCCTCGGGCGGGACACGGCGACAGTCCTCAACGAACCAGGTCCGTACGTCACCGCCGCCCAGTGGGTGGCGTTCCGGGACGTGTTCGCCCAGCGGGTCCGGGCGGCCCGGGTGGTGGTGCTGTCCGGCAGCCGGCCACCCGGCGTCCCCGAGACCGCGTACCGCGATCTCGTCAGCATCGCGCGGGCCGGCGGGGTCCAGACCATCGTGGACACCGAGGGTGCCGCGCTCCGCCACGCGCTCACCGCCACCCCGACGCTGGTGAAACCCAACGCCCACGAGGCTGCGGATCTGCTCGGCCGCCCGGTGCGCACCCGCGACGACGCCGTCGAGGTGGCGCACCGGCTCGTCCGGCTCGGCGCCGACGCCGGCGTCGTGTCCCGCGGCGCGGACGGGTTCGTGGCGGTCAACGGCGGGGCCGCCTACGACGCCCGCGCGCCCGAACGGGTGGCCGGCAACCCGACCGGCGCCGGCGACGCCCTCGCGGCAGTGCTCGCGCACGGGCTCCTCACCCGCGCGCCCTGGCGGGACGTCCTCGCCCGAGGCGCGGCCGTCTCGGCGGCCGCCGTCGCCTGCCCGTGGGCGGGCGAGTACGACGACGCCGTGGCTTCCCGGCTGCTGCCCGGAACCACGGTCGACGAACTGGACGAGCACCGCACCGACAGAGAGCAGGAACCGTGTCGCACGTCGCCTCCGAGATAACCTCCCAGCCCGAGACGTGGCGTCGCGCCGTGGATCTGGTCGCCCGACCGGCCGTGGCGCGGGCCCTGCCCCAACCGGGCGAACGGGTCGCCGTCGTGGGCTGCGGCACGTCGTACTTCATGGCGCAGAGTTTCGCGGCGCTGCGGGAGTCGGCCGGCCAGGGTGAGACCGACGCCTTCGCCGCGTCGGAGTTCCCCACCGGGCGACGGTACGACCGCGTGGTCGCCATCACCCGTTCCGGCACCACCACCGAGGTGATCCGGCTCCTTGAGCAGGTGCCGCCCGGCAGCCGCTCGACAGTGCTCACCACCGACGCCGACCGGCCGGTGACCCGGCTCGTGAGCGACTGCGTCGTCCTCGACTTCGCCGACGAGCAGTCGGTGGTGCAGACCCGCTTCGCCACTACCGCGCTCGCCCTCTGGCGTGCCGGTCTCGGCGAGGACCTCACCCAGGCCATCGACCAGGCGCGCACCCAGCTGGCAACCCCACTCGACCCGGCAGTGGTCGGTAGGGACCAGTTCACCTTCCTCGGCACCGGCTGGACGGTGGGCGTGGCGCACGAGGCGGCCCTCAAGCTGCGGGAAGCGGCACAGATGTGGGCGGAGTCGTACCCGGCGATGGAGTTCCGGCACGGTCCGATCAGCGTGGTGGACCACCGGTCGGTGGTCTGGATCTTCGGGCCGGTGGTGCCGGGCCTCCTCGACGATCTGGCCGCCACCGGGGCGATCGTGGTGCACGAGGACATCGACGCCATGGCGCACCTCACGACCGCGCAGCGCCTCGCCGTCGAACTCGCCGTGCGTCGCGGCCTGCATCCGGACCAGCCCCGGCTGCTCACCCGGTCCGTCGTCCTGACCGCGCCGGTCGCCTGAGGACCGTCGATGACCCTCGTTCCCACCGCCGACCTGGTAGCGGCGGCCCGGGCCGCCGGTACCGGCGTGCTCGCGTTCAACGTGATCACGATCGAGTACGCCCAGGCGATCGCCGCCGCGGCGGAGCGTGCCGGTCGTCCCGCGATCCTGCAGATCAGTCAGAACGCCGCGCGCTACCACTCCGGCGTGTCCGCCATCGCGGCGGCGACGGCCGAGGTCGCCTGGCGCTCCAGCGCCACCCTGTCGCTGCACCTGGACCACGTCGAGGACACCACCCTGCTGGAGCAGGCGGCCGACGCCGGATTCAGCTCCGTGATGGTCGACGCGTCCACGCTGCCGTACGCCGCGAACGTGGCCGCCACCCGCAAGGCGACCGAGTGGGCGCACGACCACCGGCTGTGGGTGGAGGCGGAACTCGGCTACGTCGGCGGTAAACCGGACGCCCCGGCGAGCGCCCACACCGCCGGGGTCCGCACCGACCCGGCCGAGGCCGCCCGCTACGTCGCCGAGACCGGCGTCGACGCGCTGGCGGTAGCGGTGGGCAGCTCCCACGCGATGGCCGACCGGACCGCCTCGCTGGATCTCGACCTGGTGACCGCGATCCGCGACGCCGTACCGGTGCCCCTGGTCCTGCACGGCTCCTCCGGGGTGCCGCTGGAGCAGATCCGCGCCGCGGTCACCCGTGGCATGGTGAAGATCAACGTCGGTACGGCCCTCAACGTGGCGTTCACCGACGCGGTCCGGGCCGCCGTGCCGCACTCCCGCGACCCGCGCCGATACCTCGCTGCCGGCCGGGACGCGGTGACCGACAACGTCGCGCGCCTGCTCACGCTCCTTCCCGCGGCCCGCTTCTAGGCGGGGAAGGCGGGTGCCGGCTCGGACAGGTTGAGCCGCAGGGCGGCCGCGACGGCGCCGAGGGCACCGCCCTCGTCGCCGAACTGGGCCGGCACGACGTCCGGGTGGCGGGTGTGTCGGGGCATCGCCAGTTCGGCGATCGCCGCGCGGACCGGCCCGAGCACCACCTCGCCGGCGTGGGCCAGGGTGCCGCCGATGGCCACCGTGCCCGGATCCACCTGCACCACCATGCCCGCCAGCACGCGACCGAGCAGCGTCGCGGCCTGCCGCACCACGTCCTCGACTGTCGGCTCGCCGGCGCGGGCCCGCGCCACCAGGTCGGCCGGGTCGCTGACGGTCACGCCCCGGGCGGCGCAGCGCTCGATGAGCGCCGACGGACGAATCAGCAGTTCCAGGCACCCGCGGCCACCGCACGGGCACGGGTCCCCGTCGGGATCCACGCTGACGTGGCCGATCTCGCCGGCCGCGCCGTTCGCCCCGCGGGCGAGCCGGCCATCGACGATGAGGCCGCCACCGACGCCGTCACTCCACCGGACGTAGATGGCGTCCCGCACGTCGCGGGCCGCTCCCCAGGTGCCCTCGGCGAGCGCGGCCAGCCGCGAGTTGTTGTCGGTGACGACGGCGACGCCGTACCGGTCCTGGATCCGCGCGCGGACCTGCTTGGCGGCCGCCGACGGGCTGGCGCCGCCCGCCGGACGAGCCGGGCCGGCCACCAGACCGGGCAGGCCGAGGCCGATCGCCTCCAGCGCCCGCAGATCGATGTCGTGCTCCTGCACGAGGTCGTCGATCAGCTTGATCGCGGCGTTGGCCCGCCGGGCCGGCCCCGCCGCCAGCGTGATGGGCCGGCTGCCCCGGGCCAGGATGTCGTGCCCCAGGGTGGCGACGATGACGGTGATCGTCGCCCGGCCGAGGTCGATGCCGACGATGCGGCCGGCGGACGGGTTGAGGCTGACTGTCGTGGACGGCCGTCCCCGGCCCCGGTGGCCGGACAGCGCGGGCTCCCGCTCGACGACCACACCGCGGGCGATGAGGTCGGCGATGATGTCGAAGAGGGTGGTGCGCGACAGCCCGGTCAGCCGGATGAGGTCGGCCCGACTGAGCGGGCCGGCGCTGCGGAGCTGGGCCAGCAGGGCCTCCGTGTGCGCCAGCCGCACGCGTTGCATGGCATCCGGGCGTTCGATCACGGCACCATCATGACCGACGCCTGCCTCCGGGTGTCGTCGTGGCAACGTACGGCGCGGTGGCCGGCGCCGCCACGTGGCGAGGTGACGGCGCCGGCCGGCGGTCAGCTGGCGCGGACGGTGACGCTCAGCGCCGCCTGGACCGGGGCCAGCCCGGCCGAGCGCACGGACAACGTCCCGGTGTACGTCCCCGCCGCGCCGAACGTGCGCCGGGACACCACGGTGAACGCGCTGTTGATCTGCATCGCCGGGATGCTCGGCTCGCGCGTCGCGGCGGGTGTCAGCGCCTCCACCCGGCCGTCGCTCCAGGTGATCGTGGCGGCCAGATCGGTGCTGCGGAGCCCGGGGGCGGTGACCGTCCAGGTGGCGCCGGCCGGTGCGCCGACGACGACGGCGGTGGGCCGGCCGATTGCCTGGTGGCGCCACGGCACGTCGGCGGTGGGGAAGAAGTTGACGCCCTCGACGGTCAACCGTCCCCCGGCCACGGACAGTCGGGTGGTGAAGTCGGCGTAGTCGCGCTGCGCCTGCGGGGTCCACCCCACCTCGGCGGTGGCGATGAGGCGCGGGAAGCTGTAGTACTGCGCCTGGCCGACGCGGCGGATGAACTCACCCCACAGGGCCGACTCGACCCCGAGCACGCTGGTCTCGGCGATGTTCGGGATGAAGGTGCCCGGGTCCCAGTTGTAGTGCCGGTCCAGCCCGCACGGTCCGCCGCACGCCCAGGTGCCGCCGAGCGGCTGGCGGGAATCCTGCTTCTGCGGCACGTACGTGTGGGCGGCGGGGGAGAGGACGACCCGGGCGCCGCGGCCGTTCACCGCGTTGGCCACCGCCGTGCGGTCGCCGTTCCAGTACTGCACCACCGCGTTGCCCTGCGGCAGCGCCGTGCCGGCGTACTCGTTCCAGCCGACCACTGTCTTGCCGAGTGACGCGACAGTCGCGGTGAAGGCGTCGACCATCGTGGTGTAGTTCGCGTGGCTGGTCACGTGCGCCTCGTCGCCGCCGATGTGCAGGTAGGGCCCCGGCGTCATGGCGGCGATCTGGGTCAGGACCTGCGTGGCGAACTCGTACGTCGTCGCGCTGGCGGAGTCGAGCGTCGAGTAGCCGACGTTGCCGGTGCCGTTGGCCGGCGCGGTCTGCTGGCCGGACGCCGGCTTGGGCTGGGCGCCGGCGGTGTTCAGCTGGGGGATGGCGTGCAGCGCCGCGTTGGTGTGCCCCGGCATGTCGATCTCCGGGATGACCGTCATGCCGTTCACGCCGGCGTAGCGCACGATCTCGGCGTAGTCGGCCCGGGTGTAGAAGCCGGTGACACCCAGCTCGGTGCCCATCAGTTGACCGCTGTCGTTGTAGGTCATGGCGGTGCGTCCGCTGACCGAGGTGAGCCGGCCGTAGTCGATGCCCGCCGGGTTGCTCGCCGGGTTGTCGATGGCGATCCGCCAGCCCTGGTCGTCGGTCAGGTGCAGGTGCAGACGATTGATCTTGTATTGCGCGGCGCTGTCGATGTACGCCTTGATCTCGTTCATCGGGTAGAAGCTGCGGGCGACGTCGAGCATCATCGCGCGGTGGGCGAAGCGCGGGTAGTCGGTGATGGTCACCGCCGGCACCGTCCACGCGGTGCTCACGACGGTGTCGGACTCCACCCACTGGGGCAGGAGTTGCCGCAGCGTCTGCACCCCGTTGAGCGCGCCGTTCGCCGTGTCGGCGCTGATCCGGACCGTGCCGCTGGTGACGACCAACCGGTACCCCTCGGCGGCGTGGCCGGCCGGACCCTTGCCGGCCCCCACCTCCACGACGATGGGCGCGGGCGCGGTGCTCTGGGTGACGACCGGCAGGGCGTACCCGGTGGCGGGGCGGAGCAGCCCGGCGAGGTAGGTGGCGGGTGCTGTCGCCGGCGATCCGACCGCGACGATCGGTGTGCTCGGGCTCAGGGTGTACGGCGTGCCACCGTTCTCCGCGAGCGACACCGGCTTGGGCAGCAGGCCCAGCGAGGGTGCCGGTGCCGGCTCGGTGCCGTCCCAGATCTCGAACTCGGAGATCGAATAGCCGTAACCCGCCCACCGCTGGTGGCCCTGCATCCGTACGTAGGACACCGGCTGGGACGAGTTGACCGCGATGACGTCGGTGCGGGGGCAGGTGTCGCGCTGGAGGCGGGTCACCGTGGTCCACGCGACGCCGTCGGTCGACGTCTGCAGGGAGAAGTCACGGGCGCACGCGTTGGGCCAGGTCAGCGTCACGTGGTCGACCCTGGCGGCACTGGCCAGCCGTACCTGGATCCAGTTGTCGTCCTGGTACTTCGACGACCACCTGGTGCTGCGGTCGCCATCGTTGACGTGTGCGGCGACGAAGTCGGCGCGGTCGAGTTCGACGCTCGACGCGGTGGCGGTGCCGGTGCGGGCCAGGTTCACCGGCGCGGCCATGGCCGGCGTGCCGGCCGGAAGCGGCGCGAGCAGCGACGCGGTGACCACCACGGCGAGCTTCGCCGCGCTCAGGCGGCGTCGGGATCCAGGGGTGTGGCGGGAGCGCGGAATCGACATGGGACTCCTTCGTCCGTCGCCCGGCTCGCCGGGAGACTGGTGGCTCGGGTAGCCGCAGTCTGGTCAAGCCGTTCAATTTAGTCAATGGGTCGGACAATAAACGGGCATGCCGGCCGGGCGTTGTCACGTGGCGCGGCCAGCCCTAGGCTGCGGGCCAGAGGTCTGACATCTTATGAACCGCCGCAGCGCTCCCAGCTCGGGCTTTTTAGTCCGAAGGGTTGACATGATTCGTCGAGTCACCAAAGATTCGCTTACCTTCAGCGCCGCCGACCGGAAAGGGGCCCCATGTCCGAGCTGGGCTACGGAGCACCACCGTGGCGATAGACGTTCAACCGTCCCCACCCCGAGGGTCAGAGACCACCGCGGCGTCGCCGCAGCGCCGCGCCGTACCGCTGCTGGTGTGGAACGTGATCGCCGTCGTGCTGGGCATCGGCATCTGGACCGTGCTGGCACAGATCGGGGTCTCGGGCCTCCCCGGGCCGCAGGAGGTCGCCGTCCGCGCCGGTGAGCTGGCCATGGACGGCACCCTCCTCGACGACAGCCTCGCCAGCCTGCGTCGGGTGCTCATCGGTTTCGCGCTCGGCAGTGCCCTCGCGATCCCGGTCGGCTTCCTCATGGGCTGGTACGGGACGGCACGCGGGCTGATCGAGCCCTACGTGCAGTTCTTCCGCACGATCCCGCCCCTGGCCGTCATCCCGCTGGCCATCCTGCTCATGGGCATCGGGGAGACCCCGAAGATCTTCGTCATCTTCCTCGCCGCGTTCCTGTCCTGCGTCGTGTCGACGTTCCAGGGCGTGGTGAACGTCGACAAAACCATGATCAACGCTGCCCGGGTGCTCGGCGCCAACGACGCGGTGGTGTTCCGCCGGGTGGTGGTCCCCGCGTCCACCCCGTTCATCCTGGTCGGCATGCGCGTCGGCCTCGGCGCGGCCTGGGCGACGCTTGTCGCCGCCGAGTTGATCGCCGCGCAGGAGGGCCTCGGCTACCGGATGCAGCAGGCGCAGATCTACTACGACCTGCCGAGCATCTTCGTCGGCCTGATCACCATCGGTGTGCTCGGCCTGGTCATGGATCGGCTCCTGCTCGCCGCCGAGAAGCGCCTCACCGGATGGCAGGAACGCCGATGACCGAGAAGATCTCCTTCCGCTCCACCAGCCGCACGTTCGAGGTGGGCGGCAAGCCGTTCCACGCGTTGCGCGACGTCGACCTGGACATCGCCGACCGGGAGTTCGTCACAGTGGTCGGGCCGTCCGGCTGCGGCAAGTCGACGCTGATGAACATCGCCGCCGGCCTCGTCGAACCCACCGGCGGCGAGGTGCTCGTCGACGCACGACAGGTGCGGGGGCCCGGCCCGGAACGCGGCGTCATCTTCCAGCAGTACGCGCTGTTCCCCTGGCTGACCGTGCGCGAGAACGTCGAGTTCGGTCTCCGGATCGCCAAGGTGGGGCGGGCCGAACGGCGCCGACGGGCGCAGCACTTCATCGACCTCGTGGGCCTCACCGACTTCGCCGACGCGCTGCCCCGCATGCTGTCCGGTGGGATGCGGCAGCGGTGCGCCATCGCCCGCGCGTACGCCGTCGACCCGGGCGTCCTGCTCATGGACGAACCCTTCGGCGCCCTCGACGCCCTCACCCGGGTGCAGATGCAGGATCAGCTGCTGGCCACCTGGGGCTCCGAGCGACGGACCGTCATGTTCATTACCCACGACGTCGACGAGGCCGTCTACCTCGCCAACCGGGTCGTCGTCATGGCGGCCCGGCCGGGCCGGGTGCACGAGGTCATCGACGTCGACCTGCCCTACCCGCGGACCGAAGCGGTCCGCCTCTCCCCGGAATTCTCCCGGATCCGCAATCGGGTCTGGCGCGCTGTCTACCACCAGACCCCTCAGGAAGGTGCATCCCGATGAGCACTCTCTCCCGTCGCGCCCTGCTCGCCGGCATCGCCGGCCTCGGTGCCGCCGCGGCCCTCGCCGCCTGCGGCGACGACGACAAGTCCGGTTCGGGCGGCTCGGCCACCGAACCGGTGAAGCTGGGCTACATCGCCGACTTCACCGGCGCGAGCCTGATGGCGATCGCCGAGGACAGGAAGCTCTGGGCGCAGCACGGCCTGAAGCCGGACCTCAAGGTCTTCACCAACGGGCCGCTCCAGGTGCAGGCCCTCGGCGCGGGCGACCTCGACTTCGGCTACCTGGGTCCGGGCGCGCTGTGGCTGCCGGCGTCCGGCAAGGCCCGGGTCATCGCCATCAATTCGCTCGGCTTCGCCGACCGGGTCATCGCCCAGCCGGGCATCACCTCCATGGCCGCGCTCAAGGGCAAGAAGGTGGGCGTACCCGAGGGCACCTCCGGCGACATGATGGTGCGGCTGGCCCTGCGACGCGCCGGACTCTCCATCGACGACGTCAGGAAGGTCACGATGGATCCCAGCACCGTCGTCACCGCGTTCGGGTCCGGCCAGATCGACGCCGCCGGCATCTGGTACCCGCTCATCGGCACGATCAAGAAGCGGGTCCCGAACCTCGCCGAGCTGGCCAAGAACGACGACTTCTACCCGGACATCAGCTTCCCGTCCGCCTATGTCGGTCGCAACGACGTGGTGACCGGCAAGCCGGAGCTGGTCAGGAAGGTGCTCGCGGTGCTGCGCGCCGCCAACGACGAGCGGGCGGCCAACGTGGACGGCGCCGTCGAGGTCACCGCGAAGTTCCTCAAGTCGGCGCCGGTCGAGCAACTCCGCGCCGAGGCCAGCAACGCCCGGTTCCTGCCGTCGGCCGAACTCGCCGCCAAGTCCACCGACGGCACCGTCGCGGGCTGGCTCACCGGCCTCAACGGCCTGTTCAAGGACCTCGGCAAGCTGCCGGACGTCGTGGACCCGAGCACCTACTACGACGCCGCCGCGTACGCGTCCTGAGTCCGGTGAGAAGGGATCAACCCGTGCGGCCCAACATCGTCTTCATCATGGCCGACGACCACGCCGCGCACGCGGTGGGCGCCTACGGAAGCAAGATCAACGAGACGCCGCACATCGACCGCATCGCGACCGGTGGCGCCCTGCTGGAGAACTGCTTCTGCACCAACTCCCTGTGCGCGCCCAGCCGGGCCACCATCCTCACGGGCACCTACAACCACGTCAACGGCGTGCAGACGTTGTCGACCGAGTTCGACAACCGGCAGCTCGTCTTCCCGGAGCTGCTGCGCCGGGCCGGCTACCAGACCGCGCTTGTCGGCAAGTGGCACCTCGGGCACGGCCCGGAGCACGACCCCCGGGGGTTCGACTACTGGGAGGTCGTGCCCGGTCAGGGCCGCTACCGCGACCCCGTGTTCATCGGCATGGACGGCACCGAACAGGTCCGCACCGGCTACTGCACGAACATCATCACCGACCTGGCCGTCGACTGGCTCGACCGGCGCGACCAGCAGCGGCCCTTCTGCCTGCTGGTGCACCACAAGGCGCCGCACCGCAACTGGGAGCCCGACGACAAACACCGCGACATGTACGTCGACGACGTGGCCGTACCGGGCTCGTTCGACGACGACCACTCCGGGCACGCCGCTGCCGCCCGGGCCGCCCGGATGCGGGTGGACCGGGACCTGACCGCCAACGACATCAAGGAGATGCTGCCGCCGCACCTCGACCCGGACGAGGCAGCGCTCTGGACCTACCAGCGGTACATCAAGGACTACCTGCGCTGCGTCGCCAGCGTCGACGACAACGTGGGCCGCCTGCTCGACTACCTCGACGAGCACGGGCTGACCGACGACACGATCGTCGTCTACACGTCCGACCAGGGCTTCTTCCTCGGCGACCACGGCTGGTACGACAAGCGGTTCATGTACGAGGAATCGCTGCGCATGCCGTTCCTCATCCGCTACCCGGCGGAGATCCCGGCCGGCTCCACCACCGGCGCGCTCGCCATGAACGTCGACTTCGCCCAGACGTTCCTCGACTACGCCGGCGTGCCGGCCGACAGCCGCATGCAGGGGCGCTCACTGCGCCCGCTGCTGCGCGGCGAGGACGTCGACGACTGGCGGCAGTCGGTGTACTACCGCTACTGGGAGCACGACGACGACGAGCACCACGTGTGGGCGCACTACGGCGTCCGCACCCACGACCACAAGCTGGTCTACTACTACGCCGACGGGCTGGGTCTGCCCGGCACCTCCGCGACGGCGCAGGAGCCGGAGTGGGAGCTGTTCGACCTGCGGGCCGATCCGTGGGAGATGCGCAGCGTCTACGACGACCCGGCGTACGCGCCGATCCGGGCGGCCCTCACCGCCGAGCTCGCCCGCGTCCAGCAGGAGTGTGGTGACACGCCCTGGCAGCCGCCGACAGCGGTCACCGGGTGACCGACGAGTCGGCGGGACGAGCCGACCGCCGCTGGCCACGCCGGGTCTACGGGGTGGGCACCGAGCCGGACCCGAGGTTCACCCTCGCCAACGAGCGCACGTTCCTCGCGTGGCTGCGGACCGCGCTGGGTCTCATGGTGGCCGCCGCGGCGGTCAAGGCCTTCGGTACGGACGGCTCGCAGTGGGCGGCGGTCGTGCTCGCGGTGCTCGCCGTCGGGGTGGCCGCCGAGGCGTTCCCCCGCTGGAGCCGCAACGAACGGGCGTTGCGGCTCCAGCTGCCGCTGCCGTCCACACCTGTCGTGGCCGTGTCGGCGGTGGGGGTGGTCGCGGCCGGCGTGACGATCGCCGTCGTGGTGCTGATCTGATGTCGTGGTGCTGAGGTGACGGATCCACCGTGTCCCGCCGACCGGGGGGCGCAGGCCGAACGCACCCTGCTGGCGTGGCTACGCACGGCGCTGGCGACGGCCGCCGTGCTGGTGGCCGTCGGCCGGGAGCTGCTGCCGACTCGTCCGTTCGCCGCGGGGATCGTGCTGGCCTGCGCGCCGCTGGCCGTCGCGGTGGTGACGGTGGCCCGACGCCGGTACCGCACCGTGCGACTGCCCACCGGGCTCGGGCGTCCCGACGGCGCGGCACCGTTGGCTGCTGCCGGAGCGTTGGTGGCGGTCGGCGGCATGGCGATCCTCGCCCACGTCCT
This sequence comes from Micromonospora sp. MH99, assembly GCF_021442385.1. Classification (GTDB taxonomy): domain Bacteria; phylum Actinomycetota; class Actinomycetes; order Mycobacteriales; family Micromonosporaceae; genus Micromonospora. The sequence continues at coordinate 159,389 of NZ_MUZA01000003.1, forward strand.
CGCCCGCTGAGGGCGACAGGTGCTGCCGTCCCGGGGCGTCGACAGGGGGCGCCCCGGGACGGCGAATTCGTTTAGGCCGTCGATCCGTACAGGTTGATCTCGGCGGCGGAGGCGTACCCGGCCCCGTTCGCGGCGCGGGTGGTGCGCAGGCGCACGTACCGGGCCGTGGTGGGGGCGAAGACCGCTGTCTTCAGGGTGCTGCCGGCGCCGAAGGTGCCGGCGGTGACCTGCGTCCAGGTGGTGCCGTCGACGCTGGTCAGGATCTGGTAGTCGGCGATGGTGCCGTTGGTGCCTCCGTCCTGACGGGGCAGGTAGTCGAGCCTGTCGACGCGGAAACTGCCGCCGAGGTCGATGGTGAGCTGGTGCGGCATGGGGGCTACCCCGCCGACGTAGCGGGTGTGCCAGATGGTGCCCGGGTTGCCGTCGATGGCGTTGGCGGCGACGCCGTTCTCGCCGACGGTCTCGATGCTGTCCGCAGTCGCGGTCCACCGGCTGCGGGGCAGCTGCGGGCTGTCCCCGCCACCGATCGGCTCGTCGGTCGGTGCGGCCTGGAAGACGGCCACCTCGAACGGTGCGAGGGTGATGTTCACCGGTGCGGCCGGACCCGACACGAAGCCGGTACGCCGCCCGTCGCGCTCGGTGAACCGGTACCGCTGGTGGGTCCCGCTGGGCAGCTCGAAGACCGTCTGCGGGTTGACGGTGAAACTCTGCGCGGACGCCGCCGGGTTACGCAGCATGAGCATCCCCTTCGACGCGCCGGCCGAGGAGTTCCAGGCGGCGGTGCCGTAGACCGCTCCGGCGGCCGGGTCACCGCCGACCCAGTGCACGTCGCTGAGCAACCCCTGGTTGGCCCGCGCCCACCGGGCGTTGGCCGCCACGGTGTCCCAGAACCAGGCCGCGCCCGGCCGACTCGCGTCGACGAGTGTGTTGCGGACGTACAGCTCCTGAAGGCTCAGCCCGAGCGCGAAGTAGGCACGGATGTCCTGCGACACCTCGGCCTGGACACTGGGCTTGGTCAGGTCGTAGTCGGCGGTGAACTGCGGGGTGCGGTCGGAGAAGATGATCCCGTGGTTCATCAGGCTCGGGATCGGGAACAGCGGGTTCTGCGTGGCGTTGTTGCGGAACGTCTCCGAGTCGCGGTAGTTGACGTAGCGCTGCTGCGCGCTGCCCGCGCCGACCAGGCTGGCGTCGTGCCCGTCGCGCCAGATCGAGTCGGTGAACCACAACCAGTACGGTGAGCCCCAGGTGCCGACCGTGGCGTTGACGAACACGTCCTTCTGATGCGCGCGCAGGTCGCCGGTCAGCCCGAGCAGGGCCTCGTAGTCGGCGATGTAGTTGGCGTTCGGGCCGGACTGGTAGAGCCCGCCGCCGATGCCGTCGAGCTTGAAGCCGCGTACCCCCTGGTTGTCCATCATGTCGAAGGCGACCGACCGGAACCGGTCGTAGTAGCGGGCGCCGCCGAGTTTGAACTGGCCGCCGCTGTGCGTCTCCAACCGCTGCTCGGCGGGTTTGCTGGCGTTGATGGCCTGGCGGGTGGCGGCGCTGGTGCCGTACCCGCCGAACGGTGACATCCACACCGACATCGAGGCCCCGTACTGCGCGGCGGCGGCCTTCTGTGGGGCGAAGCCGGTGGGGAACTGGGTCGGGTCGAACGACCAGACGTTCAGGTTCGTCTCGTCGACCTGGGGCGTACGCAGATAGTCCCAGCCGTCGTCGACCCAGAAGCTGTCGATCGTGGCCCCCCGGTTACGCAACTGGGTGCCGAACAGGTTGATGGCCCGGGTCAGCTCGGCGCTGTTGATGACCTCGCCGGGTGGCTTGAGGTCCAGCCAGCTCTGGTAGTGCAGGAACGTCCGCCGGTCGTGGGCCCGTTCGCGTTGCAGGTAGTACTGGAACGAGCGGCGCAGCTGCCCGGCGGGTGCGACCCCGGTGGAGGCGGTGTAGACCCACGAGGCGCCGGTGGTGAGGTCACCGGCGCGCGGCACCGCGATGTCGACGGCGGACCCGTTCACTGTCGCCTTCGCCATCGGGTTCTCGATGCCGACGAACACCGTCTCGCTGCCGGCCGCGCCGTGCACCACCGGGCTGCCGTCGTCGCTGCCGAGGACCCGCGCGTTGGTGAGGCCGAGTTCCACCAGGCGCAGGGAGGTCACGTCGAACGTGCCGGCCACCGAACGCACGGTGAAGCTGTGCTGTACGGAGTTGGCCCCGCCGCGCAGCCGCACCTGCCACTGCACGTCGAGTGTCCGGGTGCCGCCGCCGTACCGGAAGGTGGTGGTGACCGCCTTGCCGGCGAAGCGTTCCGCGAGCCGTGCCGACCCGGCGTTCGCCGCCAGGTCGCTGACCACCGGACCGGCCGAGACGCTCGTGTTCGCCGTCGTGATGGTGCTGCCGTCGGCCAGGGTGAGGGTGAAGAGCCCGCGCAGGCTCATCGGCACTGTCGCGTTCGCCGCCCGGTTGTCGAACCGGGTCAGCGACACCGTGCTGCCCTGGACGCTCCAGGTGGACGAGAGCGCCGCGTTGGCCAGGGTGAAGCTGCCGCCGGAGAGCGACGCCGTCGCGGCGCCCGGTTGAACGCCGGGGAAGACCAGGCCGGCGGCGTCGGTGTAGGTCGGGTCCGCCGGGACCGCCGCGCCGGCCGGGGCCGGATGGCCCCCGACCGTCGCGACGGCTCCGGCGATCAGACCCAGGACGATGGTGTGCACGACGAACCGCCGTGGCCGCGTTGTCGATGAGGATGGCAGGGGCATGGCGTGCTGCATCGTGCCTCCATCGGTGGTCAGACGGTGGGGGTGCTCCAGCGCTGGTTGGCGCCGTTGGTGCAGGGCCAGAGGATGAGGCGGGTGCCGTTGGCGGTCGCCCCGCCGTTGGCGTCGAGGCACTTGCCGCCGGTGCGGTAGCTGCCCGAGGTGGCGTCGTAGGTCCAGCGCTGGGTCGTGGCGCTGGTGCAGGCGTTGATCACGATCGTGGTGCCGTCGGCGACGCTTCCGTTCGCCGGTTCCAGGCACTTGCCGAGGGCGGTGAGGGTGCCGTCGTTGCGGTGGGTCCAGGTCTGGTTGGGTCCGCTGTTGCAGTCCCAGAGGTTGACCGCGGTGCCGTTCGTGGTGTTGCTGCCGGGGATGTCGATGCAGCGGCTGCTGGCGGCGCCGGTGATGATGCCCTTCTTCGGCCCGTAGACCTCGAACTCCCAGAGGGAGTAGCCGAAGGTGGTGGCCCGTGCGGTGCCCTGCATGCGCACGTACCGGGCGGTGGTGTTGAGGGCGTGCTCGTCGAGGCCGCCGTCCCCGGCGGTGACGGTCACCGCGGTGGTCCAGGTGGTGCCGTCGGTCGAGGTCTGAATCTGGTACGCCCTCGCGTAGGCGGCCTCCCAGCGCAGTGCGACGCGGGAGAGTTCCTGGCTGCTGCCGAGGTCGACCTGGATCCAGCTCGGGTCGGTGTAGGCCGACGACCAGCGGGTGCTGAGGTCACCGTCCACCGCCGCCGAGGCCGGGAAGCTGGGAGTCTCGGTCGACGACGCGGTCACCGGGCGGTTGAGCGACAGGCTGCCGGTCGTCGCCGCCGGGCCGCCGGGAGCCCGACCGATGCGGTCCATGATGGCGCTGAAGGCGGTGTACGTGGCAGCCGGCTTCGGCGACCCCCAGGTCTGCTGGGCCACCACCCGCAGGATCGTCCGGATGCCCGCGGTGACCTGCTCCTCGGTCTCGGCGTTCGGGTTGTCGCACCAGACGTGCACGACAGTGCCGAGATTGCGCGAGGGGGTGTTGATGGTGTTGTTGCCCTGGAACAGATCCGGGTTCCAGGTCTCGTAGCCCCACGTCACGTTCGGCTTGCCGACGCCGAGGATGTAGTAGGTGGGGTTCCACGCCTGGTTGGAGATGGTGTGCCCGCGGTCCAGCAGGGCCTGCGGGGAGATGCCGTAGTTGTACCAGACCTCGACGTGGATGTTCGACGCCGGACGGATGGTGCCGTCGGTGCCGATGCCGTCGTTCCACATCCGGGTCGTCTTGCCACCGGCACGGACGATGTCGTTGGCCCAGTTGATGAAGCCGTAGTAGGCGTCCTTGGCGGTGGCGTTCGGCCCGTACGTCGCTCGGGCGTACGTCAACAGCTGCGGGTAGGCGGCGTAGTTGCCGATGTACTCGTCCGCGCCGATGTGCCAGTACCGGCCGGGGAACAGCGGCAGGAACTCGGTGATGAGGTCGCGGGCCAGGGTGTACGCGCCCGGCTTGGACAGGTCGAGGTAGTAGGGATTGCGGTTGCCCGCCGTGTCGGCGAGTTGCAGGTCCGGGTGGTCTTCCAGGATGGCGTTCATGTGGCCGGGCATGTCGATCTCGGGCACGACCTCGATGTGGTACTGGGTGGCCAGGGCGATGAGGTCGCGGATCTGCTGCTTGGTGTAGTACTGCTCCGACATCGCCTCCGGGTGGGTGGTGCTCTCCAGCCGGAACCCCTGCGAGTCGGACAGGTGCAGGTGCAACCGGTTCATCTTCAGGTAGGCGAGCTCCTTGACGTGCCGGCGGAGCCAGTCGACTGTGAAGTACTTGCGGCCCACGTCGACCATCAGACCGCGTTCGGACTTGGTCGGGGAGTCGGTTGTCGTCCCCGCCGGGACCGTTGTCGACTGCTTGAGCAGTTGCAGCACCGTTCGGGTGCCGTAGAAGGCGCCCGCGTCGGTCGAGCCCTGGATGGCGATGCTCGACCCGACAGTCATGGTGTAGCCCTCGGCGGGCTGGCTGCCGCCCAGGGTCAGCCGGATGTCGCCGGTGGCGGCGGCTCCGGTGGCGACCGGCACGGTGCGTCCGGTCAGGTCCCGCAGGTCTGCGGCGAAGGTGGCCGCGTCGTCGTTGAGCTGGGCGGTGTAGGCGGGGTCCACCACGATCCGGGTCGCGGCGCCGAAGGTGTAGCTGCCGGTGCCCGCCGTCCACTGCTTCAGCGCCGGGATCACCTGTAGGTCACCCGGTACGGCCGAGGCCGGCGTCGCCGGCACGGTCAGCAGTGCGGTGGCGAGGACCCCCACTGCTCCGGTGACACTGATACGTCGAAGACGCATGAACCGTTCCTCTCGGGATAGGGCGGGGAAATCAGCAGGACGCCGGGTTGGCGGTGCTGTCGGTCGCGTACGCGGTGAGCGTCGCGACCTGCGCTACGCCGCGCGCGGCGGTGACCCGCAGCCGCAGCCGGTCGCTGGTCACGGCGGTGGACAGCGGCACGATCCGCTTGTAGCCGACCGTCCCGGCGGCGGCGACCTGCTGCCAGCCGCCGTTGATCCAGGCGTCCACGGCGAACGCCTCGATGCGCTGGCCGCTGCCGACCGATTCCTGCAGCAGCAGCCGGTCGAACGTGCGGGCCCGGCAGGCGGTCAGCTCGACCGCGCCGGTGGTGGCACCCCCCGAAGGCGACCAGTACGTGTTCAGGGCCGTGTCGGTGAGGGCGGCGGGGGTGCCGGTCGCGCCTGCCCTGGCGAACAGCTCCCGGCCGTACCGGGCGCGCTGGGCGGTGCCGAACCCGTCGAGGGCTGTGACGTCCGGCGCGTCGATCACACCGGCCCGGTTCGGCGGGACGTTGAGCAGCAGGTTGGCGTTGCGGCCCACCGCGTTCTCGTAGAGCTGCATCAGCGCGGCCGGCTGCTTCACCGAGGCGTTCTGCCCGGAGTGCCAGAACCAGCCGGGCCGGATCGACACGTCCGCCTCGGCCGGATACCACGACAGGTACGTGACCGTCCCCAGGTTGCGGCCGATCAGCGCGCTGGAACCCAGGTCGCTCGACGAGGCGCCGGCGAGCAGGTCGTCGTCGCGGTTCAGCGCGCCGGGATCGGTGCCCCGGAACGGAAGCGCGCTCCACTCGTCGGCCCGGAACGCTCCGGACTCCGAGCCGACCCAGCGCACGTCCGGGCCGTTGATCGCGATCGTGGCGTTCGGTTGCAGCGCCCGGATCAGCCGGTACCAGTCACCGACCTGGTACGGCTGCGGGTACGCGGTGTACGGGTTGGCGCCGTCGAACCACACCTCGGCCATCGGCCCGTACTCGGTGAGCAGTTCGTAGAGCTGGTTGAGGAAGTAGGCGTTGTAGTCGTCGGCCTGGTAGGCGTACGTCTGTGTCGGGGTGCGGGTGTCGCCGGCGACGAGCGTCGGGATGCTCACCGCCCGCTTGGCGCTGCCGTTGCCGAACCGGTCGCCACCGCGTCGGCCGGGGATCTCCGCGCCGTCGGCGGGGGAGAGGTAGAAGCCGACGGCCAGACCTGCCGAGCGGGCGGCGTCGACCGTCGCCCGCAGGATGTCGCTCTGGCCGGTACGACCCCACCAGGGGCTGCTGCGTACCGAGTGGGTGCTGTACCGCGACGGGTAGAGCAGGAAGCCGTCGTGGTGCTTGACGGTGAGGATGACCTGCTTGAACCCGTTGCGTTTGAGGACGTCCATCCACTGTGCCGGGTTGACCGCCGTCGGGTTGAACAGGGCCGGGTCCTCGTTGCCGCTGCCCCACTCGACGTCGGTGAAGGTGTTCATGCCGTAGTGCAGGAACGCCGTCAGCTCCCGTTGTTGCCAGGCCAGCTGGGCGGCCGACGGGACGACCTGGGCGGCCTTCTGCCGGATCCGGTCGAGCGTGTCGCACCTGTCGACGGCGATGACGGTGGCCGGGGTGACCGGACCGCTGCTGCCGGGGTTGCCGGCGCAGCCGGGTGGCGGCGGGGTGCCGCCGCAGACCGGCGCGTCGAGCTGGAAGTCGACCGGGCCGGCGGCGCCGGTCATCGTCGCCAGCGCGATGGCGTCCACGGTGCCGTGCCAGCCGCGGTTACGGGTTCCGGCGTCGTTGCCGAAGGTCAGCAGGCCCTGCGACGCGTTGGCCGCGGCGACCGGAGTGGTGACGGTGCCGCCCACCTGGCAGCCGTTGACGTACGCGACGAGCCGGGCCGCGGTGTCGCTCACGTACTCGTAGGCCAACGCCACGTGGGTGTCCTGGGTGTCGGACAGGTTGGGCCCGCTCTGCCGGGTGTCGTGGTACGGCGCGTCCGGGCCGTACATGCCGAACTCCGTGGTGGTCTGCGAGCCGCTGGCGTACCGGAAGTAGCCCCCGCCGGCGAGGCTGAGCACCGTGTCGAAGGTCAGGGTGGCGCCGCTCTGGCGGCGTACCACCGCCTCGGCGAGCAGGCTCCGGTTGACGTACTTCGTGCTGGTCACCGGGATCCGTGGGGAGAACCCGATGCCGGTGCCCCCGCCAGTGAGCGTGACCGACGTTCCGCTGATCGCCTCACTGCCGGCCAGCCGGGTGAGCTGCCCGTCGACCAGCTCCCCGGTCGAGGGGGTGTAGCCGGTTGCGGAGGTGAAGGTGCCGCTGAAGCCGACGTCGAGCAGCGGTTGGTAGTCGGCGGCGGCCACCCGCCACTGCTGGTTGGTGGCGGTGCCGCAGGGCCAGAGGATGACTGCGGTGTTGTTGGTGGTGCCGCCGCCGTTGGCGTCGAGGCAGGTGCCGGTGGCCTGGTTGCGCAGGGTTTTCGCTGTGGTGTCGTAGGTCCAGCGTTGGTTGGTGGCGGTGCCGCAGGTGGTGATGGTCGCTGCGGCGCCGTTGGTGGTGCTCGCGGTGGCGAGGCACTTGCCGCGGTTGCGGATGGTGTTGTCGGCCTGCCGGGTCCAGATCTGGTTGGCCGCGCCGGTGCAGTCCCAGAGGATGACCGCGGTGCCGTCGGCGGTGGCGCCGCCGGGCACGTCGACGCAGCGACCGCTGGCCACGCCCGTGATCGTGCCGTCCCCCGGGGCCGCGGCGGCCGGCGCTGCCGGTGGGGTGAGCTGGATCAGACAGGTGGCGAGCAGGACCAGGGCGGCCAGGACGGCACCGCTCGCGTGCGGACGATGACGGCGCAGGGTACGGGTCATGGGGCGTCCTTCCCGGGAACGGGCAGGCAGGGGCGGTACGGGTGGGTGGCGGGTGCTACATCAGCCACTGCTGGTTGGTGGCTGTGGTGCAGGTCCAGAGGATGACTGCGGTGTTGTTGGTGGTGCCGCCGCCGTTGGCGTCGAGGCAGGTGCCGGTGGCCTGGTTGCGCAGGGTTTTCGCTGTGGTGTCGTAGGTCCAGCGTTGGTTGGTGGCGGTGCCGCAGGTGGTGATGGTCGCTGCGGCGCCGTTGGTGGTGCTCGCGGCGGCAAGGCATTTGCCGCGGTTGCGGATGGTGTTGTCGGCCTCGCGGGTCCAGATCTGGTTGGCCGCTCCGGAGCAGTCCCAGAGGATGAGGGCGGTCCCGTCGGCGGTGGCCGCACCCGGCACGTCGACGCAACGGCCACTCGCCACACCGGCGATCGTGCCGGTCGCGGCCGTGGAGACGGCCTGGTAGCGGTGTCCGGCCACGGCCGTGAACGTCACCCGGTCACCGGTGCGGGTCACCGGCACGGTCTGGTTGGTGTTCAGGTCCACCAGCGATGCGGTGGCCAGCATCGGGTTGCGGACGGTGAGGGCGCCGCCGCTGCCGGCGGTGAGCGTGATCCGGCTGGCCAGGCGGTTGCGCCATTCGGCGTCCACTGTCACGTTGCCGCGTGCCCTGAGGCCGTTGACCGAGCCGGTGGGCCACGCCGCCGGCACGGCGGGCAGCACGTCGACCACGCCGTTCTGGCTCTGCAGCAGCATCTCCGCGATGCCGGCGGTGGCCCCGAAGTTGCCGTCGATCTGGAACGGCGGGTGGGTGTCGAACAGGTTGGCGAGCGTACTGCTCTTGAGCTGTTCGGCGAGCATCTTGTGGGCGTGGTCGCCGTCGAGCAGCCGAGCCCAAAAGTTGATCTTCCACGCCTTGCTCCAGCCGGTGCCACCGTCGCCGCGCGCCGTGAGGGACACCCGGGCGGCGTCGGCGAGCGCCGGGGTGGTCAGCGGCGAGATCTGCCGGCCCGGGTGCAGGGCGAACAGGTGCGAGACGTGCCGGTGGTCGTTGGTCGGGCTGTCCCAGTCGGCCTTCCACTCCTGCAACTGGCCCCAGGAGCCGACCCGCAGGCCGGGGTCGAGCTTGCTCAGCGTGCTCTGCCACTGCGCGCGCAGGGTGGCGTCGACGCCGAGAGTGCTGCTCGCCTCGATGGTGTTGGTGAGCAGGTCCCAGACGATCTGCTCGCTCATCGACGCGCCGGCCGAGAAGTCACCCTGCTCCGGCGAGTAGCTGGGCGTCACGACCAGCCTGCCGTCGCGCGGGTCGACGCGCAGGTTGGCCCGCCAGAACTCGGCGGCCTCCTTCATCGCCGGGTACGCCTGGTCGCGCAGGAACGCGGTGTCGCGGGTGAAGCGGTAGTGCTCGTAGAGGTGCTGGCACAGCCAGGCCGCGGCCTCCGGGAACCAGAATGCGGTGGCCCAGTCCTGGACGCCGGTGAAGCCGTACGGGTTGGTGCTGAGGTGGGTGACCCAGCCGGTCGTGCCGTAGATGGTCTGCGCGGTGGTCCGGCCCGGCGCCCGCAGGGCGTCGATGAAGTCGAACAGCGGTGCGGCGGTCTCGGTGAGGTTCGTGGTCTCCGCCGGCCAGTAGTTCATCTGCACGTTGACGTTCGTGTGGTAGTCGGCCTGCCAGGGCGGGTTGTTGGAGTTGTTCCAGATGCCCTGGAGGTTGGCCGGCAGGGAGCCGCCGCGCGACGACGCGATGAGCAGGTACCTGCCGAAGGAGAAGTACAGCGACTCCAGCGCCCGGTCCTGGGCCCGTCCGGCGGCGCCGGTGTAGGCCGACCGCAGCTTGTCGGTGGGAACGTTGGGCATCTGCCCGCCCACGTTGAGCCGGACGCGGTCGAAGAGCCGCTGGTAGTCGGCGAGATGAGCCGCGCGCAGCGCCGCCCACGTCGAGGTCGCCGCGGCGTCGACCGCCTGGGTGACCCGGGTGTGCGGGTCCGCGCCGCGATAGGTGGGGTACGTGTCGGCGTACGACGTGCCGGCCGACAGCACGACGAACGCCGAGTCCGCGCCGGTGACGGTGACCCGGTCGCCGCCGTCGGTCCGGGTGCCGCCGGTGGTCACGACCCGGTACTGCGCCTCGTGGATCAACCCGTTGCCGGGCAGGGTGCCCCGCACGGTGATCCGGCCGTTCGCCACCGTGACGGTGCTGCCGGGCTGGGCCGGGACGGTCCGCAGGACGAAGGAGACCTTCGCGGCCTGGCTCGCCGACAGCCGGGCGACGATCACGTTGCCGGGGTAACTGGCGACGTACTCGCGCTGGTAGGTGACCCCGCCGTGGGAGTACGCGACGCGGGCGGTCGCCTCGGCGAGGTCCAGCTCGCGCCGGTAGCCGCTCACAGTCGTCGGGGTGCCGGTCATGTCGAGGTACATGTCGGCGAGGTTCTGGTACGAGCCGAACGCGGTGGCCGGTTGCCCGAGCGCGGTCGCCACCGGGCCGGGCGCCATCCGTCCGTCCCGGTCGATCTGGGCCTGTACGCCGGCCAGGGCACCGGGCCGTGGTGACGCCCAGTTGCCGTGGTTGTAGCCAGTGGCGCCCGGTCCACCCGTCCAGAGGCTCTTCTCGTTGAGTTGGAGGTGTTCGGTCTGGACGCCGCCGAAGACCATGGCGCCGAGCGCGCCGTTGCCCAGCGGCAGCGCGTTGCTCTCCCAGGTGGCGGCGGGCTCGTCGTACCAGAGCGCCAGGCTCGGGTCGGCGGCGGCGCGGGCGGGAGGCGTGCCGACGGACACGGAGGTCAGGCACGCGGCTACGAGAAGGGGCACGGCTGCGGCCCGCAGGATCGTCCGGAAACTGTCGGTACTGAACATAGGACCTCCTCTATGTAGAGGGCAGTTAACGTGGGATGTTTATTTTTGTCAATGGCCCGGATCCTTCGGTCTGATCCGCTCATCCGTCCGGAAGATCGCGACCATGTGGGCGATTCGTCAGGCCATTCCGACCTGTTGCCGGAGGGGCTGACACCTGATAGACATCAGATGTCAGAGCTCGTACGCTCGGAAACACCCGATGTTTGCGGGGTGGTGTGGTGCAGCTTCGACGATCAGGGCGCGTCGCGGCCAAGCTGTCCGGGCTGGTGACGGAGGCGGACCGGGGTCCGTGGAGGGCCACCGACCCGCGTCCGTTCGTCCACGGGGTGTTCCGGGCGGTCTTCGGGGCGCCGCCGCGCGCGTCTACCGGGTCAGGGTGTAATCCTCGCGGTCACGGCAACGGCTCACACCGACGCGGAGGCAGCGATGGCGCTCACCGACGAGGCGATCGGCAAGATCAAAAGCATGATCACCTCGGGCGAACTCGGCCCTGGCGATCGACTGCCCAAGGAGGCGGACCTGGCCCGGCGGCTCGGCCTGTCCCGCAACTCCCTGCGGGAGGCCGTGAAGGCGCTGTCCATCATCCGCGTCCTGGACGTCCGCCAGGGCGACGGCACCTACGTCACGAGCCTCGCCCCGCAGTTGCTGCTCGACACGCTCGGCTTCGTCGTGGACTTCCACCGCGACGACACCGTGCTGGAGTTCCTTGAGGTCCGGCGCATCCTCGAGCCCGCCGCCACGGCGTTGGCCGCGCAACGGATGGGCGCCGAGGACATCGCCGGCCTCCAGGCCGTCCTCGACAACGTCGGCGACACCAGCGACGTCGAGGTGCTGGTCGCCAACGACCTGGAATTCCACCGCAGGATCGCGGTCGGCGCCGGGAACGCGGTGCTGTGCTCGCTGCTCGACGGGCTCTCCGGCCCCACCACCCGGGCCCGCATCTGGCGCGGTGTCACTCAGGAGGGCGCCGTCACCCGGACCCGCGAGCAGCACCAGGCGATCGTCGACGCGATCACGGCCGGGCAGCCCGATCTGGCGCGTTCCTGGGCCACCGTGCACGTCGCCGGTGTCGAGGAGTGGCTGCGCCGGGCGCTGTGATCGGGGGCCCCGGAACCCACATCACGACGGGCCGTGGGGCGTCCGGGCCCTCTCATCCGGGCGCGATTCCGGCCCGGAACGTATCGGTGCGGTCACGAATCCGGCGGCGTTGGCGGAGTCGCTTCAGGCCTGTACGACGCGGGCGATGCTTGCCCGGATGGGTGCGTAGTGATCGGCGATGGCGGCGCGTAGCTCCGACGCGTCGCCGGCCGCGACCGCGTTCACGATTGCCCGATGCCGCTGGGCGGTGATCACCCGGTCCTCCGGCTCGGTGCGCAGCGTGGGGGCGACGATGGCCTGCACCTGCCAGAACGCCTCGGTCAGTTGGAGGATCAGGTCGTTGCCGAGGGGCTCCAGCAACTTGACGTGAAAGGCGCGGTCGACGTCGAGGAAGTCCTTCCCCCCAGCGGCGAGGCTCTCCATCTCGTCGACGAGCGTGGAGAGTTCCGCCCGGTGCCCGCTGTCGAGAACGGCGATCACCTGGGCTGCCAGCCCCTGTTCGAGGGTCTGCCGGACGTCGACGACCTGGCTCAGGACGTGGTGGTCCTCCTCGCCGCTGAGCAGGCCGCGGAAGGTCAGGCTCTCCACGAGCGCGGCGAGGCTCATGCGGCCGACGAAGGTGCCGTGACCGTGCCGAACCTCGACGATGTCGAGGGCCGAGAGGATCTTGACGGCCTCGCGGACGCTGGAGCGGCTCGCGCCCACCGCCTCGCACAGCTCCGCCTCGGTGGGCAGGATGTCTCCCGGCTTGAGGCGATTGCGCAGGATGTAATCCTTGATCTTGGTCGCCACCTCCTGCCGACGGGGACCCGGGCGCTCCGCACCGCGTAGCGGGGACGCGTCAATGGTCGTCATCTGCCACTTGCCCTTCGTTCACGGATCTGACACGCTCACCCTATCGGCATCAGATGTCTGACGTCAGACCCCATTACCTTCGAATCCCTCAGCGCGAGCGGTACGCGAGCGCATGAAGAGCCTATGGAGGCAGCTACGTGAGCACCACCGTTGAGCCAAAGGAGAGTCGGCGCTTCCCCCCGCGCCGGTTCCGCTCGTTGGCCGTCGCATCCACCGCGGCAACCCTCGCACTCGGGCTGGTCGCGTGCAGTGGCGGCCCCGCCTCGACAAACGCCGTCGAAGGCGGTAACGGGGGTGCGACCTCGATCGAGACCACTCTGGCGTTCACCCTTTCCAGCGGGTTCGACCCCGGGAACGCCTCGTCGGCGGTGGCGACCGCGGTCAACCAGCACATCTTCGAGGGTCTGATCGATCTCGACCCGGTCACGCGGGAACCTTACCGTGCCCTGGCCAAGGAAGACCCGGTGGCCAGCCCGGACGGGCTCACCTACACCGTGGCTGTTCGGGACGGCGCGAAGTTCTCCGACGGCACGCCAGTCACCGCCGAGGACGTCGCCTGGTCCTTCCAGCGCGTGCTGAAGCCGGCGGACCCCAAGGCCCCGCCGCTGATGCAGGGATTCGTGTCGTTCATCGACTCGGTCACCGCCAAGGACGCGACGACCGCCGAGTTCAAGCTGAAGTACCCGTTCGCCCTGTTCGCCCAGCGGATCTCCGTCATCAAGGTCGTGCCGAAGTCGAAGACCGCGGACCCGGCCGCGTCGAAGGCCTTCGACACCGCGCCGATCGGCTCCGGCCCGTTCATGCTGGACAGCGCGTCCAAGGAGTCGGGCGTCAAGCTCAGCAAGAACCCGAACTACAGCGGCCCGCGTCCGGCCAAGGTCGAGACGATGACCTGGAACACCACCTCCGAGGCCTCGGCCCGGGTGTCGGACCTGCAGGGCGGCCGGGTGCAGGCCATCGAGTCGGTGCCGTACCTGAACGTCGACTCGCTCAAGGGCAAGTACACCGTTGACGTGAAGCAGGCCTTCAACCAGGTCTTCCTCATGTTCAACTCGTCCGCGGCGCCGTTCAACGACAAGCGCGTACGCCAGGCTCTGCACTACGCGATCGACAAGGACGCGGTCATCAAGACCGCGCTCAACGGCTACGGCACCCCGGCGACGAGCTACCTGGACGAGGGCAACAAGGACTACCAGAAGGCCGCCACCGTCTACGACCACAACCTGGACAAGGCCAAGGCCCTGCTCGCCGAGGCCGGCGTCACCAACCTGTCGTTCCAGCTCGACACCACCGACAACTCCGCCGTGAAGGACATCGCCCCACTGGTCATCGAGCAGTGGAAGAAGATCGGCGTCAACGCCACCCTCAACACGGTGCCCTCGTCGGCCATCTACGGCGACATCGTTCCGAAGGACACCTTCCGGGTGCTGATGGCCAGCGGCGACCCGAGCGTCTTCGGCGTCGACACCGACCTGCTGCTGCGCTGGTTCTACTACGGCCAGACCTGGCCGGGTCAGCGGTACCGGTGGGACGCCGCCGACCGCAAGGCCATGGCCGACCTGCTCGACAAGGCCGCGCAGACCTCCGACGAGGCGGCCCGCAAGGCCCTGTGGAAGCAGGCTCTGGACAAGGTGGCCGACGAGGTCCCCCTGTACCCGATCCTGCACACCAAGGTCGTCACCGCGTACGACCCCGCGAAGCTCAGCGACTTCTCGGGCGCGGCGACCACCGGCCTGTACTTCCTGGGCAGCAGCCGAAAGGGCTGAGCCCGCCCCGGGGGCCCCGGAACCGGCCCCTCCGCGTCCCGCCCAGCCCATCGCCCCTCGGGCTGGGCGGGACGCCCCGGCGCCCTCGACGAAAGAAAGACACCATGCTGAGCGTTCTGAGTCTTGTCGCGCGACGACTCCTGACCCTGATACCGCTGGTTCTGGGCATCACGATCTTCGTCTTCGTGATCATGCAGTTCTCCCCGATCGATCCCGCGCTGTCCGTCCTCGGCGACCAGGCGACGCCCGCGCAGGTGGCCGCGTTCAAGGCCGCCAACGGCCTGGACGACCCGCTGCCCCTGCGGTACCTGCACTTCCTGGGCGACCTGCTCCGGGGCGATCTCGGCGTGACCTTCCCGCCGTCCGTTCCGGTCGCCGACAAGATCGCCACCGCGCTGCCGCTGACGATCCAGCTCACGGCCCTGGGCATCGTCGGCGCGCTGGTCATCGCGTTGGCCCTCGGCATCACCGCGGCGCTGTACCGCGACCGCTGGCCCGACCAGGTCATCCGGTTCGTCTCGATGGCCGGTATCGCCATGCCGTCGTTCTGGCTGGCCCTCCTGCTCATCCAGGAGCTGTCGGTCCGCCGCCCGATCTTCCCCACCGGCGGGTACGTCAACCCCGGTGACTCGTTCTCGATGTGGCTCCAGTCCCTCGCCATGCCCGCGCTGGCTCTCGCCGTGCCGGTCGGCTGCTCACTGGCCCGGATCGTGCGGACGTCGATGGTCGAGGAACTCGACAAGGACTACGTCCGTACCGCCATCGGCGCCGGGCTGCCGCCGCGCGTGGTGGTCGGACGCAACGTGCTGCGCAACGCGCTCATCAACCCGCTCACCGTGCTGGGCCTGCGGATCGGCTACCTACTGGGCGGCACTGTCGTCATCGAGGCCATCTTCTCGCTGCCCGGCATGGGCACCCAGATCATGAGCGCGGTGCAGCAGAACGACACAGCCCTCGCACAGGGGACCGTGCTGACGATCGCCATCTGCTTCGTCTTCGTGAACCTGGTGGTCGACATCCTCTACCTCTTCGCCAACCCTCGACTGCGCGGAGCCCACTGATGCGTCGAACACTCACCGCCCGGCTGTCGGTTCCCGGCATCGCCTTCAAACGGCTCAGCGTCACGTCCCGGATCGCCCTGAGCTTCATCCTGCTCATCCTCGTGGTGGGCGTCTTCGCGCCGCTGATCCTGCGGCACGACCCCGCGCAGGCCGGGCTCGGTCCCGCGCTGACCGGCCCGAACGGCGACTACTGGTTCGGCCTGGACAAGCTCGGCCGCGACGTGTTCTCGCGGCTGGTCGCCGGCACCCGACGCTCGTTGATCGTGGGCTTCGGCAGCGCCGGCATCGCCCTGGTGGTCGGCGCGATCCTCGGCGCGCTGGCGGGAACCAGCCGGCCCGCGGTCGACGAGGTGGTGATGCGGTGCCTCGACGTCGTCATGGCATTCCCCGCCATCGTGCTGTCCGCCCTGCTGATCATCTCCTTCGGCAAGAACAGCCTCCTGGTCCTGGTGATCGCGATCGGCTTCGTCTTCGTCCCCCAGGTCGCCCGCATCGTGCGCGCCAACGTGCTCTCGCAGTACCGGGAGGACTACGTCGCCGCCGAACGCATCATCGGCGCCCGCCGGCCGCACATCCTGTGGCGGCACGTCCTGCGCAACTGCGCCGCACCGATCCTCGTCTTCGTCACCGTCATGGTGGCCGACTCGATCGTGTTCGAGGCGTCCCTCTCCTTCATCGGCGGCGGCCTCGCTCCCCAGGAGGCGGCGTCCTCGTGGGGCTCGGTCATCGCCTTCGGCAAGGAGATGGTCCAGATCGGTGGCTGGTGGGCCACGTTCTTCCCCGGCCTGCTGATCCTGCTGACCGTGCTCGCCCTGAACGTGCTCTCCGAGGGCATGTCGGACGCCTGGGCCGCCCCGGCGGCGCGGCGGGCCACCACGACGAAGACCGGCGACGCGCAGGAGGAGGCGCAGCCCGGCTCCGGTGAGATGGTGCAACTGCCCGGCCTGCCCGAGGCGGCGCAGCGGCTGCGCGAGCGGGCCCGTCCGCTCCCGCAGGGGGAGCCCGTCCTGGAGGTCCGGAACCTGTCCATCGGGTTCCAGGGGCGTCACCGGGGCGTCGACATCGTCGACAACCTGACCTTCGACGTGCGTCCCGGTGAGGTGCTGGGCCTGGTGGGGGAGTCCGGCTCGGGCAAGTCCCTCACGTCGCTCGCCGTGATGGGTCTGCTGCCGCAGGGCGCCCGGGTTCGCGGCGAGGTCCACTTCGGGGGCACCGACCTGCTGACGTTGAATGCGAAACGACGCCGCGCCCTGATGGGCCGCGAGATCGCGATGGTCTACCAGGACGCCCTCTCGGCCCTGAACCCCTCACTGCGCATCGGGCCCCAGCTCGCCCAGATGATCAGTCGGGGCGGCACCAGGTCGGCCGAGGAGCTGATGGAACTGGTGGGTCTGGACGCGCAGCGCACCCTGTCCGCGTACCCGCACGAACTCTCCGGCGGCCAGCGGCAGCGTGTGGTGATCGCGATGGCGCTGTCCCGCGACCCCCGCCTGATCATCGCCGACGAGCCGACCACCGCGCTCGACGTCACGGTCCAGGCGCAGGTCATGGAGCTGCTGATGCGGCTGCGCGGCCAGTTGGGCTTCGCGCTGATCCTGGTCAGCCACGACCTGGCACTGGTCAGCGACGTCGCCGACCGCGTCGTGGTGATGTACGGCGGTCAGATCGTCGAGAGCGGTGTCACCGCCGACGTGGTCGGAGCGCCGGCGCACCACTACGCCCGGGGCCTCCTCGGCTCCGTGCTCTCCCTCGAGGCCGGCGCGGAGCGGCTCACCCAGATCCGCGGTGTGGTGCCGTCGCCCGCCGACTTCCCGTCGGGGTGCCGGTTCGCCGACCGCTGCCCCATGGCGACGGAGATCTGCCGGGAGGAGACGCCCCACCTGGAGGGCGACGCCGGGCACCGGTACGCCTGTCACCACCCGGCCGTCACCGTGAGGGAAGAGGAGCTGGCCCGATGAGCGAGTCGGTCCCACACCAGTCGATCGTCGAGCTGCGCGACGTGCACGTGGTTCACCGCACCGGCGGGGGCGGCATGTTCAGCCGCGAGCGGGTGTACGCCCTCACCGGCGCCGACCTGACCGTTCGTGCCGGCGAGACCATCGGCGTCGTCGGCGAGTCCGGCTGTGGCAAGTCCACGATGGCGAAGGTGCTGGTGGGTCTGCAGCGGCCGACGAGCGGCACTGTCGCCTTCGCCGGCAAGGACGTCTGGTCGATGAACGCTGCGGAACGCCGGATGCACATCGGTGCCGGCGTCGGCATGATCTTCCAGGATCCGGCCACGTCGCTGAACCGGCGCATGCCGGTCCGGGACATCCTGCGCGATCCGCTCGACGTGCACCGTCGCGGCACGAAGGCGCAGCGCGAGGAGCGGGTGCGGGAACTGATGGCCCTGGTGGGGCTGCCCCGGTCGGTCGCCGACGTCCTGCCGAGCCAGCTCTCCGGCGGCCAACGCCAGCGGGTGTCCATCGCGCGGGCCCTGGCCCTGGAACCGGGGCTGGTCATCGCCGACGAACCCACCAGCGCCCTGGACGTGTCGGTACGGGCGCAGATCCTCAACCTGCTCCTGGACCTCAAGGAGCGTCTGAACCTGGCCATGGTCTTCGTGTCGCACGACATCCAGACCGTGAAGCGGATCAGTGACCGGGTGGTCACCATGTATCTCGGCCGGATCGTGGAGCAGACTCCCGCCGCCGGTCTGCCCGAGGTCGCGCAGCACCCGTACACCCGGGCGCTCTTCTCCGCCACGCCCGGTCTGCTCTCGCCGCTGGATCCGATCCCGCTCGTCGGCCCCGTCCCGCTCGCGACCCGGCCGCCCACCGGCTGCCCGTTCCGCACCCGCTGCTGGAAGGCCACCGACGGCTGCGCCATCGAGATGCCACCACCCACGACGGGCGACGGCGGTGCCGGCCTCCACGAGTTCCGGTGCTACCACCCCGTTCCCGCCGGATCGAGCAACACGGAGCTGGTCGAGCTCGCCAGAGCAGCGACCGGCCGCAACACCCCCCTACATGTCGAGGAGACAGCGTGACCACCCCTGCCCCGCGGTTCGCCGGAGTCGTGCCGCCGGTCGTCACCCCCCTGACCGAGGAGGGTGCTGTCGATGTCGCCTCCCTTGAACGGCTCGTCGAGCGGATGCTCGCCGCCGGCGTCGACGGCATCTTCGCCCTCGGCAGCTCCGGCGAGACGGTCTTCCTCACCGACAGTCAGCGGGACCAGGCTCTCGAAACGATCGTGAAGACCGTTGGCGGGACCGTGCCGGTCATCGCGGGCTGCATCGAGCCCACCACCCGCCGGGTCGTCGACCGGGCCGAGGCCTCGACGCGTCTGGGTGTCGACGGCCTGGTGGCCACCGCACCCTTCTACGCCATCGTCGGCCCGCACGAGGTCGAGCGGCACTTCCGGTCGCTCGCCGCGGCGGTCGAGCTGCCGCTGCTGGCGTACGACATTCCGGTCTGCGTGCACACCAAGCTGTCGCCGGGTCTGCTGACCCGGCTCGCGGCGGACGGCGTCCTCGCCGGCGTCAAGGACTCCAGCGGCGACGACGTCTCCTTCCGCCAGTTGGTGCTGGCGATCGCGGAACACTCGCCGAACGCCGACTTCAGCCTGTTGACCGGCCACGAGGTGGTGGTCGACGCGATGATGCTCGCCGGCGCCTCCGGTTCCGTCCCCGGACTGGGCAACGTGGACCCGGCCGGCTACGTGCGCCTGCACCGGGCCTGCGTCGACGGCGACTGGGATGCCGCCCGCGCCGAGCAGGACCGCCTGACCCGGCTGTTCCGGATCGTCGACGCGGCCGATCCGGCGACGGCGGCCGGGGCCACCCGGGGGGTGGGCGCGTTCAAGACCGCCCTGGCCCTGCTCGGTGTCATCGACAGCAACGCCGTGTCGCTGCCCCTGCGACCGCTCGACGCCGACGAGGCGGCACGGGTGCGGGGCCACCTGGAACTGGCGGGGCTCGTCTAGCCATGCCCACGGTACGCACGCCCCCGGTTGTCGCCGCGCTCGACATCGGGGGCACCAAGACGGCTGCCGCCATCGTGACCCGCGACGGTGCGGTCATCGACCGGCTCACCGCCGCGACGCCCGGCCGGGCCGGGGCGACGGCCATCCTCGACACCGCAGCGGGTCTCGTCGACCGCCTGCGGACGAGGGCGACAGAGGCGCACGTCGGCGCCCTCGGTGTCGGCAGCGCCGGTGTGATCGACCCCCGGACGGGTCGGGTGCTGTCGGCCACCGACGCCCTGGCCGGCTGGGCCGGTACGGACCTGCGGGGACGACTGCGCGAGCAGTTGGGCGTGCCCGTGTCCGTCATCAACGACGTGCACGCGCACGCCCTCGGTGAGGCGCGGCACGGCGTCGCGGCCGGCTACGACACGACGCTCTTCATCGCCGTCGGCACCGGCATCGGCGCCTCCTTCGTGGTCGACGGCGACGTGCTCACCGGCGCCCACTCGACGGCCGGCCACGCCGGCCACCAGCCCTCGCCGTACGCCGGGCAGTTGCCCTGCACCTGCGGCGGCCAGGGCCACCTGGAGGCCATCGCCTCCGGCCCCGCCCTCACCGGGGAGTACGTGCGGCGTACCGGCCAGCGGGTCGACGACCTGCGGTCGGTCGCCGCGCGGGCCGCGGACGGCGACGCGGCGGCCCGGGACGTGATCCTGTTGGGCGGCACCGCCGTCGGCTCGGCGGTCGGCGGGCTGGTCAACATGCTCGACCCCGGCGCCGTCGTGATCGGCGGCGGCGTCGCCGGCCTCGGCGACCTCTGGTGGCAGGCCCTTCGCGCCGCCGTACGGCGGGAGACCCTGCCCAGCCTGGACGACGTGCCGGTGCTGGCCTCCACCCTCGGTTCGGACGCCCCACTTCTCGGGGCCGCCACGCTCGCCTGGAAGGGCATCTCATGAACGCGCTCATCGAAGGACTCCGCCACCGGCTGGTCGTCTCCTGCCAGGCGTACCCCGGTGAGCCGATGCGCACCCCGGACACGATGCGCCGGGTGGCCCTCGCCGCCGCCCAGGGCGGAGCCGCCGGCATCCGCGCCCAGGGCCTGGCGGACATCGCGGCGATCCGGGAGGCCGTCGACCTGCCGCTGATCGGGCTGTGGAAGGACGGGAACGACGACGTCTTTATCACCCCCACGCTGGAGCACGCGCTGTCGGTGGCCCGGGCCGGCGCGCACGTCGTCGCGCTCGACGCCACCGCGCGACCCCGGCCGGACGGCCGGAGCCTGCGCGAGACCATCGCCGCCGTCCACCAGTTGACCGGGGCCCTGGTGATGGCGGACTGCTCCACTCTCGCCGAGGGGATCGCCGCCGCCGCGGCCGGCGCCGACCTGATCGGCACCACCCTGGCCGGCTACACCGCGTACACCACCAAGCAGCCCGAACCGGACCTGGACCTGGTCGCCCGGCTCGCCGCCACCGTCGACGTGCCGGTGGTAGCTGAGGGCCGGATCCACACGCCGGCGCAGGCCACGCAGGCGCTGCGGGCGGGGGCGTGGTCGGTGGTCGTGGGTACGGCGATCACCCACCCCACCACCATCACCGGCTGGTTCGCGTCGGCGATGGCCGCCCGGTAGCGCAAACCCCCACACACACTGACAACCCTGCTGTCACGGAGGCCATGCTGTGGCTCTGAGCGATCTCACCCTCGCCGAGTGCTGGGCGTACCGACCCGAGTTGGACGTGCCGAAGGACCTGGACACCTTCTGGGAACGGACGCTGGGCGCCGACGAACCCACGGCGGCGACGTACGAGCCCGTGGACACGGGTCTGACCCAGATCCGCACGTACGCGGTCACCGTCGCCGGCTTCGGCGGCGAGCCCGTGCACGGCTGGCTGCACCTGCCGGCGACCGCCACCGGGCCGTTGCCCTGCGTCGTCGAGTACCTGGGGTACGGCCGTGGCCGTGGCCTGCCCCACGAGAAGCTGTTCTGGGCCGCGGCGGGATTCGCCCACCTGATCATGGACACCCGGGGTCAGGGCTGGAGCGCGGCGCCCGGCGTTACCGCCGACCCGGACCGGTACCCGGCGGGAACCGTCCCGGGTTTCCTCACCCGCGGCGTCACCGACCCGGACGACTTCTACTACCGCAGGCTGATCACGGACGCGGTCCGCTTCGCAACCGCCGCCGCCGAGCATCCCGCCATCGACGCCGACCGGATCGCCGTCACCGGCATCAGCCAGGGCGGCGGCCTGTCGCTGGCCGTGGCCGCGCTGGTCCCCGGTGTCGCGGCGGCCATGCCCGACGTGCCCTTCCTCTGTGACATCCGGCGTGGCGTCCAGGTCGCGGGGGCGGGCCCGTACGGCGAGATCACCGAATACCTCGCCCTCTACCGTGACCGGGCCAGCCGGGTGTTCCACACCCTGTCGTACGTCGACGCCGCCGTGCTCGCGCCCCGCGCCACCGCGCCCGCGCTGTTCTCCGTCGCCATGATGGACCGGACCTGCCCGCCCTCGACCTGCTTCGCCGCCTACCACCGCTACGGCGGTGACAAGGAGGTGCGCGTGTACGAGTTCAACGACCACGAGGGTGGTGCGGCGCACCAGCAGGTCGAGCAGCTCACCTGGCTGCGCGCGCTCTTCGGCTGCTGAGGGCGGCCCCGCCGCCCGGCGTCAGCGTGGTTCCCAGGCGTCGGGCAGGGCGGTGAGCTTGCGGACGTGTGCGGGCAGCCGACCGCTGACGATCTCGGCGAGGCTCACCTCGTCGACGACCCGCCGTACGGCCGCGCGGACCGCCACCCACAGGCCGGGCAGGTTCTCCGCCGCGCCCTCGTAGCGGGTCTCCTCGGGCCGCAGGCCGCGTACACCCGCGAGGGGGCCCTCCACCGCGCGCAGCACCGCGCCGACGGTCACCTCGCGGGGTGCACGGGCGAGCGTGTAGCCACCCTCGGCGCCGCGCTGGGCGCGCACGATGCCGGCCCGACGCAGATCGGCCAGGACCGCCTCCAGGAACTTACGGGGCATGTCCTGTTCGGCGGCGATGGCCTGGGTGGACATCAGCGAGGGGTACGCGGTCGCGAGGCTCAGCGCCGCCCGTACCGCGTAGTCGCCGCGCGCGGAGATCTGCACTCCGCCATCATGCCCGCCCGGTGCCGCCGCCCGCCCCGGTGGGCTTCCCGGACCGCGTGGCGTGACCGCCGTTGGCCGGTTCGGCGGCGGCGCCGGAGCGGAACCGCCCGCCGTTGGCGCCCGTCGGCTCGGCCGCCGGTCGGGGCCGGACGACCCGGCCGGTGGCCGGCTGATCACGGGTGGCGCGGAACGCCCCCGGGCTGACCCCGATCTCACGGGTGAAGAACCGGCCGAAGTTGGTGGGCTCGGAGAAGCCGAGCTGACGGCCGATCTGGGCGATCGGTTCGTCGCTGGCGGCGAGCAGCCGGGCGGCCTGCAACGCGACCCGCTCGTCGATTACCTGTTTGGCGCTGCGACCGGTCACGGCCAGGCAGGCCCGGGTCAGGGTCCGCACCGAGCAGCCGAGCGCGGCGGCATAGTCCTCGACCCGCCGGGTCAGCTGGTAGCCGTGCTCCACCTCCCGGCCGAACCGCTGGAACGTCTCGACCTCCGGCCGGTGCCCGGACCGGGCCAGACCGGGCAGCGTCAGCCGCAGCAGCAGCACGGCGAGCT
The DNA here is from genome assembly GCF_021442385.1 of Micromonospora sp. MH99. Classification (GTDB taxonomy): domain Bacteria; phylum Actinomycetota; class Actinomycetes; order Mycobacteriales; family Micromonosporaceae; genus Micromonospora. Next base: position 182,501 of record NZ_MUZA01000003.1, read on the forward strand.
GGTGGCGCAGCAGCGCACGACCGGCCGGGGCGTCGCCGTGCCGCTGGCAGTCCACCGCCAACTGGCTCACCTCGTTGATCACCGCGTCCTCGTCCTCGCCGGCCAACTGTCGCCAGGTCTGCGGGGCGTCCGGATCGACGGCCAGGCCGTGCAGCGCCTCGGCGGTCCAGCCGACCACCGTCGCGTCGAACTGTGGGCCGGCACAGCGCAGCACCTGACCGGCGCGGACCCGCAGCAGCGTGCCGGGTCGGCACGGCAACCTGTGGAAATCCAGTTCGGCGTCGCCGTGACCCCTGGTGGTGAGGATCAACAGCTCCCGCTCGACGAACACCGGCCGCCGCCAGCCGGGGTCGCCGGCCAGGTCGGCAAGCGCGAACGTGGAAATCTCGTCGGGTACGGGTGACGCCGTTCCGATCGATGGCGCGGGGGAGGGATCAGTGGAGACCATCGCCTGCGACGGTAGCCCGAACCGCAGGTCACCGCATCCCGATCTCGGTGCGCGGCGGCGGCGAGGCTTGTCGCGATCCCCGCGGCCGGGCTACGTTACCCGGCGGTAGCGCTGTGCGGTCCGTGGCCGCCCGGCACCCGCCGTCCGCCCGACCGCCCGGCGGACCCGCCGACACGCGATGGGATGGGCATGACGCAGCTGTTCTCGGTCGAAGGCAAGACGGTCCTGGTCACCGGCGGATCGCGAGGGATCGGGCTGATGATCGCCCAGGGCTTCGTCCGCGCCGGCGCCCGTGTGATCATCTCGTCCCGCAAGGCGGACGTCTGCGAGGCCGTCGCCAAGGAACTCTCCGCCGAGGGCCACTGCGAGGCCATCCCCGCCGACCTGGGCACCGACGCGGGCGCCGAGGCCCTCGCCGCCGCCGTCCGCGAGCGCGTCGACCGCCTCGACGTGCTGGTCAACAACGCCGGCGCCACCTGGGGCGCCCCGCTGGACAACTACCCGGAGGCCGCATTCGACAAGCTCTGGGCAGTCAACGTCAAGGCCGTCTTCCGGCTCACCACCGCGCTGCTGCCGGCGCTGCGCGCCGCCGCCAGCGCCGACGACCCAGCCCGCGTGATCAACATCGGGTCCATCGACGGCATCCGGGTGCCGTTCATGGAGGTGTACGCGTACTCCGCCACCAAGGCCGCAGTGCACATGCTCACCCGCAGCCTCGCCCACCAACTGGCCGGCGAGCAGATCACCGTCAACGCGATCGCGCCCGGCCCGTTCGAGAGCAAGATGATGGCGTTCGCCCTCGATGACCCGGCGAGCAGGGCCGCCATCGAGCAGCAGGTGCCGCTGGGCCGCATCGGTCGCCCCGAGGACATGGCCGGCACCGCCATCTACCTCTCCTCGCGGGCCGGCGCGTACCTCACCGGCGCGGTCATCCCCGTCGACGGCGGCATCACCACCCACGGCTGAGCGCCGGCCACCCCCGGTCGGGCTGCCCGCGTACCCCCGGGGTGTGCGAGGGCCGCGCGGACTCGGCAGATCCGCGCGGCCCTGTCTGGCCGGTGTTGCCCGTTCGGGCGGTGCTCAGCGACCGGCGAGCAGCCGGTTCACCGCCGTGTCGACGTCCAGGTGCTCGGCCTCGCGGCCGCGCGGGACGACGACGTACGTCCGTCGAAGGAAACGCACCAGGACGCTGCGCGGCACCTCGAAGAGGGCGTTGCCGTCCGGTGACGAGAGGGCCAGCGCGACGAAGTCGCCCCGCGGTGTGGCCCAGGGCCAGACCCGCACATCGCCGATGCCCGCCGGCTCGTCAAGGCCGGTGACCAGAAGTTCGCGAGCGAACGACCAGCTCACCGCCTCGCCCCCGGCCGATTCGGCATGGAACAGGACATGGACCGCATACGGGTCAGCAGGGTCGTAACGCAGACTGGCACGCACCGGCAAGGCGGTGGCGTCAGGTGCGACGAGCCTTAGCGACGTCTCGACCTCTACGGTCGTCGGTCGGATGACACTCATGGACGTTCTCCCCCCGGCACCGCTGCGGAACGCGCGTGTCCCGCTTTTCCCATACTCAGGTGCTACTCCTGGCTACGCTCCGCCATACGCTGACTTCACCCAGTGGTGGGAAGGGGGACGGAAAGACCGCGTGAATGTGAGCATTCATGTAGGATTTCCGGTTCTGCCCAGTGCGTGATTCCGCCCGGCGTCGGGTGGCTCAGTCGTCGACTTACTCCGGTAACGTCCAGTCGGCCGTTGCAGTGACGGGCCCGAGCGACACTGGGGGGTGAAATGGTCACGAACCGATCCTCAGTGGATCCGGTGGCCGCGTCCGGTCCGCCGAAAGTCGCGGTCCGAGCAGCCGAAAAGCGGGGGTACGACGTGCCGATGGAGCAGCCCGAGCGACCCGGACGGTCGACGCCCGACACGGGCCGTACCGGCGGCGTCCTCGTCGTCGGCGAGCCGCCGAAGCGACCCCACTGGCGGCAGCGGATCTCGACGACCCTCGACCTGATCCGCGCCAACCCCACCGGCCGGATCGCCCTCAAGATCTTCATCGCCATCGCCGGCGCCCTGGTCGTCACCATCGGCATCGCCCTCATCCCGCTGCCCGGGCCGGGCTGGCTCCTGGTCATCGCCGGCCTCGGCATCTGGGCCGTGGAATTCCACTGGGCCCGCCGACTGCTCGGCTTCACCCGCCGACACGTGCACGGCTGGACCCGCTGGGTGACGCGACAGTCGCTGCCACTGCGCTTCGTGCTCGGGGCGGTCGGCCTGGTCTTCGTGGGCGCTGTGGTCTGGCTCTCCCTCAAACTCAGCTTCGGCATCGACGTGGTGGCCGAGGCGATGCGGTACCTCACGACGCACTGACCCCGGATTTCCGGTCTCGTTCCACGATCGGGTAGAGTCAACGGCGCTGAGGGCGATTAGCTCAGTGGGAGAGCGCTTCGTTCACACCGAAGAGGTCGCTGGTTCGATACCAGCATCGCCCACTCTCAGTTCTGCAGGTCAGAAGCCCGTTACCGGATTGCCTGGTAACGGGCTTCGCCGTATGTGCCGCTTACCTTGGGAGCGGCGGCACGCAGCGCGGTTGTGCAGCGGTCGCCGCGATGATCGTGCAGGTAGGCGTGGCGCTGACTGTGCTCGGGCTGGTGGGTCAGATCTGCGGCTCTGGAGTTACCCGCAGCGGGTCGTCCTCCGGCGGGTGGTGGCGCCGCGATGTTGCTGCTGGTCCCTGGCGAGGCCGCGACGGCGTACATGGCCCGCCCGAGTGGAACGCTCCGATGGTGGACAGGGGTCCTCCCATGGAGGCGAAGAGCCGACAGCTACGTGCGCGTGTCCTTCCCAGTATCCCGAGCTTCGCCGCTGCACCGGTTGTCATGTCCGTCGGCGCTCTGACTCTCTAGGCGGCCGAATTGTGGGGCGTCGCTTGCCCGCCTGAAGGTGACGCGGTTGGGCCTGTCAACTGTGGCGGGAGGCGGGGGAGCCGTCGTCCATTCTGTCGACGGTTGGCCTGTGGATCGCATGTTCAGAGAATTGGATGAATCGGCGCGGGTTCGGTGGCTTGTGGTGGGACTGGCTCTGGTTGGCCAGGCGTGTGATGGCGAAAAGATCAGCGGCCATCCGACCTCCGCGAGATGCGCCATCAAGGTGGTTCGATCCTGCCAAACGGCCCCCACGTGTCGCCCTGAGCCAGGGCGATGCTCAAGGCGTGGAAGATCGAGTCGGTTCCAGCCGTGGGCGCCGAGCCTGGATCCGCCTGTATACCCTGTGCGGATGCCTTCAGCGAAGCAGCTTCTGCTGCTCCTCGGGGCCGTGCTGCTCGCCGTCGTGGGCGCGCTGTTCGGATCCGCCTGGGCGACCGGGGTCGGCGGCGTCGTCGTTCTGGGCATCCTCGCCGTCCACCCCGCGGTGACCGGTCCTGCCGTGCCCCGGTCGACACGTCTGCTGCTGCAGGGTGGCCTGCTCCTACTCACCCTCGCGGGCGTCGTGGAGATGTGGGGATGGGTGGCCTCGCCTTTCGGCGAGGCCCCACCGAGCGCGAGCGAGCTGATCGCGCTGGTGACCGACCCGGTACGGCAGCGGACGCAGTTCCTGCGACAGCTGGCCGTGGCAAGCTGTCTGATCCTGGCCTGCGCCTGCCTCGGCGTCGCTGTCGGGCGGTTGCCGCGGGATCGGCTGCGCCGGATCGGCCGGGCCGCGCCGGCCGTGGGCGTGCTCACGCTGGTCACCCTGGTATTCGTCGCCCTCCTCCCGTCGGGGCTGACCGCCCTGCTCGGCTCGTTCACCAATGTGGCCGTGGCGGCGTTGCTCGTGCTCGGGGGGTATGCCTGGGTCGTGAGCCGCGCGGTCCGGCGCCATGGCACCGCCCCGATCGCCGCAGTGGGTGTCACGCTGCTGGCCACGGTGGCCTGGCTCGCGGTGGACGATGCCTGGCGGAGTCGGCCGGAGCCGCGCGGCAGCGACGCCTTCTACCAGACGGGCGTCAGTGTGTCGGTGGCCGTCGAGACCGGGCCCGACGTCGCGACCGCCGTCGCCGTAGCGGCGCTGCTGCTCGGAGCCGCCCTGACCGTGCTGGCCTGCGCCAGGCTCAGCACGACCCACAACGAGACGCGCTGAGCCCGGCGCCCTCCAACGGCGACTTCTGAATCTGCCGAGATGGGTGCGCCCCAGCGAAGCGGGCGCCACGTCGTCGCTATGGTCGGTGTCGTGGAGACACTGGGCCGACTTGCCGGAGTCACGGTCGACTGCCGGGATCCGCAGCGACTGGCTGACTTCTGGTCCGTGGTGCTTGGAGGACGCGTGACGGAGTCTCTTCCCGGCTGGCGGCGCGTCACTGTCGCCGGGGACGGCCCGGTGCTGACATTCCAGCCGGTCCCGGAGCCCAAGGCCGGCAAGACGCGACTACACCTCGACATCGCCGTTACCGACGTTGACGAAGCGGTCGATCGGATCGGGATGTTGGGCGGGCGGTGGACAGGTGAACGGCATGACTACCACGAGGGCGCAGTCCTCGTCATGACCGACCCGGAGGACAACGAGTTCTGCGTCGTGCAGTACTACCAGGTGTGATCTGGTTCGGCTTTCGACCGAGCATCCGAAACCTGCTGATGGCGTCGTACGCACTGTCGTCGTTGCACACTGATCACAAGCGGCCGCGAGAGCGTGGAGCCGTCGACACACTCTTCTGCCGCTGACAAGGCGCGGTGCTCGTGGGCGTGCTTTCCCGATTTACCGATGCGGCTGTTCATCCGGCACGCGGACGCCTGGGCTCAGCCCATCGGATGACCACCCGAACCGACCGATGCCTGTTCATGCAGCGCCCGGCTGAGCCGCACCTGGCGAACGCCTGACGCTCGGGCGGCGGTGGGCTCCGGTCGCACCGGGGCCCACCGCCGCCGGTCTGTCCTCAGGCATGTCCTATCGCGTGCCGATGGTGACGGCACGCCCGCCGGGCCGGTACAGCAGCAGATGGTCCGCGCTGCCCGTATGCCCGAAGTCATAGGCGACGATCCGGTCCTGGGCGTTGCGCAGGTCGAACCAGCCGACGCTGCCGACGCCCAGGTGGGAGACGTGGACCGCCGAGTACGTGTCGGCGGGGTCGTGCCGCACCACGTCCAGGTAGCCGGTGCCGGGCCGGTAGACGGCGAGGTGGTCGGCCATGCCGGTGTGGGCGTAGTCGAAGGCGACGATGCGGTCCCGCGAGTCGGCGAGGTCGTAGCCGGCGATGCCGCTGGACGAGATCAGGTGCGGCCAGAAGGTGTTGCCGGCCGCGTGCCCGACGATGGTGACCAGCCCGGCGCCGGGGCGGTACAGCAGCAGGGCGTCCTGCTTGCCGGTGTGCGCATAGTCGTAGGCGATGACCTGGTCGTTCGGGCTGGTCAGGGCAAAGCCGTCGATGCCCTGATGCGACCCGACGACCGTCTCGAACGGCCCCGCGGCGCTGTGCTGCAGGATGAACAGCACGTTGTCGCCGGGCCGGTACGCCACAAGATGGTCGAGCTTGCCGGTGTGCTCGTGGTCGTAGGCCACGAGCCGGTCCTTCGTCGACGACAGGTCGTAGCCGCCGATGCCGCTTGTCGAGGTGTACACCGGCCAGAAGCTGCCGTCCGACGCGTGGCCGACGACGTACACGACGCCCGTACCCGGCCGGTACAGCACCAGGTAGTCCTGCCGGCCGGTGTGCGCGAAGTCGTAGCTGATGATCTGGTCGTTGGTGCTGCTCAGATTGAAGCCGCCGATCCCGTTCGTGGACCTGAACACCGTCTCGAAGCTGGGCCGCTCGGTGCCGACCGTCGCCTTTCGCCGCAGCACGTACACGATCCCGGTGCCCGGCCGGTAGACCAGCAGGTGGTCGAGCTTGCCGGTGTGCTCGTAGTCGAACGGCACCACCCGGTCTCGGGGATCGGCCAGGTCGTACCCGCCGATCCCGCTCTGCGACTTGAACGGCACCCGCAGGTCGGGGTTGGTGAACGCCAGGCTCAGGTCGTCGTAGAGCCCCAGGTCCTTCTTGACGAAGCCCTCCTCCTCGACGATGCCGTACGGGTTGCCTTTGGAGTCGCGGTACGAGAACAGGACGAGAGGGCCGGTGTAGTCCTGCGCCTGCCACATCCGGACGCCCTTGACCATCTGGTCCCGTTTCATGGACCACCACCAGGCGGGATTGGTGGATGTCAGCCCGTAGCCCCACTCGGTGCCCCAGATTTTCTTGCCCGCGTCGTCCCTGCGCACCATCACGTCGCGGACCGCGGCGAGCTCACCACAGATCTGCCCGGGCGTGTCATCGGCCGGCGGTCCGAACAGGTTCTCCCAGGGCGCGCCACACTTCGGCGTTTCCGGGGCGTCGTTCATCTCGGAGTACGGATGATGGGCGACCGCATCGAATGTGTCCTTGTAACCGTGGGCGTACCCCCAGTCCAGCCATGCCGACGGCGACCTCGTCGCGTCGCCGTGAATCGCGCCGAGCCCCGCCGATCCACCGGCCAGCACATAACATTGGCCGCACGTGGAGCGGATCTCCGTGGACGCGATCTTGACCAGCTCCCAGTACCGGGCCAGTGTCGCGGTCGCGTCGGCGCCCGTGTCGTAGCGCCCGTCCCCCGGCCGGATGACTCCGTCGGCGCCGTACACGCCGTCGTACTTGCCGAAGCCGTCGATGTTCGGCTCGTTCCAGATCTCGAAGGCGTCGACGATGGGCGGGGTGCCGGGCGGGGAGCCCGGCGGCGGCCCGTAGTGCTGCACCGTCTGGTCCACGAGCGTCTTCCAGCCCTCACTGTCCGTCGGCAGCCAGGTCTCCGGCGGATCCTGCGTCGGGTCCCCCGTTGGGAAGTGACCGCCGTTGAGCCAGGAGGGCGAACCGAACAGGGTCACGAGCGGTCGCATGCCCTTGCGGTGCGCCTCCATCACTGTCCGGTCGAGGTGGTCGAAGTTCATCTGGATCGCATCCGTGGCATCTTTGAACGCGTACGTGTGAAAGTCGGTCCATGCCCTGATGATCGGCGTGCGGCCCGGGACGAACGCCTGCATGCGGTCCAGATGGTCGCCGATCCCGCCCGGCGTGGTGAAGTCCCAGCCGACCTCGGAGAAGCCGACGTCACGGTTGCTGTAGGGGTAGCGCGACGGCGCCGGGTCAGCGGACGCGGGGCCGGCGTCAGAGGCGACGAAGACCGTGGCCGCCAGCGCCATGAGGGCCGCCGCCGACAGGGAGATGAGGCGCTGTGCTCGGATCATGGGTGACCATTTCCGCCTTCCGCTGCGAGCGCGCCGTGAAACGGTCGCTCAGACAAACGGACCCAAGGCGGACAGGCTTGTCGCCATGCAACGCACCCGCGACGCCCCGTGTTGACACCCGCGTGTCAACCGCCGCGCGAGGAATGTAACCGATCTTCGATACATCAATCAAGAGCGTAGGGTGAACAGTTCGCTACCTTCTGTACGGTGAGCGCCGGTCGCAGCACCGATCGCCCTCGGACCAGCTTCGACGGTGGCCCACCGATGGGCTCGCAGGGCGGCCGCGAGTGCGGATCAGAAGGTCAGGGGCTCGAGTCCCTTCGGGCGCGCTGGGATGCCTTCTGGCGCCGGTGCGTGGGCTAGGTGAACGATGCTTGCGCCATGGTTGCGTGAGCTGCCGTTTCCTTCTGCGAGAGGCGGCTGTGAGGAAGACTGGGACGGTCAAGCGGCGGTTCGCTTGCTCGATGTCTGTCGCGTCGCGAAGGGGTCGCATGTCTGCCCCCTCGCGGCTGTCGGCAGACCCGTGACCTGAACGGCCATCCTGTAGGAGGGCGAGAGTGAGTAGTGCGGATCTTGGCGCTCGCAGTGACCGTGGCAGTGCGTACGCCGAGCTGTCTCGCCTGGTCCGGGGCGCGGGTCTCCTCGACCGCCAGCCCTGGCGCTACGCGACGCGGATCGCGCTTGTGCTGGGTTGTCTCGGCGTCCTGGGCGTGGTGTTCGTCCGGCTCGGACCGTCGTGGTGGCAGACGGCTGTCGCGGCCGCCGTGGCGATGTTCCTCGGGCAGCTGGCCTTCGTCGGTCACGACGCCGGGCACCGGCAGATCTTCCGATCCCGTCGGGCCAACGATGTTCTCGGCCTCGTCTGTGCGAACCTGCTGACCGGGATCAGTTTCGGATGGTGGGTCGACAAGCACAACCGTCACCACGCCCATCCGAACACCGAGGGCCGCGACCCCGATCTCATGGTGGCTCCGCTGTCGTTCACTCCGGGCCAGGCTGCGACGCAGCGTGGCCTGCGGGCGCTCTTCGTCCGGCACCAGGCGGCACTGTTCTTCCCTCTGCTGTTGGGGGAGGGTGTGCACCTGCACGGCGCCAGCGTCCGGGCGATCATCAGCCGTCCTGGGCTCCGGCACCGACCGGTGGAGGCCGGCCTGCTCGTCCTGCACTTCGCCGCGTACCTCGGGGCCGTGTTCCTGGTTCTGAGCGTTCCGCAGGCGATCGTGTTCATCCTGGTCAACCAGGCCCTGTTCGGTCTCTACCTGGGCAGTTCCTTCGCACCCAACCACAAGGGAATGCCCATCCTCACCGAGGCCGACGACCTCGACTACCTGCGCCGACAGGTCCTCACCTCCCGCAACGTACGTGGTGGTCGACTCCTCGACGCGCTCCTCGGCGGGCTGAACTACCAGATCGAACATCACCTGTTCCCCAGCATGCCGCGACCCAACCTGCGCCACGCCCAGCCGCTGATCCGCCAGTTCTGCACCGAACATGGCATCGCCTACCACGAAACCACTCTGATCCAGTCCTGGGCGCAAGGGCTGGCTCACCTGCGGGCGATCGGGACCGGAGCGACCCGCCAGGGCAACGGCTGAGTCTGGTCAGCGCACGCCCTGGTCACCGACCAAGGCCCGGCCAGGCCACCGCCGCGAGACGGCTGTCGGGGTCGGGGTGGGTGACCGGCGGTCAGGAAATCTAGGTTCCGATGACTAGATATCTTCCGTGGTGTGGCATACTCTTCTTCGAGTCGAGAGGAAAGATCCGTCAAGACGTAGACGGGCTGTCCGGCCGTGGGATCACGACGGGCGGCGAGGAGAGGGACATGCTTCACCGTTCCTCCCGAGAAGTAGTAGGAGCACGTGAGTTACGGCGTGACGCACGCCGGTTGCAGGTGGGGCCAAGGCTCTTTCGGGGCTCCAGCTGATGTGCGCCGCACGTGTCGGGGCCATGAAGTCGCGTGGGCTCCGGTGCCGGCGGACCGTACGACAGCAAGGGAAAGAAATAGCAGAGGAAAGGGAGGGCCTTACACCGTTGGATCGCCCGCCGTCGGCCTTCATGTCAGGCCGGGCGGACACCGCAGTTTCCATCGAACGAGAGGTGGTCTCCGGTCACGCATATGCGATCCTCGCGCCCGATGCCGTCAGTGGCGGCTGGTGCGGATACGACAAGCCGACGTTTCTGTCGGAAGATGGTGTTCTGACCCGTAACCCTGGGCCCCGGCGCTTATGCGCCGGGGCCCTCGACGTGGAGGTGACATGGGGCAAAACCCCGAGGACATGTTCGGCGATGAGAACTACCCGGCCTACACCATCGGCCAGGCCGCGGAGATGCTCGGCGCCACGCAGGACTTCCTGCGTCGCCTGGACGAGGCGAAACTGATCAATCCGCACCGCTCCAGCGGCGGGCACCGCCGCTACTCCCGCTACCAGCTGCGCCTGGCCGCCCGGGCGCGGGAGATGGTGGATCAGGGCACCGCCCTGGAGGCCGCCTGCCGGATCATCATTCTCGAAGACCAACTCGAGGAAGCCCTCCGGCAGAACGAGAAGCAATAGCGTGCGCGGCGAACCGGCGGGCGGCGTGTAGCGCCCGACCATTGGCAGGGGCGGTACGGACGACGTGGGCGCCACGGATGGTGCACACGGCCCGCGTCGGCACGGTCATCCCACTGGAGTGAGGTCAGGTGACCCGACGGCCTGCCGGTGTTCGGCCGGGCTGAGACCGCGTACCCGTTTGAAGGCCGCGCTGAGTGCGAATGAGCTGCCGTAACCGACCTGGCGGGCCACCGCGGCGACGGTGGCGTCCGGTTCGCGCAACAGGTCGGCGGCCAGCGCGAGCCGCCAGTTGGTGAGGTACGCCATCGGCGGCTCGCCGACCAGCTCGGTGAACCGGCGGGCCAGCACCGCCCGCGAGGTACCGGTGCCGGCCGCGAGGGTGGCCACCGTCCACGGCTCTGCCGGGTGGTCGTGCAGCAGGCGCAACGCCCTGCCGACCACCGGGTCGCCGTGCGCTCGGTACCAGGCGGGCGCCGCCGCCTCCGGCCGGGAGAACCAGGCCCGGAGTACGGCGATGAGCAGGAGGTCGAGCAGCCGGTCCAGGACCACATCCTGCCCCGGCTCGTCCTTGGTCATCTCGTCGTCGAGCAACGGGATGAGCGGGCTGTCCAGTGCTCCGGCCGGCAGCACCAGGAGATGGGGCAGGACCCGCAGCAGCCGTTGGCTGACCTCGCCCTGCAACTGGTACGTGCCACTGAGCAGCACCGCCGCCCCGTCGGCGCGTTCGCCCCAGGTCCGGATACCCAGGTCCATCACGTCGCACAACGCGTCCCCGGTGGGCGTGGTGCTGTGCTCACCGGGATGAATGACCGCCTGCGGCGCCGTGGCCGGGTCGTCGGCGATCGTGTACGGCTCCGGGCCACGGATGATCGCGACGTCGCCGGGGCGTAGCGGCACCGCAGCGCCCTGGTCCGGCACCACCCACGCTGTGCCGCGCAGCATGGTGACAAGGGTGAGGGGCGCGCGATCCTGGATCCGTACCGACCAGGGTGGATCGAACACCGACCGCATCAGGAACGCACCGTGCGCCCTCGGCCCGTCCAGCAGCCCCGCGAGCGCATCCATGCGCTCAGGTTAGCCCTGCGACGTGGACCGTCGAGACGCCGGCACATGCGATCGAGAGTCTCGCCCATTCCCGGCGCGCTCGCCCTCGAATTGACTGGTTGGCATGACGAACACCGTTGATGAGCAGCCAATCCTCGTACTGGGCGGCACCGGCAAGACCGGCCGCCGGGTGGTGGACCGGCTCGCCACACTCGACCGGCCGGTGCGGGTCGGCTCCCGCTCCGGCGAGCCGCCGTTCGACTGGACCGACCAGCGCACCTGGGCACCCGTACTGGACGGGGTTTCGTCGGTCTACCTGGTGTACTACCCGGACCTGGCCGCGCCGGACGCCGTCGCGACGATCCGCTCGTTCACCGAACAGGCGGTGTCCGGCGGGATCGAACGGCTGGTTCTGCTTTCCGGCCGGGGCGAGGAGGAGGCCACGCTCAGCGAGCGGATCGTCCAGGACTCCGGAGTGGCCTGGACGATCGTGCGGGCGAGCTGGTTCAACCAGAACTTCAGCGAGGACTTCCTGACCGACTCGATACGCGGCGGCCAGGTCACCCTCCCGGCCGGGAACGTGCCGGAGCCGTTCGTCGACGCCCGCGACATCGCCGACATCGTGGTCGCGGCGCTGACCGACGACGGGCACGCGGGGCAGCTCTACGAGGTGACCGGCCCGCGGCTTCTCACCTTCGCCGAGGCGACCTCGGAGATCGGCGACGCGCTCGGACGGGAGATCCGCTACCGATCGGTTTCGTCCGAGGAGTACGCCGCCGTGATGGCCGGGTACGACGTGCCGGCGGAGCTCGTGGCGGTGCTGACCGAGCTGTTCGGCAAGGTGTTGGACGGCCGCAATGCGCAGCTCGCCGATGGTGTGCAACGGGCGCTGGGCCGCAGGCCGCGCGACTTCACCGACTCTGCCCGGGAAGCCGCCGCCGCTGGCGCATGGGACACGTCACCCGCTGGAGGCCGGGCATGAACGCCACAGTGGCTGCCTGGTCGGCGGCGGCGACAGTGGTGGTCACGGGTGCGATCACCGGTGTCTACTACGCTTTTTCGGTGGCGGTGATGCCCGGTCTGAACGCCGTCGCCCCCGGTACCGCGATCCCGGCCATGACGAGCATCAACCAGAGGATCCAGAATCCGCTGTTCTTCGTCACGTTCTTCGGCCCGCTCGTCGCCGCCACGGTGACCGGTGTGTTGCTGTTGATCCTCGGGCAGCGGTCGGCGGGTGTGCTGTTCCTGATGGCCACGGCGGTGTACCTGGTGGGCGCGTTCATCCCGACGGTGGTCGTCAACGTGCCGATGAACGAGAACCTCGACGCCGCAGGCGTGCCGACCGATCCTGCGGAGGCGGCCCGGGTGTGGGCCTCCTACTCGTCCGCCTGGACGTCGTGGAACTCGGTACGCGCCGGTGCCAGCCTGATCAGCCTGCTGCTGGCTGGTCTCGGGATCTACCTCTCGGGCACGTCCCGATGACGTCGCCGTCCGGTGCTGGCAGGGTGGACGCTGTGACTCGGCATCACGTCGTGGCGCGGATTGCTATCTCCGGGCCGGACGACAGGTGTCACGCCCGGCTCAGGCCGAGCGCCTCGTCCACCCGGTCCAGCACCGTCATGTCGTCATGGCCGACGCCGCGCAGCAGGTCGATGGCGGTCGCCCGGATCTGCCCGACGATCATGGTGACCGGCAGCGGCGGATCGGACCGGAGCAGGCCCGCGGCGATCCGGACCGCTTCCAGGGCCGCCGCGTCGGCGTGGTGCGCGTGCCGGTCGGCGTCGACGCCGCTGAGGTCGCTGGCCAGCGCCTCCCCGGCCGACCGTACGGCGGCGGTCAGCGCGCCGATCGCGGCGGCCAGCTCCGGCGGTGTGGCGGTGTGCCGGCGGGTCAGGGTCGCACTGGCCCGGGCCAGCACCCGGATGTTGCGGGCGGCGTAGTCGAGCTGCCGCAGCGTCGCTTCCACGTCGGCGAGCTTGCCCAGGTGCCGGCGGCGCAGCCCCAGCCGCAGCGTCTCACCGGTGGCGAGCACGGCGGTCTGCAACTGGGCGACGCAGTCGTCCACCTGCCGGGCCTGGTCCAGCGCGGCGCGGGCGGCATCTTCGTCGCAGCTCTGCAGCGCCGCGTTCACCTCATCGAGCAGGTCGGCCAGGTCGGTGTAGCTGCGCCGGGCCTGCGACACCAGCGGCGCCAGCGGGTCGCGGGCGGCCCTCAGCTGGCTGGCGGCCAACGCCACCGCGCCGCCGATGAGCGCGTCGATGAAGCGGAACGGCATCAGCGTCCCGTGCGGCGCGGCGACCACCACCAGGTACATGGCTGAGACGGTGGCCTGCACGACCAGGGCACGGCGGGCACCGATCACCACGAGCGTCGTGGTGGTCAGTACCAGCACCAGCAGGACCGTGCCGGTGCCCGGGCCCAGCGCGTACACCAGCAGCTCCGCGACGAGCACGGCGGCGGCCACGGCGAGCAGGATCTCGACGGTCTGCCGCAGCCGTCGCCCGCGGGACTCACCGAGCACGACGAGCGCGGCGGTCGGGGCGTAGAACGGGTCCGGGTGACCGATCACCACCGCTGCCACGAGCCAGGCGATCACCGCGGCGGCGGTCAGCTCGATCACGGTCACCCCGTCGCCCCGCAACCGCGCGACGGCGTCGCGCCCCCACGTCCGCACCGGTGACACCCCTTCCGCCCCAGCGGACCGGGGACGGCCGCCGATTGATCTTCCGCGAGGACGGGCACTACCCCGCCCGTGACCTGCTCAATCGTCAGGTGGTGGGCGGCACTCGGGACGGGAGGCCGGTGACGCGCGGTCAGTCGTCTCCGTCAAACTCGGCCGCGTCGACGAGACCGCCCACCAACGTCCCGAAGTCGGGGGCGATGACGGTGATCTGGTAGTCCCACTCCTGGTCGACGTGTACGACGCTCATGCAGTGCCGCACCCTGGGCCGGACGGGCATCGAGGTCAGCCCGTACGCGCTCGGCACGCTGATGTTCGCCACGGTGATCGGGAACCCCGACCCTGCCGACTCGATCAAGGTCATCCACAGGGCGCTGGACGCGGGGATCAACCTCGTCGACACCGCCGATGCCTACGGCGACTCGGAGGAGATCGTGGGCAGGGCCCTGAAGGGGCACCGCGACAAGGTCATCCTCGCGACCAAGGTGGGCCTTCCCAGGCTGAACGCGCCGCCCGGACGCCGGGCGCGGCCACGGCCACCGACCCCAACCAGCGAGGCCCCCGTCCAGATCACCAACACCACCGACGCGGTCTCCATCGCCCTTCGCCGTCGACAGACGCGGTCACGAACATCGGAACCAGCCCTCTGGGCAGAACCGGCCGGGCCGTCACGAGCAGCAAGCCCAGCTCGTTGGCTACGCCGGGCGGTTAGGACGGCCTGCGTGGCAGGACGAACTGTGTCTCCAGAAAATTTCGGACGAGTACAGCGGCGAAACCCGCAGCGGCGAACTTCCAGGAGTCCTGGCTCATGGACTCGTCACTTCGTCCGAAGTCGCTGATTCCGCGTACGACTGCCCAGTGCTGATCCCGCAGGTTGGCCCCGAACCCATATGACTCCTGGTCGACGGCCTTGATGGCCGCGTTGTGCCGATACAGGTCGTCCATGAACTCCTGGCTGCGCACGGCGAGTTCGCCACTCCCAATGACGATGTTGCGGGTGATGACCTCGGGCCTGAACGCCACGTCCAGACCTTCCGGTTTCTCGCCAGGACCGAGTGCGCTGATGAAATCCGCTATTCGTTCGTAAAAGCCGGACTGGATCGGTCGGTAGTAACGGAAGTTCATGAACATGGATTCGGCGATCTCCACAGGCTTGTTCCTGCTTTGGACCTCCTGGTCCGTCACCCGGCCCGGCTCGTAGTAGTGAACCCACTCGGGGAGGACCACACTGCCCAGCCCGACATGGTCCCGGTGGCCGCCGGCCACCCCTACCAGGAGCCACACCGAGGGGTTGTAGTGCGTCCTCAATTCGCTGATCACCGGACCGACGTCAGGGTTCCCAGAGCGTACGGAAGAGCTGACCACGACCGAGATGGGTCGGCCCGCCCGCGACGTCCGCAGCTCGGTCTCGTAAAAGCGGCGGTTGCTGCCCACGGGCTGGGTGAAACTCGCCGCGTCCAGGTCGAACGCGCGCAAAGTCGCATCGAGTTCTTCGCTGATCACCGTGACGATGGCGACGTCGGTCCGGATCGGTACCAACTCGGGTCTCCCGTCGCTCCAGGCGCTTATCGGCGCGAACAGATGGAGCAGTGACCGGTCGAGGGCCTCCCGATCCCGTTCGTCGACTCCTCGGCGTGCTGCCCCGTAGTCGGCCATGATGAGCGCGATCTTCTCGGCCTCGAGTGGTATCTCAGCCCGGAGTGCTGCTTCGAGGTGGTGCACGATGGCGCGGCACCGGTCAAGGGCATGTTCTGGGCCGGGAGGAGGTACGTCGGTCACGAAAACCGCCTTGGCCTCGGGATTTCGTACAATGGCAGAACCGGCACCTCGGGCAGGGTGAAGTCGGGATCGCGGTTGAGGAATGGGACGTACGCCTTCGCTTCGACTCCCACTTCCGCTAGGAGACGACGCATGGCATGGGCGGTGGTCCCCGAACCGTTGAACTCGTCAAGCATGTACACCGCTGCATCCTTGGACAGTGCCGAGAGTTGGCCTCGCCATTTGGCTGTGTCCGAGGGCTCCCTCGGTTTGGTCAACGCGTCCTCGGCCAGGGGAGCTGCGTCGCGGGAGTCTTTCTCCGAGCGTTCCGCCCCGTTCAATGCGGGCCGAGGAACGGCAACCGATACCGGTCGGTCGCCGAGCCACCGCTTGAGCACCTGTGTCAACGCTCGCATGCCCGGTTCGTCAGGGGACACGAAGACGACCTCTTCCGGCATCGCACCCAGATGATATTTGATCAACTTGTCAATCTTGTACGCGATCCAGTCGCCGAACTCTTCGAAGATGTGCTCGAAGTCCGGCACGAGCCGAATCCGCTCAGCGTTCTCTGGACCGTACTTTTCTTCTACCCAATCGTGCAGCAGCAGCATCGTCCAGAAGTCGTAGGCGCGTAGTCCGACCGCGCCCTCGACATGAGGATGTGTAAAGCCAAGCTTTGCCCGACACTGGGGACACGTCGATCGCGGTGACAACTCGCGATTGACTCGGTGAAGGGACCGGGCGACCAACTGCAAGTCCTCGACATAAAGTCGTTGGTCCTTCCCGCCGAACACCGAAATGACCGTCGGATGCAGCATGGCACCGTGGCGGCTCAGCGCGCTGATCAGGTCCTTCGCCGTCTCGCCGGTGCTGACCAGGTCCAGAAGGAGAACACCGGTGCCGGCCACTACATTGCCGGGAGAGACGTCGGGGCCAGGGGGTAGCGGTTTGTGAATTTTGCCCAGCCTTCCGGCGATAATCCAGCCGGCCTCGGTCAACCATGGCGAGCGACTTTGGTGGGAATAAACAACGGTGAGAGAGTCCGCCAGCCGCTGCTGCCGGATGAACTCGACTACGAGGTCGGCCACCTCGTCCACCGCCAAGGACGCGTCGAAGAAGTAACGGGTGCAGTGTGCGTCGCTGTTGGTGCCGAACTGGAAATGTCCCATACGCCTGAGAGCTTTGCGTTTGAGTCTCTCCTCCACGGACTCCGTCAAATCCTGCAGTCGGTCGTAGTACTCGTCCGGAGTCGGGTTTTTGGTGCGGGAAGCGAAGCCTCCTGTCTCGGACAACCGCCACTGCACCGCGTCCGCGCCCATCACGACCAAGGATCCCATGATCCGATGGCCTTCGCGCCACCGCTGCATCGAGCTGAGAATCTCCAACTCCTGGTTGCCGATGTCTGGCGTGCCGGAGGTTGGCTTCTTCGATATCGGCAGTAGCACCACGGCATGTGCGATGCGACCTGTGGCGAGCAGGCTACCCAGCACGTGACCAGCGTGATAAAGCAGCTCGGGCCGAACGTGGAAGGGATTGCTCACCGAGAAGTCGAGGACAAGGATGGGATCGAGGTGCGACGGGAGGATGCAAGCGGCCTCGATTAGGCCCTCGATACTGCTCGCCTCGCCCTGGAAGGCTTGCAAGGTCATGGGAACGGTCGTGGCGGTCGCTGGAGCTTGCGCCGGAGCGATGAGCCTCCCGGCCAGCCAAGCGCAGAAGCTCAATCGCTTTGGAGAGACCTCCTCCGTGGTCGCCCGTCCCAGCGTGACAACGACCGGAATAATCGGCCTACCAGCTGGAGGCATAGGCCGGGAGTTCCATAACGATCAGGTTGCCAGTATTTTCGAGAGCGTCCGGGACGATCTGCGCCATGAAGCTTGCCTCCCCCAATGGGTCGCTCCGCAGTCGCACCGCCGTACCGGCGCAGCTCAGCGTTAGCGTGCCCGCAAACTTGTTCACCACATGATCGAGCAGGAGCGGCAGCTCACTCCGTGGCCTGCGGTACGACTCCGGGTAGCTGCCGTCCTGCCGTCGCGGGCGGACCGCCGCGATGAGCCGCCGTACTGCCGCGGGAATTTCAGGAAGCCGCAGTGTGTAGGACTTTGCCGGGTCCATCGGGCGTAGTACGACAGAGGGGAAAACATCCAGCGGATCGGTTTCCATATCCCCGCCGGCCGTCATTGGTTCACCGTCATCCCAGGCAGCGATGACGAGTTGCCCGTCCTCCACGTCGGCCCTATTTTCCGGGAGGTGCATTTCAGATGCGATGACCGTCATGTGCGCGTTTTTACGGTGAGAAAGGTTGATCACCAACTCCTGCACGAGGACCCGCGCCACGTCTTGCGGATCGCCTTTCAGGCTCCGCTCGAACAGGGCCAGCGCGAGGGGAGAACTCCAACGTGCTATCTCCGCGTTTGCCATATCTATTGCGACGTCGGGCAACCCAAGCGGATAACTTATGAGCCCGAACAGCCCTTCAGTCTGCAGGAACTGGAGAACCTGACGGGCGGCCCCGCCCAGCGGGAGTCGGGGCGAGGGGCGAGGAGCGTCCAGGTGAGGGATGTCTTCCATGGTGACGAGCAGCCGAATCGGTGCGTTTGCCGCCCTCTCCAGTGCTGCCGCGAACCCCCATTCCTGGAGGCGCCACCGGGCTGCAGGGCTGCTGGGTAGTCGGAAGGTAGTGATCAGTCCGAGCAGCGAGCGCGCGCGGACCGCAGCGATCAGGTGAATCAACGCGAGCGGGGCGACGTCCCGGCAGTCCGAGAAGTCGAGCAGAACCGGGTCATAACGATGGGAGCGCAGGATCGGCAGAAGTTGCCTGACCTGCATCACTCCGAACCGCTCTGGAACTCGCTCTTCCCGCACCCGACGTCCCTACTTCCGTAGGTCTAATAGGTCGCTGCCAATGCTCCGCGCCGCTGGACCTGGCATCGGTGATGACGGATGCAACGTAGCGGACTGCCCGGGTGGCGACAAGCCGAGTGTCGCGTGTCGACACCACGATCCGACGAAAGATCACGGTGATCTCAGCCGATCGGAGGACCCAGAAGAACCTTCACTGTCCTCCGCTGTACCGCTCCCATCCCGGCCGAGGTCGGCATACGTGACGATCTGTGCCGCCAACACGATCACTAGGACGATTTCCGCCAACGCGACGGCCACGAATGGGATCCGCCATGGGCCGAGACTGAAATATACCGTTATCGCGGTGAGGGGCGAGAAGCAGAACACCATGAGGTCTGCCATCAGTTGCAGGTACTTGCGAGACTGGCGGCGCCCGTCACGTCGATGGGCTGATTCCCAAGCAAAGATGAGCTTGGCGTCACCAACTGTCAGTGCGCCTAGACTAGGAGCCAGGTGGTGTCGTACGTACCGGCCGATGGCAGAGATCTTCTCGTCGTTGACCAGGTAGGTCCAGCCGAGTCGACCGCTGCCGGCGGAAGGAGCAGCAACAGGTTGGCATGCCCACGCGTCTGAAGGGTCGGTCCGATGATCGCCGCCATCGCCGCCAGCGTGACGTAGAGCAGGTTGTCCCGGAAGCCGATCCGGACCTTTTGTTCCTCCTTAAGTCGCTCGTACTCGAGGATCAGCAGCGTTCCTACCGTGACGCCGTCGTCTTTTCCCATCTCCGTCCCCTTCCCTCAGTGCTCCCAGCATGGCCCTGTGCGGCAAGGATCGATGTCAGGAGGCAGCGGCCGTCCTATGAACCGCATCCACCGGCAACCCTGTGAGAAGGGCTTCCTGAGTGGTGACCTCTTCGGCGACAGCGAAGTGCACATCGTGTGCTGATCTACGCGGGGCTCGGCTCGACAGGGCTGGCCCC
>NZ_MUZA01000030.1 GCF_021442385.1 Micromonospora sp. MH99
TGCCGCTGACCGGCGGCGGGCAGATCCTCCGGGCCGGACCGGCGCGACAGCTCACCCGGGCCGGGCGCGCGGGCCGGGGTGGCCGATCCCGAGGGCGTACCCACCGGCGGCACCGCGTTCCTCGGCGCGGACCGTCCGGACGGCGTCGGGTCCGACGCGGGCGGCGTGGGCGGCGTAAGCGGCATGGGCGGCACGAACCCGGTGGCGGGCGAGCCGTCCCGGCCGGTCGTACCGGCTCTCGATCGGGCCAGCGTCTCGGCCCGCTCCAGCCGGGCGCGGGCGCCCATGGCACGGCCCGGCAGCCGGACGTCCCCACGGGAGAGCTGCGACACGAACCAGGCGGGCAGGTAGCCCTCGACCGGCAACCCGGGGTTGACCGCGAGCCACCACTCGTGGTTGGGCCAACCGAGGGCGAGGTCGGTGAACGGCACGCGCCGGTTGGTGCCGGCGTGTTCACCGAGGCAGGCCCGCAGCGCCGCGGCGGAGGTGAAGGCCAGCACGTGGGTCCGGCCGCCGGTGGTCCAGGTGCCCCAGCCGGCGGACGACTGGCCGGACGGCGCCGGCGTGGAGACCGGCAACAGCAGATCGGTGCGGGACAGGAGGCGGAAGTAGAGCTCCTGGTCGTTGGCGCGCAGCGCGTCCCGCATCGCCACCTCGGCCTCCGTGGCCGGCTCCCATTCGGTCACGGCCACCTCTCCTTCCGAGAACAGGCCACAGGTATCGCGTACAACCTACAAGGTGGTATCAAGATCACAATGGCTGGCCGGTGGCGGTCCGCCGGGGCGGCGTCGAGGCGATAACATCCCGTTCCGGAGCCGACACGATACGGAGGCTGTCGATGTCCCGGTCGATCGCGCGCCCCGTCCTGGCAGGTCTGGCGGCTGCTCTGCTGACCGCTGCGACCGGTCCGGCCGCCGCCGCCAGCGCCGGGCTGGGGATGGCCCCGGCCTGCGCGACGCCACTGGCGCCCGTCCGGCCGGTCGAGGCCACACCCTGGCCCCAGCAGCGGTACGACCCCACGCGACTCGCGCCGCTGACCACGGGCGCCGGTGTGACGGTCGCGGTGGTCGACTCCGGAGTCGACCGGGCGCATCCCCAGTTGACCGGACGGGTGCTGGCCGGCACCGACCTGCTCGACCCGGGTGGGGACGGCAGCCGGGACTGCGCCGGACACGGCACCGGCGTGGCGAGCATCATCGCCGCGGCGCCCCGGCCCGGTGTCGCCTTCCACGGCCTGGCCCCGGCCGCCCGGATCCTGCCGGTACGGGTGAGTGAGCAGCAGGTGGTGCAGGGTCGGGAGTCGGGGCGCACGGTGAGCGCCGACGAGTTCGCCGACGCCATCCGCTGGGCCGTCGACCACGACGCCGACGTGGTGAACCTCTCCGTGGTGCTGTACGCCGACGACCCGGAGGTCCGCTCCGCCGTGCGGTACGCCGTCGAGCGGGACGTGGTGCTGGTGGCCGCCGTGGGCAACCTGCACGACAGCGGCGACCCGCGCCCGTTCCCCGCCGCGTACGACGGGGTGCTCGGGGTGGGCGCGATCGGGGCGGACGGTGCACGGGCGACCTTCTCCCAGACCGGCTCGTACGTCGATCTGGTCGCCCCGGGCAGCGGAGTGCTGGTCGCCGCGCCCGTGCAGGGTCACCAGCAGGTCGAGGGCACCAGCTACGCGGTGCCGTTCGTGGCAGCCACCGCCGCGTTGCTGCGCGCCTACCGACCCGAGTTGACCGCCGCCGAGGTGGTGGAGCGGATCGTCGCCACTGTCGATCCGGCGCCCGGCCCGGGACACGGCGGCGGGTACGGCGCCGGTGTGCTGAACCCCTACCGGGCGGTCACCGAGACGGGCGGCGGCCGGTCGGCCGCCGCGCGGTCGGTTGCCGTACTCGCCGAGGACCGGCCCGATCCGGCGGTGCTCGCCCGCCAGGCCCGCCGCGCGACCGCCCGGGACCGGGCTCTGGTGGCCGGCGCGGCGATCGGCCTGACGGCGGTCGCCGTGGTGTTGCTCGCGGTCGTGCTGCCCCGCGGCGCGCGCCGGCGTTGGCGACCGGCCGAGCCGGTCTGACCCGACCGGGTCGCCTCGGTGGCCCTCGTCGGAGGGCGGCCGGGGCGCCGACGCGGGCACGGTCAGCGCTCCCGGCCCACCGGCGTCACTGGAACAGCCCGGTGTTCTTCTTCTCCGTGTCCAGATAGTCGGCCGCAGAGTCGTCCACCGCCACCTTGATGGCGCGCAGCATCGCCTGCAGGTCCTGCGAGGCGGACCGCCACCGCGCCTGGCGCTGCTCATACGCCTGTCGGGCGTCACCCGCCCAGGCCGACACCAGCGGCGCGGCGTCGCGTTCGAGCTGGCCGAGTTGTGAGTCGAGCGTGTTCAGCGCCCGTTGAATGTCCACGCCGGCCTGTTGCAGCGCGGCGAAGTTGACGACCAGCACACCGTGGTCCATCGGAAGTCCCTCCCGGCAGGTCAGAGCGGCAGCTGGATGCCGCCGCGGTTGGTGCCGGCCACCCGGCTGGCCGCCTCGTCGTCCGAGACGTCGTACTGTCGGCCGGCGGTGCGGATGGCCCCGGCGGTCTCCCGCAGGGCCCGGTGCAACGCGGCCTGATCCTGTGACCACTGCCGTTTGACCTGCTCGAACGACCGCCCACCGGCGCCGCGCCAGGCCTGCTGCAACACCTCCAGCTCGGCCAGCAGGCCGGTCAGCATGGACTGCAACGACTGGTCCACCTGCTCGAACTTCGCGGCGGTCTGCCGCATCACCGCTGCTTCTGCCTGGGTCTGGGACACCCGAACATCACCTCGTCTCCTCGGTCGTGCCTGGCCGGCTGTGCGCCCAGGGGGAGCGCACCTATCGCGTGGCCCGGTCGGCGAGCATGGCTGGACGCGGGTCAGCGATGAACTTCGTGGCTGACGGTAGCGGCCCGGTAGCAGTTCTGCTACCCCACCGGGCTCCCCTGTGGACAACCACGGCAGCCATCGGTCGCTTACTATGTGCCGCAGCCACGTCGCGGCGCGTGACGGGCAGTCCCGGGGCGGTCGGCCGCCCGGCACGTCCCAACTGGTCGAGGAGGCGCGGTGTCGCCGATCACCACCGGAGGCCCGCACCCGGCGAGCCGGCAGGGTTGGGGCCCGGTCCCGGCCGCCGCCGCCCCGACAGCCGGGTCGGGCGCCCCCACCGCCGTGGGAACGTCTGTCGGCACCGCGCCGGGTGTCGACACCGGAGCGACCGCGACCGAAGCCGTCAGCGCCGCGCCGGCCGCGCTCGGTGTTCCGGGGCCGAGGGCGGCCAGGGACGGCGTACCGGGTCGACCATCCCGCGGTCGCTGGGCCGCGCTCAGCCGACGCGGCGCGGGGATCCGCGCGGGTCAACTGGTCACCTGGCAGGTCGCCGTCGCGGTCGTCCTCGCCGCGCTGGGTCGGGGCACGCCGCTCACCGTCGCCGCGCTGCTCATGGCGACGCTCCTGGTCGCGGTCGCCGGCGTGCGGATGCGCGGCAGGTGGCTCTTCGAGTGGCTGGGCACCGCCGCCGCGCATCTGACCCGGCGGCGCGTGCTGGGTCAGCAGGCCGACCCGGCGGGGTTGCTCGCCCTTGTCGCACCCGGTGCCGTGGTCCACTCGACGGAGCTGTCGGGCGGGCCGGCGGCGGTGCTGGAGGACACCGGCGGCATGGTGGCGCTTCTGGAGCTCGGCGACCCCGGCGACCTGCTCGGCGACGCGTCCCGGGAGATCCCCGCGCCGGCCGCGCTGCTGCCGACGCCCGGTCCGGACGTCCCGCCGCTACGGATCCAACTGCTTCTCAGCGGGACGCCGGCACCCGTCCCGACGGCGGGTGGCACCGTCGGCACCTCGTACCGGCAGCTCACCGACGGCCGGCTCGCCGGGCGGGAGCGGGCGGTGCTGGCGGTTCGGGTGCTGCGGGCGGACGGGTGGACGCAGGAGGCCCTGCGTCGGGCGCTCGCCGGCACGGTACGCCGGATCGTCCGCCGACTCGGGCCGCTGACCGCCCGGCCACTCGGCGTGCCGGCGGCACTGCGCGTGCTGGGCGAACTGGCCCACCACGACGGCCAGCCGGTGCGGGAGTCGTGGCCGCTGCTCCGCTCGGGCGCACTCGTGCAGGCCACGTTCCGGCTGGTCGACTGGCCGCAGACCGGCGCACCTGCCGCGCGGCGGCTGGTGCCCCGGCTGCTCGCCCTGCCGGCGACCGCGACGACGGTGTCGCTCTGCGTCGGGCCGCCGGCGGCCGGCGACACCGGGGCCGCGCCGACCGAGATGGCCGTACGCCTGGCCGCCACGTCGACCGCCGAGCTGACGGTGGCCGTCGACGCGCTGAGTCGACTGGTCGACGGCGTCGGCGGGACGCTGCGCCGACTCGACGGCGCGCACCTGAACGGGCTGGCTGGCACGCTGCCGGTGGCGCTCACCAGCGCCGGGGGGCAATCGGCTGTGGCGCTGGACGACTGGGAGCTGACCCTGGGCGAGGCGGGGATGATGGTCGGCACCAACCGGCACGGCGGCGCGGTGACCGTACGGTTGTTCCGGCCGGAGAGCACCAGGGTGATGCTGGTGGGCGGGGTGCGGGCCGCGCAGCTGGTGGCGCTGCGGGCGATGGCCCTGGGCGCGCTGGTGGTGGTGCAGACGGCGCGACCCCGTGCCTGGGAGCCGTTCGTGCGGGGTGTGGGCGCTCCGGGCGGAACGATCCCGCTGATCCCGCCGGGCCGACCGGTCGCCGACTCGGTGGGCACCGCGCTTCAACCGTTGCTGCTGGTGGTCGACGCCGGGCCGGTGCCGGCCGAGACCGAGCCGGGTCCGGCGTGGCGGGCCACCCTCGTGGTGCGCGACGAGCTGACCCCGGCCGATGTGGACGCGTTGAGCCGCGCGGATCTGGCCGTGTTGCAGCCGCTGCACGGGGCCGAGGCCGCGCTGGCCGGAACGGCGCTGGGGCTGGGCGGCTCGGCCGACTGGCTCACCCGGATCCGGGACGACATGGTGGCGGTGGTGAACCGCCGAGCCCTGCGCTGGGCGCTGCTCTCCCCCACCCCGATCGAGGCCCAGCTGATCGGCCCGCCGGCACGCGGCTGAGCCGGCGGAGACGCCGACCCGAGTGCTGCCGGGCGCTCCCGGGGTCGCGTCGTCGTGGATGGTCAACTGGTGGGTTACGCCGGTGAGTGGTCCGTGGCACGATCCCGGCCATGGGTTTTCTGAAAGGGTTGCTGATTCGGCTGGCCACCACGGCGCTGGCCTTCTGGTTGGCCACACTGCTCATTCCGGGCATCGACCTGGAGTCGACCTCGGCAGTGGAGACGGTCACCACGCTGATCCTGGTGGCGGTGATCTTCGGCGTCGTCAACGCGGTGCTCCAGCCGGTCATCAAGACCGTCGGCTGCGGCTTCTACCTGCTCACCCTGGGTCTCATCGCGCTGGTGGTGAACGGGCTGCTGTTCCTGCTCACCAGCTGGATCGCCGACCAGGCCGGGTTGCCGTTCTCGGTGGACGGCTTCTGGCCGGCCGCCGTGCTCGGCGCCCTGTTCGTGAGCATCGTGACCTGGATCCTGGGCGCCGTTCTCGACCGGGACTGACGGCGACCCACCACCACCGACCCGGACCGCCCGGCCCCCGATGGGCCGGGCGGTCCGGTGACCAGGGTTCGGGAATTGGCGGGCCGGCGAGCCGGTCGGGTTGGTTAGCCTCACAGACGTGTTCTCGCTGACCCGCTCCGACGGCCACCTGATCAGCACCGACCCCGCCCGGCTCGACCTGGACCGGATCCACCACTGGCTGTCCACCGACGCCTACTGGGCGCTGGGGCGTGACCGGGAGACGGTGGTGCGGGCGTTCGCCGGGTCACTCCCCTTCGGCGTCTACCGACCCGGGGACGGCCACCAGGTGGCGGTGGCCCGGGTGGTCACCGACGGCGCCACCTTCGCCTGGCTCTGCGACGTGTACGTCGACCGTTCCTCCCGGGGCCGCGGGCTGGGCGGTTGGCTGGCCGGCGCGGTCCGCGACCACCTGGCCGAGCTGGGCGTACGCCGGATTCTGCTGTCGACCAGCGACGCGCACGAGGTGTACGCGCGGGTCGGCTTCACCCCGTTGGACGTTCCGCAGCGGTGGATGCAGCTCGACCGGCGCCCACCGGTGACGCCGATCACCGGAAAGGAACAAAGCGGAGGTTCACACCTTACGGTGGAGGCGTGACGCCACTCCGCCTGGGATACCTCTACGGCATCGGCGCGTACCTGCTCTGGGGTTTCTTTCCGCTCTACTTCAAGCTGCTGCGACCCACCGGCCCGCTGGAGATCCTGGCCCACCGGATCGTCTGGTCGGTGCTCTTCGTGGCCCTGCTGCTCGGCGCGCTGCGCAACATCGGCTTCCTGCGGGCGCTGCTACGCCGCCGCCGGACGGTCGCCGGGATCGTCGCCGCGTCCGCGCTGATCGCCATCAACTGGGGCATCTACATCTACGGAGTCAGCTCCAACCGGGTGGTGGAGACCGCGCTCGGCTACTTCATCAACCCCCTCGTGGTGGTGCTGCTCGGGGTGACGGTGCTGCGGGAACGACTCCGCCCGGCGCAGTGGGTGGCGCTGGGCATCGGCGCGTCGGCCGTCGCGGTGCTCGCCGTCGACTACGGCCGGCTGCCCTGGCTGGCCCTGAGCCTCGCGTTCAGCTTCGCCGGCTACGGCCTGATCAAGAAGCAGCTCGGGTTGCCCGCCGCCGAGGGGCTCTTCGTCGAGTCGGCGGTGCTGGCGCTGCCCGCGCTGGGCTATCTCGCCTGGCTGAGCCGGCACGGCGGGTTGACCTTCGGGCATGTCTCCGCCGGGCACACCGCGCTGCTGGTGCTGGCCGGCGCGGCCACCGCGATCCCGCTGCTGCTCTTCGCCGGGGCCGCCAACCGGCTGCCACTGACCGGCCTCGGCATGATCCAGTACCTGGCGCCGATCCTCCAGCTCGCCTGCGGCGTGCTGATCTTCCACGAGCCGATGCCGCCGGCCCGCCTCGCCGGCTTCGCACTGGTCTGGCTGGCCCTGGTCGTCTTCACCGCCGACGCCATTCGCCAGGCCCGCCAGTCCAGAAGCACCCCACGCCTCCCCAGCCCCGTCCCAACCCCCTAACCCACCCCCGCCCCCGCCCCCGCCCCCGCCCCCGCCCCCGCCCCCGCGATCTTGCAGTTTCTGTCGTCGATTTGCGGTTCTTGACCCGTTACGGGACGACAGAAAGTGCAAGATCGCGGCGAAGGGCGGGGCGGGGTTACGGGACTGCGTACGTGAGCAGGGGGGTGCCGTCGGAACGTTGGAGTTCCACGCTGACCAGCTCGGCGTCGGTGAAGCGGGTGACGCCGGTGAAGCTGAGGTCGTCGCCGGGGGCGGCCAGCCAGGAGCCGATCTGCTCGCTGCTGCCGTTCGGGCCGTGGGCCACCAGCCGGAACGGGTACGCCTTGCCGTAGCTCGTCCGCGCGTCGTACCCGCAGTGCATGGTCACCTCGGTGCCCCACTTGCTGCCGGCCAGCCCGATCTCGGCGTGCACCGGCCCGGCTGTCGCCACCGGCCGCATGGCGACCATCGACACCTGCGGGCCGGGGTGGGTGCCCTGCGCGCCCGGGGTCACCGGTGGGGCGACCGGTCGGGGCAGCACCGCGGCCGCGCCGACACCCACCACCAGGGCGAGCGCGGCGGCGGCCAGCGTCGTGAGGGCGTACCGCCGACGGGTCGCTGCGCGCTCGCGGCGCCGGCGGCTCCGGGCCTCCTCGAGCAGCGCGGGCACCCGGGGTGGGGACGGCGGCGGCAGGAACTGCTCCAGACCCGCCGGGTCGAGACGGCCGAGCAGCCCGGGTAGGACGGCGATCTCGGCGACCGCGTCCCGGCAGGAGGCGCAGCCGGCGAGGTGCCGCTCGTAGGCCGCCCGTTCGGCGGGGGCCAGGGCGCCCAGCACGTACGCGCCGTCGTCGTGCGCGAACTCGCACCGAGTCATCCCGTCACCCCCATCTCGGCCAGGACCAACCGTAGTGAGCGCAGGGCGTAGTGGGTGCGCGACTTCACCGTGCCCGGCGGTACGCCCAGCCTCGACGCCGCCTCGGCCACCGACCGCCCCTGGTAGAAGCATTCGACAAGCACTTCACGGTGGGTGGGACTGAGCCGGTTCAAGGCCTCGGCGACGGTCCACGCCTCCACCGCGCGCTCCGCCTCGTCGACCACCTCGGGCGGCTCGGGCAGCTCGTCGGTGAACACCTCGCCGACCCGGGTGGACCGTCGCCGCCAGGCGTCGATGGCCAGATTGCGGGCGGTGGTGAACAGCCAGGCGCGTACGGAGCCGCGTCGCGGGTCGAGGGACTCGGGGTGCCGCCAGGCCCGCAGCAGCGTCTCCTGCACCAGGTCCTCGGCCCGCTGCCGGTCGCCGTTGACCAGCCGCAGGGCGTGTGCGTACAGCGCCTCCGCGTGCTCGTCGTGCAGCGCCCGCAGCAGTTGGGCGTCATGGTCGCTGATGGCGGTCTCCTCACTTCCGGCGCGCGTCCGGCGGTGTGTCCGCTCGGGAATACGTGCGGTCACGCCGA
Organism: Micromonospora sp. MH99; assembly: GCF_021442385.1. Lineage (GTDB taxonomy): Bacteria > Actinomycetota > Actinomycetes > Mycobacteriales > Micromonosporaceae > Micromonospora. Next base: position 8,538 of record NZ_MUZA01000030.1, read on the forward strand.
ACGGTTCAGACCGAGGTCAGACCGCTGGTGCCCGCGCAGGTGTTCACGCCCGGTTCACACTGCGGCCGACGACCGCTCACCACGTCCTCCTAGCGTCCGGCTGGTACGCCGCCTGTCGTGCCACCGACTTTCCTGGAGGCCACTTCCATGAGCGACCGTCCCCGGCTGCTCCCCCTGTTGACCGGCAACCGTCATGGCACCCGTGACGCCATGACCTGTCTGTACCGCTGCGGCAACGCCTGTGACCACCCCGTCCCGAACACGTCGGACAACGCGTACTTCGGGGACGTGGTGAACGCGGAGGTCTCCCGGCGCGGCGTCGTCCGGGCCGGCGCGGTAGGCGCCCTGGTCCTCGGCTTCGGTGGCGCGGCGGCCGGCGTGCTGGCCGGCGCGGCCCCCGCCGCCGCCGCGTACTCCGCCACCCCGGACGTGCCGGAAAACTTCGGCTTCGGCCGTCCCACCACGGGTGTCGGCAGTGGCGCGCTGACCTTCAAGCCGATCCCGCCGAACAAGTTGGACACCCTTGTCGTGCCGAACGGCTACGACCACGCCGTGGTGATCAAGTGGGGCGACCCGGTGCTGCCGGGGGCGCCGGAGTTCGATCTGCACCACCAGACCGCCGCCGCCCAGTCGAAGCAGTTCGGCTACAACAACGACTTCGTCGGGGTGCTGCCGCTGGACAAGCAGGGCAGGCGGGCGCTGCTCGTGGTCAACCACGAGTACACCAACGAGGACCTGATGTTCCCCGGCTTCCCCGGCCTGGACGGGCTCTCCGTGGAGCAGCTGCGCACGGCGATGGCCGCGCACGGCATGTCCGTTGTGGAGTTGGAGCGGGTCGCCGGCACCGGGCAGTGGAAGCCCGTGGACAACGGTCGCCGGCCGTACAACCGGCGGGTCACCGCGCTCAGCACCAGGTTCGACCTGACCGGCCCGGCCGCCGGCTCGGCCTGGCTGAAGACCGCCGCCGACCCCAAGGGTCGTACGGTCGTCGGCACGCTGAACAACTGCTCCGGTGGCGTGACCCCGTGGGGGACGGTGCTCTCCGGTGAGGAGAACTTCAACCAGTACTTCGTCGGCGCGGACGCCGCTCCGGCCGACCTCAAGCCGAAGCTGGACCGCTACGGCATCACCACCGCGTCCCGCTACCCCAGCGGCAGCCGTAAGTGGGAGCGCGCCGACGAGCGTTTCGACCTGGCCAAGCACCCCAACGAGGCGCACCGGTTCGGCTGGATCGTCGAGATCGACCCGTTCGACCCGGAGAGCCGCCCGCGCAAGCACACGGCGATGGGCCGCTTCAAGCACGAGGGCGCGAACGTCATCATCGCCAGGGACGGCCATGTGGTCGCGTACATGGGCGACGACGAGCGGTTCGACTACCTCTACAAGTTCGTCTCGGACAAGAAGTTCCTCAAGGGCAACTCGTGGGCGGCCCGCAAGCACAACCTCACGCTGCTGGAGTCCGGCACGCTCTACGTCGCGCAGCTCGACCAGACCAGCGCGGGCGAGATCGACGGCTCGGGCAACCTCCCCGCCGACGGCGCGTTCAACGGTCGTGGTCGCTGGATCAAGCTGGTCAGCGGTAACCGCTCGTTCGTCGACGGGATGACCGCCGCGGACGTGCTGACCTTCACCCGGCTCGCCGGCGACAAGGTCGGGGCGACCAAGATGGACCGCCCGGAGGACGTCGAGCCGAGCCTGCTCACCGGCAAGGTCTACGTGGCGCTGACCAACAACACCGACCGTGGCAAGGCCGGCAAGGCGGCGGCCGACGAGGCCAACCCGCGCAACGCCAACAAGCACGGGCAGATCCTGGAGCTGGTCGAGGACCGCAACGACAACACCTCGGAGACCTTCGCCTGGTCGCTGCCGATCGTGTGCGGCGACCCGACCGACCCGTCGACCTTCTTCTCCGGGTACGACAAGACGAAGGTCTCCCCGATCTCCTGCCCGGACAACGTCGCCTTCGACGCCACCGGCAACCTGTGGATCTCCACCGACGGCAACGCCCTGGGCAGCAACGACGGCCTCTTCGCCACCGCCGTCGAGGGTCCGGAGAAGGGTCACCTCAAGCAGTTCCTGACCGTGCCACTCGGTGCGGAGACCTGCGGCCCGTTCATCACCGGCGACAACCGCTCGGTGTTCGTCGCGGTGCAGCACCCGGGTGAGATCACCGGCGCGTCGGTGGAGAACCCGGCCTCGAACTGGCCGGACGGCGACTACGCCAAGCCGGGCGTGGTGGTCACCTGGCGTCTCGACGGCGGACCGATGGGCAGCTGACGGTGCCGCCGCGGCCGGCGGGCCGCTGACGTTCCCCCAGGCGGTTCGGCGCTGGACCGCCCCGAGAGGCCCTCTCCCAGCCCGGGAGAGGGCCTCTCGGCATCCGGTGGGTCAGTGGTCGGAGGCGATGCCGTCGGCGACCGTGCGGGCGACGGTGAGCAGCTTGGCCCGGACGACGCGCGCGGACGTCATCATCTCGCTCGCCGGCAGGGCGCAGGCCAGTACGACCCGGCGTTCCATGTCCTTGTCCGGCGTGACGAGCACCGCCGCGCAGGCCACGCCCTGGCGGAACTGCCCCAGCTCCAGCTGCATCCCGCGTCGGTCGCCGGCGGCCAGGTCGGCCTCGAACGCCTCGGTGGTGGTCAGCGTGGCGGTGGTGAACGGGCGCATGCCGTACTCGCGCAGGTAGCGGAAACGCTGCTCGGTGGTGAGGGTGGCGAGCAGGGACTTGCCGAGGGCTGTCGCGTGCGCCCCCTCGTCGAAGCCGGGGACCAGGTCTTCCAGGTAGGGCGAGCGGTGCCCCTCGGCCACGGCGGTGATGGCGACCTGACCGCCGACGAAGCGGCCCAGGTAGTGGCTGTAGCCGGTGTCCACGGCGGCCCGGCGCAACGTCTCACCGACCACCGGCGGGCCCCGGAACGCGGTCACCAGCTCGCGGTAGCGGTCGGCCACCTCCAGCCCCACGATGTACGTGCCGTCCTCGCGACGGATCACGTAGCCCTCGTAGGCGAGGGTGCGGACCAGGTGGTAGGTGGTGGCCACGGTCAGCTCGCACCGTCGGGCGATCTGCTTGACGGTCAGGCCCTTCGGGGCGCGACCGACCGACTCGAGCACCCGCAGGGCTCGGGACACGCTGCGGATCAGATCCGAGGGTTCTGCCAAGGGGTCGCGCACAACCACCTCCGCCGCCGGGGACTTACACCATATGAAAAACAGGCCGGGCGCGAAATGCCTGTTCGGGTCGAGGATGCCAGATCACCATCCACTCTTCGTAGGCCGATGGTCACCAGGAGTGGTCTGAGCCTGACTCGCGTAGGTTTGCCGGACGATGACCGACACCGCCCTCACCCCCGCTGAAGACCGCACCCGCACCCGCCCGATCCGGGCCAGCGCCGGTGCCGTCGCCACCACCGTGGCCTGCGTACTGCCCGTCTTCCTGCTCGGCGGCCTCGCCGTGCAGATGGGAGCCGACCTCGACTTCTCCCCGGCCGGGCTGGGCCTGGCCGTGTCCGTCTACTTCGGCGTGAGCGCGCTGGCCTCGGTGCCGTCGGGCCGGCTCGTCGAGCGGTACGGGCCGGCCATGGTGGCCCGCAGCGGCATCGTGCTGGCCTCCGGGTCCATGCTGGCCGTGGCGGTGTTCGCCCGCTCGTACGAGGTGCTGCTCGCCCTGCTGGCGCTCAGCGCCGCCGCGAACGCCCTCGGCCAACTGGCCAGCAACGCCGCGCTGGCCCAGCACGTGCCCCCGAACCGGCAGGGGCTGTCGTTCGGTGTGAAGCAGGCGGCCATTCCGGTCTCCACCCTGCTGGCCGGCGCGGCGGTGCCCACCATCGCGCTCACCGCCGGCTGGCGCTGGGCGTTCGTAGCCGCAGCGGTCGCGGCACTGATGACGCTGCCGGCCGTACCCCGGCAACTGCCCGGCCGGGACCGACGGGCCGCCGCGGCACGCGCGGGCCGGGCCACGACGGCCCTGGTGGTGATCGGGGCGGCGGCGACGTTGGCGGCGGGCGCGGCCAACGCGCTGGGCACCTTCCTGGTGGACTCGGCCGCCGCCCGGGGTCTGTCGCCGGGCCTCGCCGGCCTCACCCTGACGCTGGGCAGCGCGGTCTGCGTGGCCGCCCGGGTGGGCGCCGGCGGACTGGCCGACCGCCGGGCCAGCGGGCACGTCGCACTCATCGCCGCGATGCTGGTGGTCGGGGCGGCCGGGCTCGGTCTGCTCGCGGTGGCCGGTCCGGTGCCGTTGGTGGCCGGCGTGGTGCTCGGCTTCGGCCTCGGCTGGGCGTGGCCCGGCCTGGTGAACTTCGCGGTGGTCCGGCTGCATCCGCAGGCTCCGGCCGCCGCCACCTCGATCACGCAGACCGGGGTGTACGCGGGCGGCTGCCTCGGCCCGCTGAGCCTCGGCCCACTCGCCGCCCACTTCGGCTACCCGACCATGTGGGTCACGGCGGCGGTGGCGATGCTGCTCGCCGCCGCCCTGATGCTGATGGGCAGCCGCCTACTGACAGCCGCCGCACCCCCAACCCGCGCGTGACCATGAAGTTGTTGCCCGATCACACGGCGTGTCGGGGCGATAGCTTCATGATCAACGGAGTGACGGCCCGGGGTGGGGGCCGGTGGGGGTCAGCTGGTGCGGTCGGCGATGTAGTCGCAGAGCGACTCCAGCGCCTGGCGGGACGCGCTCGCCGGGAGCGGCGCCAGGCGCGCGCGGGCGTCCTCGGCGTAGCTGCGGACGGTCTCCCGGGCGCGCTTGAGCGCCGGGCTCTCCCGCAGCAGCCCCAGGGCCTCGGCGTGCAGCGCGTCGTCGGTCAACGGGCCGGTCGCCAGGATCTCCCGCAGCCGCACCGACGCCGCGTCGGAGTCGTCGGCCGCACGGGCGTAGAGCACCGGCAGCGTCGGGACACCCTCGCGCAGGTCCGTGCCGGGCGTCTTGCCCGACTGCACCGACTCGGACGCGATGTCCAGCAGGTCGTCGGTGAGCTGGAACGCGACGCCGATCGTCTCGCCGTAACCGGCGAGCGCCTCGACCTGCTCGGCGGGGGCGCCACCGAACATGCCGCCGAACCGGACCGACGTGGCGATCAGCGAGCCGGTCTTCTCGGCGATCACGCTCAGGTAGTGCGCGACCGGGTCCTCCCCGGCGCGCGGACCCACCGTCTCCGCGATCTGACCGTGCACCAGGCGGGCGAAGGTGCGCGCCTGCAACCGGACGGCCTCGGGGCCCAGATCGGCCGCGATGTCCGCGGCGCGGGCGAAGAGGTAGTCGCCGACCAGGATGGCGACCGAGTTCGTCCAGCGCGAGTTGGCGCTCGGTGCGCCCCGCCGCACGGCGGCCTCGTCCATCACGTCGTCGTGGTAGAGGGTGGCCAGGTGGGTGAGCTCCATCACCACGGCCGCCGGGACCACCTGCGCGCCCGACGGATCGCCGAACTGTGCGCCGAGCGCCACCAGCAGCGGCCGGAACCGCTTCCCGCCGGCCTCCAAAAGGTGCCGGGCAGCCTCCGTGACGAACGGGTCGGCGCTGGCCACACTGGCGCGCAGCTCGATCTCGACCGCGTCCAGCAGCCCCAGCACGGACGCCTCGACGCGGGGATCGGCAAGATGAAGGCCGAGCGCGCCGAACTGACTCGTGCTCGCCCGACCCCGGCGACCGCCGGAACCGGTGGCACCTGAACGCTCGCCAGCCGGAATCACCACACCATCAACCATGCCACACCCGTTCGACCTGCTCCGGGTCGGGGATACGCAGCGGGGGCCGGCACGCGTCCGCGCGCCGACCCCCGGTGTCCGAGGTACGTCTCACCGCACGAATTCTGCGGCTCCGGTAGCCAGGTCGAGCAGCGGACCAGGGGCGACACCCAGCACCAGGGTGGCCAGCACGCCGACCATCAGCGCGGCGGACGTGAGGCCGCCCGGCACGGTGACCGTCGGCGTGGACTCGCCCGGCTCGGACAGCCACATCATCACCACGACCCGCAGGTACGGGAACGCCAGCACCATGCTGGTCAGCACACCCGCGATGACGAGCCAGGCCTGACCGCCGTCCAGCGCCGGCCCGAAGACCGCGAACTTGCTGGTGAAGCCGCTGGTCAGCGGGATACCGGCGAACGCCAGCAGGATGAACGTGAACAGCCCGGCGTAGAACGGCGAGCGCCGCCCCAGCCCGGCCCAGCGGGACAGGTGGGTGGCCTCGCCGTCGGCGTCGCGCACCAGGGTCACCACCGCGAACGCGGCCAGCACCGAGAAGCCGTACGCGACCAGGTAGAACATCGTGCCGGAGAGCCCGTCCCGGCTCGGCGCCAGCACACCGACCAGCAGGTAGCCGGCGTTGGCGATCGAGGAGTACGCGAGCAGCCGCTTGATGTCCGTCTGGGTGACCGCCAGCACCGCGCCGACCAGCATGGTCAGCACCGCCACCGCACCGAGCACCGGCGTGAAGTCCCAGCCCCCGCCCTCGAACGCGACGTGGAAGACGCGCAGCAGCGCGCCGAACGCCGCGACCTTGGTGCAGGCGGCCATGAAACCGGTGATCGGCGTCGGCGCACCCTGGTAGACGTCCGGCGTCCACACGTGGAACGGGGCGGCGGCGGCCTTGAAGAGCAGACCGATGGCGAGCAGCGCCATGCCGGCGAAGAGCAGCACCTGGCTGGCCGGCGACTCGCTCACCGCCGCGTTGACGGTGGCGAAGTCGACACCTGCCGAACGGCCCGGAACACCTGCGGTGAAGCCGTAGATCAGGGCCACCCCGAACAGGAAGAACGCCGAGGCGTACGCGCCGAGCAGGAAGTACTTCATCGCCGCTTCCTGGCTCAGCAGACGCCGGCGGCGGGCCAGCGCGCAGAGCAGGTACAGCGGCAGGGAGAAGACCTCCAGCGCGATGAACATGGTCAGCAGGTCGTTCGCCGCCACGAAGATCAGCATGCCGCCGATCGCGAACGTGATGAGCGGGTAGACCTCGGTGAGCCCGTTGCGCCCCTCGGCCTGCTTCCGGTCGTCGGCGGACTCGGCGGTCACCGCGGCCTGGGCGACGAACGCGCCGCCCCGCTCGACGGTACGGTCACCGATCAGCAGCAGCGCCATCGCGGCCAGCACCAGGATGGCGCCCTGGAGGAAGAGCGTCGGCCCGTCCACCGCGATGGCCTGACCGGCCGTGACGAGCCGGTCGTCGGCGTTGAGGACCACCATGGTCAGCGCGGCGAGGACGGCCAGCAGCGCCAGCGTCAGCTGCACGACGTGCCGCGAGCGCCGCGGCACGAACGCCTCGACGAGCACACCGAGCAACGCGGTGCCCAGCATGATCATGATCGGGGCGAGTGCCGCGTAGTCGAGCGACGGCAATTTCAACTCGGTCACTGGGCCAGCCTTCCGTTCGCGACTGCGCAAGCCTCTGCCCGCGACTGCGGGGCTCGCTTCGCTCTCTCCTCGCGCGGGCGCTGGGGGCTCCGCTTCGCTGCACTCCTCGCGCTCACCGCTGCGCCTCCTGGACGGTGCCGCCCACGGACGGGGCCGGGTCGGTTCTGCCGATGTCGTCCATGGTCGCCTGGACGGCCGGGTTGATCACATCGGTGACCGGCTTGGGATAGAAGCCGAGCAGCACGATCAGCGCGATCAGCGGGGCGACCACCACCTTCTCGCGCAGGTTGAGGTCCCGGCGCATCCCGTCGACCTCGGTCAGCGCCGGATTGAGCGTGCCCTGCGTGGTGCGCTGCACCATCCACAGCACGTACGCCGCCGCCAGGATGATGCCGACGGTGGCGATGACCGCCACCGGCTTGTTCACCGTGAAGGTGCCGATCAGCACCAGGAACTCGGAGATGAACGGCGCGGTGCCGGGCAGCGCGAGCGAGGCGAGACCGGCGAAGAACAGCACGCCGGCGAGCACCGGGACCAGCTTGCCGGCGCCACCGAAGTCACTGATCAACGACGAGCCGCGCCGGGAGATCAGCATGCCGACCACCAGGAACAGCAGGCCGGTGGCCAGACCGTGGTTGAGCATGTAGAGCACCGCGCCCGTGCCGGCCTGCGTGGTGAAGGCGAAGATGCCCACCCCGATGAACCCGAAGTGCGCGATCGACGTGTACGACACGAGCCGCTTGAGGTCGTTCTGGCCGACCGCCAGCAGCGCCGCGTAGATGATGCCGATCACGCCCAGCGCCAGCGCCCACGGCGCGAACCACTTCGACGCCTCCGGGAACAGCGGCAGGCAGTAGCGCAGGATCCCGAACGTGCCGACCTTGTCCAGCACGCCGACCAGCAGCGCGGCGGCACCCGCCGGGGCGGCGCCACCGGCGTCCGGCAGCCAGGTGTGGAACGGGAAGAACGGGGCCTTGATGGCGAACGCGAGGAAGAAGCCGAGGAACAGCCACCGCTCGGTGCCGGTGCTGATGTCCACCTGCGACAGCGCCTGCCAGTCGAAGGTCTTCCCGCCGACCACCCAGAGGCCGATCACCGCGGCCAGCATGAACAGGCCGCCGACCAGCGAGTAGAGGAAGAACTTCACTGCCGCGTACTGCCGCTGGTGACCTCCGTAGCTGCCGATCAGGAAGTACATCGGCACCAGCATGACCTCGAAGAACACGTAGAACAGGAAGACGTCGGCGGCCGCGAAGACGCCGATCATCGTGCTCTCGAGGATCAGCAGCAGCGCGAAGTAGACCGGAATGGACCGCTTGGAGGACTCCGCGTCGTGCCAGGAGGCCAGGATCACCAGCGGCACCAGCACCGCGATCAGCATGAGCATCACCAGCGCGATGCCGTCGGCGGCGAACGTGAAGCTGACGCCCCAGTTCGGGATCCAGGTGTACGACTCCCGGAACTGGAACCGGTCACCGCCCGCGTTGAAGCTGACCCACATCACCACCGAGAGCACCAGCACCAGCAGCGACCAGACGAACGCCACCTGCTTGGCCAGCTCCGGCCGGTGGCGCGGCAGGAAGGCCACCACCAGGGCGCCCACCAGCGGCGCCACGGTGAGCACCGAGAGGAACGGGAAGTTGGACATTATGCGGCCTTACCTCCGTCGTGGATGCGTGGTCCGCCGGCGGGGGCGGGCGTATTCAGGTCGATCACGCCAACCACCCCGCCTGCACCGCCAGGAACGCCGCCATCACCAGCAGCGCACCGGCCAGGATCGAGGTGGCGTACGAGCGGACGAAACCGGTCTGCAGCCGCCGGAGCCGGCCCGAACCGCCGCCGACGCCAGCGGCGAGACCGTTGACCAGCCCGTCGATGCCCCGGTTGTCGAGGAAGACCAGCGCCCGGGTGAGGAAGATGCCCGGCTTCTCGAAGACCGCCTCGTTGACCGCGTCGGTGTAGAGGTTGCGGCGGGCGGCGGTGACCAGCACCCCGGCCGGCTGCGACGCGGTGGCCGTACCGGCCCGGAACAGGAACCAGGCGAGGCCCGCGCCGAGCACGGTCACCAGCAGCGACAGCGTGGTGATCACGAGGTGCGAGAGGACCGGCTCGTGCTCGGCGTGCTCACCGCCCAGACCGGCGGTGGAGGTCAGCCAGTCCGGAACGGACGTGGAGAGCAGGAAACCGGCGCCGACCGAACCGACCGCCAGCAGGATCAGCGGGATGGTCATCAGCTTCGGCGACTCGTGCGGGTGCTCGATGTCCTCGGTCCACCGCTTCGGGCCGTGGAAGGTGAGCACGAACAGCCGCGTCATGTAGAACGCGGTCAGCCCCGCGCCGAGCAGCGCCGCACCACCGAAGAGCCAGGCCGTCCAGTCGTCCCGCTCGAAGGCGGCCACGATGATCGGCTCCTTCGAGAAGAAGCCCGAGAACGGGAACATGCCGATGATGGCCAGCCAGCCCATCATGAACGTCAGCCAGGTGACCTTCATGTACGTCGACAGCCCACCGAAGCGGCGGATGTCCACCTGGTCCTTCATCCCGTGCATGACCGAACCGGCGCCCAGGAACATGTTGGCCTTGAAGAAGCCGTGCGCCAGCAGGTGCACGATAGCCAGCGCGTACGCGCCACCACCCAGGCCGACGCCGAGGAACATGTAGCCGATCTGGCTGACCGTCGACCAGGCCAGCACCCGCTTGATGTCGTCCTTCGCCGCGCCGATGATGCAGCCCATCAGCAGGGTGAGCGCACCGACGCTGACCACCACGAGCTGGAGCGTCGAGTTGGCGGAGAAGATCGGGTTCGACCGGGCGATCAGGTAGACGCCGGCGGTGACCATCGTGGCGGCGTGGATGAGCGCCGACACCGGGGTGGGGCCCTCCATCGCGTCCGGCAGCCACGCCTGGAGCGGGAACTGGCCGGACTTACCGGCCGCACCGAGCAGCAGCAGCAGGCCGAGCACCAGCACCGTGGTGCCGGTCAGCGCGCCGACACCGTTGAACACCTCGTCGTACTGGGTGGTGCCCAGGGTCGCGAACATGATGAAGATGCCGATGGCGAGGCCGGTGTCGCCGACCCGGTTCATCAGGAACGCCTTCTTGCCGGCCGTGGCGGCGCTCGGCCGCCCGTACCAGAAGGAGATCAGCAGGTACGACGCCAAACCGACGCCCTCCCAGCCGAAGTACAGCATCACGTAGTTGTTGCCGAGCACCAGCAGCAGCATGGCCGCGACGAACAGGTTGAAGTACGCGAAGAACCGGCGGCGACCCGCGTCGTGCGCCATGTACTCGACGGCGTACAGGTGGATCAGGAATCCGACGCCCGTGATCAGGAGGACGAAGACCGCGGCCAGCGGGTCGAACAGCAGGCCGAAGTCGACCCGCAGGTCACCGACCGCGATGAAGTCCCAGAGGCTCAGCTCGGCCGACTTGTTCTCCAGGCCGCGCAGCTGGAAGAAGGACGCCAGCCCGAGCACGAACGCGGCCCCGATGGCCGCGACGCCCAACCAGTGCCCCCAGCGGTCGGCCCGCCGGCCGAGCAGCAGCAGGATGGCCGCGCTGACCAGCGGGATCGCCACCAGCAGCCAGACGCTGCCGAGCAAGCCCGTGGCCTCTGCGTACTGCACAGTCTCTTCCACTCGCTTGCCCCTTAGTACTTGAGCAGGTTGGCGTCGTCGACACTCGCCGAGCGCCGGGTCCGGAAGATGGACATGATGATCGCGAGGCCGACGACGACCTCGGCCGCGGCCACCACCATCACGAAGAACGCCATGATCTGGCCGTTGAGGTCACCGTTGATACGGCTGAAGGTGACCAGCGTCAGGTTGGCCGCGTTGAGCATCAGCTCGACACACATGAACAGCACGATCGCGTTGCGCCGGATGAGCACCCCGGACGCGCCGATGGTGAACAGCACCGCCGCCAGCACGAGGTAATGATTGGGCGTCATCGCTGGGCCAGCCTTTCGTTCGCGACTGCGGGGCTCCGCTTCGCTGCACTCCTCGCGCTCACCTGTCGGTCCCCTTCAGCGTGGTCTCCTGCGCGGTCAGCTCGCGGACCGGCAGGATGTCCGGCGTGCTCCGCTCGGTGAGCCGGCCGTCCGGCAACCGTGCCGGGGTGGCCACCGAGGAGGAGGTGGCGAAGACGCCGGGGCCCGGCTTGGGCCCGGGGTAGTTGCCCGGCGCGAAGCGCGCCCGCATGGTCGACACCTGGTCGACCTTGTCCTGCTTACGCCGCTCGATGTGCGCGAGCACCATGGCGCCGACCGCCGCGGTGATCAGCAGCGCCGAGGTCAGCTCGAACGCGAAGACGTACTTGGTGAACAGCAGCCGGGCGATGCCCTGCACGTTGCCCTCGGCGTTGGCCTGGTCCAGGCCGACCGCAGTGGTCTTGTCCATGGCGTTGTAGACGGCGGTGCCGACCAGGCCGGCGAAGCCGAGCCCCAGCAGGATCGCGGCGACCCGCTGGCCGCGCAGCGTCTCGATCAGCGAGTCGGAGGAGTCCCGACCGACCAGCATCAGCACGAACAGGAAGAGCATCATGATCGCGCCGGTGTAGACGATGATCTGCACCATGCCGATGAACGGCCCGGCCTGGAGCACGTAGAACACGCCCAGGCAGAGCATCGTGAGCACCAGCCAGAGCGCCGAGTGCACCGCGTTGCGGGCCGCCACCATCCCGATCGCGCCGATGAGCGCGAGCGGCGCGAGGATCCAGAAGGTGACCTCCTCGCCGCCGGACACACCGCCCGCCGCGGCCAGCACCGTAGACGTGGTCATGCTCCCTCTCCCTTGCCGGCCGCCGCGCGCTGGGCGGCCTGCTCGGCACCCGGGAACGTCACGCCGGGGTGCTCCTCGACCTGATAGCGGCCGGGACCCATGGGGGACGTCTCGGCACCGGCGGAGGTGCCCGGGTTGTCCAGCGCGCCGACGTAGTAGTCCTTCTCGCTGTCGCCCAGTCGCATCGGGTGCGGCGGCTGCTCCATGCCCTCGAGCAGCGGAGCGAGCAGCTGCTCCTTCGTGAAGATCAGGTCCTGCCGGTTGTCCCGGGCCAGCTCGTACTCGTTGCTCATCGTGAGCGAACGGGTCGGGCAGGCCTCGATGCAGAGCCCGCAGAAGATGCACCGCGCGTAGTTGATCTGGTAGGTGCTGGCGAACCGCTCACCGGGCGAGAAACGCTGCTCGTCGGTGTTGTCGCCACCCTCGACGTAGATCGCGTCCGCCGGGCAGGCCCAGGCGCACAGCTCGCAGCCGATGCACTTCTCCAGGCCGTCCGGGTGCCGGTTGAGGATGTGCCGCCCGTGGTAGCGCGGCGCCGACACCGGCGGCTTGAACGGATAGTCGGTGGTGACGACCTTCCTGAACATGTGCGAGAAGGTGACACCGAATCCCTTGAACGTTCCGGTGATCGCGCCCACGTCACACCTCCCTGGAGTCCGAGCCGGCGACGATGTTGGCCGGCTCCCGCTCGGCGACCACGCGCGTGATACGCGGGCTCGGTGGTACCTGTAGATCCATCGGCGGCAACGGGAAGCTCCCGTACGGCCGGTTGTCGACCTGTTCCTGCGTCGTCGGCGTCGGCTGCGGCTTCCGACTCGGCCAGAAGAGCGTGGCGATCAGCGCGATGCCGGCCGGAATGCCGACCGCGATCGCCTTGCCCTTCCAGTCCCAACCCTCGATGGAACGCAGGCCCGACAGGACCAGGATCCAGACCAGGTTGATCGGCAGCAGCACCTTCCAGCCGAAGCGCATGAACTGGTCGTAGCGCAGCCGAGGCAGCGTGCCACGCAGCCACACGAAGACGAAGACCAGCGCGATCACCTTGCCGAAGAACCAGAGCATCGGCCACCAACCGGAGTTGGCGCCCTCCCACAGCGTGATCGGCCACGGCGCCCGCCAGCCGCCCAGGAACAGCGTGGTGGTGACCGCGGACATGGTCACCATGGCGACGTACTCGCTGAGCATGAAGAGCGCGAACTTCAGCGAGCTGTACTCCGTCATGAAGCCGGCGACCAGCTCCGACTCGGCCTCGGGCAGGTCGAAGGGCGCCCGGTTGGTCTCGCCGACGGTGGCGATGAAGAAGATGATGAAGCTGGGCAGCAGCAGGATCGCGTACCAGCCCGGCGCCGGGATCTCGTAGCCGCCGATGGTCAGCCGGGTGGCGTCACCCTGGGCCGCGACGATCCCGCTCGTGCTCATCGTGCCGGCAGTCATGAAGACGGCCACGATGGAGAGTCCCATGGCGACCTCGTACGAGATCATCTGGGCGCTCGACCGCAGGCCGCCGAGCAGCGGGTACGTCGAGCCGGAGGCCCACCCGCCCAGCACGATGCCGTAGACGCCCATCGAGGAGCAGGCCAGCAGCAGCAGCACCGCCACCGGCACGTCGGTGACCTGCAACGGCGTGTGGTGACCGGCGATGCTCACCATCGGGCCGAACGGCACCACCGACAGGGCGGTGACCGCGCAGATCACTGAGATCGTCGGGGCGAAGAAGTAGACGACCTTGTCGGCCGCCTTCGGCAGGATGTCCTCCTTGAAGGCCATCTTGAGGCCGTCGGCGAGGGTCTGCAGCAGGCCGAACGGGCCGACCTGGTTGGGGCCGGGCCGCACCTGCATGTAGCCCACCACGCGCCGCTCGAACCAGACACCGAGCAGGGTGGCCAGCAGACCGAAGGCGAACGCGAAGACGATCTTGCCAAGGACCAGCCACCACGGATCCCGACCGAAGTCGGCGAGCGTCGGGTCCTGGGCCAGGAGTGACGGTGTCACTGGTTACCCCCAGTGTTGAGCAGCGGACCCGGGAGACCGGCCTCGTCCGCCGCGGCCCGCCCGGCCGGAACGGTAGCGCTCGGGCCGGGAACGGAGATCCGGACGACCGTGCCGGATGCCGCCCCGAGGCTGCGCCGCACTGTCGAACCGGGTGAGTTGGTCGGCAGCCAGACGACGCCGTCCGGCATCTCGGTCAGCTCCGCCGGCAGGGTCAGCGCCCCGCGGTCGGTGCCCACCGTGACCGCGTCCCCGTCGGCGACACCGAGCGCCTCGGCGGTGCCCTTGCCCAGCCGGACGGCCGGCGGGCGGGCGGTGCCGGCGAGGTGCTCGTCGCCGTCGGTCAGGGTGCCGAGGTCGACCAGCTGGTGCCAGGTCGCCAGCACTGCCTCCCCGGCACGCGGGTGCGGCACCGTCCCCGGCGACACCGACGGTGCGGACGGCCGGGACGTGCGCGTGGCGGGCAGCGAGCCCAGCTCGCGACGCACACTCGGCACGTCGGCGGTGCCGAGCCGCACGTCGAGCAGGGCGGCCAGCGCGTCGAGCACCCGACCATCGGTCATCGCGGCCGTGTTCAGCACCGCCTCGAACGGACGCAGGCGGCCCTCCCAGTCCAGGAAGCTGCCGGCCTTCTCGACCACCGGCGCCACCGGCAGCACCACGTCGGCCCGGCGGGTGACCGCGCTCGCGCGCAGTTCCAGGCTGACCAGGAACGGCACCGCGTCCAGAGCGGACTCGGCCAGCCGCGGGTCGGCCAGGTCGGCCGGGTCGACACCGCCGACCACCAGCGCACCGAGCTGCCCGTTGGCCGCCGCCGCGAGGATGCCGTCGGTGTCCCGACCGGCCTGGCTCGGGATCACCCCGGCCGGGATGTCCCACGCCTCGCCCAGCTCGGCCCGCGCCGCCGGCTCGGTGACCAGTCGGCCACCGGGGAGCAGGTTGGGCAGGCAGCCGGCGTCGACAGCGCCGCGGTCACCCGCGCGCCGCGGCACCCAGGCCAGCTTCGCGCCGGTACGCCGGGCCACGTCGGCCGCGGCGGAGAGCCCGCCCGGCACGGTGGCCAGCCGCTCACCGACGATGAGGATCGCGCCCGGGGCGCTGAGCGCCTCGGTGACCGTGGCGTGCTCGGCGAGCACGCTGGCCTCCTCGCCCGGCACGACCCGGGCCAGCTTGGCGCCGAGCTTCTCCAGGCCGCGGGTGGCGAACGGCGCCAGCGCGTACACCGTCAGGGTCTTCTTGAGGTACGCCTTGCGCAGCCGCAGGAAGAGGATCGGGCACTCCTCCTCCGGCTCCAGGCCGACCAGCACCACCGCCGGCGCGTTCTCCACGTCGGTGTAGGTGACGTCGGTGACCCCGGCGACCGAGCTGGCCAGGAAGTCGGCCTCCTCGCGGGAGACCGGCCGGGCCCGGAAGTCGATGTCGTTGGTGTTCAGGGCGACGCGGGCGAACTTGGCGTACGCGTACGCGTCCTCGACGGTCAGCCGACCGCCGGTGAGCACCGCAGTGCCCTGGCCGCCCTCGCGGGCCGCGTGCAGCCCCTCGGCGGCCCGGGTCAGCGCCTCACTCCAGGACGCCTCCCGCAGCTCACCGGTGTGCTCGTCGCGGACCAGCGGGTTGGTCAGGCGGTCGGCGGCGCGGGTGTACTGGAAACCCCAGCGGCCCTTGTCGCAGTTCCACTCCTCGTTCACCGCCGGCTCGTCACCGGCGAGCCGGCGCAGCACCTTGCCGCGCCGCCAGTCGGTGCGCTGCCCGCAGCCGGCCGAGCAGTGCTCGCAGACGCTCGGGCTGGACACCAGGTCGAACGGGCGGGCCCGGAACCGGTACTGCGCGCCGGTCAGTGCGCCCACCGGGCAGATCTGCACGGTGTTGCCGGAGAAGTAGGAGTTGAACGGCACGTCTCCACCGGCGAAAGCCGGAGCGCCAGCGGAGGCCGAGTCGGTGCGGCCAGCACTGCCGTCGTCCGCCTTCCCTCCATACGCGTCGTCCCGGTAGATGTTGATCTCCTCGGCGGACGACCGGCCCATCAGGTCGATGAACTTGTCGCCGGCGATCTCCTCGGAGAACCGGGTGCAGCGCTGGCACAGCACGCACCGCTCGCGGTCCAGCAGCACCTGGCTGCTGATCGCCATCGGCTTCTCGTACTCCCGCTTGTGCTCGTGGAAGCGCGAGTCGGTGCGGCCGGTGGACATCGCCTGGTTCTGCAGCGGGCACTCGCCGCCCTTGTCACACATGGGGCAGTCCAGCGGGTGGTTGAGCAGCAGCAGCTCCATCACCCCCTCCTGCGCCTTCTTGGCGACCGGCGAGGTGAGCTGGGTGCGGACCACCATGCCGTCGGCGACGGTCTGGGTGCAGGAGGCGACAGGCTTGCGCTGCCCCTCCACCTCGACCAGGCACTGGCGGCACGCGCCGGCCGGGGCCAGCAGCGGGTGATCGCAGAACCGGGGGATCTCGGTGCCCATCTGCTCGGCGGCCCGGATCAGCAGCGTCCCCTTCGGGGCGGTGACCTCGACGCCGTCGATGGTGAGCGTGACGGTTTCGGTCTGCTTGGCTACGTCGGTCATCAGTGCGCCCCTACCAGGGTCTTCTCCGACAGCTTGGGTGCGGTACGTCCCTCGATGTAGTCGAGGTAGTCCTGCTTGAAGTACTTCAGCGACGAGGTCACCGAGCTGGTCGCACCGTCACCGAGGCCGCAGAACGAGCGGCCGAGGATGTTGTCGCAGGTGTCCAGAAGGGTGTCCAGGTCCTCGTGGGTGCCCTGACCCGAGAGGATCCGCCGGTAGACCCGGACCATCCAGTAGTTGCCCTCGCGGCACGGGGTGCACTTGCCGCACGACTCGTGGTGGTAGAACTCCAGCCACCGGTACGTCGCGTAGACCGGGCAGTCCTGGTCGGAGAAGATCTGCGTGGCAGTGGTGCCGAGGATCGAGCCGGCCGCCGCCACCCCCTCGAAGTCCAGTGGCACGTCCAGGTGCTCGGCGGCGAGCAGCGGGGTGGACGAGCCGCCCGGGGTCCAGAACTTCAGGTTGTGGCCGGGCTGCATGCCACCGGCCAGCTCCAGCAGTTCGCGCAGCGTGATGCCCATCGAGCACTCGTACTGGCCGGGGTTGTTGATGCGGCCGGAGAGCGAGTAGATCATCGGGCCGGAGGACTTCTCGGTGCCCATGGTCTTCCACCAGTCGGCGCCACCGAGCACGATCGGCGGCACGCTGGCGATGGTGCCGACGTTGTTGACCACCGTCGGGCTCGCGTACAGGCCGTGGGTGGCCGGGAACGGCGGGCGCAGCCGGGGCTGACCCCGGAACCCCTCCAGCGAGTCCAGCAGCGCCGTCTCCTCGCCGCAGATGTACGCCCCGGCGCCGGAGTGCACCACCAGCTCCAGGTCGTAGCCGCTGCGCAGGATGTTCCGGCCGAGGTAGCCCTTGTCGTACGCCTCCTGGACCGCGTTGCGCAGCCGGCGTGCGGCGTGCACCGCCTCGCCCCGGATGTAGATGTACGCGCGGCTGGCCCGGATCGCGTACGACGCGATGATCACGCCCTCGACCAGCGCGTGCGGGTCGTGGGTCATCAGCGGCAGGTCCTTGCAGGTGCCCGGCTCGCCCTCGTCGGCGTTGACCACCAGGTAGTGCGGCTTGCCGTCGCCCTGCGGGATGAAGCCCCACTTGAGGCCGGTGGGGAAGCCGGCGCCACCGCGACCGCGCAGACCGGAATCCTTGATCAGCTGGATCAGGTCGTCCGGGTGTGCCTTGAGTGCCTTGCGCAGCGCGGCGTAGCCGTCGAGCTGCTCGTACGTGCCGATCCGCCAGGCGTCCGGCGACAGCCAGCGCTTGGTCAGCACCGGCGTCAGCTTGGCCAGCGTCTCCGGGCGGGGAGTGGTCACTTCTGGGCCCCCGTTTCGCTCGCGTCCGCCGATCCGGCGCCGTCGGCGTCCGTTCCGGCCTTCGCTTCGGTGAGGTTGCGCTCCTGCGCCCCGGCTTCGTCGCCGGCGGGCTTGCCGTCGCCGGCCGGCGGGTTGGCGGCCGCGCCGGCGGCCTCGGCCGACCGTGCGTCGCCAGCTTCGGGCGCCGTGCCGGTGCCGTCCACCGGAACCTTGGTGCCAGGAGCGTCCGGCACCGCCGTGCCCGCGTCCGGCTGCCGGGTCTCGGCGGTACGCACCTGCGGCGACTTGTCGTCAGGTGCCTTGACGTCAGGTGCGGTGCTGCCGGTGGCGGCCTCCGGCTTCGCCGGCTCGGCGACCCCGGTCGGGGCGGACGCGCCGTCGCCACCCTTGACCGGTGCCGCGCTGGCCTCAGCGGGCGCCGGCTTGGCGGCCTCCGCCTTCGCCTTCGCCTCGGCGGCGGCCTTGTCGGCCTCGGCCTTGCTGCGGATCGGGGTGTTCGGGTCGAAGCCCGGCACCGAGACGTTGTGCTCCTGCGCCAGCCGCAGACCCTGCAGGGTCGGCTCGCCCGGCCCGCCGTCGGCTACCGCGCCGTCGCGCTCGTCGGCGAAACCGGCGAGCTGCACCGCCATCTCCTTGAGCGTGCAGAGCCGCGCCCCGCGCGTCGGCATCGGCCGGCCACCCGCGCGCAGCTCGTCGACCACGCCGACCGCCGTGGACGGATCCACGCCGTCGAAGAAGTCGTAGTTGACGGTCATCACCGGGCCGTAGTCGCAGGCCGCCAGGCACTCGGCGTGCTCCAGCGTGATCGTGCCGTCCGCGGTCGTCTCGTCGTGCCCGACACCCAGATGCTCGACGAGGGTGTCGTAGACCTCCTGGCCGCCCAGCACGTTGCACATCGTGTTGGTGCAGACGCTGACCAGGAAGTCACCGGTGGGCTTGCGCTTGTACATCGTGTAGAAGGTGGCAACCGCGCCGACCTGGGCCTTGTTCAGCCCGAGCACCTCGGCGCAGAACGTGACCCCGGCCGGGGACACGTACCCCTCCTCGGCCTGGACCAGGTGCAGCAGCGGCAGCAGCGCCGAGCGGGACCGGTCCGCCGGATAGCGGGCGATGATCTCGCGTGCCCGCTCCCGCGTCTCATCAGTGAAGACAACACTCATCGGTCACAACCACCCATCACGGGGTCCAGCGAGGCGCCGCCGGCGATCACGTCGGCGATGAGGCCACCCTCGGCCATCGCCGGGAGGGCCTGGAGGTTGACGAAGCTCGGCTCCCGGTAGTGCACCCGGTACGGCCGGGTGCCGCCGTCGGAGACCGCGTGCACGCCCAACTCGCCGCGGGGCGCCTCGATGGCGACGTACACCTGGCCGGGCGGAACCCGGAAACCCTCGGTCACCAGCTTGAAGTGGTGGATCAGCGACTCCATCGACTGACCCATGATCTTCGCGACGTGCTCCAGCGAGTTGCCCATGCCGTCGACGCCGATGGCGAGCTGCGCGGGCCACGCGATCTTGCGGTCGGCGACCATCACCGGGCCCGGCCGCAGCCGGTCCAACGCCTGCTCGACCAGCTTCATCGACTCGCGGATCTCGGCGAGCCGCACCTGGTAGCGACCCCACACGTCGCCGTCGGGGTGGGTCGGCACGTCGAACTCGTACGTCTCGTAGCCGCAGTACGGCATGGTCTTGCGAAGGTCCCAGGCGAGCCCGGCCGAACGCAGCACCGGACCGGTGATGCCGAGCGCCACGCAGCCGGTCACGTCCAGCACCGCGACGTTCTTCGTCCGTTCGAGCCAGATGGGCTGACCGGAGAGCAGGTCCTCGTACTCCTTGAGCTTCTTCGGCATCATCTTCAGGAACTCGCGGATCTTGACGATCGCCTCGTCCGGCACGTCCTGCGCGACACCGCCCGGGCGGACGTACGCGTGGTTCATCCGCAGGCCGGTGATGGTCTCGAAGATGTCGAGGATGTACTCCCGCTCGCGGAAGCCGTACAGCATGATCGAGATCGCGCCCAGCTCCATGCCGGTGGTGGCCAGCCAGACCAGGTGCGACGAGATCCGGTTGAGCTCCATCATCAGCACGCGGATGGTGGTGGCCCGCTCGGTGATGTCGTCGGTGATGCCGAGCAGCTTCTCGACCGCGAGGGCGTAACCCGTCTCGTTGAAGATCGGGGCGAGGTAGTCCATCCGGGTCACGAACGTCGAACCCTGGACCCAGTTGCGGTATTCGAGGTTCTTCTCGATGCCGGTGTGCAGGTAGCCGACGACCGAGCGGGCCTCGCGGACCGTCTCGCCCTCCAGCTCCAGGATCAGTCGCAGCACCCCGTGCGTGGACGGGTGCTGCGGACCCATGTTGACCACGATCCGCTCGTCGTTGATCGGGTCGGTGCCCGAGACGACAGTGTCCCAGTCCCCACCGGTGACGGTGAAGACCCGGCCCTCGGTGGTCTCGCGTTCGGTCGCGTAGTTCGACGTGGTCACAGCACCGGCCTTCCGTTCGCGACTGGGTGGTCCCCTGCCCGCGACTGCGGGGCTCGCTCCGCTCGCTCCTCGCGCGGGCGGATGGGGCGCCGACCTGCTGCACTCCTCGCGCTCACTGGTACGACCTCCTGCGGTCCGGCGGCGGGATCTCGGCGCCCTTGTACTCGACAGGCACGCCACCGAGCGGGTAGTCCTTGCGCTGCGGGTGGCCCTCCCAGTCGTCCGGCATGAGGATCCGGGTCAGGTTGGGGTGGCCGTCGAAGACGATGCCGAACATGTCGTACGCCTCCCGCTCCTGCCAGTCCGCGGTCGGGTAGATGGCGGTGACGCTGGGCAGGTGCGGAGCTTCGACGGAGACCGCGGCCTCCAGCCGGATCCGACGTCGGTAGGTCATCGAGGTGAGCAGGTAGACCACATGCAGCCGGCGCTCGTCGGCGCCGAGGTAGTCCACCCCGGACACCGAGGAGCACAGCTCGAAGCGCAACGCCAGGTCGTCCCGCAGCACCTGGCAGACCTCGGCGATCCGCTCCGGGCGGACGTGCAGGGTCAGCTCGCCCCGGTCGACGACCACCTTCTCGATCGCGTCGCCGAAGGCCGGGTACGCCTCTTCGAGAGCGTCGCGGACCTCGTCGAAGTAGCCCCCGTACGGGCGGGACGCCTCCTCGATGGGCTGGCGCTGGCGGACCAGGCCGCCGTAGCCGGACACGTCGCCCGTGCCCTGGTTGCCGAACATGCCGCGCCCCGCCGGGCTGGACGGCGGGTACTCGGCCGGGGCGGTGCCTCTGGCGCCGGCCGGGGTGACCGGCACCGGCACACCCCCGTCGTTGGTCCTGTCGTTCGGTGCGGTCACTGCGCCTGCCCTCCGTTCGCGCCTGCGGGGCTCCGCTTCGCTGCACTCCTCGCGCTCACTTGGGGCCCCGCTGCGCGTGAAGGTGGTTCTGGGCGTTCATCCAGTTCTCGATCCGCAACTGCTCCTCGCGCCCCTCGCGGACCGCCTGGGTCCACTCGGCACGCCGGGCCTTGTCGTTGCGGTACGAGGACGGCATGGAGCCGTACGGCACTACCGGAACGTCGCCGCGCTCCTGGCGGGCCGCCAGCATCTTGCGACCGTTCGGGCCCAGCGGCTCATACATGATCTTCTCGCGGAGCTTGAGGATCGCGTCGATGAGCATCTCCGGCCGGGGCGGGCAGCCGGGCAGGTACATGTCGACAGGCACGACGTGGTCGACGCCCTGGACGATCGCGTAGTTGTTGAACATGCCGCCGCTGCTGGCGCAGACGCCCATGGAGAGCACCCAGCGGGGCTCGGCCATCTGGTCGTAGATCTGGCGCAGCACCGGCGCCATCTTCTGGCTCACCCGGCCGGCCACGATCATCAGGTCGGCCTGCCGGGGCGAGGCCCGGAAGACCTCCATGCCCCAGCGGCCCATGTCGTAGTGCGGACCACCGGCGGCCATCATCTCGATGGCGCAGCAGGCCAGGCCGAAGGTGGCGCCCCACACGGACGACTTCCGGGACCAGTTGACCAGCTTCTCCACCGAGGTGAGCAGGACGCCGGCGGGGAGCTTCTCCTCGATGCCCATCTGACGTTCCTTCCTCAGTCCCAGTCCAGGCCGCCGCGCCGCCACACATAGGCGTACGCGACGAAGACCGCGACGATGAACAGGACCATCTCCACGAAGCCGAAGATCGGCAGAGCGTCGAACGAGACCGCCCAGGGGTAGAGGAAGATGATCTCGATGTCGAAGACGATGAAGAGCATCGCCGTCAGGTAGAACTTGATCGGGAACCGGCCGCCGCCGACCGGCTGGGGGCTGGGCTCGATGCCGCACTCGTAAGCCTCGAGTTTGGCCTTGTTGTAGCGACGTGGACCGGCGAAGCGGGCGGCGCCGACAGAGAACAGCGAGAACGCCGCGGCGAGGGCGAACAGCCCGATGATCGGTGCGTAAGGCGAGAGCGACATCGTTTTCTCCTGCTCGTCCTTCCCTGCCCTCGGTGCTTGACGAAAATCACACTATTCACGTCCCTCGCGGTGGCTGCCGGCGGGGGTCGATCTTTGTCGGCGTCGGGGCTGTGACCAGCACCGATGCCGTCCTGCTTACACAGCTGGCGCGGCCTTCGTCATCGCGTTGATGACCCGGTCCATCGCGTCCCCGCCACGGGGGTCGGTCAGATTGGCCAACAGCTTGAGCACGAAACGCATCAGCGTCGGGTGCGGCATGCCGTGTTTGGTGGCGATCCGCATGATCTCGGGGCGGCCGATCAGCTTCACGAAGATGCCGCCGAGCCGGTAGTAGCCGCCGAGGCGGGCCTTCAGCTCGTTCGGGTACGCCATCAGGGCCCGCTCGCGCTCCGGCCCGGCGGGACGCGCGAGGGCCTGCACCGCCACCTCCGCGGCCAGCTCGCCGGACTCCATGGCGTACGCGATGCCTTCGCCGTTGAAGGGGTTGACCATCCCGCCGGAGTCGCCGACGAGCAGAACGCCGCGGGTGTAGTGCGGCACCCGGTTGAAGCCCATCGGCAGCGCGGCGCCGAGGATCGGACCGTCGGCGTTGGCCTCGTCGGTCATGCCCCAGTCGGCGGGCGTGTTCGCCAGCCAGTCGGTGAGCAGCCGGCGGTAGTTGGTCTTGCCGAACGCGGACGACGAGTTGAGCACGCCGAGGCCGACGTTGACCCGCCCGTCACCGAGGCCGAAGATCCAGCCGTACCCGGGCAGCAGGTTGTCGCCGCTGTCCTTGCTGCGCAGCTCCAGCCACGACTCCAGGTAGTCGTCGTCGTGCTTCACCGGGGAGTGGTAGTAGCGGCGGACGGCCACGCCGATCGGCCGGTCCTCCCGCTTGGCAAGCCCCAGCGCGAGCGGGAACCGGCCGGACACCCCGTCGGCCGCCACGACCAGCGGGGCGTGGAAGGTGGCGGGCTCCTTGCCGGGCCCCACCTCCGCCTCGACGCCGGTCACCCGGCCGTCGCCGTCGAGCACCGGGCCCAGCACGTTGACGTTGGTCCGCAGTTTGGCGCCGGCCGCCACCGCCCGCTGGGCGAGCAGGTCGTCGAAGTCCAGTCGGGTGCGGACCAGGCCGTAGTTGGGGAAGCTGGCCAGCTCGGGCCAGTCCAGTTCCAGCCGTACGCCGCCGCCGATCACCCGCAGGCCCTTGTTGTGCAGCCAGCCGGCCTCGGGCGAGGTGTCCACGCCCATCCGGATGAGCTGGCGCACCGCGCGCGGGGTCAGCCCGTCGCCGCAGACCTTCTCCCGGGGGAACTCGGTCTTCTCCAACACCAACACCCGAACGCCGTGCCGGGCCAGGTGGTACGCAGTTGCCGATCCACCGGGACCGGCGCCAACGACGATGACGTCGGCGTCGTGTTCCACCGCGGTCATTCGCGCCTCCTCCCGCACGCTCGTGAAATGCTTCACAAGCCAGACGGGACGAGTGTATGACCGGCGTCATACCTGCGCAGGATCAGGGGTACCTAACTCGCCGATGTGACACTTGGCGACCGTCCACAGCAGGCGACTGTCAGGCCGTTCGGGAGGCGTCCAGGCCCGCGTCGACCCGGATCGCCTCCGGCAGATGCTCTCGCAGCGCGCCGCCCGCCGCCCGGTCCAGCGCGGCCAGCACCTCCGCCACCACCTGCCGGACGTCCGCCGGATCCGCGCCGGCCAGCGCGCGCAACTGCGCGATGAGTTCGGCCGCGTCGTCGTCGGTGGCGGCCACCGGGTCCGCCGGGTCTGCTCCGGTCATGCCGACGAGCGTACGGGGCAAAGTGGACTAAAGTCGGATATTCCTGAAAGGCGTGGCCGTCTCGCGTGCTACTGACGGATCCCCCGGTGCAGCGCGACCACGCCGCCGGTCAGGTTGCGCCACGCCACCCGACCCCATCCGGCCGCCGCGACCCGCCCGGCCAGCGCGGCCTGGTCCGGCCAGGCCCGGACCGACTCGGCCAGGTAGACGTACGCCTCGGGGTTGCTCGACACCGTACGGGCGACCGCCGGAAGCGACCGCATCAGGTACGACAGGTAGACCGTCCGGAACGCCGGGTTGACCGGGGTGCTGAACTCGCACACCACCAGCCGTCCACCCGGCCGGGTGACCCGGGCCAGCTCGCGCAGGGCCGCGTCGGTGTCGTTGACGTTGCGCAGAGCGAAGGAGATGGTCACCGCGTCGAAGCTCGCGTCGGCGAACGGCAGTCGCAGCGCGTCCCCGGCCAGGAGCGGCACCTCGGGCCGGGCGCGCTTGCCCGCGTACAGCATGCCCAGCGACAGGTCGACCCCGACCGCGTACGCCCCGGACTGGGCCAGCTCGCGCGTCGAGACGCCGGTGCCCGCGCCCACGTCCAGCACCCGCTCGCCCGGCCGCAGCCCGAGCGCCGCCCGGGTGGCCCGACGCCAGGAGCGGTCCTGGCCCAGCGAGATCACGGTGTTGGTCAGGTCGTAACGCTCGGCCACGCCGTCGAACATCGCGGCGACCTCGTGCGGCTGCTTGTCCAGGCTGGCGCGCTGACCCTGCGGTGTACGGCTCACCCGCCCCACTCTGCCAGCCACGTTCAAGCCCTCGGCCGCTGGGTCCGCGTACCCCGTGGCGACCGGAAGCGTCGACGCGGCGGACGACCGCGCGGCCCGGCATGCGTGAGGGCGGGGTGGTCGTCCACCCCGCCCTCGCGTCGTGCCTACGTCAGATCGTGCCCACGTCCGTCAGCTCGTGCCGACGTCAGTCGGTCGACTTCTCGTCGCCCGGGGCGACCAGGACGACCTTGCGACGACGGGAGAGCACCAGCAGCGCCCCGCCCGCGAGCAGGATCAGACCGCCGATGCCGCCGATCAGGCCGGCCTGCACACCGGTCACCGGCAGCCCACCGCCACCGGAACCACCGCCACCGGTGGTCGGCGACGTGGTCGTGCCCGGCGTCGTCGTGCCGCCCGGCGTCGGAGTAGCCGTCGGGGTGGCCGTCGGCGTCGGCGTGGCGGTCGGGGTCGGGGTCGGGGTCGGGGTCGGCTGCGCGCTCAGGTCGACGAAGACATCGAACTGCGCGGTGTTGTCCACCTCGTCGGTCTCGGTGAACGCCCGGCGCTGCGCGCTGGAGGCCACCTTCGGCTGCTCCTCGGGGCTGCCCTCGGCGGCCTCCAGGCCGGCGGCCCAGACGAACCCGGGCCGGAGCACCGGCTCGGTGACGTCGGCGCCGACCTTCACCCGCACGTCGGCGGTGTAGAACTGCCCCGGCTTCAGCACCACGCCGGTGTCCTCGCAGTACGCGTTCGCGAACCCACCCAGCGGCTGCTGCTCGACGCAGCCGTCCGGCAGCTCGGCGAAGGTGACGCCCGCCGGGAGGGTGATGCCGTACGCGACGCCGGTCGCCTTGCGGCTGCCGTCGTTGTAGACCGCCCAGTCCAGTGGCGCGGTCTCGCCGAGCTTGACCGGCTTGAGACCGGCCTCGCCGGCCTCGTCGCCGTCCACCGTCACGTCGGCGTAGACGTCCTGCACCCAGGAGGTCAGGTCGTAACCGGGCTTGGCGACGGTGATGTCGTGCCGCACGGTGTTGTCGCGCGGATTGGGGTCGGCGGTGGCCGAGCTGATGGTGACCACGAGCGTGCCGGCGTCACCGCGACCGCCGGTAGAGAAGATCGGGATGCCGAAGTCCTCGGTGGTGCCGGCCGCCAGATCGCCGAGCAGGCAGGTGAAGGTCGTTCCGGTGACGTCGCACCCGACCGGGATGAGCACGCCGACCTTGCGGTTCTTCAGGCCCTTCGTCTCCACGGTGACCCGGACGTCCTTGGCGTCGACAGTGCTGCGGGTGTTGTCGACCTGAAACTTGAACGGCTTCGCCTTGGCCGCCTTGACGCCCTGGGCCAGCTCGTAGCTGAGGGGCACCAGGGCCAGGTCGGCCTGGTCGGCGGCCTGCGCCGGGGCGGCAACGGTGGCCAGGCCACCGGCCGCGAGCAGTGCCACGACGCCGACACGAGCCAGCGTCGAGCGGTGGAAGGCTGTCATCAGTCCCCCGGGGGGTAGGGAAGAAAGAATGGGTTGCGGAACGAGCGGACGTTATCGAAGGTCAAACTCCCCCGCCAGCCTGGGCGATGAAGTTCAACCGTCCGGACTGGACCGGGCAAACGGTACGGGCGGGATGGTCACCCATCCCGCCCGTACCGCCGTGCGTTATATGAACGGCCCGCCTGGGCCGATGGAGGACCTTCTCAGGCGGTCGGCCTCTCGTCGGCCGGCGCCACCAGGACCACCCGACGCCGCCGGGCGATCAGGAACATCACACCACCCGCGAGCAGCACGGCCACGCCGATTCCACCGATGAGACCCGCCTTGGCGCCCGTCACCGGGAGGCCGCCGTCGCCGCCGCCGGTGCCGCCGCCGCCGTCGCCGCCGCCGGTGCCGCCCTTGGCGGCCACGAGCACCGCGTACGCGTCGGTGTTGTCGGTGTCGTCGATGTCGCGCACCGCCGTGGCCTGCGCGGTCGTGGCGGCCTTGAGGAACGACGGGAGAGCCGACTTCCGGGCGGCGAGGTTGGCGTTGGTCGCCGGCAGTTGGCCGATCGCGGCGACGGTGCCGTTGCCCCCCTGGAGAGCGACCGGCGCCTTGACGTTCGCGGCGACCTTGACCGGGAAGACGCCCACGAGAACATCCTGCGGCCCCAGCTGGATCAGCGGTGCGGGGCAGTTCGCGATCCGGCGGTCCGGCGAGTACGTGCACTCCCGCAGGTCCTCAGTGAAGGTGACGCCGTTCGGCAGGGTGAGGTCGAGCTTGACGCCGTCGGCGATCACGTCGCCCTGGTTGATGATCTCGACGAGCACCTCGGTCTCGGTGCCGGGCGTGAGCAGCGGGGGCTGCTCCGACGGCGAGACCTGGAACTTGACGTCCGGCACGACGATGCCCATGTCGACGCCGCTCTCGTCGGTCAGCACGAGGTCGGCGGACGCCGCGTTGTTGCCCGGCGTGGTGTCGTCCTCGGATTCGAGCGCGAACGTGAGCGGAGCCGTGTACGGCAGCTCAGCGCCCTGCTCGGCCTTGAACATGATGATCGGGATCTCGATGGTCTCACCGGGAGCGGGGACCTCGTCGTCCTGGATGCGGCAGGTGATGTTCACCGGACGCTCGGCGCCGTCGATGGTGCACGGCGTGTCGGCCAGCGGCACCACCTCGACGCGGTCGAAGTCGACCTTCGAGACGTCGAGCTTGATCAGGAAGTTGCTCGGGGTGCCGGGCCCGTTGTTCATGATCTTGGCAAACGCCACCTTGGCCTCGGCGCCCGCCGCGACTTTGGTGCCTGCCAACGCGACCGACAGGTCGGTGGGGGTGCCGGCGGCGTGCGCCGGGACCCCAAAAGCGGTGAGAGCGCAGGACGCGAGGAGCGCCGCCGCGCCGAGCCGCGCCAGCGGCCGGTTACGGTAGATCATGAAGGGTCCGCCCGTGAGTGAAGGATGGGTTCGGGCGGGGACGTTAGCGGGCCTCGATCAACCCCGCAGCCCCGAACCCGGCTTATCCGGGCGCGGCGGCGCGAGCGAATCGAGAATTGTCCAGATTGATGGCGGCTGTGGCCCCCGATCGGCGACAGCTGTCGGGGCAACGTTCACCCAATCGATACCTGTGGACCTGGCCCGATCACCCGAACGGTCAACGGGCGTCGACAAGTGGCAGCGATTTCCCGGCGCCGCCGCCGGGCAGCGCGATCGAGGAGAAGTGCGAGACCACGCGCTCGTCGGTCGGGTCGTCGGCAGGCGTGTGGTGCACGGCGAGCCGGTTGTAGAGGGTGTCCCGCTGGGCCGGGATCCGGTCGGCGGAGCGGATCATGCCGATCAGCTCGTGCAGGTTGGAGCGGTGCCGGGCGCCGGCCGAGGAGATGACGTTCTCCTCCAGCATGATCGAGCCGAGGTCGTCCACGCCCATGTGCAGCGACAACTGCCCGACGTCCTTGCCGGTGGTCAGCCAGGACGCCTGCAGGTGCGGCACCGTCTCGAAGAAGAGCCGGGCCACCGCGACCAGGCGCAGGTATTCCAAGGTGGTCGCCTGGGTGCGGCCCTTGAGGTGGTTGTTCTCCGGCTGGTACGTCCACGGGATGAACGACCGGAACCCACGGGTGCGGTCCTGCACGTCGCGGATCATCCGCAGGTGCTCGATCCGCTCGGCGTGCGTCTCACCGGTGCCCATCATCATGGTCGCGGTCGACTCGACGCCCTGCCGGTGGGCCAGCTCCATGACCTCCAGCCAACGCTCACCCGACTCCTTGAGCGGGGCGATGGCCCTGCGCGGGCGCTCGGGCAGCATCTCCGCACCGGCGCCGGCGATGGAGTCCAGGCCGGCGGCCTTGATCCGGGCGATGGCCTCGTCCAGGCTCACGCCGGAGACCTTGGCCATGTGCAGGATCTCGCTCGGCCCGATCGAGTGGATGACGAGCTGCGGGTACGCCTGCTTGACCGAGGAGAACAGCTCCTCGTAGTACTCGACGCCGTAGTCCGGGTGGTGGCCGCCCTGGAGCATCACCTGGGTCGCGCCCAGCTCGACCGCCTCGCCGCAGCGACGCAGGATCTCCTCGGTGGGGTGGGTCCACCCCTCGGCGTGCTTCGGCGTCCGGTAGAACGCACAGAACTTGCACGCCGTCACGCAGACGTTCGTGTAGTTGATGTTGCGGTCGATCAGGTACGTGACGACGTTGTCCGGGTAGCGCCGCCGGCGCACCGTGTCCGCCGCCTCGCCCAACGCGTGGAAGGGCGCCTCGGTGTAGAGCAGCAGGGCCTCCTCGGGCGTGATCCGCCCGCCGTCCGCGCCACGCTGCAGGATGTCGTCGATCTCCCGGCTCACCGTCACGCCTCCGAGCCTACGCCCGCCCCGCGCCCTCTTCCGGACGGGTGCGGACTGCTGTGATGCGCTCCGCACACCCCGGGTTCGGGGGCCAGCGCGCGGCGCGGCCGTCCTGACTGCCCCGTCAGTGGGGCAGTTCGACAGGCTCTGCATCGACCGTGGACCGTCCGGCACCCCGCCCGGTCCGCGGGCCGACCGTCAGGCGTCGTAGTCGACCGTGAGCCTGTCGGTGGTCGGGCTGGACTGGCAGGTCAGCACGTAGCCGGCGGCCAGCTCGTCGGGCTCCAGGGCGTAGTTGCGGGCCATCGTGACCGCCCCGTCGACGACCTTCGCCTTGCAGGTCGAGCAGACACCACCCTTGCAGGCGTACGGCAGCTCGCCGCGCACCTTGAGCGCGGCGTCCAGCACCCGCTCCTCGCGGCCCATCGTGAAGCTCGACGACCGGCCGTCGAGCACGATGGTGACGTCCGTCCCGGTGCCCGGCTGGTCGGCGGGGCGGGCCACCGGCTCCGGTGGCGCGTCGACGTGGAACAGCTCCGTGTGCACCGCGGACTCCGGCAGCCCGCGCGCGGTCAGCACGTCCCGGGCGTCGACCACCATGCCGTACGGGCCGCAGAGGAACCACTCCTCGATGACCTCGCCCGGCACGATGGTGCCCAGCAGGCGCTCCAGCCGGTCGGCGTCGATCCGCCCGGACAGCAACGGCGACTCACCCTGCTCCCGGGACAGCACGTGGACCAGGTGCAGCCGGGTCGGGTAGCGGTCCTTCAGGTCGGCCAACTCCTCGGCGAACATGACCCGGTTGGCCGTGCGGTTGCCGTACACCAGGGTGAAGGTGCTGGCCGGCTCGACGGCCAGGGCCGTCCCGACGAGCGCGAGCACCGGGGTGATGCCCGAGCCGGCGACGACCGCGCCGTAGTGCCGCACCCGGTCCGCCGCGAACGCCGTGGTGAAGGTGCCCAGCGGCGTCATCACCTCGACGGTGTCGCCGCGGCGCAGCGCGCCGCAGGCGAACGCCGAGAACGCGCCGCCGGGAATCTCCCGCACCCCGATCCGCAGCCGGCCGTTCCGGGCCAGGTCGTCGGGGGTGGAGCAGATGGAGTACGACCGGCGCACGTCGTCGCCGTCGTCGGTCACCCGCCGCACGGTGAGATGCTGACCGGCGCGGAACGCGAACGCCTCCCGCAACTCCTCCGGCACGTCGAAGGTGACCGCTACCGAGTCGTCGGTGAGCCGGTCGACTGCGGCGACGGGCAGCGGGTGGAAGGCCGGCCGGCGGCGGACCGGGCGGGAGATGGTGACTGTCACAGCGCCTTCAGGTGGTCGAAGGGTTCGGAGCAGGAACGGCAGCGCCACAACGCCTTGCACGCGGTCGAGCCGAACCGGCTGACCTGCTCGGTCTCCGGCGAGCCGCAGAGCGGGCAGCGGACCGCGAGGGTCAACGCCACCACGCCCGGGGCGGGCGCCGGCGACGGCGGGGCGATCCCGGCGGCGGCCAGCTTGGCCCGCCCGACATCGGAGATCCAGTCGGTGCTCCACGGTGGGCTGTAGACCGTCCGCACCTCGGCGTCCGGATAACCGGCCCTGGCCAGCGCGCGCCGGACGTCGGCCCGGATCACGTCCATGGCGGGGCAGCCCGTGTACGTCGGGGTGATGGTGACGGTGACCCGCCCACTGGCCCGGTCCTCCTCGACCGCACGCAGGATCCCCAACTCGTCGATGGTGATCACCCGGATCTCCGGGTCCACCACGCTCGCCGCCGCCAGTCGCGCGTCGGTCACCACTGCGCCCCGGGGTGCGCGCGGTGCAGCACCTGCATCTCGGCCAGCAGGTAGGACAGGTGCTCGGTGTGCACGCCCTTGCGCCCTCCCGTCGGCGCCCAGCCGCGCTCCGGGCGGGTGAGCGTCGCCTCGGCCAGCACCGGGCCGACGGTCTCGTCGAACGCCGCCCGCAGGCCCGCCGGGTCGACCGGCGCCGCCGGGTCCGCGGCGAACAGCTCGTGGGTGTACGGCCAGACGTGGTCGACGGCGTCCTGCATCCGGCGGTGCGACTCCTCGGTGCCGTCGCCGAGCCGCCTGACCCACAGCGCGCCGTGGTCCAGGTGGTACGCCGACTCCTTACGCGCCTTCGCTCCGATGGCGGCCAGCCGCTCGTCCGGGCAGGACGCGAGCGCGGTGTAGAGCGGCAACTGGTACGCCGCGAGGAAGAACAGCTTCGCCATGGTCACCGCGAAGTCGCCGTTGGGCAGCTCGACCAGCAGTGCGTTGAGGAACTCGCGGTCGTCACGCAGGTACGCCAGCGCGTCCTCGTCCCGACCTGCCGCCTCCAGCTCACCCGCGTACGACAGCAGCAGGCGGGCCGCGCCGAGCTGGTCGAGGGCGATGTTGGCGAGCGCGATGTCCTCTTCCATCTCCGGCGCACGGGTCGTCCACTCGGCCAGCCGCTGTGCGGCGATCAGCGCGTCGTCACCGAGGCCGAGAGCGAAGGCGAAGGGGCCGTTCACAGGTGCGCCACCCCGTCCGGCACCTCGTAGAACGTGGGGTGGCGGTAGACCTTGTCGGCGGCCGGGTCGAAGAAGGAGTCCTTCTCGTCCGGGCTGGACGCGGTGATCGCTCCCGCCGGCACCACCCAGATCGACACGCCCTCCTGCCGGCGGGTGTAGAGGTCGCGGGCGTTGCGCAGGGCCAGCTCGGCGTCCGGGGCGTGCAGGCTGCCGACGTGGGTGTGCGACAGCCCGCGCCGCGCCCGCACGAAGACCTCCCACAGAGGCGAGTGCTCGTTGCTCACGCGGCCACCTTCTCCCTCTTGTCGGCCCGCTTGGCGGCGTACGCCGCGGCGGCCTCGCGTACCCATGCGCCGTCGGCGTGGGCGGCCCGCCGGTGCGCCATCCGCTCCCGGTTGCACGGCCCGTTGCCCTTGATGACCTGCATCAGCTCGTCGTAGTCGGGCTGCGTGTAGTCGTACGCCCGCCGTTCCTCGTTCCAGCGCAGGCCGTCGTCGGGGATACGCAGCCCGAGGATCTCCGCCTGCTGGACGCACATGTCGACGAAGCGCTGCCGCAGGTCGTCGTTGGAGAAGCGCTTGATCTTCCACGCCATCGACTGGGTGGAGTGGGTGGAGTCGCCGTCCGGCGGGCCGAACATGGCCAGCGACGGGTACCACCAGCGGTCCACCGCGTCCTGGGCCATGGCCTGCTGCTCCGGGGTGCCGTGCGCCAGGGTGTGCAGGATCTCGTAGCCCTGACGCTGGTGGAACGACTCCTCCTTGCAGACCCGGATCATCGCCCGCGCGTACGGGCCGTAGGAGCACCGGCACAGCGGCACCTGGTTGACGATCGCCGCGCCGTCCACCAGCCAGCCGATCGCGCCCACGTCAGCCCAGGTCAACGTGGGGTAGTTGAAGATCGAGCTGTACTTCTGCTTTCCGTCGAGCAGCAGCTGGACCAGTTCGTCGCGGCTGATGCCGAGGGTCTCGGCGGCGGCGTAGAGGTAGAGGCCGTGGCCCGCCTCGTCCTGCACCTTGGCCAGCAGGATCGCCTTGCGCTTGAGCGAGGGCGCCCGACTGATCCAGTTGCCCTCCGGCTGCATGCCGATGATCTCCGAGTGGGCGTGCTGGGCGATCTGCCGAATCAACGTCCGGCGGTACGCCTCGGGCATCCAGTCGCGCGGCTCGATCTTCTGCTCCGCGTCGACCACTTCGGTGAAGTACGCGGCCAGGTCCTCGTCCGGTGCGGGGCCGCCGCGGCGCTCGCGCGCGGCGGCGGCACGCAGCTCCGCCTCGGCGGCCTCGACCTCGCCGAGCAGGCCGGCGCCGGGCATGTCGTCCGGTGCGTCGCCAGGGGCGGAGAAGTCGTTGCCATACATGCGGACAAGTGTTACAGCTTGCACCTCGATGCACCAGGGGGTGTAACAGGAAACCCGAATGACGTTCCGTCACCGATGGGCAGTTCCTGGTTACGAGTCGTGACAACGACTTGTATGACTTGGGTCACGGGGAGAAGATGAAACCTCCCAGAAGCCGCATACCAGCGGGATTTTCCACCGATTTCGCACGTTGCCTGGTGTCGAACTCTGGTGCCCGGCCTGTCCGGACGTAGACTTCTGCCGGTCACACGATCGGCTGCCCCCACGCCGTCTCCACAGAGGCCACCTCCCCCGGCCTTGGCGAACGCACCGGTCGCCCCGGACAACACAGCCGGTCCCCCCGGCCCTGACATCTGGAGCTCACCCAACTCATGCGATCTCGCGTGACCATGGTGTTCGCCGTCGTGGCAGTTCTTCTCGGTGGCGTCCTGCTGGTCCCCACCGCGTACGCCCGGCTCTCCACCGACGACAGCACTGGCGGCAGCGGTGGCGGGGCCAGCGTCGCCGCGCCCAAGCCGACTCCGCCGCCACCGCCCACGCTGGCGGCTGGCCGGGTATCGGTGAGCTTCAAGGGCGATTTCTTCTCCTGGGCGTTGATGGACCGGCAGACCGGCAAGATCTCCGGGTCGTCGAACATGACCGCGACCAGCTCCACCGAGTCGATGATCAAGGCGTGGATCGTCTCGGACTATCTGCGCCAGCTCGGCCCCAAGAAGCAGCCGACCGCCGCGCTGAAAGAAGCGGCTCGGCTCGCCATCATCGACAGCAACGACACCGCGGCCAACCTGGTGCACAGGGCCGCCGGCGGTTCGTACAAGGCGTCGAAGAGCAGCATCCCCGACGCGGTGATCCAGCGGGCGATCAAGATCTGCGGACTGACCGACACCAAGCGCGGCAACGTCGAGCCCTACACGGGCTGGTGGAGCTTCACCCGCATGTCGCCCCGCGACGCGGTCCGGCTCGGCGACTGCATCGCCGACGGCAAGGCCGCCGGCCCGACGTGGACCAAGTGGGTGCTGGATCAGATGAGCAAGGTCCGGGGCAGCACCGCGAAGAAGGACCAGAAGTCGGAGTACGGCGGTGGCCGCTGGGGCATCATCGACGGTCTGCCGAAGTCGATCACCGCTCAGGGTCCGGTCAGCATCAAGAACGGGTGGACCCCGATCAGCTACGACGGCAACTGGCACGTCAACTGCCTCGCCGTCAACGACAAGTGGAGTCTCGCGGTGATGCTGCGCTACCCGATCAGGAGCGGCCTGGACTACGGCGCGCAGGTCTGCGCCAGCGTGGCCACCCAACTGGTCACCCCGCAGCCGGGCGCCGCGCTCAAGGTGCCGCAGCAGCCGGTCGGAAAGCTCTGATGGCCGGCAACCGGCGTGCCGACCGGCGCGGCGCGGGCGAGACCTCGCCGCTGCGCCTGATCGCTGTCGCGGTAATCCTCATCGGGCTGGTCCTGGTGTCGCTCCGCCTCCTGCCCGGGTCGCCGTTCGAGTCGGCAGCCGCCGCGAAGTGGGGTGACTCCGAGGCGACGACCAGCGACCGGTCCACCGGCGCGGCCACCGACCGCAGCGCCCGTCAGCCGGCCCCGCCGTCGCCGAGCCCCAGCGCCGCCCTGGAGCCGCTGCCGTTCCAGGCCAAGGACCTCAACCTCGACATTCAGGGTTGGTACTCCTGGAGCGTGCTCGACCGCCGGACCGGAAAGATCATCGGTTCGAAGAACATGGACGAGACCAGCACCACCGCGTCGATGATCAAATCCTGGATCGTCGCCGACTACCTGCGTCGCGCGGCCGACGCCGGCGAGACGCCGAGCGACGCGAAGCTCGCCGACGCCACCCGGATCATCCGGGACAGCGACAACACCCGGGCCGAACAGTTCTACAACTCGGTCGGCCGGGACGCCTCGATCAAGCGACTGCTCTCCATCTGCAAGCTGACCGACAGCAGCGTCGCCCCCGACAAGGGGTGGTCCCGCACGGCCCTCTCCCCCCGCGACACCGCCCGCCTGGGCAACTGCATCGCCACCGGCACCGCCGCCGGTCCGAAGTGGACCAAGTGGCTGCTCAACGAGATGAAGCTCGTTCGCGGCGCCGGTGACTTCGGCATCCGCAAGGCGTTCCCGGCCGCCGAGCAGAAGCAGATCGCCATCAAGAACGGGTGGATCGACCGGACCAAGGAGCAGGAGATGCACATCAACTGCCTGGCCATCGGCGACACCTGGACGATGGGCGTGATGGTCAAGTACCCGATCGGCATGGGCTACGACTACGGCATGAAGAACTGCGAGAAGATCACCGAGGCGCTGCTGCGCCCCGGCACCTGATCAACTGCCGACCGCGGGCTGTCGGCTCGGCCCGACGGTCGGCTCGGCCCGGGGCTGCCGGCTCGGCCCGGCGGTTGGCTCGGCCCGGGGCTGTCGGCCTCGCCCGGGGCTGTCGGCTTGGCGCGGGCTGTCGGCCTGGCCCAGCGGTCAGCGGGTCGCGGCAGGCTCGCGCCGGCTGCTCAGCCGGCGAAGAACTCCGGGCCACCCTCGGGCAGCGCCGGGACCTCGCCGAGCGCGGCGACCCGGCGGGCGAACTCGCGCAGCCCGGCGACCTGCCGCTCGCCGAGCGAGAAGTCCAGGGTCCGGAAGTACGTGGCCAGCGTCGCGGCGTCGAACGCCTCCCAACGCGCAGCCGCCTCGGCGACCTGGTCCAGCTCGGAGAGGCAGAGGTCGCGCGAGCGGAGGAACGCCTCGTGCACCTCTTTCACCAGGCCCGGGTGTGCGGCGGCGAAGTCGCGGCGGACCGCCCAGACGGCGAAGACCATCGGCAGCCCGCTCCAGTTCCGCCACGCCTGCCCGAGGTCGGTCACCGTGAGCCCCCGCAACGGCGCCTCGTAGTAGGCCCGAAGCGCCACGTCCCCGATCAGCACCCCGGCGTCGGCTTCCAGCAGCATCTGGGTCAGGTCCGGAGGGCAGCGGAAGTAGTCGGGTCGCACGTCGTACCGCTCGGCGAGCAACAACTGCGCCAGCATGACGCCGGTCCGCGAGGTCGAGCCGAGTGCCACCCGGGCTCCGTCCAGCTCGGCGAGGGGACGGGTGGAGACCATGTTGACCGAGAGCACCGGCCCGTCGCTGCCCACCGCGAGGTCCGGCAGGAGGAGCAGTTCGTCGGTGTGCTTCAGGTACTCCATCAGCGTGATGGGGCCGATGTCGAGGTCGCCGGCCACCAGCGCCGCGCTCAGCCGGTCCGGCGAGTCCTTGTGCAGGTCCACGTCGAGGAGGGTGCCCGAGCGCATCAGCCCCCAGTAGATGGGCAGACAGTTCAGGAACTGGATGTGCCCGACCCGCGGGCGTGCGACGCGCTCAGCCATGACCCGACCGTATCCCCGGCCTCCGGCTCGGGCCCGGCGGGCCGGCCCGGAGTGGCCAACCCCGCATCCGTCCCACCCGGTCGCGGTCCCTCCGGTGCCGTCGTTCCCTCGCGCTCGGGGCCGGTCGACTGCGCAGGTACCGGTCCGGCCGACCGCTCACGCCCCGGCCTGCGTACCGCCCTGGCGACGACCGGCACGAACACCAGCACCACCAGGAGCCCCGCCGCGCCGGCCGCCGCGATCAACGGCCGGGGCGAAACCAGCGTGAGCAGCGCACCGCCGAGCAGATAACCGGTCATCGAACCGCCCTGCACCGCCGCGCCGAAACTGGCGTACGCGCGGGCGTGCATGGCCTCCGGCACCCGGCGAGCGATGAGAAGGTTGGCGAAGACGTTCTCCGCGCCGTTCGCCGCTCCCGCCACCAGCCAGAGCGGCACCAGCACACCCGCCGTCGGCACCAACGCGGCCAGCAGCACCATCAGGCTGCACCCAGCGAGCGCGACAAGCACCGCACGGACCAGCGCGCCGTCGTCGTCCAGCCGACGCGCGAGCCGCGCCGCCAGCCAGCCACCGGGCAACATCCCGGCCATCCAGGCGGCACCCACGAGGCCGTACGTGGTGGCAGAGCCGTTCAGCGTCTCCCGGATGAAGAAGACCTCGATCACGTTGATGCCGCCGACCGCCGCGATCACCACTGCGGTGCTCGCCACCATGACGAGCATCAGCGGATCCAGCCGCAGTCGCCAGCCCTCGGTCGTACCGCCCGCCGCAGGCAGCCCGGCCACCGATGGCCCGGCCCCCGTCGGTACGGCCCCAGCCGATCCGCCCGCGGTCGGACGGGCCTCGGTCGGACCGGCCTCGGTCGGACCGGCCTGGGCCTCCGGGCCTATGGTCGGCGTTCCCGAGCCGGCAGCGGTCGGTTCGGCAGCGCACGGTTCAGCAGCGGCCGGCCCAGCAGCACTCGGCCCAGCAGCGCGCGGTCCGGCGGCGGCGGTCGGCACGGGGGCGGTCGGCCCGGCGGCGGTCCGGCGACCACCGCGTCGGGTCCGCAGCAGCAGGCCGGCCGCCACCAGCGCCAGGTAGGTCGCGGCGTCGACCAGCAGCGGTACGCGGGTGCCGAACTGCCCCACCAGCAGGCCAGCCAGCACCGGGCCGCCGAGTGCGCCGAGGGAGACAGCGGTCTGACTGATCGCACTGGCGCGGGGCAGGTCGGCCGGGCGGACCATCGCCGGGAGCAGCGCCGCCAGGCAGGGCTGGGTCACGGCAAGCCCGCAGGCGAGCAGCGCGACGAGCCCCACCACCAGAACCGGGTGGGTGACGACGGCGAGCAACGTGCAGATCGCGGCCTGGGCCAGCCCGACGGTCACCAGCAGGGTACGGCTGTCGACCCGGTCGGCGAGCCGGCCGGCGAGCGGTGCCAGCACCACAAGGGGCAGGGTGGCCGCGAGCAGCAGCCCCGACACGGCGAGCCCGCCAGCTCCGGAACCCTGGAGGGCGAGAGCGAGCGCGGTGGCGGCGAGGAAGTCGCCACAGATCGTGATTCCACGAGCCGAGGCGGCGAGCCACACGTCGGACCAGCGCGGCGGACCAGTTGTGAAGGACACACTTCGAAAATAATCCTTCACAACTGGTCAGCACAACCCCCGTCTATGCCAGCGGCACCGTCCGGTACTGCACGGCGACGGAGCGCGCGTCCGGCGGCACCTCCGTGCGGTGCCGCGGGTAGTACGGCCTCAGCAGCGCCAGGACCGCTTCGTTGAGGGCGGCCAACTCCTCCGCCGTGAGCACGAGCAGCGCCTCGTTGAACAGCGCCGTGTCGTACCACTCAGGAGGTTCATCCCCGGCGCGGCGCAACCAGTCCCGGGTCCGCTCCATGGCGCGCGCCGCATGCGCCTCCACCAGGGCCTGTTCCGCGGCCCGTGCCTCGGGCCCGGCCTCGCGGCCCGCGTCGACCATCAGGCTGGGGTTCGACGTGCGCCACACCCGCTCCCGGGCGTCCCCTCGGCTCGGCGCCTGCTCCACCAAGCCGAACTTCGCCAACGCCCGCAGGTGATAACTGGTCGCGCTCGGTGACAGCCTGACGATCTCCGCACACTCAGTGGCGGTGCTGCCATCGACATGGCTGTGGAGATACTCCATGATCGCGATCCGGGCCGGATGGGCCAGCGCCCGCATCACCTGCGGGTCACTGACCATCCGAAGCGGCTTGGGACGGGCCTCGGTCATGCCTCCATGATCCCGGCCGCCCACCCGACCCGCCATCACCCCGCACATCCCGCCACGTCGGACGCCCGGCGCAGGCACTGTGCCGCGATCATCCGACAGCCGGCCGACCGCCTCGAAGGTCGAACCCGGGGTCGCGAGCTGCGTCGACGCCAGTGGCGGCCCGCCTCCGCGTCCCCGAGCCCGGGTTCGCTCATTTCGCCCGGGAGCCGGCTGCCAGGTGTCGCCGCCGGGAGCCGCGTACCCCGTATTGGCGGATTGGCTGAGCCGGGCCGGAGAGTCATCCGGCAGTGCAAAGTTGTCGTACACCTGTTCTATCGTGGCTTCATGTTGGGGGCGTTGGCACAGGCGAGCGGTGCCGTCGACGACTGCGTCGAGGCTGCGGCGTGGGCCCTCCCCGACAACGAACTGCTCGCCTCGCTCGACGCAGCTCACCAGGTGGCGCAGCGATTGGCCGCCGTCCAGCTCGGTCTGGTGCGCGAGCTGGACGCCCGAGGTCTGGCCGTCGCCGAAGGCGCCTCGTCCACCGCGGTCTGGTTGCGGGATCGCCTCCGGCTCTCCAGCCGGTCCGCCCGCCAGCTCGTTCAGCTCGCGGCCACCCTCGACGCCGCGCCACCAGCGGTCCGCGCTGCCGTGCACGCCGGCACCATCACCGTGGAGCAGGGCCGGGTGCTGGCGGAGACCATCGCCGCCCTGCCCGTCGAGGCCGGGCCGGAGGTGGCCGACAAAGCCACCGAGCTGCTGATCACGTGGGCCGATCGGTTCGATCCGGCCACCCTGAGCCGCCTCGGGGAGCGCGTCCTCGCACACGTCGCGCCCGACGTGGCCGACCAGGCAGAGCTGGCAGCTCTCAAGCGGGCCACCGAGCGAGCCGAGGCCCGCCGGCACGTCACCCTCTCCGACCAGCAGGATGGTCAGGTACGTCTGAGCGGCACCCTCGACACCGAAACCGCGAGCCTGCTGCGCGAGGCCATCGATCCGCTCTGCGCCCCGGCCGGTGAGCACGACGAGCGCAGTCCCGGTCAACGCCGGGCGGACGCACTCGGTGAGATCTGCCGGCTGGCACTGCGCACCGGCGACCTGCCCGACAACGGTGGGGACCGCCCCCAACTGGTGGTCACCATGTCACTGGACGCGCTGGTCAACGGCGTACGCGCAGGCACCCTGGAAACCGGGGTGCGCCTCACACCGGGCGCGGTCCGCCGCCTGGCCTGCGACTCCTCGGTTCTCCCGGCCGTGTTGGGCGGCAACAGCCAGATCCTGGACGTCGGGCGTCAACGCCGACTCTTCACCGGCCCACTGCGGCGCGCGCTGGTGCTGCGCGACGGTGGCTGCGCCTTCCCCGGCTGCGACCGGCCATCCCGTTGGTGCGACGGCCACCACGTCCGCCACTGGGCCGACGGCGGCACGACGACGCTGAGCAACGCGGTCCTGCTGTGCGGCCACCATCACCGGCTCCTTCACCAGGGTGACTGGATCGTCCGCATCGCGCCGGACGGCCAGGCCGAATTCCTCCCGCCCGACTGGATGGACCCGCTCCGCACCCCACGGCGCAACCTCTACCACCGGCGCTGCTGAGACCGGCCAAGCTCACTCATCGCGAACCGGCCGAGCCCAGCAACCAAGCCCGGCGGCCCGTTCGCCCACGCCTAGCCAGGCCCCCCGACGCGCCGGCCCGCCCGGCTGACCCGGCCCACGTCGGACCCCGGCCCCGCTCGGGTGCGCCTGGCGCTACCCCGCGGATAGGCCCGGCCGGCCCGGCCCACGTCGGACCCCGGCCCGGCTCGGGAGCGCGTGGCGCTAC
This sequence comes from Micromonospora sp. MH99, assembly GCF_021442385.1. Classification (GTDB taxonomy): domain Bacteria; phylum Actinomycetota; class Actinomycetes; order Mycobacteriales; family Micromonosporaceae; genus Micromonospora. Next base: position 49,053 of record NZ_MUZA01000030.1, read on the forward strand.
TTTGCGGATAGGCCCGGCCGGCCCGGCCCGGCCCAGGTCGGACCCCGGCCCGGCCCGGGTGCGCCCGGCGCTCCCTCGCGGATAGGACCGGCCGGCCCGGCCCAGGTCGACCCGCCCTGCCTACCTGCCCAACACCGGCCCGTGGATACCCCCGCGAGGTAGCGCCCGCAACACCAGGGCAGCCGCACGCGATGATCCCGCGTCGCTCAGCACCGACGGCCAGACGAAGACCGACGGGACCAGCACCAGACCCGCGCAGTGCGCGCCCAGCGCTACGTCGTTCTGCGCCACGCCAACGCGAACGGGTGGTCTGGTCGGTAATTCGGTGGAAGGGGTCCTCGGGAGGGCGTAGGGTTGCAGCCCGCTTGACGGCCGAGGTGAGCTGCACCGGAACGGACGTCACCGCGCCGGGCGGGCGGCCATCCGCCACCGGACACGCGAGCGCGCAGCAGATGTGAACGATGGGACGTCAGCATGCCCGCACCTGACCTGGACACCCACCCCGAAACGGATCTGGTCGCCGAACGCGCCCATCTGGCCACCTCGCGCGTGGCGCTGCGCCGGATGCGGGAGCGGGCCGAAGCCCTCTTCTCGACCGGCGACCAGGTGGCCGGCGACCCGTACGCGGCGGAGATGCTCGGCCGTACGCTGGCCCGCCGGGTGGCCGAACTGGCCGACGACCCCACCACGCCGCTGTTCTTCGGCCGCCTCGACTTCGGTGGAACCACGAGCGACGACAAGACGGCCACCGGACCCACGACCAGCGCCACCACGACCAACGCCACCACGACCAACGCAGCCACCACCAGCGCAGGCACCGCCACCAGCAGCACGACCACGACCAGCGCCAGCGAGGCAAGCGGAGGCAGCGGCAGCGAAGGCAGCACCGGACGCAGCGGCAGCGAAGGCAGCGGCAGCGGCAGCGGCAGCGGCAGCGGCGATCATCACGGTCGGCGGTATCACGTGGGGCGGCGGCATGTCACCGACGAGCACGGCGAGCCGCTGGTGCTGGACTGGCGGGCACCGGTTTCCCGGTCGTTCTACCGGGCCAGCGCGCGCGATCCGCAGGGAGTGGCGGTCCGGCGGCGGTTCGGGTTCAGCAACGGGGTGTTGACGAGTTTCGAGGATGAGCGGCTGGACCGGGGCGAGGAACTGGGCACGGCCAGTCGGATCCTCACCTCCGAGATCGAGCGACCGCGCGTCGGGCCGATGCGCGACATCGTCGCCACGATCCAGCCGGAGCAGGACGAGCTGGTCCGGGCCGACCTGGCCGACTCGATCTGCGTGCAGGGGGCGCCGGGCACCGGCAAGACGGCTGTCGGCCTGCATCGGGCCGCGTACCTGCTCTATCTGCACCGGGAGCGGTTGCGGCGGGCGGGCGTGCTGATCGTCGGGCCGAACAGGGCGTTCCTGTCGTACATCGCGGCGGTGCTGCCGGCGCTCGGTGAGGTCGAGGTCGAGCAGGCCACCGTGGAGGAGCTGATTTCACGGGTGCCGGTGCGGGCGGTGGAGGCGCCGGCCGTGGCGGCGCTCAAGCACGACGCGCGGATGGCGAGCGTCCTGCGGCGCGCGGTGCAGACACGGATCGGTACGCCGAGCGACTCGATCACCGTCTCGGACGGTTCGTTCCGGTGGCGGATCGGGCTGGAGCCGCTGCACCGGATCGTCGAGGAGACCCGTCGGGAGGGGCTGCCGTACGGCACCGGCCGGGAGCGGGTGCGGGCGCGCGTGGTGAGTCTCCTGCAACGGCAGGCCGAGGCACGGCGAGCGGAGTCGCCCAGCGACGCGTGGCTGCGCCGGATGAGCCGGTGCCGGCCGGTGGTGGACTTCCTGGACGCGGTCTGGCCGGCGCTCACCCCGGAGGGGCTGGTACACGGTCTGCTCTCCGACCCGGCCCGACTCGCCACGGCTGCGGACGGGTTGCTCAGCGACGCCGAGCAGGCGCAGCTGCTCTGGGCGAAGCCGGCCCGTACGCCGAAGGCCGCCCGCTGGACCGCCGCCGACGCGGTGCTTGTCGACGAGGCTGCCGGGCTGCTGGAGCGCCCCTCCGGGTTCGGGCACGTGGTGGTGGACGAGGCTCAGGATCTCTCCCCCATGCAGTGTCGGGCCATCGCCCGCCGCAGTGAGCACGGCTCGGTCACCCTGCTCGGTGACCTCGCGCAGGGCACCGCGCCGTGGGCGGCGACCGACTGGCGGGAGTCCCTGACCCACCTGGGCAAGCCGGACGCCGTGGTGGTGCCGTTGACTGTCGGTTTCCGGGTACCCGCCGCGGTGGTCGCGTTCGCCAACCTGCTGCTGCCGGCGCTGGCGGTGGACGTACCGCCGGCCGAGTCGCTGCGTCACGACGGCGGCCTGGAGGTGCGTACCGTGGCCGATCTGACCGCCGCGACGGTGGCCGAGGTGCGGGCGGCGCTCGCGCACGACGGCTCGGTAGGTGTGATCGCCGCGGACGACGCGGTCGACGAGCTGCGCGCGGCGCTGGCCGCCGCGGGCGTGGCCACCGCGACCGCCGACGACGTCGCCGCCGCGGAGCGGGTCACAGTGGTGCCCGCGACGCTGGTCAAGGGTCTGGAGTACGACCACGTGGTGGTGGTCGAGCCGGCCGCGATCGTCGCGGCCGAGCCACGCGGGCTGCACCGGCTGTACGTGGTGCTCACCCGCGCGGTGTCCCGCCTCTCGGTGCTGCACAGCGAACCGCTGCCCGCGCCACTGCTGCCCGCGCCGTCGCAGACGCCGTCGCAGGCCGCACCACTGGAGCCGGCGCCGCTGTAGACCGCGCTGTCCACGGCCAGCTCGCCGGTGCTCGCGGCGGGTCGGGCGGGTCAGCGGCCGGTGAGGGCGGCGGCGATCTCGCGCAGTGGCTTGCCGGGCTCGGCGATCGGCACCGTGAACGCCAGCCACGAGCCGTCGGTGAACTCGATCCGCAGCCGCTTCGGGTTGAGCCGGTGCCAACCCACCCGGGCGTCGGCCACCGCCGGCCGGGGCACGGACCAGACGATCCGGGTTGCGGCGGCGGCCCGCTCGTCGTCGGCCCGGCTCGACCAGATTGTCATCGGCCCGGACGCGCACACGAGCAGCCGCCGGTCGGTGACCGCGAGGACGGTGTCCTCGATCGAGGTCACCGGAGGCACCGGCCGCCGGGCGTACCGCAGCGTGGAGGCGGCCGAGCCGGGGGTGCCCCGGCCGGCGACCCCGAAGGCCACGCGGTCGACGATCCGGTCGCCCGCCGAAAAGGACAGCAGCGGCACGAGCAGGTTGAGCAGCACCCCGGAGACGACGCCAGCGGCACGGGACGCTGCAGGGCGGTCAACGGCGGGCGGATCGGCGGCGGGCGGATCGGCTGGCCCGACGCCCTGGGCGACCTCCGCCTTCGCGACGGCGAGCAACTGTTCGTCCGGCTCGACGAGGTCGGTCAGCCGTTCCTGGTAATTGATGCCGGCCCTCCTGTCCTGTGCGACGGGTCAGCCACAGACGACTCCCACCGTAGGCACTCCGCGCCGCTGTCGGGTACCCGCCACGGGAGCGGGGCACACGGCTTCAACTTTGCGCCGTAAAGTTGTTTGCGTGGAACACGACGACGATCGACCGCCCGCCGACGCCGCGACGGCACTCCAACTGATCCGCGACCAGCGGGCGGCCACGGTCTCCCGGCTGGAACCCGACGCCCGGCTCATCTACTGGCCGTGGGGCGTGGCGTGGCTGGTCGGCTTCGGGCTGTTCTTCCTGCGCTACTCCCCGGACGGGCGGGTGCTGGTCCGGTTGCCCGACTGGCTGCCCCTGACCGCGCTCTTCGCCCTGCTGGTGGCCGCCGGCGCGATCCAGGCCGTGGCCGGCGCGCGGGCGTACGGCCAGGTGACCGGGGACTCGGCCCGGCGCGGCCGGTGGTACGGGTGGGCCTGGGCCCTGGGGTCGGTGAGCGTGTACGCGGCGGTCGGCCGGGTCTCGGAACACCTGCCGCACGATCTGGCGGCGCTGCTCTGGTCCGCCGCCGCCGTGGGGTTGACCGGGGCGTTGCACCTGGCGGGCGGCGCGATCTGGCTGGACCGGGACCTCTTCCGGCTGGGCGTCTGGATCAGCGTGATCAACGTGCTCGGGGTGATCGCCGGGCCGGGCTGGCACGCCCTCGTCATCTCGGTGGCCGGCGGGGCCGGGATCCTGATCGCCGGAACCATCGCCCGGCTGCGACAGCGACGCCGGTCATGACCGACCTCGACCCGGTCATCCACGCCCAAGCGCGGCTGCGGGTCGTCGCCGCGCTCTCCGCGCTCGGCGACGGGGACCGGATCACCTTTCCCCGACTCCAGGAACTGCTCGCGATGACCGCCGGCAACCTATCCGTCCACCTGCGAAAGCTTGAGGACGCCGGATACGTCGAGATCAGCAAGACCCATCGTGGACGTACCCCGGCCACCCTGATCCGGCTCAGCCGGCGGGGCCGGCTGGCGTTCGAGGAGTACACCGAAGCCATCCGCACCCTGCTCGATCCCTCCCAGCTCGGCCCCACCCCGTCGAAGGAGCAGTCATGACCCTCGCCCGCGCCGACCAGGCCAGCCGCCGGTACGGCGACGTCCTCGCCCTCGACCGCGTCGACCTGGAGGTCCGGGCCGGCGAGCTCGTCGGACTGCTCGGCCCCAACGGCGCCGGCAAGAGCACCCTGATGAATCTGCTGGTCGGTCTGCGTCGGCCCAGCTCGGGCCGTGTCGAATTGTTCGGCCGCGACCCCCGCGACCCGGCGTCGCGGCGGCAGATCGGCGTCACCCCGCAGGAGACCGGCCTGCCGGGCACGCTGCGGGTCGGCGAGGTCGTCGACTTCGTCTCCGCGCACTACCCCGACCCGGTGCCCCGGGGTGAGCTGCTCGACCGCTTCGGCCTCGGCGACCTCGCCCGGCGGCAGACCGGCGGGCTCTCCGGCGGCCAGCGTCGCCGGCTGGCCGTGGCGCTGGCGTTCGTCGGCCGACCCCGGCTCGTACTGCTCGACGAGCCGACCACCGGCCTGGACGTCGAGGCCCGGCACACCCTGTGGGACGCGATCCGCGCGTTCCACTCCGACGGCGGAACCGTCCTGCTGAGCAGCCACTACCTGGAGGAGGTGGAGGCGCTCGCCCACCGCGTGGTGGTGATCGGGCAGGGCCGGGTCCTCGCCGACGACACCGTGGAGGCCGTGCGCGGCATCGTCGGCGTACGCCGGGTCAGCCTGGTCGCCGACGAGCTGCCCGAACTGCCCGGCGTCGTACGCGCCGAACGGGTCGACGGACGACTGCACCTGCTCACCACCGACGCCGACGAGCTGGTCCGGGCGCTGGTCGGCTCCCGGGCGGCGTTCGCCGACCTGGAGGTGCGGCCCACCTCGCTGGAGGAGGCGTTCCTCGCCATCACCAGCGGGACGGGCAGCCAGGAGCAGGCCCACGTCGCCGCGCAGTCCGCCCCCGAAGACCCCGCCCCCGCCGCTGCCGGCGGCCGACCCACCACCCTCTGAGGAGGCGCACCGTGCAGCTCGCCCTGGTTCACGCCCGCTACCAACTTCTGGAGATCATCCGGATCCCGGTGGCCGTCGTCGGCAGCGCTTTCTTCCCCGCCGCCGCCATGATCTTCTTCGTGGTGCCGTTCACCGGTGACGACGCGGTCGGCGCCACCTTCGCCACCGCGTCGATGATCACCTTCTCGGTGATGAGCGCCAACATCTTCCAGTACGGCGTCGGCGTCGCCGAGGACCGCGACCAGCCGTGGAACCCGTACACGCGGACTCTGCCGGCCGGACCCGCGCCGCGCTTCGCGGGTCGGGTGCTGGCCGGCCTCGCGCTGACGTACCTCTCGCTGATCCCGGTCGTGGTGATCGGCGCGACGCTGACCCCGGCCCGGGTCACCCCGCTGGCGTTCCTGGTGACCGCCGTGACGGTGGCCGTCATCTCGGTGCCGTTCACGCTGATGGGGCTCGCCATCGGCTACTCGCTGCCCAGCAAGGCGGCGGTCGTGGTGGCGCAGGTCGTCTTCCTGCCGCTCGCGTTCGGCGGTGGGCTGCTCTCCGCACCGGGAGACGCGCCCGGGTTCATCGAGACGATCGCGCCGTACCTGCCCACCCGGGGCGCGGCCGAACTCATGTGGTCGGCGGTCGGGGACTACCGGATCGAGCCGCTGGCGCTGATCATGCTCGGCGTCTGGGTCGTGCTGCTCGCCTCCCTCGCCGCCTGGGCCTACCGACGGGACGAGGGTCGCCGGTTCAGCTGACGATTCGTCCGTTTCCGCCCCGTGCGACGGCGGGACGGTGCCAGGATTCCGGCAGGGGGGCCGCCCGTGGCCGCCGGCCGAGAGGGGTCTTGACGTGAGCACCGTCCCGCCGGGTACGCCGTGCTGGGCCGACCTGGCAACCCCGGACCTGACCGACGCGCGCCGCTTCTACCCCGAACTCTTCGGCTGGACCGGACGGGTGACACCGGAGCCCGAGGCCGGCGGCTACACGGTCTTCCTGCTCGACGGCCGGCCGGTGGCCGGTGTCGGCCCGCCGGCCATTCCCGACCAGGTGCCGATCTGGTCGACGTACGTCGCCACCGACGACGCGGAACTGGCCGCCGGGCGCGTCGAACGCGCCGGTGGGCAGGTAGTGGTGCCGCCGTTCGAGGTCTTCGACCGGGGCCGGATGGCGGTGTTCGCCGACCCGGCGGGCGCCACGTTCAGCGTCTGGCAGCCACTGGCGATGCCCGGCGCCGAGGCGTTCAACGTGCCCGGCGCGATGAGCTGGAACGAACTGGTCACCCCCGACCCGGACGGGGCGAAGGTCTTCTACGAGCTGGTGTTCGGGTGGCAGCCGGACGAGCAGCCGGTCGGCGGCATGACGTACACCGGGTGGCGGCTCGGCGCGCGGATCGTCGCCGGAATGATGCCGCCGCTCGCCGACGACTTCCCGGCCGACCTGCCGGCCTACTGGACGGTGTACTTCGCGGTTACCGACGCGGACGCCGCCGCCGCCCGCGCCGCCGAACTCGGCGGAACCATCCTCGTGCCACCCCGTGACATCCCGACCGGCCGGTTCGCCTCCCTCCGCGATCCCCAGGGCGCACTCTTCTCGGTCATCGACCTGGGTGACGACGGGAGTTAGGGCGGACGGGAACCACCAGCGGGCCGTTGGTGCCGGCGACCACCCGGACGCTGGCCCGGTAGTGGGTGGCGAGGAGGTGTTCGGTCAGCACCTCGTGCGGCGTCCCGGTCGCCACCACCCGACCGCCGGCCAGCAGCACCATCCGGTCCGCGTACTCCCCGGCCAGGGAGAGATCGTGCATGGTGGCGAGCACCGTCAGACCGTGCGCGCGACGCAGCTGGTCGACCAGTTCCAGCACCTCCTGCTGGTGGCCGATGTCCAGCGCGCTGGTCGGCTCGTCGAGCAGCAGCAGCGTCGCGCCCTGGGCGAGCGCGCGGGCGAGGAAGACCCGCTGTCGTTCGCCCCCGGAGAGGGTTGCCAGCTCGCGGCGGTGAAAGCCGGTGAGGTCCAGGCGGTCCAGCACCTCCTGCACGGCGGCGATGTCCGCTGTCGACTCCCGACCCAGCGGCGGGATGTAGGGGGTGCGGCCGAGCAGCACGTAGTCCAGCACCGACATGCCGGGCGGCACCACCGGGGACTGCGTCACCGTCGCCACCACCCGGGCGCGGTCGCGGCGGCGCAGCGCGGTGCTCGGCGTACCGAACAGGGTGATGGCCTCCGGCGCGGGCAGCAGGCCGCCGACGGCGCGCAGCAGGGTGGATTTGCCGGCGCCGTTCGGGCCGATCACGGTGACCCATTCGCCGGCCGCGACGGTGAGGTCGACGCCGGTGAGGATCGGCGTGCCGTCCAGACTGACGTGCAGACCCCGCACCTCGACGGCCGGCACGCCGGCCGGCCCGGGAGCCGGCACGCCCACCGGCCCGGGTTCGGGGCTCACGTGAGCACCCGTCGGGCGGTGCGCAGCACGAGGACGAAGAACGGGCCGCCGAGCAGTGCGGTGACCACGCCGATGGGCACCTCGGCCGGGGCGGCGGCGGTACGGGCCACCACGTCGGTCAGGGCCAGGAAAGCGGCCCCGAACAGCAGTGACAGCGGCAGGATCACGCGGTAGCTCGACCCGGCGAGCAGCCGGACGGTGTGCGGCACGATGATGCCGACGAAGCCGATGAGCCCCGTCGCGGAGACCGCCGCGGCGGTGCCCAGCGACGCTGCGGCGATCAGCAGGTAGCGGGAGCGCTGCGGGTGCAGGCCGAGGCTCCTCGCCTCGTCGTCGCCGACCGCGAGGACGTCCAACTCGCGGCGGTGCAGCAGCACCACCACCGTGGTCAGGGCGGCGTACGGCAGCACCAGCAGCACGTCGTGCCAGCCGGCGGTGGCCAGCCGGCCGAGCAGCCAGGAGTAGACCGGCTGGATGCTGTCGGAGTGCCGCTGAAGCAGGTACGTCTGCCCGGCGGAGAGGAAGGCGGAGACCGCGACGCCGGCCAGGATCAGCATCGCCGGGGACCTGCTCCGCCCGCCGGCCGCGCCGAGCAGGTAAGTCATCGTCACGGCGAGCAGCGAGCCGACGAACGCGGCCAGCGGGATGGTCAGCGGCAGCCCGGAGATCGCGCCCTGCCGACCGGCGCCGCCGAGGGCGATCACCGCGGTGACCGCGAGGCCCGCGCCGGCGGCGACGCCGAGCAGGTACGGGTCGGCCAGCGGGTTGCGGAACACACCCTGGTAGCAGCCGCCGGCCAGAGCGAGCAGGCCGCCGACGAGGAGGCCCAGCACGACGCGGGGCAGCCGCAGTTCGGTGACGATGGCGATCTCCCGCTCGCTCAGCCCGCTGTCGAGGTGCACCCCGGGGATCAGGTTGAGCAACTCGGCGGCGACGCTGCCCGGCGGCAGGCTCACCGGCCCGAGCGACACCCCGGCGAGGAGCGCGACGAGCACCGCGAGGACGCCGGCGACCACCCAGCCTTTGCGCAGCCCGGCGGGGCGGGACGCGCGAGGCGTACCGGCCGGCCGGGTGGCGGGTGCTCCAGCGGTCATCTGCGACGTTCCGGTCACTGACGGACGACCGTCACGCGGGCACCTTGGCGACCGCGTCGATGATCACCCGGAGCAGGTCCACGACCCGCGGGCCCCACCGGGAGGCGGTGTCGTCGTCCAGCGCGACGACCTGGTTGTTCTTCACTGCGGTGATTCCGGACCAGCCGCTGCGGGCCTTGACCGAGTCGCCGTTCTGCTGGCAGCACTTGGAGTCGGCCAGGAACACGAAGTCCGGGTCGGCCTTGACGATGAACTCCTGGGACAGCTGCGGGTAGCCGCCGTTCTTGCCGTCGGCGTCGGCCGCGTCGGCGATGTTGGTCAGGCCGACCAGGCCGTAGAGCGAGCCGATGAAGGTTGTGCTGGTCGCGCTGTACAGCTCCGGGCCCAGCTCGTGGTAGTAGGTGAGCTTCTCGGTGCGCTGCGGCAGGTCCTTGACCAGCTTGGCGATGTCGTCCTTCATCCGGCCGGCGACGTCGGTGGCCTGGTCGGCGTGCCCGGTCAGGGTGCCCAGCTCGGTGATCTGCCGGTACGAGTCGTCAAGCGTGCTGGCCGCCGGGGTCAGATACACCGGGATCTTCAGCTTGCCGAGCTGGTCGACGATCTTGTTGATGTCGTTGGAGAGCACCACCAGGTCGGGGTTCTTGCCGGCGATCGCCTCGGCGTTGGGCTGGAAGCCGGACAGGTCCGTCTTGGGCGCGTCGGCCGGGTAGTTGGACTGGTCGTCGACCGCGGTCACCTGCGGGCCGGCACCGATCGCGAAGAGCATCTCGGTGGCGCTGGGCGAGAGCGACACGATCTTCTCGGGACGCTTGTCGAGGGTCAGCGCGCCGACCGTCACCGGGTAGCTGGCGGCGGCGGTGCCCGCGCTCGGCTTGTCGTCGGTCTTCTCGGCGCAGGCGCCGAGAGCGAGCGCGGCGACCGCGAGGGTCGCGGCGAGGAGCCGGGGGGTACGTCTGGACATGGGGGCCTCCTGTCGGTCGAGGAGTGTGGTGCTTCGCCGACAGGACTCGTACGCCCGCCCACGAGGCGCCCTTCCTCGAGAGCGCGTGTCGCGACCCCTCCGCAGGCGACCTGGCTCGTCCCCGCCGTCGGGCGGGGCATCACAGTTGCGGGACAGCGCCGGTTTCGCACCGGCTTCGCTGCGGAGTGGTCGGTAAGACGGTAGCGCACCGCGAGGACGTGCCGGATCGATCAAGTGTTGATCAGCACTCGTCGATCGGCACGACGGTCACCGGGGCGGCATATGTCCCGGATCTGGAGGCTCGGGAGCGGGTGGCGGGGCCCCGCCGGGGGCGGAGCGGGGCCCCACCCGATCAGGAGGCGGTGATGGTGACGTTGTCCACAGCCGCCTCCACGAGGCTCGCACCGGAGGCGTCCGCCGCCTCGACGAGGATCCGCACGGACTGACCGGCGTACGGGGTGAGGTTGAGGTTCGCCACCGCCCAGGTCCCGTTGCGGTTGGCGGCCGCGCCGGCCTGGGTGAGCAGGGCCGTGGTGCCGCCGTTGTGCACCACGCTCACCCGCAGGTAGTCGGCCGACGAGGCGTTCGAGCCGTGTGCCAGGTACCAGGCCAGCGAGAGGGTCAGCGTGCCGGACGACGGCAGGGTCACCGCCGGGGACCGAGCGCTGGTCACCCCACCGTCGAGGTCGTAGTCACCCGCCGCCGAGCCCGCGAGCCGGCCGGTCACCAGGTCGTTGGATCCGGCGTACGGGGTGAGCTGCTTGGCGCCGGAGGACGTGGTGGCCTGGGCGGCACCCCGTTCGAAGACCCCGAGGGTCGCGGTGTCGGTGCCGGACGGGTTGATCGTCCAGCCGGTGGCGGTCTCGAAGGTGTCCGACCAGACCGTGGTGCCGCCGCCACCGCCGCAGTACTGCGACTGCTTGCCGATGGCCCGGTACGGGCAGTCGGCGTACTCGCTGAGCAGCAGCACCGCCTCCCGGTTGCGCGTGGTCTGCGCGGTGATCACCTCGTCGGGCGGGTAGAAGCCGCCGCCGCCGGACGAGCCGGGGTACATCTCGAACGTGTACGCCCAGATGTTGTGGGTGGCCCACATCCAGTCGAGGCTGTCCCCGTCGGTGATGTAGAGGTCGCTGGACTGCTCCGGGGTGTAGTTGTTGGTGGCCGCCATCTGCTGGCCGATGGTGGCGAAGGTGTTGTACTGGTCGGCGCTCATCCCGGTGGCGGTGTTCGCGGTCGTGTAGCCGTACGGCCAGAGCACCAGCTCCGAGTAGGTGTGGAAGTCGATGTTGGCCTTGATCTGCTGGGTGCCGCCGACGACGCGACTGTTGACGAAGTTGCGCAGCGCCTGCGTCTCGGGCGCGGAGAACGCGGACGGGCCGCGGTAGGTCTCCGACGACGTCGACCCGGAGGAGCCGCCGCAGCAGCCCCAGTTGTAGCCCCAGTTGCGGTTCAGGTCGGTGCCGACGTTCGACGAACCGCTGTTGGGCTGCCGGTTCTTGCGCCAGGACCGGTACGAGCCGGTGGCGATGTCGTACTCGCTGCCGTCCGGGTTGACCGTCGGCACGATCCAGATCTCCCGGCTGTTGACGATGTTGGTGATCCGGGAGTCGCTGCCGTAGCTGTCGGTGAAGAGGTTGAGCAGGTAGATCGCCATCTCGACGGTCAGGTGCTCGCGGGCGTGCTGTTGGGCGTTGAACAGGATCTCCGGCTCGTTCTCGTCGGTGCCGACGTTGTCGGAGATCTTCACGGCCATCAGGTCGCGGCCCTCGTACGACGTACCAATGCTGATCTTGCGGGCGATGGCCGGGTGGTCGGCGACGGCCTGGTTCACGACGGCGGTCAGTTCCGCGTAGTCGTGGTAGTTGGAGTCGGCGGGCGGGAACGCCAGCGTGCCCATCTCACCGGCGCCGCGTTCGGCGTTCGGTGGTGGGGCGAGCGGTTCCAGCCGGAAGCCGAGCTTGCCGATGGCGGCGGCCTCGCCGGCGGTGGCCGAGACGTGCAGGACGCCGTGTTCGGAGTAGTCGATGGCGGCCCCGGTGCGGGCCACCGCGTTGCGGTCGGCGAGGGTCCGGGGCCCGAGCACCCGGTAGCCGGCGGCGAAGGGCTCGGCGGTGCGGTCCGGCGCCGGTTGGGCGGCGACCGGTCCGGCGGCGACGGTGACGATTCCCAGCCCGGTGACGACGACGAGCACCAGGAGGCGACGGAGAGGGTGGGGTCTGCCCAGGGTCATGGACTACCTCCTCGGAGGGCGGGATGTCCCGCTCGGTGAAGCACACTTCACCATCAGTCACATGGTCATATCAATATTGATCGCTGCCTTATGCATCCCAGGTTGACCATCGCTGCGGCAAAGATTTTCTGCCGCTGAACATCTGGCGAAACTTCCCTCCAAGCGGAACACTGACCAGCGACGATGCCCCCACTCGACACCCGCGGAGCACCCATGGCCTCCTCCCGCCTGCACGCGGCCGCCCTCGCCGGCGTCAGCGCGCTCACCCTGCTCGCCACCGCGACCCCCGCGGCGGCGGCCCGGCCGCCTGCCCCCACCCACGACGAGCAGATCACCTTCCAGGACTGGTCCGGCCCCGCCGACTGGCACCGGGGCAGCCGGGACGGCACCCGCGTCGTGCCCGGCGCGCGGGCGGGCGTCACCCTGGCCCGCCCGGCCGGCACCATCGAGTACGCCGACCCGCACACCGGCACCACCCGCACCTGGGAGTACGGCACCTGGACCTCGCCGGTGACCCGGATCGGCTTCGACGCGACCGAGCTGATCGCCTCCTGGAACGCGGAGACCCCCGCCGGCACCTGGATCCAGGTGGAGATGCAGGGCAGCTACACCAGCGGCGACCAGACCCCGTGGTACGTCATGGGCCGCTGGGCCTCCGGCGACACCGACATCAAGCGGACCAGCGTCAACAAGCAGGGTGACCCCTGGTCGACGATCTGGACCGACACCTTCAGCATCGACGACGCCGACGCCGGGGTGCTGCTGCGGTCGTACCAGCTGCGGCTGACCCTCTACCGCGCGCCGGGGCAGACCGCCGCGCCGGTGGTGCGGATGCTCGGCGCGATGAGCTCCACCGTGCCGGACCGGTTCACCGTGCCGCCGAGCGCCGGGCACATCGCCTGGGGTGTCGAGCTGCCGGTGCCGCGCTACTCGCAGAACGTCCACAAGGGCCACTACCCCGAGTACGACGGCGGGGGCGAGGCCTGGTGCTCGCCCACCTCCACCGAGATGGTCGTCGAGTATTGGGGGCGCAAGCCCTCGGAGGCCGACACCTCCTGGGTGGACCCGACCTACCCGGATCCGACGGTCAACCACGCCGCCCGGATGACCTTCGACTACGCGTACGACGGCGCCGGCAACTGGCCGTTCAACACCGCGTACGCGGCCAGCTTCCCCGGCCTGGAGGGTCGGGTGACCCGACTGCACTCGCTGGACGAGCTGGAGCGCTTCATCGCCGCCGGCATCCCCGTGGTGACCAGCCAGTCCTTCCTCGCCAGCGAGCTGGACGGGGCGAACTACGGCACCTCCGGGCACCTGTTCGTGGTGGTCGGCTTCACCGCCGACGGTGACGTCATCGTCAACGACCCGGCGTCGTCCAGCAACGACGTCGTGCGCAACGTCTACAAGCGGGCGCAGTTCGAGCAGATCTGGCTGCGGACCAAGCGCACCAACGCCACCGGCGGAGTCTCCGGCGGCTCCGGCGGCGTCGCGTACCTGATCAAGCCCCTGTCAAAGCCCTGGCCCAAGGTCCCCGGCTCCACCAACTGGTAACCCCAGACCGCCGTTGATCATGAAGTTATTGCCCGACCGCCCGGCGTGTCGCGGCAATAACTTCATGATCCACGCTCGTATCCACGACCGCAGGCCCTACGGCTGTCGCCGCTCCGGCTCGTCCGGCTGGTCGTCGTCGCCGGCCAGGGCCGCGCGGAGGCGTTCCTTCTCGGTGCGGCGGCGTTCGGCGGCACTGGCCATCTCCCCGGCCATCTCGTCGCGCCAGCCGCGCAACAGGAAGAAGGAGAGCGCGGCGGAGAAGACCAGCGCCAGCATCAGCTTCAAAAACACGTTCATGTCGACCAGCCAGAGACCCGCCAGCACGGCGACGAACAGCCCGATCCGGCCCAGCGTGTACTTGACCGCCGCGCTCACCTGCACCACTTCCGTTCTCTCCGTCAGCCGCCGGTGCCGGCGGAAGAGTCAACCTGGTCGGGTCAGCCGGTCCGGCGGGCCAGCCAACGGACGCCGGGAAACCAGACCAGCGCGTACACCACGGTGAACGCCGCCGCCCCCAACGCCCCGGACAGCAACGGCGGGAACCCGGCAGCCAGCCCGGCGACCAGCAGCCCCACGAGCACCGCGACCGCCAACGCGACGAACGCCGCCGCCACCCGGGCCGCGCCGAAGTCCCAGGCCCGGAAGTCGTCCCAGAACAGCCAGGCCGGCAGGATCACCGCCAGCCAACCGTTGGTGTGGCCAAAGTCGCCGGCACCGAACGAGGCGAACGCCCACTCGAACAGCACGAGCGCCAACACGCCGATGACCAGGCCGGCCAGGCACACCCCGAGCAGGTCGCCCAGGGTACGCACGCGCCCCTCGGCGTCCCGACGGGGAAACCCACCCTGCTGCCCGGATTCGCGTTGCTCGGTCATCGACTGCGAGGGTACGTGGTGCCTCAGGCCCAGACCTGCTGCGGCTCGGCGCGGCGCTCGGCCAGCGACGGCGCCTTGTCGTACTCCCGGACCACGTTGTAGCGGGTGTCCCGCTCGACCGGCTGGAACCCGGCATCCCAGATCAGGTGCAGCAGGTCGTCGCGGTGCATGGTGTTCGGGGTGCCGTACGAGTCGGCGTCGTGCGTGATCTTGTATTCGACCACCGAGCCGTCCAGGTCGTCCACACCGAAGTTCAACGAGAGCTGGGCCACCGAGAGACCGTGCATCACCCAGAAGTTCTTCAGGTGCGGCACGTTGTCGAAGAGCAGCCGGGACACGGCGAACGTCTTCAGCGACTCGGCCGGCGAGGCCATCGTGGTGCGCGCCTGGATCCGGTTGCGGATCTTGCCGTCCGCCGAGTCCACGAAGTCGTGCTGGTAGCGCAGCGGGATGAAGACCGCGAAGCCGCCCGTCTCGTCCTGCAACTCACGCAGCCGCAGCACGTGGTCGACGCGGTGCCGGGGCTCCTCGATGTGGCCGTACAGCATGGTCGCCGGGGTCTTCATGCCCTTGCGGTGCGCCAGGGCGTGGATGCGCGACCAGTCCTCCCAGTGGCAGGCGTGGTCGACGATGTGCTGCCGGACCTCCCAGTCGAAGATCTCCGCGCCACCGCCGGTCAGCGACTCCAGGCCGGCGTCTATCAGCTCGTCGAGGATCTCGTCGGCGCTCAGGCCGCTGATCTTCTCGAACCACTGGACCTCGGTCGCCGTGAAGCACTTGAGCTTGACGTTCGGCAGCGCCGCCTTCAGCTCGCGCAGCACCTTGGGGTAGTAGCGCCACGGCAGCGTCGGGTGCAGACCGTTGACGATGTGCAGCTCGGTGAGCTGCTCGTCCTCCATCTCCTTGGCCTTGCGGACAGCCTCGTCGATGCGCATCGTGTACGCGTCCTTCTCGCCCGGCTTGCGCTGGAACGAGCAGTACGCACACGACGCCGAACACACGTTGGTGAGGTTCAGGTGACGGTTGACGTTGAACATCACCCGTTCGCCGTTGAGCTCGGTGCGCTTGTGGTGCGCCAGCCGCCCCAACCAGGTCAGGTCGTCGCTGTCGTAGAGGGCGATGCCGTCCTCGCGGCTCAGCCGCTCACCGGCGTACACCTTCGCTTCGAGCTCACGCTTGAGTCCGGCGTCCATGGCACGTCCCTTCCACCTGCGGTCCCTCCCGAGGGTACGTCGGCGTTCCGGTGGCCCCGGCGGCACGGTCGGCGGCAGCGATCCACTTCACCGGACTCTCAGCCTCCCGTAACCCACCGATGCATCGACATCACTGCCATCGTGCGGTAAGACAAGGTGGGGCGGAACTCACACACTGGTACCGTCCCGACGGCCGCGCCCACCGAGCGCGGCGCCGAGCACCGGACGGGGAGTGGAATGGTCGACAGCGGGCGCGGGCGGCGGCAGCGACGACGGAGCCCGGTGATCTCGCCGGTGCTGCGACCGAAGCTCTGGGCAGCCCTGCTCGGCGCGATCGCCGCCGCTGTGCTGGCCACTCCCGCGTACGCCGATCCGGCCGTGCCCGCCACGGTGCCGGACACCGGCGCCCGCCCGCCGTCGATCGGGGCGCCGCAGTTGCCCGGCAGCCCGCCCGTCGCCGGCATCCCCACCCCACCGGTGGTCAACATCGGCGCCGGCCCGCTGGCCGCCCAGATCGCCGCCGCTGAGAGCCAGGTCGGCCTGCTCGGCGACCAGCTCCTGCTGACCCGGCAGAAACGCACCGACGCGCAGGCCCAGCTCGCCGCCGCCGGCAAGGTGCTGGCGACCACGCAGGACGCCCTCCTCCGCGCCCAGCAGGCAGCCGACGCGGCCGCCTCGGACGCGGTCAAGGCAGCCGCCGCCCTGCCGCCCGGTGACTTCGCCAACGACATCCAGGGGTTGAGCCGGCTCCAGCGGATCAACCGTGGCGAGAAGGTCGAGGGCGCGACCACCGCCGTGGCCGGCGAGCTGTCCCGGGCCCGCGCCAACGAGCAGTCCGCCTACCAGGAGCACACCAGGGCCAAGGCCGCCGTCGACGCCGCCGAGGCCGAGTTCGCCACCGGCGAGAAGGCGCTGCGCACCGCCGAGGCCGGCCTGCTCAAACTGCGCAGGGACAACGCCGCCCAGCTGATCGAGATCGAGCGTCAGCAGGAGGCCACCGAACAGCAGCTGGGCGCGGGCTACGTCGCCGGCCAGAACACCAGCGGGATGTCCGCGCACCCGCGGGCGCTCGCCGCCGTCCGGTACGCGCTCGCCCAGCTCGGCGACCCGTACAAGTGGTCGGAGGAGGGGCCGGACGAGTTCGACTGCTCCGGTCTGATGTGGGCGGCGTACCGGTCCCCGGGCGCCGACTACTTCGACCTGCCCCGGGTCTCCCGCGACCAGTACGCGGCCACCCGTTCCCGCACCGTGCCGCAGAGCGCACTGCTCCCCGGCGACCTGCTCTTCTTCGCCTCCGGCAGCAGCTGGACCACGATCCACCACGTCGGCATGTACATCGGCAACGGCAAGATGGTGCAGGCGCCCACGACCGGCGACGTGGTCAAGATCTCGGTGGTCGGCTGGTCCCGGCTCTACGCCGCGACCCGGGTGATCGGCGCGGTGCCGACCCCGAACGTGCCCCTTCCGCCGCCCCCCACCACCAAGCCGACCCCGCCCACCAAGCCGACCCCCACCGCGAAGCCGACGCCGACCACCAAGCCGACGCCCAAGCCGACCGGGACGGCCACCCCCAAGCCCACCGGCACCCCGACCCCGAAGCCGACCGGCAGCACGCCGCCCCCGACGGGCAGCCCGACCAACACCCCGCAGACCCCGCCGCCGCCACCCACCACGCCACCGGCCAGCGCGTCGGCCTCCGCCAGCGCCACGCCGTCCACCAGCCGCAGCGGGACGTCCACCGACGGCCCGACGAACAGCCCGAGCACCGCCGGCTGAGCCGCCACACGGGCTCCGGCTGTCCGCCCGGGGCGATCTGTGGCACGGTGACAACCAGGCACATCCGGTCCGATGTCACGGGCCGGGTGCGAGCGTGGCGCGGAGGGCGGAGATGGCCGAGCAGAGAGATCCGGCGGAGAGTGTCGACTCCGCGCTGACGGAGGCCGACCCGCTCGACGGCGAAGCCCCCGCCACGCTCGACGGGCAGGCCCCCGCGCAGGCAACCGCGTCCGACGCGAAGGCCGCCGCAGACGACGCGGAGGCCGCCGCGCCCCACGCGAAGGCCGCCCCCGGCGACGCGAATGCGGCGGACAACACGCCCGACGCGACGGCCGCCCCCGGCGACGCGAAGGCCGACCCGCCAGAGGACGACGCCGGCACCGGCGGCGCTCCCGCC
>NZ_MUZA01000031.1 GCF_021442385.1 Micromonospora sp. MH99
GCCCGGGGCCGCCGACCGGGTCGCGGTGCTCTCGGCCGGTCTGATGCCCGGTCTGTCCGGGCTGCTGCCCGCCCACCTGGCCGCGCTGACGCCGGGGGCGCGGCGGATGACCGGGTACGTCGGGGGTCGCGACGGGTTCACGCCCGGCGGATGTGCCGGTGCCGTTCTTCGACGAGCCGGTGCTGGTGCAGCCGTACCTGAGCACCGAGACCGAGCGGGTCGCCCGCCGGCTCGGCCTCACCGACGTCGACTGGTGGTCGGCGTTCGCGGGCAGCCGGCTGCCGGCGGCGCTCGCCGCGGGCGCCCGCCGGGCGCGCGACGGCGCGACGGCGGCGCAGCTCGCCGACGCGGCCGCCGAGCTGTGCCGGGCGGCCGAGCTGGACACCTTCGGTCGGCCCCGCTACCAAATGCTGGTCGTCGAGCTGGCCGGCCCGGCGGGCACGCGTGTGCTGGCCTGCCGGGGGACCGGCGCGAACGCGCTCACCGGCGCGGCTGTCGCCCTCGGCGCCCTGGCGGTCGCCGCCGGCGACGTGCCACCGGGCGTGCACCACCTGGCCGAGGCGGTGGACCCGGCCTGGGCGGTGGACGTGCTGCGCACGAGTCCGGCGGTCACGTCGCTGCGCGTCGAGGACGGCCCGCTGGGGTCGTACGACCTGATCGAGGAGGGGGTGGCGTGAAACCGAGAGTGCTGGTCGCCGGCACCAAGTTCGGCCAGGTGTACCTGCAGGCGTTCCGGCAGCCGGACTTCCCGTTCGAGCTGGCCGGGATCCTCGCCGGGGGCAGCGCCCGGTCGGTGGCCTGCGCGCGGCACTACAGGGTGCCGCTGTGGACCGACGTCGCCCAGGTGCCCGAGGACGTGACGCTGGCCTGCGTGGTCATCCGTGGTGGCCTGCTGGGCGGGCCGGGCGGTGAGGTGGCCCGGGCGCTGATGCAGCGGGGCCTGCACGTGTTGCAGGAGCATCCGCTGCACCACGACGAGCTGGTCGAGTGCCTGCGTACCGCCGGCCGGGCCGGGGTCGTCTACCACCTGAACTCGTTCTACGTGCACACCGCGCCGGTGCGCCGGTTCCTCGCCGCCGCCCGGGCGCTGCTGGCCCGCCAGCCGGCCCGGTACGTCGACGCGGCCTGCGGCTTCCAGGTCGCGTACGCGCTGCTGGACATCCTCGGTCAGGCCCTCGGCGGCGTCCGACCGTGGGGCCTGGGCCCGGCGGTCGACCTGCCCGAGCAGGTACGCCGGCTGTCCCGGGTGGACGTGCCGTTCCGCAGCCTCGACGGGGTGCTCGCCGGTGTGCCGCTGACCCTGCGGGTTCAGAACCAGATGGACCCGGCGGACCCGGACAACTACGCGCACCTGCTGCACCGGGTGACCATCGGCACCGAGGCCGGCAACCTGACCCTGGTCGGCACGCACGGGCCCACGGTGTGGAGCCCTCGGCCGGACTTCCCGCAGCAGGTGCAGGACCGGGGGGTGGGCCGGCCGCACTTCGCCGACGGCGACGGCGACGAACCGGACCACCTGGACGTGCCGAGCGCGCAGCCGCTGGCCGACGCGGTGGCGCCCAGCTACCGCAGGGTGTTCGAGGAGGTCTGGCCGGCAGGTGTCGGGTACGCGTTGGGCAACCTGCACGCCGCGGCGCTGGGCGGGAGGAAGCTGGCCCGCCACGGCCAGTACCACCTGAGCCTGTGCCAGCTGTGGCAGGACGTCACCGCCCGGCTGGGGCCGCCCGAGCTGGTGCACTCCGTACCGCCGCGGATGTTCGTGGCGTCCGACGTGGCCGAGCTGGCCGACGCGGCGGCCGGGGCGGTCGACCCGCCGGTCGGCGCGGCGCCGCAGCGGATCGGCGCGCGCCCGTGACCCCCGTCGCGCGGACCTGGCTGCGCTGCTTCCGGCCGCTGCGCTGGCCCGGGCTGCGCCTGGTCTGCTTCCCGCACGCCGGCGGCAACGCCGCGTTCTACAGGTCCTGGTCGGCGCAGGTGCCCGACGACGTCGAGGTGCACGGCGTGCAGTACCCGGGCCGGATGGACCGGTCGGGCGAGCCGTTCGCGGCCGACCTGCCGAGCCTGGCCGAGGGTGTCGCGCAGGCGGTGCGGTCGCTGCCGGCCGACGCGCCGGTGGTCCTGTTCGGGCACAGCCTCGGCGCGTCGGTGGCCTACGAGACGGCCCGCCGGTTGGACGGGCCCGGCAGCGTGCTGCGGGCGGTTGTCGTGTCCGGTCGCCCCGGGCCGGGTCGGCTGCGCACCACAAGCGTGCACCTCGCCGACGACGACACGCTGTGGGCCGAGACCGGCCGCCTGGGCGGCACCGGCCGCGAGGCTCTCGACCACGAGGGGGTACGCGCCATCGCGCTGCCGGTGCTGCGCGCCGACTACCGGATCGCCGAGACGTACCGCCCGCAGCCACCCGTGCCGCTGCGCGCGCCGGTGCTGGCCTGCGTCGGCGCGGACGACCCCGAGGTCACCGCCGACGAGGCCGGCGACTGGGCGGCGCGCACCCGGGGCGGGTTCACCCTGCACACCTTCCCCGGCGGGCACTTCTACCTGCTGGCACGCCGCAACCAGCTCATCGACACCATCCTGCGCGCCACGCACCGCAGCCCGGTGCCCACCTGGTCGGCGGCCGGCCCGTGATCCCGGCGAGCGTGCACTACCACCGCGCCCGGGACCTCACCGAGGCGCTGGAGCTGCGCCAGGCGTACGGCGACCAGCTGCGGCCACTGGCCGGCGGGCAGTCGCTGCTGCCGGCGCTCAAGCTGCGCCGCGACCGCGTCGACACCCTGCTGGACCTCGGCCGGGTCACCGAGCTGTCGTACGTGGCGTACCGCGACGACCACCTGGCCGTCGGCGCGCTGACCCGCTATCACCGGCTGCTGGACGACCCGCTGGTCGACAGGCACGCCCCGCTGCTGGCGATGGCGGCTGCGGCGGTCGGTGACCGGCAGGTGCGACACCTGGGCACCGTGGGTGGGGCGCTCGCGCAGGCCGACCCGGCCGCGGACGTGCCGCTGGCCCTGGTCGCGCTGAACGCCGTGGTGGTGCTGCGCAGCGCGACGGGCGTACGGCAGGTGCCCGTCGCCGAGCTGGCCGTCGCGCCGGGTGTGACGGTCTGTCGGCCCGACGAACTCGTCACCGAGGTCCGGGTGCCGCTGCCCGGCCCGGCGCGGTGGCGCTACCTGACGTTCGCCCGGCCGGCGTTGGAGTGGTCGCTGGTGGCCGTCGCCGTCGCCGACTCCCGGGTGGCGCTGGCCGGGATGGGTCCGACCATCCGGCGGGCGTACGGGGTCGAGTCGGCCCTCGCGCAGGGCGCCGGTGTCGCGGTCGCGGCGGCGCGGGCCGACGAGGGGTGCGACCCGCCCGACGACGCGCGGGCCTCGGTCGCGTACCGGCGGCACCTCAGTCGGGTGCTGGTGGCCCGTGCCCTGACCGATCCCGGCACGACGGTGGAGGAACCACGATGAGCATCGACGCCCGACCCGGCACCACCACCGTCGCCGTCAGCGCCACCGTCAACGGCCGCCCGGAGAGCCGCCGGGTGCCGGCGCGCACCCTGCTGGTGCACCTGCTGCGCGAGGAGTTTGGGCTGACCGCCGCGACGGTGGGCTGCGACACCTCCTCCTGCGGCGCCTGCACCGTGCTGTTCGACGGACGGTCGGTCAAGTCGTGCACCCTGCTGGCCGCGCAGGCCGACGGCGCCGACATCCGTACCGCCGAGGGGCTCGCCGACGGCGACCGGCTGCACCCGGTGCAGGAGGCGTTCCGGGAGCACCACGCCCTGCAGTGCGGCTTCTGCACCCCGGGGATGGTCCTCGCGGTGGTGAGCCTGCTTGCGGAGAACCCTGGGCCGCTCACCGAGCACGACGTGCGGCACGCCCTCAAGGGCAACCTGTGCCGCTGCACCGGCTACCACAACATCGTCCGTGCCGTGCTCGCCCTCGACGGGGCCCGACAGGCCGGCTGACCGCCAGAGATCGGAAGGGAGGCCGACCATGTCGGCGCGTTACGTACTCGGGGTGAACATCGGCTTCCACGACTCCAGCGCCGCGCTGGTCCGCGACGGCGCGCTCTGCGCTCTGGTCGAGCAGGAGCGGGTCAGCCGCCGCAAGCACGCGGTGGGCCAGCCGCCCGCCGAGGCGGTCGCCGCGTGCCTGGCGATGGCGGGTATCAGCCCGCAGGAGGTGGACACCGTCGCCATCGGCTGGGACTTCCGGGACATCCCGCTGGGCCGCAACCGTCGGTTCACCACCGAGGGGCTGCTGGCCATGCTCTTTCCCCACGACGAGGACCTGACCATGCCGGCGGTCCGCTGGGTGCCGCACCACGTCGCGCACGCGGCCAGCGCCGCGTACAGCTGCGACTGCGACGAGGCGGCGGTCCTGGTCCTCGACGGCGCCGGCGAGACGCAGTCGACCTCGATCGGCAGGTACGCCGACGGCGAGATCGAGATCCTGCGCGAGTGGCCCGTCGAGCAGTCGCTGGGCTTCTACTACAACGCCGCCGCCGAGTGGGCCGGGCTGGGCTACTGGGGCACCGGCAAGCTGATGGGCCTCGCCGCCTACGGCAGGCCCGGTCCCGGTGCGCCGGTGCGCGGAGTTCCCGGCGGGTACGAGCTGGTCCGCGGCACACCCACCGCCGAGGTCCCCACCCGACGCGCCGCGACGCTCGGCCCGCTGATGGCCTACTACCCGGCCGTCGCCGAGTCGCTCAAACCCGAGTTCGGCAAGCTGTTCCCGTACGCGCCGCGCACCGGCGAGGAACCCATCGCGTACGCGGACTTCGCCGCGACGATCCAGCAGGGGCTGGAGGAGACGGTGCTGTCCCTGGCCGCGGATCTGCGTCGACGGGTGGACACGCCGGTCCTGGCGCTCGCCGGTGGGGTGGCGATGAACTGCACGATGATCGGCGTGCTGGTGCGCAGTGGACTCTTCGACCGGGTCTACGTCCCGCCGGTGCCCACCGACGCGGGGGTGTCCCTGGGGGCGGCGCTGGTAGCGGCGCGGGAGTGCGGGGAGTTCACGCCCACCCGCCTCGACCACGCGTACTGGGGTCAGCCGATCACCACGGAGGCCGGCGAGGCGGCCGCCGCGCGCGCCGGCATGGCCCACCGCCGCCTCGGCGACGACGACCTGGCCCGCTGCGTCGCCGGGGAACTGGCCCGGGGCCGGATCGTGGGCTGGGCGCGCGGCCGGGGTGAGATCGGGCAGCGGGCGCTGGGCGCGCGCAGCCTGCTGGCCGATCCGCGCTCGCGGCGCAACCTGGAACGGCTCAACGTGCTCAAGGGCCGGGAGATGTGGCGTCCGGTGGCGCCCAGCATCCTCGCCGAGCACATCTCGGAGCTGATCGAGGGGCCGGTCGGGGAACCGTCGAGGTTCATGCTGGCCGCCGCGTCGCTGCGCCCGGACGCCCGGCTGCGGGTTCCGGCGGTGGCCCACGTGGACGGCTCCGCCCGCCCGCAGACCGTGCACCGCGACACCAACCCCGGCTACTGGGCGCTGATCGAGCAGTTCCGGCAGCTCACCGGCGTACCCGCGGTGGTCAACACGTCGTTCAACCTGGCCGGTGACCCGATCGTGAACTCGGCCGCCGACGCGGTCGACACCTTCGTCCGAGCCAAGGAGATCGACCTGCTGGTGCTCGGGGACGCGGTGGTGGCCCGCAGCGAGGCCGACCTGCCGGCGTGACGTGCAGGGGCCGCCCGACCGGGCGGCCCCTCATCCTCCACCCCCACGCGATCTTGCAGTTTCTGTCGCGGATGTGCGCGGAGTACCCCGGATGTCGGGACAGCAAGTGCAAGATCGCGGGGTGGAGGCAGGGTCAGGCGCGGGTCGTTCGGCGGTCGCGCCGCCACACCTGGCGGAGCCGGTCGACGAAGAAGTCCCGGTTCACCCAGTAGAACTCCAGCCAGATGTTGTCCGGATCGCGTAGCCAGATCTGCGATCCCGCCTCGTGCTTGGAGGTGGTGATGCCCGAGTGCGCGACGCCGACGGCGTCCAGGTGGGTCACCCACTCGTCAAGGTCGGCGCGCTCGGGCACGTGGTAGGCCAGGTGATGCAGTCCCGGACGCCGCTCGTCGAACCGGTCGCCGTCGACGCCACCCTCGGGCGGATCCTCGACGCAGCCCAGGACCACCGACGCGAACGACGCGGTGTGCAGCAGGGTGCGGAAGCGGAAGCCGGACTCGGGTGGCGTGACGTCGTTGACCACCACCATCTCGAACACCGAGCAGTAGAACGCGGTGCTGCGTTCCAGGTCGACGACTGTGAGGTTGATGTGGTTGCGACCGTCCAGGCGTGGCATCGCCGGTCCCCTCAGGCCGTCCGGCCGGCCGTCGCGACGGCCGGTCTGCCGGTGCCCCGGTCTCCGTCGGGCGCGGGCACCGCAGGCACGGCCTCCAGCACCGACATCGACGAGGTCGGCGTGATCCGCGACAGCCGGAACCCGGCGTCGTCGAGCAGCGCGCGGAACTCCGGCTCGGTACGGGTCCGCCCGCCGAACAGCGCGAGCGCCTTGACGTCCATCACCTTGCCGGTGTCGTCGTGGTTGCCGTAGCGGCTCACCGACTCCACGATGACCAGCCGGCTGTCGGGCCGGGCGGCGGCGCGGACGTTGCGCAGGATCGCGGCGGCCTGCTCGTCCGGCCAGTCGTGAATGATCGTCTTGAGCAGGTACACGTCGGCGCCCTCGGGCAGCGGGTCGAAGAAGCTGCCGCCGCGGACCTCGCACCGGTCGGCGACACCCGCGCGGGCCAGCACGGCCGGCGCCTCGGTCACCACGTGCGGCAGGTCGAGCAGGATGGCACGCAGATCCCGGTGGCGGGCGAGCAGGCCGGCGACGAAGGTGCCGTGCCCGCTGCCCACGTCCACCAGCGTCCGGGCCGTGCCCAGATCCAGCGCCGGTGCCACGGTGCGCAGCACGAACGGGTTGACGCTCTCGGCCGACCGCTCGAACCGGACGCACTCGTAGGTGTGGTCGGCGAAGTGGTCGTAGTAGCGCGTGCCGCCGTGCACGTGCCCGAACGCGGTCTCGCCGGTGCGCAGGCTGTGCGTCAGCCGCGCCCACGAGTAGATGTCCGGCGGCATGAGGGGGAAGCACTCGCGTACCGAGAAGGGGTGGTCGCTGCGCAGCGGCTCGGCCAGTGGGGTGAGCCCGAAGACCTCGGGCGTGACCTCGGTGAAGATGCCCCGGCCGGCGAGCGCGCGCAGGCCACGGGTCAACGCGCCGGGGTCGGCACCGACGCGTCGGGCCAGCACGTCGACAGGCAACGGACCCTCGATGAGCTGGTCGGCGACCGCGAGGTCACACATGACCCGGATGGTGAACGGAACGATGTAGTCGGCCAGTTCGGTGAGGCGGGTGACCGACGCGAGGTCGATGCGAGGCGTCACGGGCATGTCCGTACGGTATCCGGTCGAGCGTTGCGATACCAGATAGCATACGAGACACTTGATACGTGCATCTGAACCTGTTCACCCAGTGCTCGCCGTCACCGCAGTTCAAGGGGTTCTGGCGGCACCCCGCCGACCGCAGCGCCACCGGCTACCGCGACCTCGGCTACTGGGTCGAGCTGGGTCGCCGGCTGGAGGCCGCCTGCCTGGACGCGCTCTTCTTCGCCGACGTGCACGGCACCTACGACGTCTACCAGGGCTCCTGGAAGGCCGCCGTGCGGCACGCGGTGCAGATCCCGTCGATCGACCCGCTGCTGGTGCTGCCGGCGATCGCGGCCACCACCTCCCGGCTGGGCCTCGCCGTCACCTACTCGACGACGTACCACGCCCCGTACGAGTGCGCCCGGGTGTTCAGCTCGCTGGACCACCTCACCGGCGGACGGGTCGCCTGGAACATCGTCACCTCGTATCTGCGGTCCGCGTCCGCGAACGGGCTCGGCTCGTACCTGGACCACGACGAGCGCTACGACCGGGCCGACGAGTACGTCGAGGTGGCCCGGCGGCTGTGGGAGGAGAGCTGGGACGACGACGCGGTCCGGCGCGACGTCGCGGCGAACGTCTTCACCGACCCGGACCGGGTGCGCGAGATCGGCCACGAGGGACGCTGGTTCTCCGTGCGGGGCCCGCACCAGTGCGAGCCGTCGCCGCAGCGCATCCCGGTGCTCTACCAGGCCGGGGCGTCCGGGCGGGGCATGACCTTCGCGGCCCGGCACGCCGAGGTGGTCTTCCTGACCATGGCGGACTCGGCCAGCGGAGCCTCGCAGGTGGCCCGGCTGCGCGCCGAGGTGGCCGCACACGGCCGTGACCCGCGCTCGGTCAAGGCGCTGCAGGGCAGCATGGTGATGGTCGCGCCGACCCGGGCGGAGGCCCGCCGGCGGGCCGAGGAGTACGTGGCGCTGTGGAGCGGCGAGGGTCAGCTCGCCAAGTGGTGCGGCTGGATGGACGTGGACCTCGCGGCGTACCCGGACGAGACGCCGGTGGCGGAGATCGCCGGGCAGGGCAGCCAGAGCTTCGTGGGCTTCCTGCGCCGGCTCGGGCCCGAGCGCACCTGGACGGTAGGCGACGTGCGCTACCTGGTGGCGACCGCCCGCCGGCCCCGCACCGGGGCGCCGGTGACCCTCTTCGGCACCGTCGAGCAGGTCGCCGACCGGATGGAGGAGTGGTGCGCGGTGGCCGACGTGGACGGTTTCAACCTGATCCCGTGCCCGACGACCCAGGGCATCGACGACATCTGCGACCTGCTGGTGCCGGAGCTGCAGCGCCGTGGACTGTTCCGCACCGCGTACGACCCGGCGGAGCGGACCCTGCGGGAGCGCTACTTCGGCGCGGGCGCCTCCGTGCCGGCCCGGGTGCCGGCCCGGGACCCGCAGGCGCCGGCCGAACCCGCGCCGGCGCGCGGCTGACCCGCCGAGTTAACGGCCAGTTCGGACCCCGCGGAAGGCACGGCCGACGCTGTCGCGCCGTCAGAACATCGTGGTGTCGACGTCCGCGCCGGCCAGCAGCGCGCCGACCGTGGCGTAGCTGTCGCGGCTGTTGACGAAGTGCTGCGTAGCGGTGTTGATGTCGCGCAGCCGCCGTTGCAGCGGCGACGAGTCGAACACCGTCGACGCCCCGGCCAGCGCGTACGCCGTCTGCACGGCCTGGAGCGCGGTGGCCGTGACCTGCGTCGCGGTGGCCCGCAGGCAGGCGCGGTCCAGCGCGCTGAGCACCTCGCCGCGCCGCGCGGTCTCCCAGGCGGTGGCGGCCTCGCGGTGCAGCAGCGCCCGGGCCGCGCGCAGGGCCACGTGGGCCTCGCCCAGCCGGTCGTGGAACACCGGGGAGTCCGCCAGCGAGCGGGTGCTGAACGTCCGACGGCGGCCGGCGGCGGCGTGTGCCGCCGCGTCGTGCACGGCCCCCTGGGCGATGCCGAGGTCGACGGCGGCGATGAGCAGCCCGGCCTGGGCGATGCGAAAGACCGTGCGGCGCACGTCGTCGCCGTCGCCGACCAGGCTGAAGCCGCGGTGCTCGGGGCAGATCCGGCCGGCCGCCCGCACGTCCTGGCTGGCCGTGCCGCGCAGGCCCAGCACCTGCCAGGTGTCGACCTGCTCCAGCTCGGCGGCGGGGAAGAGCACCATCCGGGTCAGCGGAGCCCCGTTGGGCAGGGTGCGGGGGGTCCGGCCGTCGAGCACGATGCAGTTCAGGTAGATCCAGCTGGCCTGGGGGCTGCCGGTCACGAACGGCCACTGGCCGTTGACCCGCCAGCCGCCCGCGCCGTCCGGGGCGGCCCGGCCCTTCGGCGCGACCGCGCCGGCGCCCAGCACGTCCGGGCCGTGCGCGTAGATCTCGTCGCGGGCGGCCTCGGGAAAGCAGGCGAACAGCAGGTGGGCCAGGCCGACCTGGCCGATCAGCCAGCCGGTGGAGGCGTCCGCCGTGGAGAGCTGTTCGATGACGCGCAGCGCCTCACCCAGCGGCAGGTCCGCACCGCCGTACGCGGTTGGCACCAGCATCCGCAGGCAGCCCGCAGCGCTCAGCTCGGCGAGAACGTCCTCGGGGACCCGGCCCGCCCGGTCAATCTCGGCCGCCCGCTCGGCGAGCGCGGGGAGCAGTCCGTCGACGCGGGGAAGCGTACTGGTCACGGTTGGACTCTATCGCCTTCCTCGTATCTTGTTTAGCCTTGTATCTGCTATCAATCTCGGATAGACGTACTGGGGAGGAGGTGACGGGCCGATGACCGAACGCGCCGCCGCGGAATCGCCGCTGCTGAGCTGGCTGGAGCATCCCCGGCAGGACCGGGGCGTGCACTTCGCCGCCGGCGGGGACGACTGGACCTTCCTGTCGTACGCCGAGCTGGCCGACCGGACCCGGGTGATCCTGGCCGGCCTGCGGGCGGTCGGGGTGGTCCCCGGTGACGTGGTGTCCATCGTCGAGCCCGCCGGCCCCGACTTCGTCGCCACGCTGTTCGCCGCGATGGCCGCCGGGGCGGCGCCCTCACCGATCGCCCCGCCGCTGAACTTTCAGGACCGCGCGGTCTACGGCGAGCACGTGTCGGGCCTCCTGCGCGCCGCCGCGCCCCGGGTCGTGGTGTGCGCGTCCACCCTCACCGCCGCGATCGCGCCGCTGGCCGCCGCCGCCGGGGTCCGGCGCGTGCTGAGCGCCGACGAACTGGCCGACGCCGCCGACGGCTCCCGCGCAGCGGTCGCGGCGCCCGGCCCGCTCGCGCTGCTGCAGTTCACGTCCGGCTCCAGCGGCCGCGCCCGCGGCGTGCAGGTGCCGCACGCCGCGCTGGCCGCCAACGTCGCGGCGATCCGACGGTGGCTGGCGATGACCCCCGACGACCCGACCGCGTCCTGGCTGCCGGTGCACCACGACATGGGCCTCATCGGCTGCCTCGTCACCCCGGTGGTCAACACCAGCGACCTGTGGCTGATGCCGCCGGAGGAGTTCGTCCGCAACCCCGGGCGCTATCTGCGCTGCTTCGGGGAGCGTGGCGCACGGCTGACGTCGATGCCGAACTTCGGGCTGGAGTACCTCGCCCGCCGCGTACGCCCCGAGGCGCTGACCGGGCTGGACTTCTCCGCCTGGCGCGCCGTCATCGTCGGCGCCGAACGCGTCGACGCCGAGGCGCTGCGCCGCTTCTGCGCGCTGCTCGGCCCGCACGGCTTCGATCCCCGCGCGCTGCTGCCCGCGTACGGGCTGGCGGAGGCGACCCTGGCCGTCACCGGGCTGCCGCTCGACGAGCTGTACCACGCCGTCGAGCTGCGCCCCGACCGGCTGCGGCTGGGCGCGCGGGCCGTCCCGGAGCCGGGCGAGGACGTCGACGGGGGCGTCGAGGCGTACCCAGTGGTGGGCTGCGGCCGACCGCTGACCGGGGTGCGGGTGCGGATCGTGGACGAGGCCGGCACGCCCCTGCCGGACGGGGTGGTCGGCGAAATCGAGGTGCACGGCCCGTCCGTCGCGCAGGGGTACGTCAACGCCGACGACTCGGCGTCGCAGACCGCGCTGGGCGGTGGGGTGCTGCGCACCGCCGACGCCGGGTTCCTGCACGACGGGCAGTTGCACGTGCTGGGCCGGCTCGGCGACAGCATGAAGGTACGCGGTCGGGCGGTCTTCGCCGAGGACCTCGAATGGGCCATCTGCCGCCCCGGCGTGCCGGCGCAGCGAATGGCCGCGTTGCTGGGCCACCGGGGCGGCACCGCGACAGTGGTGGCCGTGTTCGAGCAGGCCCAGCCGGAGTGGCTGGCCCAGGCGGAGCGGGAGCTGCGCCGCCGGGCGGAGGGCGCGCAGGTCGTCATCGTGGACGCGCCACGCGGCACCATCGCCCGCACCTCCAGTGGCAAACCCAAACGACGCCAGCTGTGGCAGGCGTTCGTCGATGACCGGCTGCCCGGCACCGTGGTCACCACGGGAGCGGCCGGCCAGCGGGACCAGACCGAGCAGACGACGACGGCGTCCTGAGGGACGTTCGGACAGGAGGCGGGAATGACCGACGCGACCAGGTCGACGACAGCCGAGGTGCGGACCGAGGCGGAGGTGCGGGACTCGGTGACGGCCATCGTCACCGAACTGGCGCCCAACCCGGAGCAGACCGAGGGGGCGGGTGACTCGCGGCTGGTCGAGGACCTCGGCTTCCACTCCCTCGCGCTGCTGGAGTTGGCCTTCACCCTGGAGGACGAGTTCGAGCTGCCGCCGATCGACGAGACGACGGCCCGCAAGATCGTCACGATCGACGCGGTGGTGGAGCACGTGAAGGACATCCTGCGCTCGCGCGGCGAGCTGGCCAGTTGACCGGCCGCCCGGGGAACGCACCGGGCGCGGCGACACTGCGCCCTCCGACGCCCGGTGAGTCGGACCAGCGGGCCCGGGCGTTGTCGCTGCGGCTGTTCCTGGCCATGCTGCACACCCAGGAGCTGCTGGCCGGCTACCTCGGCGCCCGCCTGGGGCTGTACGAGGCGCTCGATCGCGGTCCGGCCGACGTGGCCGAGCTGTGCGCGCGTACCGGGATCGACAGCCGGTACGCGCGCGAGTGGCTGGAACAGCAGGCCGTCGCCGGGTTCATCGAGGTGGACGACGTGACGGCCGCTCCCGAGCGGCGGGTCTACCGGCTGCCGCCGGGGCACGCCGAGGTGCTGCTCGCCTCGGACAGTCCGCTGTCGCTGGTGTCGCTGACCATGCTGCCGCTGGGCGGGGTGGCCGGCGCGTTGCCGGCGCTGCTCGACGCGTACCGCACCGGCGCCGGGGTGCCCGACGAGGTGTACGGCGACGACTGGCGGCACGGGCACTCGGGCGCCAACCGGGCGCTGTTCACGTACTCCCTGCCCGGCTGGCTCTCCTCGGCGCTGCCGCAGGTGCACCAGCGGCTCGGCGCCGCGCCGGGCCGGATCGCCGACATCGGCTGCGGCGCGGGGTGGGCGGCGATCGCGCTGGCCGGGGCGTACCCCCTGGCCGAGGTCGACGGCTACGACCTGGACGCGCCGACGGTGGCCGCCGCGCAGGCGAACGCCGCGGCCGCCGGCGTGGCCGACCGGGTGCGGTTCCACCGGCGCGACGCCGTGGACCCGGAGCTGGCCGGCCGGTACGACCTGGTCTGCGTCTTCGACGCGCTGCACGAGATGAGCCAGCCGGTGTCGGTGCTGCGGGCGTGCCGGCGGCTGCGCGCCGACGGCGGCGCGGTGCTGGTGCTCGACGCCAAGGTGGCGCACCGGTTCGTCGCACCCGGCGACGAGGTCGAGCGTTTCCAGTACGCCACAAGCGTGCTGCACTGCCTGCCGGCAGGTCTGGCCGGGCCCGACTCGACGGCCAGCGGCACGGTCCTGCGCCCCGCGCAGGTCCGCCGGTTCGCCACCGAGGCTGGCTTCGCCGACGTGCAGATCGTGCCGGTGGACGACAGGTTCCACCGGCTGTACCACCTGAGCAGCTGAAGCGGGGCGGGGGAGGGCGGCGACGCCGTCCCCCGCCCCGGCTCAGCCCGCCAGCTCGGCGCCGAGCGCCCGCTTGTCCACCTTGCCCACCGGGGTGTGCGGCAGCGCCGTGCGCAGCTCCAACCGGTCCGGCAGCTTGTACGCGGCCAGCCCCCGCCCGGTGAGGAAGTCCCGCAGCTGACCCAGGGTGGGGGCGTCGGCGCGGGGCACCACCACCGCGCAGGTCTTCTCGCCCAGGACCCGGTCGGGGACGGCGAGCACGGCGACCTCGCGGACCGCCGGGTGGGCGAGCAGGTGCTCCTCGACCTCGCCGGCCGGCACCTTCTCGCCGCCCCGGTTGACGACCTCCTTGATCCGGCCGACCACGACCAGCTCACCCGTCGGGGTCCAGCGGACCAGGTCACCGGTGCGCAGGAAGCCGTCCGGGGTGAAGGTGTGGGCGTTGTACTCCGGCACCCGGTAGTAGCCGCGCAGGGTGGTCGGGCCGCGCACGATCAACTCACCGACCTCGCCGGCCGCGACCTGCCGGCCGGCGTCGTCGACCACCTGGAACTCGTCCGCGGCCGACAGGGGCCGCCCCTGGGTGTGCGCGGCCAGCTCCGGCGGGTCGTCCGGGCGGGTGCAGCAGATCGGGCCCTCGGCCATGCCGAAGAAGTGCGCCAGCCGGATCCCCAGCTCCCGGGTCACCCGCTCGGCCACCGCCGGGCTGAGGTTGGCGCCACCGACCTCGACCACCAGGCCGTTCAGGTCGGCGCCGAGCACCGGCGCGAGGTCGGCCCACAGCGGCAGAAAGGGCGGCATCAGCGTGGTCAGGGTGACCCGCTCGCGGGCGATCAGTCGGAACGCCTCGTCGGGGCTGGGACTGCCGGCCAGCACGGCGGTGGCGCCGACCCGCAGCGCGCCGAGGACGCCGGGGCAGCCGAGCGCCGCGTTGTGGGCGACCGGCAGCGCGGCGAGGTACACCCCGTCCGGCCCGAAACCCATCGCCGCGGCGGTCGCCCGCAGCTGGTACGCGTAGTCGTCGTGGGTGCGGGGGATCAGCTTCGGCAGGCCGGTCGAGCCGCCGGAGAGCAGGAAGAACGCGACGTCCGACGGGTCCGGGGCGCTCAGCGGCACCGGATCGGCGTCCACGTCGGACAGGGCGGTGAACTCGCCGGGGTCGCCGGCGACGAACACCTCCCGCAGCGACGGCGTCTCGGCCCGTACGTCGGCGGCGAGCTTGCGCAGGTCGTAGCCCTGGACCTGGTCGACCGTCACGTACGCGACCGCCTCGGTGTGGGCGCACAGGTGGCCGATCTCCGCGCGCCGGTGCGCCGGCAGGGCCAGCACGGGCAGCGCGCCCAGGCGGAACAGGGCCAGACACAGCACCACGAACTCGACGCTGTTGGGCAGTTGGACCACCACCCGGTCGTGCCGGCCGATGCCGTGGGCGCGCAGCCCGGCGACCATCCGGTCGGCCCGGCGGTCGAGGTCGCCGTAGCTGACCCGCTGCCCGTCGGTGACCAGCGCGGCGCGCTCCGGGTCGGTCCGTGCCCACTCCCGGCCCAGGTCAGCGAGGGATTCGCCGCGCCAGTAGCCCTGCGCGCGGTAGCGCTCGGCCAGCTCCCGCGGCCAGCTCACACATCCGTCCAGCATCTCGTGCCTCCCGTGAACGACGGTGACAGCGACCCGCTCACAAGCTAGTGTGCAGATACACGAGATACAAGACACGTGATAGTGGAGGCGGTTGATGCTGGCGGCGCGGCCCCGTACCGACCTCGGTGCGCTGACCCGGCTCACCGAACTCGCCGACTACATCGTGCCGTTCACCATCCGGGTGATCGCCCAGCTCGGCGTCGCCGACCAGCTCGTCGACGGGCCGCGCCCGGTGAGCGAGCTGGCCGAGGCCGCCGGTGCGCACGCCCCGTCGCTGCTGCGCGCCCTGCGGGCACTGGCCGGCAAGGGCATCTTCACCGAGGTCGAGCCCGAGGTGTTCGGCCTGACCAAACTCGCCGAACCGCTGCGCACCGACCACCCGCTGTCGCTGCGCGACGCGTACCCCCTGATGGCCGCGGACGTGCGCGCCTGGGCCGGGCTCACCCGGTGCCTGCGCACCGGAGAGGCCGCCTTCCCCCGCGTCCACGGCGCCGACTACTGGTCCTACCTGGCCGGGCATCGGGCCGACAGCCTCGCCGTCGACCGCTGGATGTCGAGCCTGACCCGGCTGCACCTGCGCACCGTGCTGCCGGCCTGGCCGTGGGCGCAGGCCGGCCACGTCGTCGACGTCGGCGGCGGTGACGGCGCGTTCCTGGCCGGCCTGCTCAGCCGCTGCCCGCACCTGCACGGCACCCTGCTCGACCTGCCCCACGTGGTGGCCGCCGCGCCGGCCCTGCTCGACCGGGCCGGGGTGGCCGACAGGTGCCGGATCGTGGCCGGCAGCTTCTTCGATCCACTGCCGGCCAGCGCCGACCTGTACGTGCTCAAGACGATCCTGCCCGGCTGGGAGGACGCCGACGCCACGGCCATCCTGCGCCGGATCGCCGCGGCGATGGGCCCGCAGAGCCGGCTGTTGCTGCTGGAAGCGATCATCCCCACCGGCGACGTCTTCGACGTCGCCAAGCTCGTCGACCTGCACACCCTGGTGCTCACCGGCGGTCGGCACCGCACCCGCGACGACCTCGTCGACCTGTTGGCCGGCGCCGGCCTGCGGCTGGACCGGGTCGTCGCCACACCCACGCTCACCGTG
Organism: Micromonospora sp. MH99; assembly: GCF_021442385.1. Classification (GTDB taxonomy): domain Bacteria; phylum Actinomycetota; class Actinomycetes; order Mycobacteriales; family Micromonosporaceae; genus Micromonospora. The sequence goes on from NZ_MUZA01000031.1 coordinate 16,062, forward strand.
ATCGCCGCCGGTCCCGCCGGGCCGCAGCTGACATCCCCCTAGGAGGTATCGATGGCCCCGAGCCGACCCCGGATCGACATCGAGTCGGTGTTCCGACTGACCGAGCTGGCCGACTACATCGTGCCGTTCACCGTGCGCGCGGTCGCCGAGCTGGGCGTCGCCGACCAGCTCGTCGACGGGCCGCGCCCGGTGAGCGAGCTGGCCGAGGCCACCGGCGCGCACGCCCCGTCGCTGCTGCGCGCCCTGCGGGCACTGGCCGGCAAGGGCATCTTCACCGAGGTCGAGCCCGAGGTGTTCGGCCTGACCAAACTCGCCGAACCGCTGCGCACCGACCACCCGCTGTCGCTGCGCGACGCGTACCCGCTGCTCGAACCCGACATCGAGGCGTGGGCCCACTTCGACCACAGCATCCGCACCGGTCAGGCGTCGTTCGACCAGGTCCACCCCGAGGGCTACTGGCCGTACATGGCCGCCCATCCGCACGACAGCGCCCGCTTCGACGCCTCCCAGCAGGCGGCCACAAGGCTGGAGCTGCGGGCCGCGCTGCCCGCGTACCCGTGGGGTGAGCTGACCACAGTCGTCGACGTCGGCGGCGGCAACGGCGCCTTCCTCGGCGGCATCATGGCCCGTTTCCCGCAGTTGCAGGGCACCCTGTTCGACCTGCCACACGTGGTCGCCGAGGCCGAACCGGTGCTGCAGAAGCTCGGCGTGGCCCAGCGGTGCACGGTGACCGGCGGCAGCTTCTTCGAGACCATTCCGGCCGGCGCGAACGCGTACCTGCTCAAGCGGATCCTGTACGGCTGGGACGACGACAACGCCGTACGGCTGCTGAGCGCCGTGCGCGCGGCGATGCGGCCCGACAGCCGGCTGCTGGTGCTGGAGCCGGTGGTCGAGGCCGGCGACCGCTTCGACGTGGGCCGCCTCTACGACCTGCTCCTGCTGGCCATGGTCGGCGGCGGCGCGCGCTCGCGCGAGCACATCGAACGGCTGCTGGACGCCGCCGACCTGCGGCTGGCGCGCAGCGTGCCCACCATGATGTTCCCCATCCTCGAGATCGTCGCGAAGACGGAGGCGTGAGCGATGCGACTGGTCGTGGACTTCTCCCGCTGCGAGAGCAACGCGGTCTGCGTGGGGCAGGCCCCCGAGGTGTTCGACGTCGGTGAGGACGACCGTCTGCACATCACCGAACAGCCGCTGGAAGGCTCGCTTGCCAACCGGGTACGCGAGGCCGCCCGCCGCTGCCCGAAGCAGGCGCTGTCCGTCGTGGACGACTGACGACGCGCCCGATCCCGGCACGCCCGATCCCGGCACGCCCGGTGCCTGCACCGGGTCGAGGACGTCGGGGCTACGCCTGCGCATCGGATCCTTTGCTCTGCTTCAACGGAGGCAACACCCGGTGTCCGGATACCGGACGCGTGGTGTTGCGTGGGTTGAAGCAGAGCAAAGGACGGGCCTGAGCATCCCCCGCCGTCCGCCGTCCGCCGTCGCGGACCGCCCGCCGGCCGCGGAGCGCGGTGGCGTCGGAGCTAGCGGACGGCGTACGCCTCCTGGATGGCCGTCCAGACCCGCTCGGCGGTCACCGGCATGTCGATGTGCCGCACGCCCAGGTGGCGGACGGCGTCGACCACGGCGTTCTGCACCGCCGGCGGGAACCCGACCGCCCCCGACTCGCCCAGGCCCTTGGCGCCCAGCGCGTTCACCGCGGTGGGGGTCTGCGTCGCCACCGTCTCGAAGGAGGGCAGCTCGGCCGCGCCGATCATGGCGTAGCGGTGCAGGTCACCGTGCAGGGGTGTGCCGTCGGCGGCGAAGCGGACCTCCTCCACCAGCGCCTGACCGGCGCCCTGCGCCAGGCCGCCGTGCACCTGCCCCTCGGCCAGCAGCGGGTTGAGCAGCACGCCCGCGTCGTCGACGGCCACCGCCCGGCGCAGGGTCACCTGGCCGGTCTCGGTGTCGACCAGCACCACCGCCAGGTGCGCGCCGAACGGGCAGGTCGCGGCGGACGGCTGGAAGGTCGCCTCCACGGACAGGTCGTTGGCGGAGGCCAGCTCGGCCCAGTAGACGACGTGCCCGGCCGTCGAGCGGAAACGTCCCGCGGTGTACTCCACCTCGTCGCGGGCCACGCCCAGGTGGCCGGCCGCCGCGTCCCGGCCCCGCTCCACCAGGGCCAGGGCCGCCTCGCGGACGGCCATGCCGCCGGTCTGCAACGACCGGGATCCGCCGGTGCCGCCGCCCGCGGGGATCGTCGCGGTGTCGGAGTGGCGGACGTCGACGCGGTCCAGCGCCACGGCGAGCACGTCGGCGGCGAGCATCGCCCACGCGGTGACGTGGCCCTGCCCGTGCGGGCAGGTGCCGGACCCAACCGTGAACCGACCGGTGTCGTCGACGCGGATCGAGGCGTACTCGCTGCGGGTGTCCGCGCCGGTGATCTCCACGAAGGTGGACAGGCCGATGCCGAGCTGCTGGACGTCGCCGCGCTCGCGGCGGGCCGCCTGCTCGGCGCGCAACGCCTGGTAGTCGGCCTCGGCGAGCACCCGCTCCAGCGCCGCCGGATAGTCGCCGGTGTCGTAGCGGGCGCGCGTGATCGTCGTGACCGGGAAGCTCTCCGGCGGCAACAGGTTGCGCCGGCGCACCTCGGCCGGGTCCAGGCCGATCTCCGCCGCGTACACGTCGACCATCCGCTCCAGCGCGGCGACGGCCTCCGGCTGCCCGGCGCCCCGGTACGACACCACGGGGGTGGTCGTGGTGGTGACGCTGGACGAGCTGAACTTCGCCCGGCTGATCGCGTACGGGCCGGTGAGCATCGTCCGGGTCCAGAACGGCAGGATCGCGCCGATGCGCGGGTACGCCCCGGCGTCCTGCACGACCTCCAGCGCGTACGACACGATCCGCCCGTCGCGGGTGCCGCCCAGCTCGGCGCTCTGGTGCTGGGCGCGGCCGTGCCCGGCGGCGGTCATGCTCTCGCTGCGGGTCTCCGCCCAGCGCACCGGGCGGCCGAGTCGACGGCTGGCCCAGGCGACGAGGACGTCCTCCCGGCTGGCGAACGCCTTGGAGCCGAACGCCCCGCCGACATCGCCGTTGACCACCTGGACCCGGTCCTCCGGCTCACCGAGGGCCGCCGCGAGCTGGCCCCGCCACAGGTGCACGGCCTGGCTGCCGGCGCGGTAGCGCAGCCCGTCCGGCCCCCACTCGGCCTGCCCGGCGCGGGCCTCCAGCGGGCAGGGGGCGACCCGGGGGTTGCGCATCCGCTGCCGGACGACCACCTCGGCGCCCTCGTGCAGCTCGGCGCGGCCGGCCGGGCGTCGGAAGCCCAGTTTGAGCACCATGTTCGTGCCGGCCTCGGGGTGCAGCACCAGCTCGTCGGTGACGGCCTCCTCGGGGTCGACGAGCACCGGCAGGGGCGCGATGTCGGCCGCGACGAGGGCGGCGGCGTCGACCGCCTCGGCGCGGCTGGTCGCCAGCACCGCGGCGACGGGTTCGCCGACGAAGCGCACCACGTCGTCGGCGAGCACCGGGGTGGTCATCTTCTGGTTCAGCACCCCGGCCTCGGGCGGCAGCGGCGCCAGGTCCACGTCCGCCGCCGTGAACACCGCGACCACGCCGGGCGCCCGGCGCGCGGCCTCGGTGTCCACGCCCCGCAACCGTCCGTGGGCCACCGTCGAGCGGACGACGACCAGCTCCAGCGAGCCGGGCACGAGCACGTCGTCGACGTACGTGCCGCCGGTGGTGAGCAGGGCGCGGTCCTCGGTACGCCGGACGGGTCGGCCGATCAGTGACATCTGCGACTCCTGGTTCCGCCCGCTCAGGCGGGGGTGACGGCGAGCGGGATCGACGCGTACGACCGGAAGAGGGCGCTGGGCTCGCGCACCGGTTCGGCGGCCAGGTCGATGTCGGTGAGCCGGTGCGCGAGCCGTTCGAAGACGACAGCTCCCTCGATGCGGGCCAGCGCGGCGCCGAGGCAGCCGCGTACGCCCCCGCCGAAGCCGACGTGTGGGTTGGGGTGCCGGCCGATGTCGATGCGACCGGGGTCCGCGAAGACGTCCTCGTCGTGGTTGGCGCAGCCGAGCAGGAGGAAGACCGACCGGCCGGGCCGGATCACCCGGTCGCCGACCGGGATCGGCGCCAACGCCAGCCGGGCCGTGTACTGGATCGGGGCGTCGAACCGGACGAACTCCTCGGCGGCGGTGGCGGCCAGCGACGGGTCGGCGCGCAGCCGACGCCACTCGTCGGGCTGGTCGGCCAGGGCGATGCTGCCGGTGCAGACCATGTTCATTGTCGTCTCGTAGCCGGTGAAGCAGAGAAAGACGATGTTGTCGACGACCTCTTCGATGCCCTCGGCGGGGTCGGCCACGGCGAGCATCCGGTCGAGCAGGTCGCCGTTGGGGTCGGCGCGTCGGTCGGCGAGCAGGTCGCGGACGTACCCGCGCAGCCAGGCGAGGGCCTCGTCGGCCGCCGCGCGGTCGGCCTCGGGCAGGAACGGCGTGAAGGCCCGGCCCAGCGCCGCCGAGCGGGGCCACACCTCGGCGCGGGTGCGCGCCGCCGGCAGGCCGATCAGTTCGCACACGACTGTCGCGGCGACCGGAAACGCCAGGTCGGCGACGGCGTCCAGGCGGCCGGTGTCCAGCGTCGGGGCGAGCAGCTCGTCGACGAGGTCGCCGACGCGGCTCGCGGTGCGCCGGGCCACGCCGGGGCTGAACGCGCGGACGATCTGCTGGTGCAGCCGGCTGTGGTCGTCCGGGTCGCGGGTGGGGATGATGCGGCGGAACACCTCGCGGGAGAGGTCCTGCGCCATCCGGAACTGCGGGTCGTCCTCCGGGAAGGTGTTGCTCAGTCGGCGGTCGCGCAGCAGCGCGGCCACGTCCCGGTGCCGGGTCACGCCCCAGCTCGCCGGCCCGAAACGGCACAGCGGGCCGGCCGAGCGCATCCGCGCGTACGTCGGGTAGGGGTCGGCGACGACCTCGGGCGCGAGCGGGTCCATCCGCGCCGGCAGGACGCGGCCGGCGGGGCTCACGGCCGCACCGCCACGGGCACGCTGGCGTACGAGCGCAGCGTCCCGTCGGTCTGCCGGCGGGCCGGGCCGGCCGGGGTCAGCGTGCCGAAGGTGTGCAGCAGGGTCTCGAACGCGACCTGTGCCTCCACCCGGGCCAGGTAGCCGCCGAGGCAGTGGTGGATGCCGCCGCCGAAGGACAGGTGCGAGTTCTCCGCGCGGGTGATGTCGAGGCGGTCCGGCTCGGCGAACTGGTCGGGGTCGCGGTTGGCGCTGCCCAGCAGCAGGATCAGCACCCGGCCGGCGCGGATGGTGCGGTCGCCGACGTCCAGATCCTCGCGGGCGAGGCGGGCGACGCCCTGGATCGGGGCGTCGTAGCGCAGGAACTCCTCGACGGCCCGGGGGGTCAGGGTCGGGTCCGACCGGAGCAGGGCGAGCTGGTCGGGGTGGTCGAGCAGGGCGGCCACCCCGGTGGCGATCAGGTTGGTGGTGGTCTCGAAGCCGGCGAAGAAGGCGAAGACCGCGTTGTCCACGATCTCGTCGTCGCCGAGCACGGCGCCGTCGTCGTCGGTCGCGGCCAGCATCCGGGACAGCAGATCCTCGCCGGGTTCGGCGCGACGCCGCTGCAGGATCTCACCGAGGTAGCCGCGCAGCCACTCGACCGCCCGGTCGGCGGCCGGCCGGTCGTCGTCGGGCACGATCGCGGCGAACGCCTTGCTCAGGTCCAGTGCGTACGGGCGGATGCGCTCGTGGTCGGCCGGCGGGATGCCCATCAGGGCGCAGACCACCATCACCGGCAGGGGAAAAGCGAGATCCGAGACGGCGTCGAAACCTCCGGTGCTCCTCGCCGGGGCGAGCAGCTCGGTGACCATCTGCTCGATGCGGGGGCGTAGCCGGCGCACCAGGGCGGGGCTGAACGCCTTGGCCATCAGGCGCCGCAGTCGACCGTGCTCGGGCGGGTCGCGGTAGAGGATGATGCTGCCGAAGAAGTCGCCGGCCGCGCCGTCGCCGGCCGACATCCGGTGGTAGGCGGCCGGGAACTCGCTGCCCAGGCGCGGGTCGCGGACGAGCCGGGCGACGTCGGCGTAGCGGGTGACGCCCCAGCTGCCCGGGCCCATCCGGCACAGCGGGCCGGCCGCTCGCAGCGCCGCGTAGGTGGGGTAGGGGTCGGCGACCACTGCGGGGTCACGGGCGTCGAATCTCGGCGGCATGCCGGTACGGGCCGAGGTCATGCCCGCCAGTATGCGCAACCAAAGATACGAGAAACAAGTACTTCCGAGATACGCGAAACACTATTAGGCTTCCGAGCCATGACCGAGACCGTGGTGAGCGCTGACCCCCGGATCATCGCGATGGAGTTGCTGATGAAGGCCCCGGCCACCGTCAGCAGCCCGTACCCGCACTACCACGCGCTGCGGACCGCGGCGCCGAAGTACCGGATGGAACAGCCCGGTCAGGGTGTGGGTTGGGTGCTCACCGCGTACGACGACTGCCGGGCCGCGCTGCGCAACCCGTCGCTGGACAAGTCCGCGCAACGCCCCCGCATGGGCGACTCCCGGGGCCGCGAGGGCGCCCGCACCCTGCTGTTCCTCGACGGGCCGGAGCACACCCGGCTGCGCGGACTGGTCAGCCGGGTGTTCACCCCGCGACGCACCGAGACCCTGCGCCCCCGACTGACCACCTTCGTCGACGGGCTGCTCGACGACATCACCGCCCGCATCGGCCCCGGCGGCGGCGAGGTCGACATCGTCGGCTCGTTCGGCTTCCCGCTGCCGGTCATGGTGATCGGCGAGCTGGTCGGCGTGCCGCCGGAGGACTGGCCGCTGCTGCGCCGGCTCACCCGCGCCGCGTCCGGCGGGCTGGAGATCTTCGCGCCGGAGGAGGTGCTCAAGGCGTCCGACCAGGCGCTCGGCGAGATGGAGGAGTACTTCGCCGACCTGGTCCGCAAGCGCCGCGAGGATCCCCGCGACGACCTCGCCTCCGCGCTCGGCCAGGTCGAGATCGACGGTGACCGGCTCTCGGTCGACGAGCTGATCCAGGTGATCGTGCTGCTCTTCGGCGCGGGCTTTCAGACCATGACCGACCTGATCGGGCTCGGCACGCACGCACTGTGCCGCAACCCCGAGCAGTTGCAGCGGCTGCGCGCCGAACCGGAGCTGACCCGCTCCGCGGTCGAGGAGCTGCTGCGTTTCGACTCCCCGGTGCACGTGCTGGGGCGTGCCGCCTTCGAGGACACCACCTTCGTCGACGGCACCCCGCTCAAAAGCGGCGAACACGTCATCACCCTGATCGGCGCGGCCAACCGTGACCCGGCCCGCTACGCCGACCCGGACCGGCTCGACATCGCCCGTTTCGCCGGCGCCGAACCGCCGGAGACGCCGCTGTCGTTCGCCTGGGGCCCGCACCACTGCCTCGGCGCGCAGCTCGCCCGCGCCGAGGGGCAGATCGCCTTCCGCCGTCTGGTGGACCGGTTCGCGGTCATCGAGCTGGCCGACCCGGACGCCGACGAGATCGACCTCGAATGGCGGCACAGCAGCACCTTCCGGGGCCTGGAGGAGCTGCGCGTCCGGCTCGTACCGGCCTGAGCACCCGCGAACCACCACGCGCCGACCAGGAGGGGGAGTCCATGCCGGAGGCGGTGATCGTCGAGGCGGTGCGGACGCCGATCGGCCGGCGCGAGGGTGCGCTGTCCGGCCTCAAGGCCGTGCAGCTGCTGCGACACGTGCAGGTCGAGGTGCTGCGCCGCTCCGGCGTCGCCCCCGGCGAGGTGGATCAGATCATCGGCGGTTGCGTCACGCAGGTAGGCGAGCAGAGCCTCAACGTCACCCGCAACGCCTGGCTCAACAGTGGCCTCGACTACGAGGTCGCGGCGAGCACAGTCGACACCTCCTGCGGCTCCGCGCAGCAGGCCAACCACCTGATCGCGGCGCTCATCACCGCCGGCGCGATCGACGTGGGCATCGCCTGCGGCGTGGAGTCGATGAGCCGGGTGCCCGTCGGCACCAACCTCTACCAGGGGCCCGGCCACTACAAGACACCCGACTACCCGTACGACGATCCGCCGAAGGCGCAGTTCGGCGGCGCCGAGCGGATCGCGGCCCGGCAGGGGCTGACCCGCGCGGACGCCGACGCCTACGGGCTGCGCTCGCAGCAGCGGGCCGCGCGGGCCCGCGCCGAGGGCCGCTTCGACCGGGAGATCACCCCGGTGCCGCTGCCCGACGGCACGTCGGTCGACGTCGACGAGGGCATCCGCGACACCACCGCGGACGGGCTCGCCGCCCTGCGGCCGGTGCTCCCGGACGGCATCCACACCGCCGGCACCATCTCGCAGATCTCCGACGGCGCCGCGGCGATCCTGTGGATGTCGCGGGAGCGGGCCGACGCGCACGGCCTGCGGCCCCGGGCCCGGCTGGCGCACCAGGTCGTCACCGGCGCCGACCCATACTACCTGCTCGACGGCCCGACCGTGGCGACCCGCAAGCTGCTCAAGCGCGCCGGTATGACGCTCGACGACATCGACGTCGTGGAGGTCAATGAGGCCTTCGCGGCGGTCGTGCTGTCCTGGGCCGCGCACCACGACGCCGACCTGGACCGGGTCAACGTCAACGGCGGCGCGATCTCGCTCGGGCACCCGCTGGGCAGCAGCGGCACCCGGCTGCTGGTGACCGCCCTGCACGAGCTGGAACGCGCCGACTCCGAGGCCGCCCTGGTCACCATGTGCTGCGGCGGCTCGCTCGGCACGGCGTCGCTGCTGGTGCGGGAGTAGCCGCCATGGACACCGAGACGCGCACCGCGCCCGCCCGCGACGCCGCGGCGTTCTACGCCGACGCCCGCCACGACCTGACCGGGCCGCTGCACGGCGTACGCGTCCTGGACGTCACGAAGGTCTGGTCCGGCCCGATCGCGAGTTGCGTCCTGGCCGACCTCGGCGCGGACGTCCTGCGGGTGGAGATGCCCGGCAACCGGGAGGGGTTGATGCCCCCGGACATTCCCGGCACCGGCCTGTCCTGGTTCCGCCAGAGCGTGCACCGCAACAAGCGCAGCATCGGGCTCGACCTGCGCCGCCCCGGCGCGGCCGAGGTGTTCCTGCGGCTCGTCGCCACCGCCGACGTGGTGGTGGAGAACTACAAGCCCGGCACCCTGGATGCCTGGGGCGTCGGCTACCAGGAGTGCCGGGCCGTCCGGCCGGACGTGGTGCTGGTCTCCGTCTCCGGCTACGGCCAGTACGGCCCCGACGCGCAGCGACCCGGGTACGACCCGACCACCCAGGCCGCCGCCGGCTGGATGGCGCTCAACGGCGAACCCGACGGCGCTCCCTTGAAGGCGCCCACCTTCCTCGCCGACGACCTCGCCGGGCTGCACGCGGTGATCGGCGCGCTCGCCGCGCTGCGCCACCGCGACCGCACCGGCGAGGGTCAGCACGTCGACGTGAGCATGCTCGACTCGCTGTTGTTCTCCAGCAACGGCTACCTCACCCTCGGCGCGACCGGGGTGCCACTACGCCGCTGGGGCGACCAGGCCGACTTCGTGGTGCCGGCCGGCTGCTTCCGGTGCGCCGACGGCCACGTCTACGTGGCGGTCGCACTGGACCGCTCCTGGCGTCGCCTCGCCGAGGTCGTCGGCCGCCCGGAACTGGCCCGCGCACCCGGGTACGCGACGAACGAGGAACGCCGCGACAACCGCGCCACTGTCAACGCGGTGGTCGCCGACTGGTGCGCCGGGCGGAGGTGCGCCGAGGTGGTCGACACCCTCGACGCCAACGGGATCACCGCCGAGCGGGTGCGGACCTTCGCCGAGGCCGCGACCGACCCGCAGGTCCTCGCCCGGGCCATGGTGCAGGAGACGGTGCTGTCCAACGGCAGCACCGCGCCGCTGACCGGGCCGGCGGTCAAGTTCTCCCGGACACCGACAGCCGTCCGCTCCGGCGCCCCCGAGCCCGGCGCGGACACCGACCGGGTCCTCGACGAGGTGGGCGTCGACCCGGCCACGCGGGACCGGCTGCGCGCGCAACGGGCCATCGGATGAGCAGGGGATGACATGACAACGGCAGGCGACGCGCCGCGCTGCGCGCTGGTGACCGGGGTGTCCCGGGGAATCGGCCGGGCCGTGGCGCTGCGGCTCGCGGCGCAGGGGTACGCGGTGGCGGGCTGCTACAGCGCGCCGAGCGAGGCCGCCGACAAGACCCGGGCGGAGGTCGAGGCGTACGGGGTCGGGTCGTGGTTCGGGCCGTGCGACGTGACCGATCCGAACGCTGTCGACGCGTTCGTCACCGCCGCCGAACGGCACCTCGGGCCGCTCACCGCGCTGGTCAACAACGCCGGCATCACCCGGGACCGGCCGCTGGTGCTGATGGCGCCGGACGAGTGGCACGACGTGATCGGCACCAACCTCACCGGCACCTGGAACACCTGCCGGACCGTCGCGTTCCGCTTCCTCAAGCGACGCCGCGGCGCCATCGTCAACCTGTCCTCGGTGGCCGGGGTCACCGGCAACACCGGGCAGACCAACTACGCCGCCAGCAAGGCCGGCATCATCGGGCTCAGCCTGTCGCTGGCCAAGGAGGTCGCCGGGTACGGCGTCCGGGTCAACGTCGTCGCCCCCGGTTTCATCGAGACCGACATGACCGCCGCGCTGCCGGCGAAGCTGCGCGAGCAGGCGCTGGGGCAGATCCCGTTGGGCCGCTTCGGCGCCCCCGCCGACGTCGCCGACCTGGTCGAGTTCCTGCTCTCCGAACGCGCCGGCTACGTCACCGGCCAGGTGATCCGCGTGGACGGGGGGATCGTGCTGTGACCGCCGCACCCGCGTTCAGTGCCGCGACCCGGCCCGCCGACACGTACGAGGCCGCTGCCGCGCCGCTGCCGGCAATCGAGTGGGTCGAGGTGTCCGCCGGCCCGCGCGGCGGGATCAGCCTGCGCGCCGGCACCACGGTCGACGCCGCAGACGTCTACCTGGCCGGGCACTTCCCCGAGCTGACCGTCTATCCGGGCGTGTTCACCCTGGAGACGATCGGGCAGGCCGTGACGTCGGCCGTCGGCTACTGCGCCGGCCGGCTGCCCCAGCTGCACCGGCTGCGCTCCGCCCGGTTCCTCGCCCCGCTGCTGGCCGGCGACACGCTCACCGTCGAGGCGTCGGTCGGCCCGGTCGGCGACGACCAGTCCTTCGACGTCGCCGCCCGGTGCGTACGCGGCGACGGGGTCCACGCGGCGACGGTGCGCGCGGTCTACCGCTGGCCGAGCGCGGACGGCGGGACCGCCTGATGCGACTCGAGCACGGTGAGCTGCGGACCCTGCTGCCGCACCGGTATCCGATGCTGCTGCTCGATCGGGTCGACAGCGTCGAGCCGGGGGTGAGCCTGGAGGCGGTGAAGGCGGTCACCGGCTGCGAGCCCTGCTACTCCGGGATCGCCGAGGGGCAGGCCCCCGACCGGTACGCCTACCCGGCGTCGCTGCTGATCGAGTCGTTCGGTCAGGGCGCGGCGGTGCTGTGGCTGCTGTCGCGCGGGCCGGGCACGACCGGGCTGCCGATGTTCACCGCGGCCCGGGACTGCGTGCTGCTGCGCCAGGTGTACCCGGGCGACGTGATCCGGCACCGGGTGCGCCTGGAACAGGTCGTGCACGGGGCCGCGTTCGCCGCCGGATCCAGCTGGGTGGGGACCGACCAGGTGGCGGAGTTCGGCTCGATGATGGCCGTCGTCCGACCGGCCGACGCCATCGCGGAGCGGAAACGATGAGAGGAAGAGGGAACACCGATGAGTGAACGCGACACGCACATGGCGGAGCTGCGGGAGATCGTGGCGGAGGTGCTCGAGTTGGAACCCGAGGAGGTCGCCGACACCGCAGACTTCGTCGAGGAGTACGAGGCGGACTCGTTGCGGGCGATCGAGATCCTGGCCCGGATCGAGAAGAAGTACAAGGTGGAGATCCCGCAGGCCGAGTTGAACGAGATGCGCAGCCTCAAGGCCGTCCACGAGGTGGTGGCGCGACACGCCGGCTGGCAGGACTGACCGTGCACCGCGTGGTCGTCACCGGGCTCGGACCGGTGTCCGGCATCGGCATCGGCGTGAACGAGTTCACCGACGGGCTGCGCTCCGGCCGCTCGGCCGCCGCGCCCATCACGAGCTTCGACGCGAGCGGGTTCCCGCACCACTTCGCCGGTGAGGTGCCCGCGTTCCGGCCGGAGGCGCTGCTGCGGCGGCTGCGGGTCGACGAGTGGGGCCGCTCGGCGCTGTTCGCGGCGGCGGCGGCCCGGCTGGCCGCGATGGACGCGGGTCTGTCGCTGCCGGCCACCGACCCGGCGCGCGTCGGCGCGGTCGTCGGCACCACCAGCGGCGAGTCCACTGTGGTGGAGCAGCTCACCGCCGAGCTGGTGGCCGGTGGCTACCCGGCCATGTCCGCCGAGGCGCTGCGCCAGGCGCCGGCCGAGCGGCTGTCCTACGCGGTGAGCGCGGAGCTGGGGCTGGCCGGGGAGTCGGTCACCCTCACCACCGCCTGCTCGGCCAGCAACTACGCCATCGGGTACGCGTACGACCTGTTGTGCTGGGGTGAGGCGGACGTGATGCTGGCCGGCGGCGCCGATTCGGTGTGCCGGTGGGCGCACGCCGGCTTCTACCGGCTCGGCGCGTTGACCGAGCGGGCGTGCCGGCCGTTCGACCGGGACCGCTCCGGCATCCTCACCGGTGAGGGCGGCGCGGCGCTGGTGCTGGAGACCCTGGAGCACGCGCAGGACCGGGGCGCCCGGATCTACGCCGAGGTGCTCGGGTACGGCGTCAACTGCGACGCCCACCACATGGTCGCGCCCAACGAGGAGAGCGTCGCGGCGTGCATGCGGCTGGCGCAGGCGAACGCCGGGGTCAAACCGGAGGACATCGACTACATCAGCACGCACGGCACCGGCACGCCCGCCAACGACCTGTGCGAGGCGCGGGCCATCCGGGCGGTGTTCGGCGACCGGGTGCCGCCGGTCAGCTCGATCAAGTCGATGCTCGGGCACACGATGGGCGCGGCGAGCGGGTTCGGCGCGATCGCCACGACGCTGGGCATCCGGCACGGGTTCCTGCCTCCGACCATCAACTGGGCCAACCCGGACCCGGAGCTGTCGTGGATCGATCCGGTGCCGAACACGGCCCGCCCGGCCACGGTGCGGGTGGCGCAGAACAACGGCTTCGCGTTCGGCGGCAACAACGCCATCACGATCTTCGGGGCGATCCGGTGACCGCCCTGGTGAGCGGCTGGGGAGTGCTCAGCGCGGCCGGGGAGTCGGTCACCGAGCTGCTGGCCGCCGTCCGCGCCGGCACGGTCGTCGGCGTCGACGTGGGCGACCGCTTCGACGAGCCGCTGCCCACGGCGCAGGCCCCGGCGATCGCCGACTTCGACGTACGCCGACTGCTGGGCCGCAAGGGCACCAGCTTCCTGGACCGGGCTACCGCGCTGGCGATGGTGGCCTGCGGGCGGGCACTGGCCGACGGGGGGCTCACCCCCGACGACGACAACCGGCACCGCGTCGGCGTGGTGCTGGGCACCACCACCGGCAGCCTGAAGTCGACGATGGACTTCTCCCGCGAGACGCTGGTGCAGGACAAGCCGTACCTGGTCAACCCGGTGTTGTTCCCGAACACGGTGATGAACTGCGCCAGCGGGCAGGCCGCGATCCGCTACGGGCTGCGCGGCGTCAACGCCACAGTGGCCGGCGGCCCGCTCGCCTTCCTGTACGCGCTGCGCTACGCGCTCAACGCCCTGCGCCGGGGATACGTCGACGCCCTGCTGGTCGGCGGGGTCGAGGAGTACACGCCGAACACGGCGTGGGCGGCGGAGCTGACCGGCGCCGGCCCGGCCGGTGAGGCCGCGGCGGTCTACCTGCTGCGCCGCCCGACGCCCGGCCTCACCGGGGCTCCGCGCGCCCAGGTGCTCGCGGTGGCCACCGGTTTCCAGCCGGAGCAGGGCGTCGACGGGCTCACCGGCTGCGTACGCCGGGCGCTGGCCACGGCCAAGGTCCGCCCGCCCGACGTGTGGGCAGTCGCGAGCGGCGATCTCGACGCCGACAGCCTGTCCGAGGTGCTGCCGGCGGCCGCGCAGCGGTTGTCGGTGCGTCCGGCGCTCGGTGACTGTCAGTCCGCCACCGGCGCGCTGGCGCTGGGCGTGCTGCTGGGCCGCTACGCCGAGGACCCGGCCGCACGCGGTCGGCCCGCGCTGATCGTCGGACGCTCCCGCGACGGCGCGGTCGCCGCGGCAGTGGTGCGGGGGTAGGACATGGCCGCCACCATCACCGCCACCGCCGTCCGTACCTGCTTCGGCGACGGCCCGGCCACCGTCGCGGCGCTGCTGCGCGGCGCGTGCGGCGCCGCCGGGCTGCGGCGCTCGGACCCGGCCCGGGTGGGGGTCGGCCACGGCTACCCGATCGATGACGACGCGCCGTTCGGCCCGAGCCGCTGGCTGACCGACTGCGTGGCCGAGGCCGTCGCCGCCGCCGGCCTCGACGCACGTCGACAGCGGGTGGTGAGCCTCGTCGGCACCGGGCTGCGCGAGTCGGCCGAGGTGGAACGGGCGGCCCTCGCGGGCTCGGTGGACTTTCCGGCCGAGCGGCTGCACTTCGCCGACGCCGTCGCCAGCGCGGTACCCGGCGTGCAGCGGGTGGTCACCCTGGCCAACGCGTGCAGCGCCGGCGGTTCCGCCCTCGCCCTGGCACAGGACCTGGTGGAGACCGGCGAGGCGGACGCCGTGCTGGTCGGCGGCACCGATGGCAGCAGCGCCTCCATGCTGGCGATGATCGGCCGGGTGGCCGCCCGGCCGACCGGCCGGGTGCGGCCCTTCGACGCCGACCGGGCCGGTGTGCTGCTCGGCGACGGCGCGGCGGTGCTGGTGGTCGAGCCGGAGCGACCCGGCCGTGGGTTGGCCCGGCTGCTCGCCACCGGGTTGTCCTGCGACGCCGGGCACGAGACGGCGCCGGACCCGGCGGGCATCCTGCGGGCGGTCCGCGACGCCCACCAGCGCGCCGAGCGCCGGCCCGAGCAGGTCGACCTGGTCCTGGCGCACGGCACCGGCACGACGCTGAACGACGAGACCGAGGCGCGTGTCATCGCCGAGGTGTTCGCCGGGTGCGAGCCCGGCCCCCTGGTCACCGCCCTCAAGGGCGCCGTCGGCCACACGTCGGGAGGTTCGGCGCTGCTCAGCGTCGCCGTCGCCGTCGAGATCCTGCGCACCGGTCGGGTGCCGCCGGTGGTCGGCCTGACCCGGCCGGCGCCCGAGGCGGCCGCGCTGCGGCTGGTCCGCGAGGCGGCCGCACGGGCGGACGTGCGGGTGGCGCAGGTGGACGCGTTCGGCTTCGGCGGTCTCAATGCCGTCACCCTCCTGGAGGCGCTGCGATGACGGACCGCGTCCACGCCGGGCACCTCGCGCCGACACCGGATCGCGGCGTGCCGCCGCCCGCGTCCCGCCGCCCGGGCCAGGTGACCCGGCCCGGTCGGTCCATCACCGACGCGCGCTCCGGAGCCGACCCGGATCGACAGGTGGCCGCCGTTCTCGCGGCGGCGCTGCACCTGCCCGGAGCAGACCTGCCGGCTGGCGTCGCCGACGAGGAACCCGCCTGCCCACCCGAGCGGGCCGCCGACCTGCTCGGCCGCAAGGGTCTGCTGGCCAAGGAGCCGGCCACCCGACTCGCCCTCTGCGCCGTGCATCGGGCGCTGGGCCTCGCGCCGAAGGCGCCCCGCCCGAGCGGACCGGCGGATCCGCGTACCGCGGTGGTGGTCAGCTCCAACCTCGGCAACGTCGCCACCGTCGGCGACATCGCCCGCCGGCTGCGCGAGGGCGGCCCACGCGAGGTCGGCCCGTTGGAGGCGCCGAACGCCTCCAGCAACGTCATCGCCGGCGCGATCGCGATCTGGTTCCGCTTCGGGGGCCCCAACCTCACCGTCTGCTCCGGCGCGACCGCCGGCCTGGACGCGATCTGGCTGGCCGGGCTGCTGCTGCGTACCGGCCGCGCCGACCGGGTCGTCGTGGTCGGCACCGAGCCGGACGACCCGCAGGCCCAGGCCCTGCACGCCGCCCGGGACGGCGTCACCGACGCCCGACCGCTGCGCGCCGGGGCGGCCTGCCTGCTGCTCGGCCGGGTCGACGCCGCGCCGCACCCGTTGGCCCTGCTGGGGCCCGTGCGGGCGGGCGTTCCCGTCGACGGCACACCTCGCGGCCTGCTCATCGACGCGGCCGCCGTGGCGGGCGACCACTACGGCGCGGCGGGAGTCGTGCACACGGCGCTGGCCGTACGCCTCGCCGCGACCAACGCGACGGTCACGGTCCGCTGCGGCGACCCCGTCGACGGCATGCGCGAACTCGACGTCCGGGCGGCCCGGCGATGAGCGGCGCACCACCGGCGGTCGCCGTGCACCGGCTCGCCGGCCCGGACACCGGGACGCCCACCGTGCTGCTCGCGCACGGCATGTCCGACGCCTGGCGCAGCTGGCGGCCCCTGGCGCAGCGGCTGCCCTCCGGCTGGCGGCTGCTCGCGGCCGAGCTGCCGTGGAAGGCCGGCACCGATCACCGCTGGCGGCGTCGGGGCACCCCGGGCGCCTGGCTCGCCGCCGCCGTCCGGGCCCTGGCCACGCCCCCCGACGTCGTGGTCGGCCACTCGCTCGGCGCGAACGCGGTGCTGGAGATGCTCGCCACCGAACCGGACGTCGCCCCGCGCGGAGCCATGCTCATCGCGCCGTTCTACTGCCCGCCCGATCTGCCGATCACCTGGGCGGTGCACGAGCGGGCGCAGGCCAACTTCGTCCAGATCATCGACGAGGGGCTGCGCCACCGCCTCGGCCCCCGGCTGGCCGACCTGGACGCCGAGACCCTGACCGCCATGCGGGACATCATGGTGGACCGGATCGGCCCCGTCGGTTTCACCACCCTGTTCGACCACTTCACCGCGACCGCCGGCCTGCCGCTGCACGCGGTGACCGTGCCGACCATGGTGCTCACCGGCGGCCGGGACCCCGGCCTCGACGGCCCGCGCGTCGGCGCGCTGCGGGCCGAACTTCCCGACGCGCACGTCGTCGTGGAGCCGGACTTTCACCACTTCTGTCATCTCGACCGGGCGGCCGAGGTGGCCCGACACGTCGCGGGCTTCGTCGAGAAGGTCTGCCCCGACCCCGCGATCCGAGGAGGTACGCCGTGACCACGGCGGTTGAGAACGCATCCGTGACGCTGTCGGCCCGGCCCGGGTTCGAGGGCGCGAACATCCGCACCTGGATCGGCTTCAAACACTTCGCGTACCTGGTGGAGCAGGGTGTGCTGCAGTGGTTCCGGGAGCGGGGGCACGGCCCCGGCCAGCTCTACCACCAGCACGGGGTGGGGTTGTCGATCCGGGACTGTTCGCTGCTGCTGCCCGCCGTCCTCGACGTCGATGACACCGCGACGGTGGTGGTGACCCCCGCCGCCAACGGCCGGTTCGCGGTGCGGATGGGTGTGCGCCGCGACGCCGACGTCACCGTGTGCCGGGCCCGGGTGCGGGTGGCTCTGGTGCGGGAGGCGGACGTACCGCAGGGGGCGCCGCTGCCGGCGGAGCTGGCCGGCCTGGTCGAGGAGCCGGCCGCTGGCGAGCCGGGCGCCCCCGCCGGCGCGGACCCGGCCGATGAGTTGCGCGCCGCCGGAGCGGGGTTCGTGTGGCAGTGGCGGGTGCCCTACTTCTACTGCCAGTACTCGCAGCGGATGCAGCACTCCGGGTACGTCCGGCTGCTGGAGGAGGTGGTCGACCGCTACCTCGCCGACCGGGGTGTGTCGGTGGGCCGGATGCTGCGCGAGCGGGGCTGGATCCCGGTGGTGTCCCGCGCCCGCGTCGAGGTGCTCGGCGACGCCCACCTCGACGAGCCCGTGTGGGTCACCTTCACCGTCACCGACGTGCTCAAGGACGTCACGTACGACGCGCGGATGGACTGCCACGTCGTGCGCGACGGTCGCCTGGTCCGGGTGGCGACGGCCAGCATCCTGCACGGGTACGCGGTCAGCCGCGGCCCCGAGGCGGGCCGGCTCGCCACCCTGGACGGGGACACCGTGGCGGCGTTGACCGGCGGGCGGCGGTGATGGCCGCCAAGCAGCCCCGCCTGTACTTCTCCTTCCGCAGCCCGTACAGCTGGCTGGCCGTGGAGCGGCTGACCCGGGCACTGGGCCGGCCGCAGGAGGTGCTGGAGTTCATCCCGTACTGGGACCCGGACGCGCGGACCGAGGCGGCGCTGACCGCCCGGGGCGGCGCCTTCCACTACGTGCAGATGAGCAAGCCCAAGCACCTGTACCTGCTCCAGGACGCCAAGCGGCAGGCCCAACGGCTGGGCCTGCCGATGCGCTGGCCGATCGACATCGACCCGTGGTGGGAGGTCCCGCACCTGGGTTGGCTGGCCGCCCGGGAGCAGGGCGCGGGGGAGGCGTTCTACCGGGAGGTGATCGCCGCCCGCTGGCAGCGGGGCGAGGACGTGTGCACCCCCGAGGTGATCGCCGAGGTCGCCGAGCGGGCCGGGGTGGACCCGGCGGTGGTGCTCGGCGCGGTCGAGGACGAGGGCGTCCGGGCGGCCGGGGCGCACTGCCTGCTGCGGGCGTACGAGGAGGACATCTTCGGCATCCCCTACCTGCGGCTGGGCCCACACCGGTTCTGGGGCGTGGACCGGGTCGACGACTTCCTCGCCGCGTACGCCGAGCGGACCGGCACTCCTGTCGCGCCGCCCGCGGTGCCGGCGGGCGTGGGCGGGTACGACACGGACACCGGAGGCGGCTGTGGCTGAGCGACGGGACCCGGAACAGGAACGCGCCCACCGCCGCCGGCAGTTGGTCCTGACGCTGCGCGCGTTCGCCCTGGCGGGGTTCGACGAGGGCGCCGGCGGCCACGTCACCGCCCGGGACCCGATCGAGCCGGACACCTTCTGGATCAACCCGTTCGCCCGGCACTTCGCCCACGTCCGCGACGACGACCTGCTGCGCGTCGACCACACAGGTGACGTGGTCGACGGCTCCGGCCGGATCAACCCCGCCGGCTACGCCATCCACTCGGCCATCCACAAGGCCCGCCCGGACGTGGTGGCCGCCGCGCACACCCACTCGATCCACGGTCGGGCGTTCTCGGCGCTCGGCCGGCCGCTCGCGCCGATCACCCAGGACGCGTGCGCGTTCTTCGAGGACCACGAGGTCCACGACGAGTACGGCGGGGTCGTCCTCGACGGCGCGGAGGGGGACCGGATCGCGGCGACGCTGGGCGCCGGCAAGGCCGTCGTGCTGCGCAACCACGGGCTGCTGACGGTCGGCGGCTCGGTGGCCGAGGCGGCCTGGTGGTTCCTGGCGATGGACCGCTGCTGCCAGGTGCAGCTGCTCGCCCAGGCGGCCGGCGAGCTGGTGGTGATTCCCGCCGACGCGGCCCGGGCGGCGCGGGCGGACATCGGCACCGCGCAGATCGCCCGACTGAACTTCCGGCCGGTCGCGGAGCACGTCCTGGCCGTCAGCCCCGACCTCACGCACGGCACCACGCCCAGACAGGAGTGACGAGTGGCCGAGCTGCTGAAGACCATGGTCCGGGACCGGGCCGGCGACGTCGCGCTGACCGACGAGCGGACGACCCGGACGTGGGCGGAGCTGGACCGGTCGGTGGACCGGTGGATCGGCGTGCTGCGCGGGGCCGGCCTGGACGTCGGTGACCGGGTGGCGTTCGTGCTCGGCAACCGGCACGAGACGTTCGAGGCGCTGCTCGCCTGCGTGCACGCGGGTCTGGTGGCGGTGCCCGTCAACTGGCACCTCACCGCGCCGGAGATCGCCCACATCCTGACCGACTGCGGCGCGCGGGCGGTGCTCACCGAGGCGGCGTACGCGCCGACGGTGCGCGACGCGGTGGCGCGTACGCCGGGCGGCCCCGACCTGCTGGTGACTGTGGACGGCGGGGACGGCTTCACGGCGGTGCACGACCTGCCGGCGGGCCCGGGCGTTCCGGCGCTCTCCGGTGGCGTGCTGCTCTACACCTCGGGCACCAGCGGACGCCCCAAGGGGGTGGTCAACCCGCTGCTGAAGGTCGGTGCCCCGATCGACCGGGTGGCCGCCACCACCGAGGCGCTCGGCGGCGGCCTGGGCATTCCGACGCAGGGGCAGGCGCTGCTGGTCGGCCCCTGGTACCACTCGGCGCAGTTGTTCTTCGCCCAGTTCCCGCTGCTGCGCGGGTGCGGGCTGGTGCTGCGCCGCGGGTTCGACCCGGTCGAGGTGCTGCGCGTGATCGACGACGAGAAGATCACCATCAGTCATCTGGTGCCGACCCAGTTCATCCGCCTGCTGCGGGTCGACGCGGCAACCCGGGCGGCGTTTTCCGGCGCCAGCCTCGCCCGGATCTGGCACGGCGGCGGCCCGTGCCCGCCGGAGACCAAGCGGGCGATGATCGAGTGGTGGGGGCCGGTGTTCGTGGAGTACTACGCCGCGACCGAGGCCGGCATCGTCACCCTCGCCGACTCGCACACCTGGCTGGCCCGGCCGGGCACGGTGGGCCGGCCGGCGCCGCCGACCGAGGTGGTGGTGGTCGACGACGAGGGCCGGCCGGTGCCCGCCGGGCAGGAGGGCCGGGTGGCCGTACGGCGGCCCCCGGGCCGGGGGTTCCACTACCACAACGCTCCGGAGCAGACCGAAAAGGCGCACGTCGCTCCGCACACCTTCACCGTCGGCGACCTGGGCCACCTGGACGCCGACGGCTACCTGTTCCTCACCGGCCGCTCGGCGGAGCTGATCGTCACCGGCGGCGTGAACGTCTATCCCGCCGAGGTGGAGGCGGTGCTGTCGACGCACCCCGCCGTGCGGGACAGCGTGGTCATCGGCGTGCCCGACGAGGAGTTCGGCGAGCAGGTCCGGGCGGTGGTGCAGCTCGACCCGGCGTGGCCGGCCCGGGGCATCGAGCAGGTCCTGGACGCGCACTGCCGGACCAGCCTGGCCGGCTTCAAGGTGCCGCGTTCGTACGAGGTGATCGACCGGATCCCGCGCGAGCCGACCGGCAAGGTGCCCCGCCGGGCGTTGCGGGACCGCTACCGGACCGCCCCGGTGTCGCCGGGCCTGCTCGCGGACCCGGGGACCTTCCTGGCCGGCGTGCCGTACGACGAGTTCGCCCGTCGCCGACGGGAGGCGCCGGTGGCCTGGGTCGAGGAGGTCGAGCTGACCCGCACCGACCACGACCGGTCGGTGCGGTCCCGGGGCCCGGGCTTCTGGGCCGTCACCCGCCACGCGGCGGTGTCCACGGTGTCCCGCGACCCGGCGACGTTCTCGTCGGCGGCCGGCGGGGCGTTCCTCGCCGACCCCCGGACCCCGGAGGATCTGGACCGCAACCGGCAGCTTCTGATCAACATGGACGCTCCGGAGCACGCCTGGGTGCGGCGGCTGGTGGCGGGGGCGTTCACACCCCGCGCGGTGGGCCGCCTCGGCGAGCTGGTGACCCGCCATGCCGAGGAGGTCGTCGCCCGGGCGGTGGCCGCGCGTGACATCGACGTGGTGACGGACCTCGCCGCCGAGCTGCCGCTGCTCGTCCTCACCGATCTGCTCGGTGTGCCCCAGGAGGACCGGCGGCTGCTGTTCGAGTGGAGCAACAACCTGGTCGGGTTCGACGATCCCCGCTACGGCGGTGCCAGCGTGCAGCGCTACCGGGACACCTTCGCGGCGGCCTTCTCGTACGTGCGGCAGCTGGCGGCCCAGCGACGGGCCGCGCCCGGCGACGACCTGCTGAGCCTCCTCGTGCACGCCGAGGCCGACGGTCGGGGTCTGACCGACGCGCAGCTGTGTCAGCTGTGGTTGCTGCTGGTCATCGCCGGCAACGAGACGACCCGGCACCTCATCTCGAACGGGGTGCAGGCGTTGCTGGAGCACCCCGGGCAGCGGGACCGGCTGATCGCCGAGCCCGACCTGACCGCGAGCGCGGTCGAGGAGCTGCTGCGCTGGGTCACGCCGATCATGCAGTTCCGCCGCACCGCCACCCGCGACACGGTCCTCGACGGGACCCGCATCGCCGCCGGGGACAAGGTGGTCGTCTACTACGTCTCGGCCAACCGGGACGAGGCCGCGTTCGCCGATGCCGACCGGCTGGACCTCGCCCGCGATCCCAACCCGCATCTGGCGTTCGGTATCGGTCCGCACTTCTGCCTGGGCGCGCACCTGGCCCGGTTGGAGATGGCGGCCTTCCTCACCGCGATCCGTCCGCACCTGGCCCGGCTCCGACTGACCGGTCCGGTACGCCGGATGCGGACCAACTTCATGAACGCCGTCACCGCGATGCCCGCGCGCTTCGACGTCGCGCCGGAAGGGGAGTGACCCCATGCCACTGGACCTGCACTGGTTCCTGCCGACGCACGGAGATGGCCGTGACCTGGCCGAGCCCGCCCGGGGTGGCGGGAGCCGGCCGGCCCGGATCACCCGCCGGCCGCCGGACATCGGCTATCTGGCGCAGGTGGCGCGCGCCGCAGACCGGCTGGGTTTCGCCAGTGTGCTCACGCCCGCCGGGCTGTTCTGCGAGGACCCGTGGGTGGTGGCGTCCGCGCTTGCCGCGCAGACGCAGCGGCTGAAGTTCATGATCGCGTTACGGCCGGGGCTCGCCTCGCCCACGCTCGTCGCCCAGATGGCCGCGTCGCTGCACCGTGTCTCGGCGGGCCGGGTGCTGCTCAACATCGTGGCCGGCAGCGACCCGGACGAGCAGCGCCGCTACGGCGACTGGCTGGACCACGACGCCCGTTACGCCCGCGCGGAGGAGTTCCTCACCATCCTTGGTGGACTGTGGTCCGGTCAGCCGGTCGACCACGACGGCGAGCACTACCGGGTGAAGTCCGCCCTGCTGGCCCGGCCGCCGGCCACCGCTCCGGCCGTGTTCCTGGGCGGGTCGTCGCCGGCGGCGCAGCGAGCGGCCGCCCGGCACGCGGACGTGTACCTGGCCTGGGGGGAGACGCCGGCCCAGCTCGGCGAGCTGCTGGGTCGGGCACGTGAGCAGGCGGCGGAGGCCGGTCGCACGCTGCGCACCGGGAGTCGACTCCACGTCATCACCAGGGACACCGCGCGGGAGGCGTGGGCCGAGGCGGACCGTCTCCTCGCCGGTGTCGACCAGGCGCGGATCGCCGCCGCTCGGCAACGCTTCGCCCGTACCGACTCGGAGGGCCAGCGGCGGGCGGCGGCGCTGCACGCCGACGGCAACGCCCGGATGGAGGTGTACCCGAACGTCTGGGCGGGCTACTCCCTGATCCGGCCCGGTGCCGGCGCGGCGCTGGTGGGCAGTCACGAGGAGGTCGCGGAGCGGATCGCCGAGTACCACGCCGCCGGGGTGGACCATCTGATCCTGTCCGGGCAGCCGCACCTGGAGGAGGCGTACTGGTTCGGCGAGGGCGTGCTGCCGCTGCTGCGCCACGACGGCCTCCTGGATGGCGGGACCGACGGGGACGGCACGCACGCCGAGGGCGGCCGGCGGACTCCGGAGCTGGCGGTGGGCCGATGACCGGGCCCGTCGCGGAGCTGCCGATGACCGCGCTGATCGGCAACCCGAAACCCCATTCCCGTACGCGGACCGTCGCGTTGGCCACGGCGGAGGCACTGCACTCCCGGCTGACCCACGGCCCGATCACCGTCGCCGCGCCGACGGTGATCGACCTGGCCGAGCTGACGGCCGAGCTGGTCGGTCAGGGCAGCCGGCCGGAGACCCTCGACGAGGTGCTGGAGGCGGTACGCCGACCGGGGCTGCTGCTGGTGGCCAGCCCCACGTTCAAGGCGGCGTACAGCGGGCTGCTGAAGCTCTTCGTCGACGTGCTGCCCCGGGGTGCGCTGACCGGGGTGGTGGCGGTGCCGTTGATGACCGCCGCCCGGTCCGGTCACCGGCACGTCGTCGACACCTACCTGGGTGCCCTGCTGGCCGAGGTGGGCGCGTGCGTGCCGACGGCCGGCCTGTGCGTGCTGGAGCGCGAGTTCGACACGGCGGAGGTCGGCATCGAGCGCTGGCTGGACCGGGCGACGCCGGCGGTGGTGGACGCGCTGGCCGTGCTGACCGGGGTGCCGGCCGAGCCGGGTGTCAGCCGGCGTTGACCTCGTCGTGCTTGCGGCGCATCCGACTGATCCAGCCCTGTGCCGTGTGCACCGGAACGTCGAAGTGCTCGGCGACGCGGCTGATCGTGCCGACCTGCTCGTAGACCGCCTCCAGGTCCGCCGGGTCGGGTGCCCGGCGGTACGCGCGACCGGCCTTGAGTCGGCTGAGCCGCTCCGGTTCGCCGGCCCGGCGGGCCGGTCGGGGCGGCTGCGGCCGGGGCGCGGCGGCGGTGGTGGCGGTGGTCGCGGGGACCGGCCCGACCGTCACGGCCGGACGGGGCGCGGCCTCGGCGCGGCTGCGGTCCCGGTCCTGCGGGGGGATGAAGGCGCGCAGCAGGGCATCGAAGTCGACGTACGGCAGCTCGCCGGTCAGACCGGCGCTCTGCGGTGCGCGGACGGTGAGCTCCCGCACGACCGGGTGGCCGTTGCCGGTCTCCAGACGGACGACGGTCTGGGCCACCGGGCCGGTGATCTCCTCACCGTCGTCCTCCACGGGCACGATGGTGATGATGTATTGACTCACGACGATGCCTTCCCTGCGCATCTCCGGGCGAGCCAGTGCGGCTTCCGGCCCCCCGGTCAACCCTGTCGGGTTTGACCGGTGGTGGGAGACAAGATATCAGATTCCCGCAGGCAGAAGGCGAGATATCCGACACTCGCCACGGGACGCCTATCCTTCATCTCCGTTTTATTGTGGGCATCAACGGTCAAAACGGGCCCTGCGGGTCCCAGACCCTCGATCCTCGGTAGCGGATCGCGGGTCGACAGCCCGGGACACCAGCAGCGCGGCCAACCCGGCCCGCGACGACACACCCGTCTTGCGGAAGATCCGGGTCAGGTGAGCCTCCACCGTCTTGACTGTCACGTACACCTGGTCCGCCGCCTCGGCGTTGCTCGCACCGGCCGCCACCAGCCGGGCGATGTCCCACTCCCGCCGCGTCAGGGTCAGCTCCCCACCCGTCGCCCCGGCCGGCAGACGACCCGCCGCCCCGGCCGCGCGGCTCTGCTCGCCGGCCACCGAGCGGCGCAGCGGCGGCGAGTCCACCAGCTCCGCGATGCGGCGGGTCTCGGCGAGTTCGACCTCCGCCGCCGACCACTCCCGCGCCTCGCACAGAGCCCGCGCCCGCACCAACCGCGCCGACGCCTCCTCCAGCCTCCACCCCAGACTCGCGAAGGTGTCCGCCGCCGCGGCGGCCAGCTCGGCGGCGCAGCGCGGATCCGCCTCCAGGGTCAGCCGCGCCCGGGCGATCCGGGTCAACGCGCTCTGCCCCCGCAGCCCCAGCCGCGCGGCGTACCCCTCGGCCACGTCCAACCAGCGCGCGGCCTCGTCGCACCGACCGGCCTTGTGGGCCATCTCGGCCAGCGCCGAGGCCCAGCAGGCCCGGTTGGTCACCTCGACCCGGTCGAGACCATCCCCACCGCAGGCGCGCAGCAACGTCGACGTGGAACCGGCCCGGTCCCCGGCGAGGAAACGCAGACGCACCGACACGCGCTGACTCGCCCCGTCGTACCAGTTCTCGCGGCGGGTGCTGGCGTCCAGCACTGCGGTGTCGGCCAGGTGGCGGGCCGCCTTCGGGCCGCTGCGCCAGGCCACCGCGATGGCCCGGTACGCGCGGGCCAGCGCCACCAGCGGGTCGATGCCCATGGCGACGGCGACCTCCTCGGCGTCCTCGCCCTCGACCCGGGCCCGCTCCAGGCTGCCCAGTCGGGCGGTCACCGCGCAACGGCCGACCAGCAGCCAGGGGGTCAGCGCCACGAGACCCGCACGGCAGCAGATGTCCAGCGCACGGTCGAAGTGGTGCAGGGCCGAGCGCTCCCGTTCGTGGAGGTACTCGGCCCAGCCCAGCAGGGCCAACAGGTCCGGGTGCCGGGCCAGGTCGGTGTCGGCGAACGCGTCCACCTCGGACGACGCCCGGTCCAGCGTCTCGGGCACCCGGATCCCACAGTCGGTGTACGCGGCCACGAACGACTGCACCACCGCGGCCGTTGTCGCGCAGACCGCCGAGCCGGTCCGCTCCGCCAGCGGGCTCAGACTCCGGGCGTGCTCGGCCGCGTCGGGCGCTCCACAGAGGGCGCCGGCGATCGCCGCCTCGACGGTCAGCAGGAAGCGACTGCGCGGCTCCACCCGCCCGTCCCGGTACGGCAGCAGCAGCGCGTACGCGTCGAACGGCCGGCCCAGCAGGCGTTCCACCCGCGCCCGTGCGGCCACCGCCCGCAGCCGCTGGTCGCAGTCGGCGAGAGGACGGCGGGTGAGTTCCTGCAACAGGGTGCGGGCCTGACGCAGTTGACCCGCGCCGACCAGCGCGTCGGCCATCGCGAACTCCAGCCGCGTACGCCGTGGCTCGGTGACCTCGGCGGCGGGCAGCAGCCGCTGGACGTTGGTCAGCCACCGGATCGCGTCGAGCCGGGGCACGAGACCGCTCTCCGCCGCCTCGATCAGCGCGTCGGCGGTCGCCGGTTCGGCGCACTGCCCGCTGGCCGACAGGTGTTCGGCGTACCGGCCGACGGGATGCCCGAGCTCGCGCAGGACGCGGGCCGCCGTCGCGTGCAGGCGTCGCCGCCGGCCGGGGGACAACGCGCGGTACACGACTGTGCGGTCCACCTCGTGGCGGAACCGCAGGGTCGACGCCTCGGTGGGGTCGGTGCGCAGCAGGTCGACGGCCACCAGCGCGTCGAGCAGGTCGCTGGTGACCTCGGGGCCGCGGTCGGCGAGCGCCGCGGCCAGCGCCGGCTCGAACCCGTCCGGGCACACCGAGACGGCCTCCAGCATCTGCCG
Source organism: Micromonospora sp. MH99 (assembly GCF_021442385.1). Classification (GTDB taxonomy): domain Bacteria; phylum Actinomycetota; class Actinomycetes; order Mycobacteriales; family Micromonosporaceae; genus Micromonospora. The sequence goes on from NZ_MUZA01000031.1 coordinate 42,856, forward strand.
CTGCTCGTCGGTGAGCGCGTCGAGGTCGAGTTGAACCGCGCCGGTGACGTCGACGGGCAGCTCGGCGGGCAGGCCCCGCAGTGCCGCGACCGGGCCGTCCAGGGCGCCCGGGCGGTACGCGAGGACGTAGCGGGGAACGCCGCCGGAGAGCACGTGCACCCGCTGGGCGGCGCGTCCCTCCACCAGCCCGAGCAGCGCGGCGACGCTGGCCGGATCCAACGGTGTCAGGGTGACCGCCCGGCGGCTCAGGTGGATGCCGGCGGCGAGCGCGGTGGTCACGCACGACGGCATCTGCCGTGGCCGGTACGCGGTGATCCACAGCAGGCCCGGGGGTGGTGCCTGCGCGAGCCGACGCAGCAGCGTGGCCGTCGCGGATGACGCGGTGTGCAGGTCGTCCAGGAGCAGCAGCAGCGGCCCACGGGCACGGACCGCCTCGCCCGGCTCATCCGTCAGCGCGGCGATGGCCTGCCCGACCTGGTGGCCGTCGCGGCCGGCGGCGGCGAGCACGGGCACTCCGGCCCGTCGGGCTCGCGCGGCGACCTCGCGCAGCAACCGCGTCTTGCCGGTGCCGGGGTCACCCACGAACTCGATCATGGCGGGCTGGCCGTCGCGGACCCCGACCAGGGCGCGGTCGAACAGGTCGAGCGCGCAGTTGCGCCCGACCAGGGGGTCGAGAGGGTCGCCGGATGGCGGCGGGGCGAACTCCTCCTCGCTGATGTTCATCGGCGCCCCCCGACGGGCACCGGGGCGTCCCGGCCCGTCGGCGTACGCCATCGGTCGGTCGCGGTCGGACGCGGCCCGGCGGCGGCCCGACGGCCTGGTCGGACGCGAGCACGCGGCGAGTGTTGGCCCAGCTTCAACTGCCACCCCCAGGATCTGTCCCGTTCGGGCCTCTCGGCGTGCCCGATGCCGGCGGTGCCAATTGCCGGCGCTCGGGCGAGCGGCAGATGCAACTCTAGGTCCGCATGACAAGAACTGCGATCGCGGGACCGGTTGGTCCTATTGTCGAAGAGAGCAAATGTTGCTGTCCAAAAACCGAAATAGCGTACTTGGTTCTTGACACAGCGCACACTGGAGGTTGCGGTGAGTTCACGACAATGTGGGGTTTCCCCTACTGTCGCATCGTTCCCCGTCGCTTAATGTCGACCCCGGCGGTGCGACGCCTTCTGGGGGGACTTCGGATGACCGTTCATTATCGATCCTATCTGGACAATTCGTCAGATGCGGAGGTGATGCTGAGCGAGTCGGAACGATGGCACGCATTTCAGTGTCTATTGCCGCCGCGGGCCGCGGTGGCCGACGCGTTCCTCACCCAGGGCATCAGTCCACTGCTGCACGGCCTTCAGGCTGTCGGTGAGCTGTCCGCCTGGTCGTTCACCCGCCAGTCGCCACGGGTGGTCTGTCTGCACCTGCTCGGCAGCACGCCGCGCCTGCTGGCGGCCCGACTGGCGGGGCTCTGTGCGGCGGTCGGGGCGGAGGGTCCCGTGCACGTGCCGCACCTCGCCGCTCCGCCAGCGCGCGATCCACGGCTGGTCGACGTGGCTGTCGACCTGATCGGGATGACCCCGGGGCGGCAGGCCCGCCTCGGCGCCGCCGTGGACCTGGCGATGGTGGCGGCCGTGCACACCTGCCCCGCCCTGCGGGGCGACAGCGAGCACGTCTCGTCCGACGCCGCGGCCGCCCTGCCGAGCGTCCGCTGGCAGCGGATCGCCACCGCGCTCAAGACCGAACGCCACCCGCTGACCTGCTGGTCGCACCTGCTGGAGGCGTGCCGCCGCGCACCGGGATACGACGGCAGGATGACGTTCGACCTGGTCCACCTGCTGCACAATCAGCTCGGGCTCAGCACCCGTGACGAGCAGCGGGTGCACGCCGGCCTGATCCGCTCACTGTCCCGGCGCCGGGCCGGAGCGCGCCGGTCGCCCCGCTCGCACCTGAGCGTCCAGCATCCCGGGCCGGTCCGCCCGAAGAGGTGAACGGCGGGCGGCAGCCTTCGGCACGAGACGGGGCACAGTGGACACCGCCGCACGAGGGGTGCGGTGTTCCGGCGCGGGGGGCGTACGCCGGAACACCGCCTGGGGAAGGTCAGCGCGCCAGCCACTCCCGGTAGGACGTCGGCGCGAGTACCGCGCCCTCCTTGGCGATCAGCACGTCGCCGGGGGCGGCCGCGAACATGCCGGCGCTGTCGTCGGTGGTGACGGTGCGCTGGTCACCGTGTGCGGCGAGGGTGATCCGGCCCAGTTCGTCGAGTGCGAACACGTCGGGGCCGGCGACGTTGCGCACGCCGCGCAGGGGGGCGCCCACGCTGACGTCGGCGACGGCCTGGGCCACGTCGGCCGCGGCCATCGGCTGCACAGGGGTGCTGGGCAGGCGGACGCCGTTCTCGTCGGAGGTCCAGGAGATGACCGCGTCGACGAACTCGAAGAACTGGGTGGCGCGGACGATCGAGTACGGCACCTTGCTGGCCTTGAGGATGTCCTCCTGGAGCACCTTTGCGCGGTAGTAGGCCAGGTCGGGCACCTGGTCGACGCCGACGATGGACAGGACCACCGCGTGGCCGACGCCGGCCCGCTCGGCGGCGGTCAGCAGGTTGTCCATTGTCGTCTGGAAGAAGGCGGGGGAGGCGTCGTCGAAGGTCGGCGAGTTGGTCAGGTTGACGACGACGTCGGCGTCCTTGAGCGCCTCGGGCAGGCCCTGCCCGGTGAGGAGGTCGACTCCGGTCGACTGCGAGTGCGGCACCGCGTCGTGCCCGGCCGCCCGCAGGATCCGGACGACCTGGGACCCGATGAGGCCCGTCCCGCCCATCACGGCGATCTTCATGTCCGTTCCACCATCCCTGTCTGTTTTGTCCGCCGTGCCACTGGCGGCACTTAACTCGGACTTCCTATGTCCGAGAACTATACTCGGACACAACAGGTCCGAGTAACGGGGTGGCTAGGGTGAGGCGATGAAGATGTCCGGCGGGGTGGAGTGGGCGCTGCACTGCTGCGTCGTGCTCACGGCCAGCAGCAGGCCCGTCCCGGCGGCCCGGCTCGCGGAGCTGCACGACGTCTCCGGCAGCTACCTGGCCAAACAGCTCCAGTCGCTGGCCCGCGCCGGGCTCATCCACTCGGTGCAGGGCAAGGCGGGCGGCTACGCGTTGACCCGCGCTCCGGAGAGCATCAGCCTGCTCGACGTGGTCCACGCCGTCGACGGGCCCGGCCCCGCCTTCGTCTGCACCGAGATCCGCCAGCGCGGCCCGCTGGCCACCCCACCCGAAGCCTGCACCCGCGCGTGTCCCATCGCCCGCGCCATGGCGACGGCGGAGGAGGCGTGGCGCGAGGCTCTGGCCGGGATCACGATCGCCGATCTTGCCCGCGACGTGGACGTCGACTCCGGCCCCGAGGCCCTGGCCGGCGTCAGCGCCTGGCTCACCGGCGACAGCACCGGCTGACCGAGCTCAGCCGGTGTGGCGTACCTCGGTGTCCCAGATCTGCGCCCACGGCCGCCGCAGCCCCCGGCACACGAAGATCGGGCCGCCGTTCTCGTCGTTGTCCACCTCGACCCGCTGATCCACCCGCCCGGCGGGCGTGCACTCCCCGAACCAGGCGTTCAGCGCGTCGGGGCGCTCCCAGCCGACGACGATCGCCACGTCCGCGTCGGCGGGTGGCCGGCCGAAATCCACCATGCTGTTGTGCCCGGAGTAGGCCCGGGGGAGCCCACGGGCCGGCCCGTACCGGGCGATCGCCCCGGCCTCTCCGTAGTTGCCGGTGAGGATCACCGCCCGCGAGCGTTCCTGCGGCGGCAGGCCACGGTGGACGGCGGCCACCGAGTCGGCGAACTCCGGCCAGCCGATGGTCTCGCCGGCGTCGTAGTTGACGTCGACCACGAAGCTGGGCAGCCGATCGGCCGGCAGCACCGGCAGCAACAGCACGACCGTGGGCAGCAGGAACGGCACCGCGCCCACCGCGAGCACCCCGCGCCGCAGCCACGCAGCGCCACGCGACGCCCAGGCGGCGGTCACCACCGCACCCGCGGCGGTGAGCACCAGCAGCAGAGGCGCGTCGTAGTAACCCTTGCCGCCGGCGACCAGGACGATGCCGACAACTACCACCCAGGCCCAACCCACCGGGCGGTACGCCCGCCACGCCGGCCGGCGCAGCAGCGCGACGAGGCCGGCGATCCAGATCGGCACGGCGTACGGGCTGATGATGACGAACTGGAGGGTGAGCGCGTCGAGGCGACTGCTGTAGGAGCTGTCGCCGCCGGCGATGGAGGCCGCCACACCGAGCTGCGGGAAGCCGTGCGCGGCCTGCCAGATGAGGTTCGGCGCGGCCAGCAGCGCGGCGATCCCGGCGGCGGCGAGCACCCACCTGTCGCGCAGCAGCCGACGTGGCCCCGCGATCACCACCCCGGCGACCAGGCCCACGGCCAGCAACGCGGGCAGCAGCTTGTTGAGCATGCCCACGCCGAGCACCAGCCCGAGCGGGAGCGCCCACCTGCTGTCCCCGGTGCGCAGCAGCCGCACCGCGCACCACACCACGGCGAGCCAGACCAGCAGGTCGACGGTGGTGGTGCTGAGCAGGTGGGCGCCGGCGAGCACGATGCCGGACAGCGCGGCCAGCACCGCGGCGAAGCTCTGCCCGCCCCGGCCACCGCCCAGCTCGCGGGCGATGGCGGCGACCAGCAGGACGGCGACGCCGGCCAGCAGCGCCGACGGCGTACGCAGCACCACCAGGTTGCCCGGCGCGATCGTGTCCAGCAGCCGGGCCAGCGCCGGGACGAGTGGGCCCTGGTCGACGTAGCCCCAGGCCAGGTGCCGGCCGCAGAGCAGGAAGTACAGCTCGTCGCGGTGATAGCCGTAGCGGCCGGCGAGCAGCAGCAGCGTCACGCTGGTGGCGGCGGCGACCAGCCACGGGCCGAGCGAACGGGGACCGGGCTGCGGCAGCTCGGCCGGCGCGGACGACCGTGCCGGCCGGTGTGGTCGATCGGTGTCGATGGCGGGCTCGCTCACCGACTCATCATCGCCCGCGAAGCCGCCGCGTGGGTGCCCCCGCGCCTGCGGGTGCAGGTGTTCTGACCAGGTGCGAAGATCAGCTTCGTAACTCGGACCGAGAGGACGACATGCGATACCGCACTCTGGGCGCCACCGGCACGGTGGTGTCGACCCTGTGTCTGGGCACGATGACCTTCGGCGCGGAGACCGACGAGGAGGGCAGCTTCGCCCAGCTCGACCGGTTCGTCGAGGCCGGCGGCACCTTCCTCGACACCGCCGACGTCTACTCCACGGGCGTCTCCGAGGAGATCGTCGGTCGGTGGCTGCGTTCCCGCCCCGACCTGCGCGACCGCCTTGTCATCGCCACGAAGGGCCGGTTCCCGATGGGCCCCGGGGCGAACGACGCCGGCCTGTCCCGCGTGCACCTCACCCGCGCCCTGGACGCCAGCCTCCGGCGGCTCGGGGTGGAGGCCGTCGACCTCTACCAGGCGCACGCGTGGGATCCGCTGACCCCGCTGCCGGAGACGCTGCGCTTCTTCGACGACGCGGTCCGCGCCGGCAAGATCCGCTACGCGGGGGTCAGCAACTTCACCGGTTGGCAGTTGCAGAAGGCCGCCCTGCTCACCCAGCACCTCAACCTCACCCCGATCGTGACCCTCCAGCCGCAGTACAACCTGCTGGCCCGGGAGATCGAGTTCGAGTTGGTGCCGGTCTGCGAGAACGAGGGCATCGGCATCCTGCCGTGGTCGCCGCTGGGCGGGGGTTGGCTGACCGGCAAGTACCAGCGCGACACCGCGCCCACCGGCGCGACGCGGCTCGGTGAGAACCCGCAGCGCGGCGTCGAGGCGTACGCGGGTCGCAACGCGCAGGAGCGCACCTGGCGGGTGCTCGACGCGGTCCGCCAGGTCGCCGGGGAACACGGCGCCTCCATGTCGGCGGTGTCGCTGGCCTGGCTGGCGGCCCGATCGGCGGTCACCTCGGTGATCCTCGGCGCGCGGACCACCGAGCAGCTCGACGACAACCTGACCGCCGCCGACCTGGTCCTGGACGCGGAGCAGATGCGGCTGCTGGACGAGGCGAGCGCACCGCTGGTGGGCGACTACCCGTACGGCGGCGCGGGTGTGCGTCAGCGTGGCCGCGACCTGCCGACCGGGCCGTGATCCCCTTCCCCGAGCCCACCGGCGCCGCCGGCAGCCGCACTGAGGTCTTCCTGCGCTACCTGGACTATTTCCGGGAGTCAGTGGTGGCCAAGGTGTCGGCGCTGGCGGCGCCGGAGCTGCGGCACAGCCGTCTGCCGTCCGGGTGGACCCCGTTGGAGCTGCTCACGCACCTGCGTCACGTCGAGCTGCGCTGGATCGAGTGGGGCTTCGAGGGCCGGGCGGTCGCCGAGCCGTGGGGTGACCGTCGGGACGACAGGTGGTACGTCGCCCCCGACGAGACCCTCGCCGACCTGGTGGCGGCGCTGCGTGCCCAGGGCGCGCACACCAGCGCGGTGGTCTCGGCGCACGACCTCGCGGAGATCGGCGCACCGGGCCCGCGCTGGAGCGGCGCCGACCCGGCGTCCCTGGAACGGGTGCTGTTGCACCTGGTGCAGGAGTACGCCCGCCACCTGGGGCACCTCGACGTGGTGGCCGAGCTGGCGGGTGGCCCGACCGGAGAATGAGGCCGTCCGCTCGATAATGGACCGATGCCGCTGCTCGTCACGCCCGCCGTGCCCGCCGGTCGCCTCGCCGCCCAGGAGCAACCCCACCTTCCGGTACGCCCCGGGCTGGCGCTGCGGCCGTGGCGCGACGATGACGCCCCTGCCGTGCGCGCCGCCTTCGACTGTCCGGTGATCCAGCGGTGGCACGCTCGTCGTCTCGACAGCGACGACGAGGCGCGGGCGTGGACGGCGCAGTGGGCGGCCCGCTGGAGCGCCGAGACCGCCGTGAGCTGGGCGATCGTGGGGGACGACGACCGGCCGGTCGGTCAGACGGGGTTGCGGGACGTGCTGCTGACCGAGGGGTCGGCGCAGGTGTCGTACTGGCTGCTGCCCGCCGCCCGTGGTCGTGGGATCGCGACCGAGGCGCTCGGGGCGCTGACCCGGTGGAGCTTCACCCGGGCGGGATTGCACCGGCTGGCCCTGCACCACTCGACGGCCAACGGGGCGTCGTGCCGGGTCGCCACGCGTGCCGGCTTCCCCGTGGAGGGTGTGGCGCGCGGGTCGGTGCGGCACGCCGACGGCTGGCACGACATGCATCAGCACGCGCGACTGCGCACCGACGGGCCTCCTGCGATCAATGCGTGAGTGTCGGCATCGAGGCCGGGACCACGCGAACAATTCTCTGCGCCGGACGTCGGCGTCGTCGATCATGAGCGGGTGACAGACGCCGAGAGCCACGTACTGGCCGGGTTCGTCGCGGGCTTCCGGTGGGCGCCCGGCAGAGAGGGCTGGACCGCCGACCTACCGAGCGCAGTGCCCACTGTCAGCGACTGCCTCGCCGACTTTCTCCCCGCCGACCAGGACATCGAGCCGTGGCAACAGCCTCTGTTCGAGCCCTGGCACCGGACCCTGCGCCAGGCCGCCAACGCCGTTCGGCACGCGCCGCCGGACCCCCGCTCCGCCCACGTGCTGAGCATGAGCGTGCCGACGACAGCGGTCGCCGACCTGCTGACCGTCATCGAGGAGTGGATCGGCGATCTCCCGCATCCGATCCGGATGAACCTCACGCAACCCACGGCCGCCCCAACCGGCACGGCGCACGGATTCGAGGTGCTCGGCTTCATCCACGGCCGCTTCCACAGTTGGCTCTGCTACCGCCTGGACACTCAGGCCCTCGCCAAGCTCGGCATCCGGCCGGGAAGCGCTGCGCTGCTGACCACCCTCGACGACGCGCAGCGGGTCGCCGACATGGCCAACGACAACCGCGGCAACCACGACGGCACCCCCCTGGACGTCATCTGGCTTCCCGCACTCATCACCGAGCACGACGTCGACGAGGTCGTCAGTGGTTGAGGCCGCCCTGTAGCCGCTCAGCGGGCCTGCGCCCAGCCGACGAAACGCGGCGTCAGGTCGGGTAGCGCCACGCCGGGGTTGAGCACGCTCAGGTCGGCCTCGGCCTCCTGCTGCACCGTCGCCAGGTGAGTCAACAGACCCGGACGATCCTCGCGGTATTCGCCGAGCAGGCGCAGCTTCGCTGTCGAACACGGCCAGAGGATGCCGCAGACCGGGCAGCGCCACGACGGCCGCAACGGGGAGTGCGTCGACTTCCTGGTCTTTCCTTTGGTGGGTGGCACGGGTCCTCCTCCTGGGTCGACTGCTGGAAGCGGGGCCGCTTGCGGTCGGGCGAGCGGCCCCGCCACGAACGCGTCCGCCGGGTTCGGGTCCCTGCCGGCCGCGCCGTCGATACCCCACTTTGCCGGGAGTCTCTGGACAACCACACAGCGTTACGTAATCTCCTTGGCGCAGCCCATTTGCCCCAGGGAAGGGACGGCATGAACCACGCCTTTGTCGCAGCGCTCGCCGAAGCGGGTCACACCGCCGAGAGCCTTGCCGATCGGATCGGTGTGCATCCGAAAACCGTCGCCCGGTGGGCGAACCCGGGCCACGTTCCCCAGAGCCGGCACCGGGCGACAGTCGCGGAGCTGCTGGCCCGCGACGCCGACGCGCTGTGGCCGGATGCCCTGCGGCGCCGCGAGCCGGTGTGGTTCCGACCCTGGGTCGACCTCGAACGCGAGGCGCTGACGCTGCGGTCGTTCGAGTTGACGTGGGTGCCGGGTCTACTGCAGACCGAGGCGTACGCCCGGGCGACCCTGGCCGGCGGGGTCCTGACGCCGGAGGCGGTCGACGAGTTCACCGGGGCGCGGATCAGCCGGCAGTCGATTCTCGACCGCGACGGCGACGGGCCGCTGCTCATCGCCGTGCTGGACGAGGGGGTGCTGCGGCGTCGCGTCGGCGACGACCGGGCGTTGATGGCAGCGCAGCTCACGCACCTGCTCGGGTACGTCGAGACCGACACCGTCCAGCTCCAGATCGTCCCGGCGGACGCACCCAGCTATCCCGGGCTCGACGGGCCGTTCACCATCGCCGACCTGCCGGACGGCTCGCGGGTCGCGCACGTCGACAGCGCCGCGCAGGCGCAGATCCTCGACCAGACATCGGAGCTTGTTAGCCTGGAGCGGCGGTGGGAGCGCATTCGCGGCGAGGCGCTGCCCCGGGGGCGTTCCCTGGACCTTCTCAGAGAAGCGGCGGCATCATGGACCTGACCGGCGCGCGGTGGCGCACGAGCACGAAGAGCGGCGGCAACGGCGGCAATTGCGTCGAGGTCGCCGACAACCTCCCGGGCGTGGTCCTCGTGCGGGACTCGAAGGATCGCGACGGCGCGACGCTCACGTTCAACCCGCAGTCGTGGCGCAGCTTCCTCGCCCTGGCCCGCGACGCCCGCTGACCGTCCACATCGCCCGACCTGGTCAGCGCACGCCGGCCGGTTCGGCCGGTTGCGGTTGCGGGGCGGTCGGCCAGGTGAGCCGGCGTACGCCGGGCACGAGCGCGGTGCCGGCGCAGGAGGCCAGGACCAGCAGACCGGCGACCGCGAGGGGTACGGGAGCGCCGAACGCGTCGGCGGCCAACGGCGCCAGCGCGTAGCCCAGCGGCATCGCGGCCAGCGACACCAGCCAGTCGTACGAGGTGACCCGGGCCAGGACCTCCGGTGCGAAGTGGTGCTGCACGACTGTCTCCCAGACCGGGTTGAGGTAGCCCAGGGCGGTCAGCGCCACGGCGTACGTGACGATCACGGCGGGGGCGGGCGCGGCGACGGCGAGCAGGAACAGCGGCACGGCGTAGGTGGCGAGCCCGAGGTTGGCCAGCAGCACCGGCCGGCGGAGCCGGACCCGCCCGGCCAGCAGTGAGCCGGTGAGCATGCCGATCGCGCCAGCCTGCAACAGCAGCACCCACGTCGCCTCCCCGCCCAGGCGGTGAATGGCGACGGCCGGGCCGAGGGTCATCAGCACGGCGGCGGCGCCGTTCCACACGCCGTGCCCGAGCAGGCTCGTCCAGAACCAGTCACGGGCGCGCACCTCGCCGAAGCCGTGCCGCAGGTCGACGAGGACGCTGCGGCGGGGCACCGGCACGTGCCGGACCCGGACCAGCGCGAGCAGGGCGGCGCTGAGCGCGAAGGACGCGCTGTCGATCACGAACGCCCAGCCGGGGCCGGCGGCCCAGATCAGCGCGCCGGCCAACGCCGGGCCGAGCAGTCGACTGGCGTTGGCGGTGACTCCCATCAGGGCGTTGGCCCGTTGCCGGTCGGCCGGCGCGACGGTGCCGGCGACCAGGGGAGACGCGGTGGGGATGGCGAACGCCGACGCGGTGCCGCCGAGCGCGGAGGCCACCACGACGGTGCTCAGCGCCGGGTCGCCGCCGAGCAGTTCGACGCCGACGGCGAGTTGGGTCGCGCAGCGGACCAGGTCGGCCAGCAGGGCGACGCGGCGGGCGGCGAACCGGTCGGCGACCACGCCTCCCAGCGGCAGCAGAAGCAACCGGGGCACCATCGCCGCGGCGAGGACGACTGCCAACGCTGCGGTCGAGCCGGTGGCCCGCAGCACGGCCAGGGCCAGGGCGGCGGGCACCACCGCGTCCCCGACGGCCGAGACGGTGCGGCCGAGGAACAGCAGCCGGAAGGGGCGGGTGCGCAGGGGATGAGCCATACCCGCAATGTACTTAGACACCGAACCTTTCGGCAATGAATATTTCGGTGCTGAGCTAGGCTGGCGTCGTGACCGCCACCGAAGATGTCGTCGACCAGCACATCGAGCGCTGGCTCCCTGTGGTGCCCGACCTCGACAGGGACATCGAGGGCACGGTGGTGCGGATGATCCGCCTGACCCGGCACCTGCGCGCGGTCAAGGAACGGGTCCTCGCCGACTTCGACCTGCCCCGGCACGAGTACGAGACCCTGCACGCCCTCGCCGGCCGGCGCGGTCGCGCGGCGCCCTCCGACCTGGCCGCGGACCTGACGGTGGCCCCGGCCTCGATCACCGCGCGCGTCGATACCCTGCTGCGGCGGGGCTTCGTGCGCCGCATCCCGTCCACGGTCGACCGTCGTCGCGTGGACGTGGAACTCACCGACGAGGGCATGGACGCGTGGCGCGCGGCGATGGAGAGCCAGGGCGCCGAGGAGCAGCGACTGCTCGGCGCGTTGACGCCGAAGGAGCGGCGGCTGCTGTCGGACCTGCTGCGCCGGGTGCTGCTCGTCGCCGAACAGCCGGCCGACGCACCGTAGCCGGCTGGCGGTACGTCGCCGAGCAACCGGTGGCGGTACGTCGCGCCCCCGACGGCGGGGCCACCCGGAAATCCGTTGCCCGCCAGTCCGGGGTCGACCATGCTGGCGCGCATGGATCAGTGACCAGTGGCGCACGTGCGCGATGAGGACGGGTTCGAGTCACCTCCCCGTCTGCCCTCCGCGCCGAGACGCCGGCTATCCGTCACTGGATCCGGGAGGCCCCCCCGTGCCTCCTGCCGAGAGCTTGGAATCGCCGGAACCATGAATAATTCCCGCCATATCCGTGTGCCGGTCTTCGTCCGCACGGACACTCCTGCCGTCGAATTCGACGCTTCAGTCGTCTTCTCGCCTCCACCGCTGCCACGCACCCCGTGCGGCGCCTGCGGGGTTCACGTCGTCGCGGTGGACCTCTCGCCAGGATCATTTCCACAGCTGACCGCCGCCCCGGTCTTGGTCAACTTCGGGGTGCGGACCAGCAGGCCGGCGACGGCGGGCCTGGGCGCGTACTCCGAAAATCGCCTGGCGGCCCTCGTACGCCGATGGGAGGGTGACCGGCATGACTGCGCACGCTCTGGCCGGGGCCCTGGCCGACGACGGACGGCGACGGGTCTTCGCGGCGGTCGCGTTGGGATCGGCAAGCGTGGCCGAGGTCGTGCAGCGCTCCGGCTTGGCGGCGCGGGTCGTGCTCACCGGGCTCCGGCGGCTCGCCGACGCGGGTCTCGTCACCGGCGCTGACGGCACGCTCGCGGTCGACGAGGCGTCGCTGCGGGCGGCGGCGCGCGACAGCCGCCCGGCCGACGACGACGCGCCGTCCGACGATCCGGTGCTGCGCACGTTCCTGCGCGGCGGCGTCCTGACGGGCATGCCGGCCCAGCTCGGGCGGCGGCGGGTGCTGCTGGCACACGTCGCGCGGCAGTCGTTCGAGCCGGGCACGCGCTATCCGGAGCGGGCCGTCGACGATGCGCTCAAACCGTGGTGCGCCGCCGGCGCCTCGGACCACGCCACCCTGCGCCGCTACCTCGTGGACGAGCGGTTGCTCACTCGTGAGCAGGGCGTCTACCAGCTGACGGAGGCCGAAAATCCGTTGACCGGGCAGTGACGATCGACGGGTGACCACGACCCTGCGGCCCGCCTGGGTGACCTCCACCGTCCGTCCCGACCATCCGGACGCGACAGTCCTGCTGCGCGAGTACATGACCGAGATGGTGGTGCGCTACCACCGCCGCCCGGCCCGACCCGGCGAGGTCGACGCGGCGCTGGCCGAGATGCCCAGCGACGACCTGGCGTACCCCGGTGGTCTGCTGTTGCTCGCGCACCGCGACGCGGACCTGGCCGGTTGTGCCGGGCTGCGGTGGCGTCCGGACTGGGCCGAGCTGACCCGCGTGTTCCTGCGGCCCGCGCACCGGGGCGCCGGTGGAGGCGCCGCGCTGCTGGCCGCCGCCGAGCAGCGGGCGCGGGCGGTCGGGGCGGACCGGATCCGGCTCGACACCCGCTCCGACCTGGTCGAGGCCCGCGCCCTGTACGCCCGGCACGGCTACGCCGAGATCCCCGCCTACTCGCACGGCAGGTACGCCGAGCACTGGTTCGAGAAGCAGTTGACGTCCGTCGCGGAAGGCGCTAAATAAGAAGAGGAAGTTGAGTCACCACGGCTCAACTCATCACCTTCGGCCAGGAGAACCGAGGAGGCACAGCGATGTTGATGCGTACCGACCCGTTCCGCGAGATCGACCGGCTCGCCGAGCAGTTCTTCGGTACGGCAGCCCGTCCCGCGATGATGCACCTGGACGCCTACCGCGACGGGGACCACTTCTACGCGGCGTTCGACCTGCCGGGCGTCGACCCGGACACCATCGACTGCACCGTGGAGCGCAACGTGCTCACCGTGCGGGCCGAGCGGCGCCGGCCCACCGGCGACGGTGTCGAGCTGGTCGCCGCCGAACGCCCGATGGGTACCTTCACCCGGCGGCTGTTCCTGGGCGACACCCTGGACACCGACAAGCTGGAGGCCGGCTACGAGAACGGGGTGCTGACGCTGCGCATCCCCGTCGCCGAGCGCGCCAAGCCCCGCCGGGTGACCATCACCGCCAACGGCGACGCACGCCGACAGATCAACGCCTGACCGCGACGGTCTCGACGGCCGGCACCTGCGGTGCCGGCCGTCGGCGTTTCCGGTGCCACGACGCCCGGCTGCGGCTGCCCCGATGGCGGCGCGGCGCCGGCTCGTAACCGCCCACGACCACTTGCCAGGTCGGAATTCTGCCGCGCATGTGGGGCTGTCCCACGCTCAGGCGGGATCACCGCAGGTCATGCCCAGTCGTGGCGTCGACGTGGTCGGGAACGGGGTCGTGGTGGTCGCCGATGCTGAGGGTGCCGGTGGGTTCGAACATCAGGATCGCCGCGCCGTCCGGGGAGAAGGGTTTGTGGTCGGTGCCGCGCGGTACGACGAACACCGACCCCTGCGGCAGCGCCACGGTGCGCTCCTGCTCGCCCGGCAGGCGCAGGGCGATGCTCAGCTGCCCGGACAGCACGAGGAAGAACTCGTCGGTGTTGTCGTGGCGGTGCCACACGTGCTCGCCAGCAACCTTGGCGATGCGGACGTCATAGTCGTTGACCTGCGTCACGATGCGCGGGCTCCACAGCGCCTCGAAGGTGGCCAGGGCGGTGGACAGCTCGACCGGTTCACTGATCATGGCTGTCATCGTGGCTGATGCCGTCAGCGCAGCGTGAGTGCTAGAAATCGCGTATGCCGCAACAATCCTCGCAGCCTGGTGACGGCGCGCACCGGGTGGTGATGCTCGTCGACGATGGGTCGAACCCGTTCGAGTTGGGCGTGGCCACTGAGCTGTTCGGCCTGCGCCGCCCGGAGATAGACCGCCGTTGGTACGACTTCACGCTGTGCGCCGCCGCCCCGGACACCGTGATGCACGCCGGGCTGTTCCGCCTCACCGGAGTACCCGGCCTGGACGCCGCCGAGGACGCTGACACCTTCATCGTGCCGAACCGACCCGACCCGCACATCCCGCCCGCGCCCGCCGTGGTCGACGCCGTACGACGTGCTGGCGCTCGCGGTGCCCGGCTGGTCAGTTTCTGCACCGGCACGTTCACCCTCGCCGCCGCCGGCGTGCTCGATGGCCGCCGCGCCACCACACACTGGCGCTGGAGCGAACTGTTCGCCGCCCGCCACCCTCGGGTGCTGCTGCAACCCGACGTGCTGTTCGTCGACGACGGCGACGTACTCACCGCCGCCGGCAGCGCCGCGGCCCTCGACCTCGGCCTACACCTGATCCGCCGCGACCACGGCGCCGAGATCGCCAACACGGTCAGCCGCCGGCTCGTGTTCGCCGCGCACCGCGACGGCGGGCAACGCCAGTTCATCCCCCAGCCACTGCCGGCCGTACTCGACACGTCTCTGGCACCGCTGCTCGACTGGGCCCGAGGACGGCTGCACCAACCCCTGAGCGTGACGGACCTGGCCGCCCACGCCGCCGTCAGCCCGGCTACTCTGCACCGCCGCTTCCACAGCGAACTGGGCACCACCCCGCTGGCCTGGCTGACCAGCCAACGCGTCAACCTGGCCTGCCGTCTGCTCGAAGCGGGCGAACCACGCCTGGACACCGTCGCCCGCGCCAGCGGCCTGGGCACCAGCGCCAACCTGCGCACCCAGTTCCGCCGCCACACCGGGCTGACCCCCAGCGCCTATCGCGGTCGCTTCGCCGGCTGAACGCACCCACCCTGCTCAGCTGTATCCGTCGATGTCTTGGCTCGTACTGCCGGGCCCCAGTCCCGATGGCCCGGTTGCGGCTCTCCCGACGGCGGCCCGTCGCCGGGTGGTGGGTAGAGGGCGGCGAGCGCGTGGGCGGTGCCGGCGAGCAGTTCCCGCAAATCGGGCGGGGCGAGCACCTCCACCTGCGCGCCGAGCTTGAGCATTTCGACGCGGCCGTGTCGGACCGACTCGATCGGCACTGTCGTCGTGACCCAGCCGTCCGCGTCCGGGGCACCGGCGTGGTCCTGCGCCGCGCGGCTCATCGCCGGTGGGAACAGGTGCGTCGTCTGCGCCAGCGCCGCCACGGTCATCCGCACCCGGGCCTCGGCGCGATAGACGCCCCGCTCGTAGCGTTCGGCGTGCTCCTGCCAGCAGGCCGCCAGGTCGAAGCCGGCCGGCCGCTCGGCGGGCTCGTCCAGCACGGTCAGCTCCAGGATCGCGCCCACCCGGTAGGTGCGCACCTGCCCGGACGCGGCGGCGACCAGATACCAGCGGCCAGCCTTGAGCACCACGCCGAGCGGGTCGAGGGTCCGGGTCACCTCCCGCGGCGCCTGCCACCGCCGGTACCGCACCCGGACCCGACGGTCCTCCCACACCGACGTGGCCAGCGCGGCCAGGTGCGGTGTGGGCTCGGGCTCGCGGAACCAGCTCGGCGCGTCCAGGTGGAACCGCTGCCGGATCCTGCCGCCGGGGTCGGCGAGGTCCGCCGGCAGGGCGGCACGCAGCTTGAGCTCCGCAGTGGCCAGCACCGAGCCCAGGCCCAACTCGGCGGCCGGGCCGGGCACTCCGACCAGGAACAACGCCTCGGCCTCACCGGCGGTCAGGCCGGTGAGTCGGGTGCGGTAGCCGTCGAGCAGGCGGTAGCCGCCGGCCGGGCCGCGCTCGGCGTACACCGGCACACCGGCGGCCCCCAACGACTCCACGTCGCGATACACGGTGCGAACCGACACCTCCAGGGCGTCGGCCAGTTCGGCGGCGGTCATCCGCCCCCGGGCCTGCAGGAGCAGCAGCAGGGAGACCAGCCGGCTGGCACGCACCGTGCGACCGTAGCCGACACCGTCCGCGCCGCCGCGCCGGCCGTCGTCGGCGTGCCTGCGTGGCAATCCCATCCGCCTCTGAGAACCTTTTTCACATGGTGTCCTCCGACGCTCCCGTGCTCGCCCGCCCCACCGCCCGACCGGCCCTGCCGACCGGGCCGGTCGACGTCACCGAGGCGTGGCTGCGCAACCGCCGGCTGTCCGAGCACACCCGCGACGCCTACCGACGTGACGTCACCGCGTGGCTCGGCTGGTGCGCCGGGCACGACCTGGATCCGCTGCGGGCCACCTTCCTGCACATCAACGAGTACGCCCGCATGCTGGAGTCCACTCTCGTGGCCCGCAGCGGCCGACCGTTGACCCCGGCGACCGTGGCACGCCGGCTGTCGGCGCTGTCCAGCTGGTATGACTTCCTCGTCAAGCTCGGCGGCGTACCGGCCAACCCGGTCTCCGGCGCGGACCGGCCCCGCGTCGACCGGGACCACTCCGCCACCGTCGGGCTCACCCCGGAGGAGGTCGACGCGCTGCTCACCGCCGCCGACGCGGAGACCGGCCCGACGGCGGCCCGCAACCGGGCGGCGATCGCGCTGCTTGCCGATCTGGGCCTGCGGGTCGGGGAGCTGGTCTCGCTGGACCTGACCGACCTCGGCACCGAACGCGGGCACCGCAGCGTGCGCTTCATCGGCAAGGGCGGCAAGCAGCGCCGCCGCGCCCTCACACCAGGCACCGCGTACGCGGTGGACGCGTACCTGACGCAGCGGGCCGCCACCACCGGCGTGCCGGTGACACACCTGACCGGACCCCTGCTGGTCACCGCCAGCGGAGCGCGGCTCGACCGGCACTCGGTGTTCCGGATGGTCCGCCGACTCGCCCGCGCCGCCGGCATCCCCGCCTGGGCGCGGCTGTCCCCGCACTCGCTGCGACACGCGTTCGCCACCACCGCCCGCTCCGAGGGCGTCCCCCTCGAAGACGTGCAGGACGCGATGGGCCACGCCGACCCGCGCACCACCCGCCGCTACGACCGGGACCGGCACAACCTCGACCGCGACCCGGCGTACGCGGTGTGGGCCGCCCGGTCCCGCCGCCGCGGCTGAACTGTCCCACCCGCGGCCTAGCCTCGGCGCATGAGACACGGTCTGGAGATCCCCTGCGGTGGCGGCGACGTCTCGGTGACCACCCTGGTCGAGCTGGGTGAGCTGGCCGAGAACGCCGGATGGGACGGGGTGTTCCTGGAGGATTACCTGATCCACTACTCCGGCGACGACCCGTTCACCTACGACCCGTGGATGGTGCTCGGCGCGATCGCCGGGCGCACCGAGCGGGTGCGCCTGGGCACCACGGTCACCGCGCTGCCCCGGCGCCGTCCGGCGAAGCTCGCCCGCGAGGTGCTGACGCTCGACCACCTGAGCGCGGGCCGCGCCACAGTGGCGGTTGGCGTCGGCGACCCCGGCGACCGGGGCCTGGTCGCGTTCGGCGAGCCGACCGAGACGGCCGTGCGCGCCGCGATGCTCGACGAGGGCCTCGACCTGCTGACCGGCCTGCTCGGCGGTGAGCGTGTCGACCATCGGGGCGCCCACTACCGCGCCGAGAACGTGGCGCTGCGGCCACCGCCCGTGCAGTCGCCCCGGGTGCCGGTCTGGGTCGGCGGCAGCACCCAGGCCGGGGCGGTGCGACGCCGCGCGGCCCGCGCCGACGGCATCGTTCCGTACAAGCTCACCGACACCGACGGCTGGGCCGACTTCACGCCCGACGAGGTCCGGGAGCTGGTCGCGGCCATGCCGCCGACCCGGGCCGACGGTCAGCCGTTCGACGTGGCGATCGGCGGGCGACGCCGCCGCCCCGACGAGCGCGCCGAACGCGCCCATCTGCGCGAGGTGGCCGCCGCCGGGGCCACCTGGTGGCTGGAGTACGTCCCGGTCGGCGACCCCGCGGCGATGCGCGCGGCGGTGGCCCGAGGCCCGCTGCGCTGAGGGCCGCGCCCGCGGCTCAGCTCTGCGGGCGGGGGCAGATGCAGAACGGCTGCCCGATGGGGTCCAGGAGCACCACCCACTTGTCGTCGCCGGGTTGGAACTCCGGCTTCGACGCGCCGGCGGCGACGAACTCCTTCTCGGCCACGGCGAGGTCGTCGACGTAGAGGTCCAGGTGGTAGCGCTTCTGCCCGGTCGGGTCCGGCCAGGACGGCGGCTGGTAGCCCTCGACCAGGCCGAAGCCGATGGAGGCGCCACCGCCGCTGATCATGGCGTACTCGGCTTGGCTGTGGGTGATCTCCCAGCCCAACGCCCGGTGGTAGAAGGCGGCGTGCGCGGCCGGGTCGGAGCTGTCCAGGTTGACCATCGCGAGGTCGGCGGTTGTTGTCATGCCGGCAGTCTGCGCCGACGTACCTGCCAACCAGTGTCAGGTACGTCGGCGGTTCCTCGATTTCGGCCTGGCGACGCTCAGCAGAGCAGGTCCAGGTGGTGGTGGGCGTCCTCGGCGATGTCCTCGTGCCGCAGCCACCGCCGTGCCCACAGCCGGGCGGCCAGCTCCGCCTGCTCGTCACCCCACGCGGCGTGCTCCACGAGCAGGGCGGCGGTCAGCGCGTACGCCAGGCGCAGCGCCAGGCCGCGGGCGCCCGCGAGCACCGCCGCCGCGCCCGGGTCGGCCGTCACCGCCGCGATGGTGTCGCGCAGCTGCCCGGCGGCCCCGGCGAGGGTGTCGGCCAGCGCGGGCGACAGCGGCCGGGCCAGGTCCACGGCGGCACCGAGGCGGCTCAGCAGAGGCGTCCCGGCGTCCTCGCGGCTCAGCGCGCGCAGCACGTCCAGGGCCAGCACGTTGGTGGTGCCCTCCCAGATCGGCAGCACCTGCGCGTCGCGCAGCAGCCGGGGCACGCCGGTGTCCTCCACGTAGCCCGCGCCGCCGAAGCTCTCCACGTACTCACTGGCCGAGCTGACGGCGAGCCGACCGGTGGCAAGCTTCGCCAGTGGCGCCACGATGCGCAGCTCCGCCGCAGCCTCCGGGTCGGCGCCGACCTCGACCCGCCCGAGCAGCGCGAACGCGTGTCCCGCGAGGGCGAACGCGCCCGCCGCGTCGACCGCGAGGGTGCCCAGCGTGGCGCGGTGCAACGGCGAGGACGCCAACGCGCCGCCCGCCACGTGCCGCGCGTCGGCGTACGCGCGGGCGTAGGCGAGCCCCCGTCGCATTCCGCCGGCCGCGGCGGCGGCGTTGTGCACCCGGGTCACCACGACCAGGGTCATCGCCCGGACCAGGCCGGGCACCGCCGGGTCACCCAACGGCAGCGCGTACGCGTCGTGCAGGCCGATCTCGGCGGTCGGCAGCGCCCGGGTGCCGAGCTTGTCCTTGAGCCGGTGCACTGTCACGCCGGGGGCGGGCGCGTCCGGCGCCGCGCCGATGGCCAGCGGCGAGTCGACCGCGTACCGGGGGACGAGGAACGGGGCGAGCACCCGGCTGCCCCGACCGGAGCCGTCGGGGCGGGCCAGCGCCACAGCCATCGCCGCGTCGGCGGCGGAGCAGAACCACTTCTCGCCGGTCAGCCGCCAGGACCCGTCCGCCGCCGGCCGGCCCACCGTGCTCGATCGGCCCAGGTCCGAACCGCCCTGCGCCTCGGTCATCCACTGCCCACTGGTGATCGCCGTGGCCGGGTCCGTGGAGATCAGCCGGGGCAGCCACGCGTCGCGGATCCCGGCGTCGACGTCCGGCATGCTCAGCAGCGCCGCCGCCCCGTCGGCCATCGCCACCGGGCAGGAGAACGTCGCCGACTCCGGCCCGTACAGGTGCAGCAGCGCGTGTTGCACGACCCGTGCGGCGGCGCCCCAGGTGCCCCGCGCGTCGGGCAGGTAGGGCAGCGCCACCACGGCGTGCCGGGCGGCGGCGGCCCGCTGCGCCTGCCAGCCGGCGGACACCTCGATCCGGTCGATCCGCGCGCCCCACGGGTCGTAGCGGACCAGCGTCGGCGGGTGCGCCTCGGCGTCGGCGTGCGCCGCGCGCAGCGGCCCGGTGACCTCGGCGGCCAGGTCGGCGAGGCGACCCTTGGCGGCCGCGTGCCCGGCCGGGCCGAGGTGACGCTCCAGCCAGGACCGCAGCAGGGCGTCCCCGGCGTACGGGTCGGCGGGGGGTGGTACCGGCTGGACGAAGCGGCTCATCGATCGACTCCTGGCGCTGCTGGGGGTGTGCGCCGACGGTAGACGATGCGTCGCCGCCGCGAACAGTGCCTCGGGCGCACCCAGTTTTCCGCTTGTCCTGCCTCACCGCGACGGTGTTCTCTACGGTCGGTAGTCGTGGGTGCCGGCCAGTCGTGGAGCCGACCGGCCCGGCGGCACCGCCCGATGCGCACCGGGCTGGCGTTCGCCGGGTTCGGCATGGCGCTGTGCTGCGTCGGGGTGGCCGGGCTGGGGGCGTGGAACCTGCAGACGGTGCGGCAGGCCGCCGGCCCGATCCGGGAGACCGCCGACGGTTTCCTGAGCGAGGTGACTCTCGGCGACAGCGACCAGGCGTACGAGAAGCTCTGCTCGGACGCGCGTACCCGGTGGAGCGCCATCGGGTTCACCAGCTGGGTGCGGACGCCACCGATGGTGACCGACTACGAGATCACCGACGTGTCGGTGGCCACCAGGGGCGGGCGACCGCGCGGCACGGTGACGGTGCGGTTGACCCGCGACGGCGGCATCACTGAGGAGCGGCGTCTGCCGGTGGTCCGTGAGAACGGCGACTGGCGGGTGTGCGGTGACCCCTTCTGAGTCGCCGATCGCCGATCTGGCGCATCCCCGGTTGCTGCGCGGGCGGCAGGGGGTCGAGCCGACGACCTCGACCGAGCTGTTCTTCGACCTGGTCTTCATCTTCACGATCACGCAGGTGTCGCACTACCTGATCGAGCACCCGGACTGGCGTGGCGCCGCCCGTACCGCGCTGCTGCTGGCGCTGGTCTGGTTCGTCTGGGTCTACACCACCTGGGTGACCAACTGGCTGCAACCGGACCAGGGCCCGGTGCGGGCGATGCTGATCGGCGTGACGCTGGGCAGCCTGCTGTTGTCGGCGGCGATCCCGCAGGCGTTCGCCGGGACCGGCCTGCTCTTCGCGGTGGTCTACGTGAGCGTGCAGGTGGGCCGGACCATGTTCGCGTTGTGGGCGACGCAGGGCAGCCCGTGGCTGGTCGACGGGTTCCAGAAGTCGCTGCCGTGGATCGGCGCCACGTCGGTGCTCGTGGTGGTCGGCGGCCTGGTGGACACCCCGGCCCGGGAGGTGGTGTGGGCGGCGGTGATCGTGCTCGATGTCGTCGGCCTGTCGATCGGCTACCCGCTGCCGGGTCGGGAGCGCAGCCGCCCCGAGCGGTGGATGGTGGAGGGAGGTCACCTGGCCGAACGCTGCGCGGCGTTCGTCCTGATCGCGCTCGGCGAATCGATCCTGGTCACCGGCAGCACCCTCACGTCGCACG
Source organism: Micromonospora sp. MH99 (assembly GCF_021442385.1). Classification (GTDB taxonomy): domain Bacteria; phylum Actinomycetota; class Actinomycetes; order Mycobacteriales; family Micromonosporaceae; genus Micromonospora. The sequence continues at coordinate 64,316 of NZ_MUZA01000031.1, forward strand.
TGAACCTGGTGACGTCGGGGGCGTTCGTGGTGGCGTTCGCGGGTTCGGTGGCGCTGTGGTGGGTGTACTTCGCCCGCTCGGCCTCGGCCGCGACGGAGGTCATCGCCCGGGCCGGCACGCGTACCGGGGCGCTGAGTCGGCTCGCGTTCAACTACCTGCATCCGGTGATGGTCGCCGGCATCGTCGTCACCTCGGCGGGCGACGAGCGGCTGCTGCGCGCCCCCGGCGCGGCGGCCACCACCGTCGACGCGCTGTTCACCCTGGGCGGCCCGGCGCTGTTCCTCGCCGGGCACGCCGCCTACAAGGCGGTGGTGTGGCGGGCGGTGCCGAGCACCCGGATCGCGGCGGCGCTGGTGCTGCTGGCGTTGATACCGGCAGGTGTGGCGCTGGGAGCACCCGTCGCGGCGTGCGCCACGGCCGCGTTGGCGGTGACCGTCGCCGTCATCGTGACCGACCGGTTGCGGGCCCGGTCCGCCGCCCGAGAGCCGTCCTGACCCCGGCCGGCGGCACTGCGTCGGTTCTCGGACAACGCCACCGTGGGTGGGCCGCGCGCTGGTTAGCGTGGGGTCACCGGCCCTCCGGGTGGCCTTCCTCGGTGCTCGGCCGAGCGGAGGCGACGTGATGGCAACCGACAGGCGGGCCCGACCACAGCGGTGGCTGCTGCTGGTGGCCGCCGCCGGTTACGGCAAGAGCACCGCCCTGGAGGCCATCGGCGGGGACGGCCCGACGGCCTGTCACCGGGCGGCGGATCTGATCGACGCGCTGTCGCACCCGACCAGCCCGTCGGACGCGCACCCGCCGGCCCGGGTCGCCGTGGACGAGGTGTCCGCGCTCAGCGGGGACGAGCAGTTGACCCTCGTGCGTCTGCTGGGCGCGCTGCCGGGTCAGCCGGCGGTGACGCTGGCCGCTCGACACCCGCTCGCCGACGCGGCCCGCAGCGCCTGCGCCGGACCCGTGGTGCACCGCGGACCGGAAACCCTCGCCCTCGGTCGGGACGAGGTCGCCCGGATCCTGCGCGACGAACACGCGGTCCCCGACAGTGACCTGGCCTACCTGGTCTACGAGCTGACCGCCGGCTGGCCAGCGTGGGTACACCTCGCCGGTGACGCGCTCGGCCGGCAGGGCGTCGGCCGGCGGGAGCTGCTCGCCGCCCTGACCGAGCCCGGCACCGCCGGCGGGCAGTTCGCCCGCGACGAGATCCTTACCGACCTGCCCGCGCCTGTGGCGCGTCTGCTTGGCGGCATCCACCGCCTCGACCCGATCACCGCGCCGCTGTGCGTGGCCATCGACGCCGACGCGCCCCCCGACGCCACCGCGCACGCGCTGCAGTGGGCGACCCGCACCGGGTTGCTGGTGGCCCACCCCCGCCGGCGGTCCGACGCCACCGCGTCGACGGTGCAGCTGGTACCTGTGCTCGCGGCGGTGCTGGCCCAGCAGACAGGCCGACCAGACATCTCGGGCCGCCAGCGGTTGTCCGCCGCCGCCGACTGGTACCTCGAGAACGCGTACCCGCTGGCGGCCGCCCGAGCCCTGCGCGACGCGAACGACACCGCCCGGTGCGCGGCGCTGATCGTCAGCCACGGTGCGGAGATGCTCGCCGGTGGCGGGGCGCCCGACGTCACCGACCTGATCAGCGCGCTGCCGCCGGCCGAGCAGCACCCCGACCTGCAACTGATCCTCGGCGACGCGCTGCGGATGTCCGGCTCGGTGACCTGGGCGTCGCGGGTCTTCGCCCCGCTGCTGGCGCAGGCGGACCGCGACCGTCGCTGGCCGGCGCGGCTGCTCTGGCGGGCCGCGATGGTGCCGTACCTGCGAACCGACTACGCCGGCGCACTCGCGGTGCTCGACCGGGTGGACGCGGCGCCGACGCTCGCCCCACCGGGCCCCGACGACGTCCTGCTGCTGGCCTGCCGCGCCAGCACCCTCGCCCAGCTCGGCCGGGTCGACGACGCGGTCACCACAGGGGCCCGGGCGCTCGTCGCGGCGCAGCGGGTCAACGAGGACGCCCCGCTGGCGGCGGCGCACATCGCGGCCGCGCTGACCTCGTCCGGCACCCGCCGTGACGGGCACCTCGCCGAGGCGCTGTCGGCGGCCGAACGTGCGGGTGACCTGGTCCAGCAGGCGCGGGTCCTGGTCAACCAGGCGCACTGCCTGCTGCGGGAGGCCCGGTACCCGTCGGCGCTGGCCACCGCCGTGCGGGCGGTCCGCGCGGCGGAACTCGCCGGCCCGCCGGGAGTGCTGGTGACCGCCCTGCACAACGCGGGTGAGGCGCTGCTCCGGCTGGGCCGCTACGACGAGGCGACCCTGCGTTTCACCCGCTCCAAAATGGTCTCGCAACGGTTGGGGCTGAACCGGGCCGCCGCCGGGGTCTACGGGTTGGCCGAGGTCAGTCGCCGTCTCGGCCGGCGGGAGGAGGCGTTGGCGGCCTTCGCCGAGGCCGCCGAGCTGGCCCGTGACGTGGGGGACCTGCAGGTACGCATCCCGGCGCTGACCGGCCTGGCCCGGCTGCGCTGCGCGGGCGCCACCGCCGACCTCGACGCCGCCCGTGCCGCCGCCGACGAGGCACACCGGCTGGCGCCGGCGTTCCTGCTCTCCTGCGCGCTGGTCGCGACCGGCTGGGTGGCGTACGCCGGGGGTGACCTGGAGGTGGCCCGGCAGCGGGCGGCCGAAGCGGTGCGCGCGGCCCGGACCGGTCGGCAG
>NZ_MUZA01000032.1 GCF_021442385.1 Micromonospora sp. MH99
CGCCTGACGTCGCGCTGCCCGGTGTCGCGCTGCCCGGTGTCGCGCTGCCCGGTGTCGCGCTGCCCGGTGTCGCGCTGCCGGGCGTGGCGGTGCTGCCCGGGCGTGGCGGTGCTGCCCGGCGCGTGGCGGTGCTGCCCGGCGCGTGGCGGCGCTTGATCGTCTCCGGTTCGCCGAGGTGGCGGTATCGCCGCGAGATGATGCCGCCACATCGGCGATGTCGAGTCGATCAAGGATGTGCGGGCGCTTGATCGACTCGGTTTCCTTGAAGTCGGGGTGTCGGGGCGTCCGGGGTGCCCCGGTTTCCGGGAAGTCGAGTCGATCTCCGTACTGCTGTCAGCGCCGCACCGGGGGCGGATTCGCGGTGGAGGCCGGCGACCTGTTAGCCTTGCTGCCGGCCCGCCCGGTGTAAGCCGGGTGGGACCGAAGCCGGTTTTCCGGTGGGGGGCTGTGGCGCAGACTGGTAGCGCACCTCGTTCGCATCGAGGGGGTCAGGGGTTCAAATCCCCTCAGCTCCACCAAGAAACAGCAGGTCAGGGCGGGTTCTCGGATGACGGGAACTCGCCTTTGATCGTTTGACCGTCGTTTGACCGCCGGACAGAGCCCCAGGTCCGCGGCACTGGGCGGCACAACTCGGCCATTGGGTGACAATTGCCGGATGGATCGGGTGCTCAACGTGTTGGTGGGGCTGCCACCTGTCGTGGTGCTCGTCTTGGCGTTCCTCCTCCCGGCGCTGGAGGCGTCGACCTTCCTCGGCCTGGTGGTGCCGGGGGAGGTGGCCGTGCTGGTCGGCGGAGTCGTCGCCCACTCTGGGAGGCTGCCGCTGTGGGCGGTGGTGGTTGTGGCACTGGCCGGGGCGGTGCTCGGTGACCAGGTGGGTTTTCTGGTTGGCCGTCGTTACGGCCGCCGGTTGCTGAACCGGGCGCCACGCCGGTTCGTTCGATCTGGTGAAGTGCGCCGTGCGTTCGACCTGATCCGTCGGCGGGGCGCCGCCGCGGTGGTGTTCGGCCGCTGGGCGGCCGCGCTGCGGGCGCTGGTGCCGGGTCTGGCGGGCATGAGCGGCATACCGCGGCGTACGTTCACGCTCGCCAACGTTGCCGGCGGGGCGCTGTGGGCAGCGGCGGTGGCGGTGCTCGGTTACCTGGCTGGCGCCTCGTACGGGCTGCTGGAGCGGCGGCTCGGCCTGGGCGGGGAGGTGCTGCTCGCGGTGGTGGCGCTGGTGATCGTGGCACGGATCTGGGGTGGCCGGCGGGCTGCGCGCCGCGAGCGGGCGGCGCGGGAACCGGCGAAGCCCAGTGACGGTCGCTGACGATCGAGGCTGTCGGCGGACAGGCTGTCCGTGACCGTGCCGCTGGCCATGGACACCAGGGTCGCCCGTCCCGCGGGCACCCGATCGTCGGTGCTCCACCTACGCTCTCGTCCGTGAATCTGCGCAAGCTCGTGATCGCGGCGGCCTGGATGATCCCGGTGGTGGCCGTCGTGTGCGCCGGAGCCGGGTTCCTCCTGATGCAGAAAGACGCGGCCGACCGACGTGCCTGCCAGGAGTCGGCGAACGCTTCGCAGGCGAAGGTGCGCACCGATGCGTGGGACCCACCGGCGGACCTGCCGGGCGTCGGCACGGATCCGGAGATCCACTGGCAGGTGCGGCCGTTGAGCAACCCCTGTTCGTTTGGGCCGGGGCCGACTGACTGGGCGTACCAGGGCGTGGTCGACCTGCGCCCGGAGGATGCGCGGGTGCTGGCGGACCAGTACGACTTCGTGCCGTACGCCACTCTGGACCCGGATGAGCTGCCTCTGTCCAACAGCCCGGCAGATGTATGGCCGGCGCTCGCGTCGTATCTGCCCGACAAGCCACGGTGGCAGTACAGCTCGTCGTACAGCGTGGGAAGTCACGTCGCGGAGCTGAGCGCCGTGTTCCTCGATGTGGAGCACCACACGCTCTTCTTCCACCTCTTGAACAGCTAGCAGAACCGTTCGGTCGTCACGGCGATCAGGCCGTGCTGCCGCAGCAGGTGCGTCAGGTCGGTCAGGGTCGAGCGAACAGCCCCTGCCGCGCCGGTTCCCATCAGGACTGTCACGTCGAGAGCCCAGGCGAGGGTGTGGCCGACCCGTCGCAGGTCCCACGAGAACTGGTGGCCGCCTCTCTCGTGGTGGCCGCCGGCGACAGATCCGGCAGTGCCGCCGTCCGTCGTCCGCCAGGCGGCCCTCAGGGTCGCCACCTGATCCGCGCGGAGGTCCTTGGCGAAGAGGACGCGGTACACGCGTCGCTCCTGGAAGCCCTCCGGTGGCTGCGTCGGGCCGAGCCGCAGGGGCGGGGCGGTCGCGAAGGCCTGATGGTCACGAAAGTGCGTGCGCAGGATCGCCTCGGAGGGCAGGTGCCCACCTCCGAGGCGACGGTAGGCGGCTGCGGCGTCGACGCGTGTGATGGGAACAACCCGGGCGAGCACTGCCGGATCGGTGCGCAGGCCGCGACTCAGCGGAGCGGAACTCCACCAACCGGCGTTCGGCGTCCAACCCGCGCTGTGCAGCCCTGTCGTGGTGAAGTCGTCGTGCCGGGTGAACTCCTCGACGAGGAGGCCCTCCGCCTCATGGTCGTCCGGCGCGGGCAGGACCAGGTGGTAGTCCAACGAAGGCCCCGAGGGCGGCCGATCGGTGCTCACCAGCCTCATCCTCCAACCACGCCACACCTCGGGCAAGATTCGTCGCCGGCGCCGTCCTGCGGGTCGGGGAGAACGACAACCAGTACCTGACGACCGGTTGACTCCGATCCGCTGGACGGGCTGCTGAGCGCGCGACAAACGGGGGCGTGGGGCCGGTCCGATCAATCGGGCCGGCCCCACTGCACGTCACGGCTTCCAGGAGCCGGCGGTCGCGAACTTGTGCTGGTACTCCAGCACTCCCGCGGTGTCGTGCACGTCGAACACGACGCTGCCGGTGCGCCTGGTGCCGGCGGTCAGGTCGTTGGCGGCCGGCATCGGTTTGCCGCAGCCGGAGAAGGCGCCGGCGATCGCGTTCGTCTCCGTGCCGTCGGCGGCGACCCACTGGAAGTAAAGCGGGTTCGCCGAGGCGGTGCCCTTGGTGACCGCCACCGTCACGTCGGCGATCACGTACATGCCCTCGTCGGGCTTGAGGCCGTACGACGTGCAGGGCTTGGTGGCGGTGCTGAACTTCGTCACGGTGATCTCGACGGTGCCGCCGTTGTCGTCGATGACCAGGGTCTCCCCGGCGGACATGTTCCGGGTTTCGCCGTCGGTGGACGCCCGGGGCGACGGCGCGGTGGTGGCCGGTGGCTGCCCGACGCCACGGGTCACTCCCGGGGTGGGCAGCGCGTCGGTCACCTCGTTCGCGGCGCGGTTCGCGCCGATGACCACCGCCACGATGCCGCCCGCGCAGCACAGCAGGGTGAGCACGGCCGCGGTCACCGCGATGGCCACCACCGTCTTCTTCGATTTGTTCGTCTGCACGGGCGACGGCGGCATGAGCGGGTAGCCCGGCACACCCGGCGGTGGGTAGGCCCCAGCGCCGGCCTGCGGGTAGGCGCCGCCGGCCTGCGGGTACGCGCCGCCGGAGAACGGTGGCTGCGGCGGGTTCGCCGCTGCCGACCACGGGTTGGGCGGCATCGGCGCCTGCGGGACCGTCGGGTCGGCGGCGGACTGCTGCGGCTGCGGTGTCGCCGCGAACGGTTGCGTCGGCGGCTCCAGGTTCGGCTGCTGAGGGTCCTGCGGCCCGGCGGGGGGCTGGGGGTGGGTCACCGTACTCCTTGACGCGTCGTACGTGCGGTTCGGGAACCCGCCGACGCTACCGTGCGTCGCCGACCCGCCGGTCGCCGCGCCGGCTCGCGTCCCACCGTCCGCGAGTCGTCGACGGACCGGCCAGCATGGACGGTGCCGGGGTCAGCGGAGAGTGAGGACGGCGGCGGTGCGGATCAGGCCGTCGGCGACCACGAACCGGCCGGTGATCGTGCTCGGGGGATCGGCGACCTCCGCCGCGTCCACCCGCGCCGGTGCGATCCGGGCGGTGAACGTGCCGGCGTCCGGGTCGATGTCCAAACGGGCGTCGTGAAAGTCCAGCCAGCTTCCGACGACGGGGTGCCAGACCTTGTAGACGGTCTCCTTGGCGCTGAACAGCACCACGGGCCAGAAGGTGTCGGAGGGCAGCCGCGCGAGGCTCTCCTCCTCCTCGGGCAGCAGCACGAGTCGGCGTACCCCCGCGTTGATCTCGCGGTGCCGTTCGGCGTCCATGCCTACCGATCGCAGATCGGTGGCGCGCGCCGCGGCGGCGGCGCAGTAGCCGGTGGTGTGGGTGATGGTGCCGACCACACCGGCGGGCCAGATCGGCGCGCGGTCGGCGGCGGACGGCACGGCCACCGCCGGCAGGCCGAGGTCGGCCATCGCCCGACGGGCGCACACCCGGCCGGCGGTGAAGTCCCGTCGACGGGTCTGCACCGCCCGTTCACCGAGGCACGCCTGTTCGGCGGTGAGGAGTTCCCCGGTCCAGTCGTCGGGAGCGGCGACCGCCACGGCGACCGTCGGAGGCAGGAGGTCACGCACCGCCGCCACCTACCGTCCGGTAGCGAAGGGCCATCCGCTCGACCGTCAGATTTCCGACTCCCACGACGGGAGAAGGTACCGCAAAGATGTAACACCGGAGGGACGCGTCGTGCCCTCCAAGATGGCTCCGGGGGGACCACCATCAATAGCTGGCCAGTCCCGCGAACATCTGGAGAGGACCTGCGATGAGCGATGGCACCGAACCGCCGGGGGGTCGGGCCGACGACCACGCACCGACGACCCCGGGCTGGAGCTGCGGCTCCTGCGGCGACGAGTGGCCGTGCGCGACGAAGCGCAGCCGGCTGATCGCGGAATACGGGGATGACCGGGCCATGCTCAGCGTCTACCTGGGCTCGTGTCTCGCCGCCGCCGCCGAGGACCTGCGAGCGGCCCCGGTGATGTCGTTGCAGGATCGGTTCATCGGCTGGCTGCCACGCGGCGCGAGACGTCGCTGAGCCTGCCGGTGGCCCCGCCCGACGTGGGCGGGGCCACCAGGCGGCCGGGCGGGTTCAGGCCCGGCGGGGCCGGCGGGTCAGGGCGAACCCGAACACCCCGGCCACCGCGGCGAGCACGCCGCCGATGCCGGTCCAGATCCACCGCGAGCCGAGATCCGGCAGCCAGTCCGTCAGCGAGTCGCCCTCGTCGTCGGCCTCCGGGTCGGGCGTCGGTACGGCGTTGAGCACCGTGCCCGCCCTGGTGTTCGCCACCAGCGGCGCGGCCAGCTCCCCGTCGTCGGCCGAGGCGCCCCGGTCCGCGAGGACGCCGACCAGCAGGTCCACGTCGACGGGTGCGCCCAGGTCGGGCTCGGGCAGGTCGATGACGGAGAGCCGGACGACGTAGGTGCCGGGCAGCGGGTCGGCCGACCACGGCTCCGCCCAGGGCCGCACCTCGCGCAGCGTGCAGCCCAGCGCCACGCTCGACGCCTTGCCGTCCACAGTCGGGGTCTGCGCCCCGGCGGTGCACGCCTGCCGTCGGCGCAGCCCGTCGAACACGTCGATGGTCCAGGTGGAGGCGCCGCTGCGTGCCTTCGGGAAGGTGACGGTGGCGCTGATCTCGTGCACCTGCCCGGCGGTCGCCGGGAACGACCAGTAGAGGTAATCGCCGACCGAGGCGTCCACCCGTACCGGTTGGCCGGCCGTGATCGGCGTGGCGGTGAGGAACGAGGTGCCGGCCCGGGTCACCGGCGTGGCGCCGGGAGACGGGGTGGGGGCGGCCACGGCAGCCCCGGGCAGCAGCGCGGCCCCACCGGCCGCGAGCAGCGCCGCCAGTGACCGGAACAGTGCGGTACGCATCAGTTCTCCCTCCAGGTGGCGACCCACCAGCGGGTGAGCAGGCCGGCGATCAGGCCCGTGAGCAGGCCAGCCACGGTGAGCAGGGCGAGCAGCACCCAGCCTCGGCCGAGGTCGGGCCCGTCCGGGGTCCCCGCGGCGGCGACCACGTCGATGGTCAGCTCCACCGGCATGCCGGGCGTCGCCGCGGTGCCCGGGCGTGCGGCGAAGGAGTTGCTCACCACCAGGCAGACGGTGGTGGGCTCGACGACGGGCGTCGAGGTCTCGGCGGTCTCGTTCTCGTCGTCGGCGGCGTCCTCGTCGTCGGCGGTGGCCGACCAGCGCAGGCCGGCGGAGAGCACGTCGGCCCGGCCGCTGCCGGCGTCCGCGCCACGGACCAGTTCCCGGCCATCCACCGCGGTCGCCCGCAGCAGCACCCCGTAGTCCCGGTTCACCGGCCGGTCCAGCGCCATGCTCACCGACGCGCGCAGCTCCTGCCCGGGGCGTACGGGCACCCGGTAGTAGCGGTGCTCGGAGAACGCCTCCCGGTCGGCATACACGCCCGGGGCGAGCAGCGGCGCGGAGTCACAGGCGTTCGCGCCGCCGACCACTGTCGGGGCCCGGGTGTGGGTGTCACCGGCCCGCTCGACGAGCTGTTTGATCCGGCCGGTCAGCTCGTCGGCGCTCTGGGCGGCGGTGTAGGTGCCTCCGGTCGCCCCGGCGATGCAGAGCAGCTGGCGGCGTACCTTCTCGTCGGGCGCGAGACCGAGCGTGTCGACGACCAGGCTGGTGCCCTGCGCGGCCAGTTCCCGGGCCACCTGGCACGGGTCCGGCGGTGCGCAGGTGTCCTCCCCGTCGGTGATCAGCACGATCCGCCGGGTGGTGGCACCGGTGCCCAGGTCCTGCGCGGCGGAGCGCAGCGCGAGCCCGACCGGGGTGAACCCGGTCGGCCGGAGCGTCGCGACCGCCGCCTTGGCCCGGGTCCGGTCGACCGGCCCGACCGGAACGATCTGCTGGGTGTCCTGGCAGCCGACCTTCTTGTCCTTGCCCTTGTAGGTCGCGCCGAGCACCCGGATGCCGAGCTGGGTCTCCTCCGGCAGCGCGTCCACCACCTCGTTGAACGCCTGCTGGGCCACCGAGATCCGGCTGCGCCCGTCGATGTCCGCGGCCCGCATCGAGCCGCTGACGTCGAGCACCAGCTCGACCCGGGGCGGCTCGGCCGCCTGCTCCTCGTCGGCCGCCGCCGGGACCGGCCCGGTCAGCGCGGTGGTCGCCAGCAGTCCGAGGAGGACGGCCGCCGATCGTCTGAAGTTGATCACGGCCGGCAGTGTAGTGAAATCCACTTTGGATGATCATTGGGGTGGTTGGTCGTCCCGGATGACCGCTGACGCGCGGGACCGGCCGGGTCAGGCGGGCGGATCGAGCAGTGCGACAAGCCGCTTCGGCGCGATCTCCCGGTACGCGTCCCGGCACAACTCGTCGATCTCGGCCCAGTCGACGGTGCCGTCGAGCCGTACGCCGAGCCATCCCCGGCCGCCGACGTAGGGCGGGCGGAAGAAGCGGGCCGGATCGGCGGCGGTCAGCTCCGCCTGGGCGCCGGTCGGCGCGGCGCACCAGAGGTGGGGAAAGTCGTTCTGGTGGTGCCCGTCGGCGTGCAGGGTGACGAACACGCTCTTGTCCCGGACGAACCAGGTCGGTGACCCGTGGCTGGGGCGTTCGGTCACCTCGGGCAGCGCGAGGCAGACCGCCCGGACCCGTTCCAACAGCTCCACGGCATCCCGCCTCCCGTCACGATCGCGACGTCCACCACGGCGAGCCTAGTGCCTCGCGCCGCGTCGCCGGCAGCCCTCGCGGCGGCCTCCGTCGGCGTCGGGACGCCGGTTCGGGGCGCTGGGTCCACGCCAGGTCACCCTCGGTCAACGGTTGGAGGGGAGTAGTGGTGCCGGGCGGAATCCGTCGGAAATCTGACCCAAGTTGACCCGTTGTGCCGGTGGTGCGCGGTGGTTAAGCTCTTCATGCGCGCCCCAATCGCCCGCTTCCCCCGTGGCAGGCGATCGGGGCGCGCGTCTTTGTGTAAGAGGTCGGGCCCGCACGCGAGACGCGTGCGGGCCCGATTTCCGTCGCGCTGTGCGGCGCGTCGCCTGCCGGTGCTTATATCCAGCGGCCGTCGAGCCACATGCGGGACAGCCAGTCCGAGTACGGGATCACCCGTCCCACGAAAATCGGATAGAAGTACGCGAAGCACAACCCCACCAGCAGCACGTACGCCCCGGCCGCGACGCTGCCCACCAGCCGGCGTTCGTAGCCCGCGTCGCCGGGCACCAGGGCTGCCGTCTCACCCACGTCACCGCCGGGCGGAGCGATGAGCGCGCCCAGCACGTACACCACGGCCAGCACCAGGAACGGGAGCGCCGGCGCGACGTAGAACGAGAACATCGTCCGGCCGTCGAGAGCGAACCAGAACCAGGGCAGCAGCCCGGCGGCCACGGTGAGCAGGATCGCGCCGGCCCGCCAGTCCCGTCGGGCGATGCCCAGCCAGACCAGCGCCACCAAGGCGGGCAGGAACGACCACCACAGCAGCGGGGTGCCGAGCAGCAGGATCTCCGAGGCGCAGGTCGGCGCCCCGCAGGCGCCGTCGCCGGACCAGTGGAACGCCACCGGCCGCCCGAGCAGCAGCCACTGCCACGGCCACGACTGGTACTTGTGCGGATCGTCGAGCTGGGCGTGGAAGCCGTACGCGGCGCGGTGGTACTCGAAGAGGTTGACCAGCGGGCCGATCACCGGGGTGTCGCTGAGGGAGCCGGTCGGGTACGCCGTCGACGACGCCAGCCGGTAGTAGCCGTCGTCGCTGAGCAGCCACCCCGACCAGGTCGCGAGGTAGGTGCCGACCATCAGCACGCCGGCCAGCACCAGCCAGGGGACCTCGTCGAGCAGAGTGTCCCGCCAGGGCCTGCGGACGCCCGCCGAGCGGCGGACCCCGACCTCCCAGAGGACCACGAACAGGGCGAACACCGGCACGAAGTAGAGCGCGCTCCACTTGACCGCGCAGGCGCAGCCGATCAGCACCCCGGCGGCGAGCCGCCACCACGGCCACGTGCGCCAGCCGGTCGGCGGTCGACCCGCGCGACCCGGCAGGCTCGGGTCGAGCCCGTCGTCCAGGGCGCGCGCCCAGCGCCGGCGGCGGGCGTCCCGGTCGAGCACCAGCGCGCCGAAGGCGGCCAGCACGAAGAACAGCAGGAAGATGTCGAGCAGCGCCGCGCGCGACAGCACCAGGTGGAAGCCGTCCAGCGCGAGCAGCAGGCCGGCCGCGCAGCCGAGCACCGTCGAGCGGAACAGCCGCCGGCCGATGCGGACCAGCAGCAGCACCGAAAGCGTGCCGATCACGGCCGCCGAGAACCGCCAGCCGAACTCCGGCGCGGTGGTGAACAGGTGCCCACCGACGGAGACCTTCGACTCCGCGTCCTGGTAGCCGAAGGCCCACTCGCCGACGCCGATCAGCCACTTGCCCAGCGGTGGGTGCACCACGTACGACGGGACGTTGTCCTTGTAGTTCCACTCGACGCCCCGGCTGATCAGCCCGTACGCGTCCTTGGCGTAGTACGTCTCGTCGAAGATCTTGCCCTTGGGGCTGGACAGGCCCACGAAGCGCAGGATCCCCGCGATCACCACCACCACGGCGGTGGCGAGCCACGAATACGGGTCCATCCGGCTGTCGACGGTGGCGAACCGGCGACGGACCACGGCGGATATGCCCCCGCCGTCGGCACGTGGTGCCGCCGGTTCCTGGTGGGGGCTGGGCTCGCCGGACACCTCGACCGTGTCTGCCGGGTCGGCGCTCGGGCTCTGCGCTGTCGACGCACTCGTCACCCGGCGATCGTAGGCTGCCAGGGTGTCGTGTGGCGCCCGTCGTCCCTGATACCGGTATTCGCTGTCGATGAAGGAGACGAATTCGTGGGTGAAATGTCCGAAGCTGGGCGCCTGATCCTGCTCGGTGCCCCGCTCGGCAACCCCGCCGACGCCTCGGCCCGACTCCGGGAGGTGCTGAGCACCGCCGACGTGGTCGCGGCCGAGGACACTCGCCGGCTGACCCGGCTGGCCCGCGACCTCGACGTCACGGTCGGCGGCCGGATCGTCTCCTACTTCGAGGGCAACGAGGAGCGGCGTACGCCCGAACTGGTCGAGGTCATCCTCGGCGGGTACGTGGTGGCACTGGTGACCGACGGAGGGATGCCGAGCGTCTCCGACCCCGGCTACCGGCTGGTCCGGGCCGCGCTGGACGTCGGAGCGCCGGTCACCGTCGCGCCCGGACCCAGCGCGGTGACCACCGCCCTCGCCGTCTCCGGGCTGCCCTGCGACCGGTTCTGCTTCGAGGGGTTCCTGCCCCGCAGCGGGGGCGCCCGCCGGTCCCGGCTGCGCGCGCTCGCCGCCGAGGAGCGCACCCTCGTCTTCTTCGAGGCGCCGCACCGGATCGGGGCGGCGCTCGCCGACTTGGCCGAGACGTTCGGCGCGGACCGGCCGGCCGCGCTCTGCCGGGAACTCACCAAGACCTACGAGGAGGTGCTCCGCCGCCCTCTCGGCGAGTTGGCCCGGTGGGCCGCCGAGAGCGATCCGCGCGGGGAGATCACCCTGGTGGTGGCCGGCTCGCCGGTGACCGCCCCGGAACGCCCCGACGACGACACCCTGCGCGCGGCCGTCGCCGAGCGGGAGGCCACCGGCCGGTCCCGCCGGGACGCCATCACCGACGTCGCCACCGAATACTCGCTGCGCCGACGCGAGGTCTACACGATCGTGCACAGCTGACTCCCGGCGCACTCACCACGCGGCGGCGAGGAAGCCGACTGTGATCAGCGCGGGGCCGGCGAGAGCCGCGGCCACCGCCCAGCGGCGGTGTCGCCGGCCGGGCAGCCGGGCCGACCCCGTCCACCGGACGATGCCTGCGGCGCAGCCGAGCACCGCCAGCAGCCCGGGCAGCCAGCGCAGGTGACGTCCCGCGCCGGTGTCGGCGTACGCGGTGCTGCTGTCCGGGCCGGTCATCCGCGCCCGCAGCGCGGCCCCGGGGGTGCCACCTCCGGCGGGTACGCCGCTGACCCGTACGCCGTGGGCCAGGAACCGTCCGTCGTCGGCGGTGAAGATGCCCCGGCACCGCTGGGTGAGACCGCCTCCGGTGCAGTTGTCGATCACCACAGTGCCGTCGCGCCCGTGCCCGACCGCGAGCCAGAACGGGCCGGCGCTGACCCAGGCGAAGAAGGCCGCGGCCAGGCTCAGCAGCACCAGCGCGGTCAGTCCGGGCAGCGGGTCCGGCAACGTCCGCGAGGAGTCACGGCGAGCCCGCGTCGCGGCACGGCGCTGGGGGGCGACGTCCTCCCGGACGGGGGTGCCGTCCCAGTGCACCTGCTCGATCGGCGCCCAGAACGTGCCCTCGTCGTCCGGTGGCCGGTCCCCGTCGACCCGGTGCACATCCCGGCGACGGCTCTGCTGGCGTACCGGCACCCGACGTGGCACCGCGTCCACCGGCGCCCCGGTGGTCGGCTCCACCTCGCCCGGGACCCCGATAGCCGGCTGCGCCTCGACCGCCGATCGGGCCGCTTCGCGCCCGGTCGCCGCGCCGTCGGCCGACGGGGCCGGCGGCTTCGGCGGGTTCGGGCGGGCCGGGCTGGGCACGGGCGTCTGCGGGCTGGGCCGGGCCGGGGTGGGCGCCGGCGCGGCAGGCGTGGGCCGGGCCGGGCTGGCCGCGAGCTCCGTCGAGGTGTCCCGCCGTGGCATGGCCGCCCGTCCGGCCGGCGTGGGCCGCTGGTGGCCGGGCCGGTCGGGTTCGGCGGCGGGGACCGGCCGGGGTTGCGGCGCGACCCCGGCCCGGGGTGCGCCGGGCTCGTCGTCGCCGGTCGGCCCGGTGGGACGCTCGTCGTGGTCCCGGGCCGATCCTCTGCCAGTCACGACGTTCATTGCACACCGGTGGCGGAGGCAGATCGGGCAGTTGGACCGCGTGTCGACGACAAATCGGACCAATGGGCGGGGTGGTCGGTCCGGTCCGGCGGCCCGGCACCCCCCATTGGTTCGCGGACGCCCCGGGCGGGTCACTAGGCTTGCTGCTCATGAGTCACGTTCTCGCGGCAGTGGCCTGGCCGTACGCCAACGGCCCCCGCCACATCGGCCACGTCTCCGGTTTCGGCGTTCCCTCCGACGTCTTCGCCCGGTACATGCGGATGGCCGGCCACGACGTGCTCATGGTCTCCGGCACCGACGAGCACGGCACCCCCATCCAGGTGCAGGCCGACGCCGACGGGGTGACCCCGCGCGAGCTGGCCGACAGGTACAACAGGGTGATCGTCGAGGACCTGCACGGCCTCGGGCTCTCCTACGACCTGTTCACCCGGACCACCACCCGCAACCACTACGCGGTGGTGCAGGAGTTGTTCGAGGGGATGTACCGCAACGGCTACATCGTGCCGAAGACCACCATGGGCGCGATCTCGCCGTCCACCGGGCGCACCCTGCCCGACCGGTACATCGAGGGCACCTGCCCGATCTGCGGGTACGACAGCGCGCGCGGCGACCAGTGCGACAACTGCGGCAACCAGCTCGACCCGATCGACCTGATCGACCCGAAGTCGCGGATCAACGGGGAGACCCCGAAGTTCGTCGAGACCGAGCACTTCTTCCTGGACCTGCCCGCCCTGGCCGACGTGCTCCGCCAGTGGCTGGACACCCGCGACGGGTGGCGGCCCAACGTGCTGCGGTTCTCCCGCAACCTGCTCGACGACCTCCAGCCCCGGGCGATCACCCGGGACCTGGAGTGGGGCGTGCCCATTCCGCTGGACGACTGGCGGGACCGGCCCGACAAGCGGATCTACGTCTGGTTCGACGCGGTGATCGGCTACCTGTCCGCCTCGATCGAGTGGGCCCGGCGCTCCGGCGACCCGGAGGCGTGGCGCAGGTGGTGGTCGACCGACGGCGAGGGCAAGGACGCCAGGTCCTACTACTTCATGGGCAAGGACAACATCGTCTTCCACTCGGTGATCTGGCCGGCGCTGCTCTCCGGCTACTCCGGCGAGGGCTCCCGCGACGGCGAGCCGGGCGAGCTGGGCCGGCTCAACCTGCCCACCGAGGTGGTCTCCAGCGAGTACCTGACCATGGAGGGGCGCAAGTTCTCCTCGTCCCGCAAGGTGGTCATCTACGTCCGCGACTTCCTGGAGCGCTACGACGCCGACGCGCTGCGCTACTTCATCGCCGCCGCCGGCCCGGAGAGCAACGACACCGACTTCACCTGGGCCGAGTTCCTGCGCCGCAACAACGACGAGCTGGTCGCCGGCTGGGGCAACCTGGTCAACAGGTGCGTCTCGATGGCCGCGAAGAACTTCGGGGCGATCCCGTCGATCGACCCGGCCGGCCTCACCGAGGCCGACGAGGCGCTGCTCGCCGTCGCCCGCGCCGGGTTCGACACGGTCGGTGAGCTGATCGGCCGGCACCGGCAGAAGCAGGCCATCGGCGAGGCGATGAAGGTCGTCGCCGAGGCCAACAAGTACCTGTCCGAGCAGGCGCCGTGGAAGCTCAAGGCCGAGGCCGACAAGCCCCGCCAGGGCACCATCCTGCACGTCGCCCTCCAGGTGGTCAGCGACGCCAACACGCTGCTCACCCCGTTCCTGCCGCACTCCGCGCAGCAGGTGCACGAGCTGCTGGGCGGCACCGGCGTGCACGCGCCGATGCCGGTCATCGAGCAGGTCGACGACCTGGACGGCGGGCCGGCGTACCCGGTGCTGACCGGGGACTACACGGTGGGCGCGCGCTGGGAGTCGGTGCCACTGGAGGTCGGTCGGCCGCTGGCCGCGCCGAAGCCGGTGTTCCGCAAGCTCGACCCGTCGATCGTCGACGAGGAGCTGGCCCGACTGGCCGGCTGATCAGCGAACGGCGGGCGGCGGTGGGCGCTCCCACCGCCGCGCGCCGTCACATCACGTACCGGGTGTCCATGACCTGGTCGTTGCTCACCTCGGCGCCCGGCGCCCAGGTCTCGTAGACACCCCGGTCGTGGCACTGCGCGCCGGTGGCGACCACCGCGTCCGGGTCCGGGAAGCGCAGCCGGAGCCGCAGCCAGCCGGCCTCCTCGCGCAGCACCAGGCACGACACGCCCCGCCACTGCGCGAACCGCAGCCGCCGGGCCACCGCCTCCACCGGGTAGCGGGCCGCCCGGGTCATCGCCAGCACCCGGAACCCGCCGGGCAGGTCGGCGACCGCCTCGTACTCCGTATCGCCGTAGAGGCCTACCAGCTGGGTGGAGCGCGGGGCGTCGCCGGTCGGCACGTACTCCTGGTCGGGGGAGAGGCCCGGCACCGCGGCCAGCAGGTGCCGCCACTGCGGGCCCACCATCCGCAGCCACGCCCGCTGCTCGGCCTGGTAGCTGTAGAGCACCACCTCGACGCCCTCGGCGGGGTAGGCGACAAGCGTCGCGTTCGCCGGCATGGGCAGGTCCGCGAAGTCCCGGGTGATGAACTCGGGGATGAGCTGGCCGTTGCTCGGGACGAAACCGGTGCCCAGCACCGGAGGGCCCAGCCGGTCGCGGGACGCCAGCGCCGTCAGCCCCCGGTGCGCCTCGCCCACCGGCACGTCGTAGTCGCCGGGGTCGGCGGCCCGCCAGCGCAGCGCGTACGCCACGTCCGAGCCGTCCCGCCCGACGTCGCCGTCGGTGCGCAACACGGTGGTCGTCGACGGTGTACGCAGGTGCGCCACGTCGTGCTCGCGGTAGCAGAAGCCGTGCGGCAGCCAACCCCGCACGTACCCGGCGAGCTGCCGGGCGGAGAGCACCTTGACCATCCGGGTGCCGCGCCGGATGACCGCCGACGCACGCACCGCGGCCAACACCGGGTCACCCGCCGCCGACGGCTGCTGGCTCAACTGGTGTACGTGCGACCAGCCGTGCTCCCGGTGCGCCGGCATCATCAGCGGTGTCTCCGGCTCCTCGGCCGGCACGACGGCACCGTGCACCGCGCTCACCTCGGTGACGTGCACGAACCGACGCCACGGCAGGGCGCTGCCCGGACGGGGCGCCCGCTCGAAGCCGGCCACCTCCTCGGCGCTGAACAGCTCGTACGCGGCGCCCCGGGCGATCTCCTCGGCCGGGTAGACGCCGCCGCCGAACGCCACGCGCAGCCCGGTGCGCGCACTGGCGGGACTGCTGAGCTCGCTCACCCGGCGACGGTAGAGTCGCGCGGCGTAGTCGAGGTGAACGCCGGGTGGCGGGCGGATGGACGGCCCCGGTGTGTGATGCTGTCGCTGATGAGCGAGCCGACTGAAACCCGCCGCGAGCGTGCCGCCCGGCGGGCCGGAGAGTTCCCGCCCGCCCCCGAGCCGCTGCCCCGGCCGGTGCTGGACAGCCACACCCACCTGGACATCACCGTCAGCGAGGCCGGCGTACCCGGCGGCGGGCCGTCCGACGACCCGATCGGCACGGCGATCACGGTCGCCGCCAAGGTGGGCGTGGACCGGCTGGTCCAGGTGGGGGTGGACGTGGCGTCCTCGCGGTGGGGCGCGGACATCGCCGAGGCGTACCCGGCCGTGCTGGCCACCGTGGCGCTGCACCCCAACGAGGCCCCCCGGCTGGCCGACCTCGACGAGGCGCTGCGGGAGATCGAGTCGCTGGCTGCCCGCGACCGGGTCCGAGGGATCGGCGAGACCGGCATGGACTTCTTCCGCACCGGCGACGAGGGGCGCGCGGCGCAGGAGACGAGCTTCCGGGCGCACATCGCCATCGCCAAGCGGTACGGCAGGACGCTTGTCATCCACGACCGGGACGCGCACGCCGACGTGCTGCGGATCCTCGACGACGAGGGCGCACCGGACACGGTGGTGCTGCACTGCTTCTCCGGCGACGCCGAGTTCGCCCGCGAGTGCGTGCGCCGGGGCTACCTGCTCAGCTTCGCCGGCACTGTCACGTTCGGCAGCGCTACCGCCCTGCGTGCGGCCGCCGCGCTCACCCCGCTGGACCAGATCCTGGTGGAGACCGACGCCCCCTACCTCACCCCGACCCCGCACCGTGGCCGGCCGAACGCGTCGTACCTCATCCCGCTCACCGTCCGGGCGCTCGCCCAGACCACCGGCAGCGACCTGGACGAGCTGTGCGCGGCCATCTCCGCCACCGGCGACCGGGCCTTCGGCCCGTGGTGAGCCCGGCCCGCCGGCCGGTCCCGACGACGCCGCTACGCTGCCAGGCATGACCGGTCTCCTCGGCCCGGCGGAGATCCGGGAGCTGGCCGCCCGGCTGGGCGTCGCACCCACCAAGAAACTCGGCCAGAACTTCGTGCACGACCCGAACACGGTGCGGCGGATCGTCACCGCCGCCGGCCTGACCCCCGACGACGTGGCCCTGGAGGTGGGCCCCGGCCTCGGCTCGCTCACCCTGGGGCTGCTGCCGGTCGCCGGGCACCTGCACGCCGTGGAGATCGATCCGACGCTCGCCGGTGCGCTGCCGGAGACGATCGCCCGGCACGCCGGTGCGGACGCCGCCCGGCTCACCGTGCACCGCGCCGACGCGCTGCGGGTCAGCGCCGCCGACCTGGGTGACCCGCCGCCGACCGCGCTCGTCGCGAACCTGCCCTACAACGTCGCCGTGCCGGTGGTGCTGCACCTGCTCGCCGAGCTGCCCAGCCTCCGGCACGGCCTGGTGATGGTGCAGAAGGAGGTCGCCGACCGGCTCGTCGCCGGTCCCGGCTCCAAGGTGTACGGCATCCCGTCGGTCAAGCTCGCCTGGTACGCCCACGCCCGGGGCGCGGGCAAGGTGCCGCCTAACGTGTTCTGGCCGGTGCCCAACGTCGACTCCGGTCTGGTCGCCTTCACCTGCCACGAGCCGCCCCGCGCCGACGTGCCGCGGGAGCGGGTCTTCGCCGTCGTGGACGCGGCGTTCGCGCAGCGCCGTAAGACCCTGCGCGCCGCGCTGGCCGGCTGGGCCGGTGGCCCGGACCGGGCCGCCGCCGCGCTGACCGCCGCCGGCGTCGACCCCGGCGCCCGGGGGGAGTCCCTGACCGTCGAGCAGTTCGCCGCCATCGCCGCGTCGGCCCCGGCCGGTACGGTGGCCGCGAAGTAGGCTGACGCCGTGTCCGCCGACTCCGCCGAGGAGCTGATTTTGAGCAAGCCGTTCGACATTCGCCTGCGCACGCGGGACCTCACCCCGTGACCGAGGCCTGGCGACCGGACGACGAGGACGAGCGACGCGGGGCCGCCGGTCCGGTGAAGGTCCGGGTGCCCGCCAAGGTGAACCTGCACCTCGGGGTGGGCCCGCTGCGCCGCGACGGCTACCACGAGCTGAACACCGTCTATCACGCCATCTCCATCTACGACGAGCTGACCGCCCGGCGGGGCGACACGCTGGCGTTGACCATGGAGGGCGAGGGCACCGGCGAGCTGGCGCTTGACGACTCCAACCTGGTGATCCGTGCCGCGCACGCCCTGGCCGGTTACGCGGGGGTGCTGCCGCACGCCCGCCTGCACCTGCGTAAGCAGATTCCGCTCGCCGGTGGGCTGGCCGGCGGCAGCGCGGACGCGGCCGCCGCGCTGGTGGCCTGTGACGCGCTGTGGGGCACCGGGCTGTCCCGCGACGAACTGGCCGGGATCGCCGCCGACCTGGGCTCCGACGTGCCGTTCCTGATCTACGGCGGTACGGCGCTGGGCACCGGCCGGGGTGAGGCGGTCAGCCCGGTGCTGGCCCGGGCCACCTCGTGGCACTGGGTCGTGGCGATCGCCGATGTCGGCCTGTCCACCCCGGCCGCGTACCGCGAGCTGGACCGGCTGCGCGACTCCGGCGCCGCCGGTGCTCCGCTGGGCAGCACCGACGCGCTGCTGGGCGCGCTGCGTCAACGTGACCCCCGGGTCCTCGCCCGAACGCTGGGCAACGACCTGCAGGACGCCGCGCTGGCCATGCGGCCCGCGCTGGCCGACACCCTCAAGGCCGGCGAGGCAGCCGGCGCGCTCACCGGCATCGTCTCCGGGTCCGGCCCGACCTGCGTCTTCCTCGCCGCGGACGCCGCCGACGCCGAGCGGATCGCCGCCGAGCTGACCAGCGCCGGTGTGTGCCGGGAGGCGCGGGTCGCGCACGGGCCCGTGGCGGGCGCCCGCGTCGGCTGAGGTCGCGGCCCGCGCGGCGCGGGTGGCCGGGACGTCCGCGTACCCTTGGGTTCAGGCGTCCCGAGGTGCCCGCCGGCACCCGGACGCCTTGATCTTGAAGGGTGGAACGTGGCCAACATCGTCAATCTGGACCGGGTGTCCAAGGGGTACGGCGCCGCCGGGCGGCTGCTCACGGACGTCTCGCTCGGCCTGGACGACGCCGACCGGATCGGTGTGGTCGGCCTCAACGGCGCCGGCAAGTCCACCCTGCTGCGCCTGCTCACCAAGCAGGAGGACCCCGACGACGGCCGGGTCACCCACCGCCGCGACCTGCGCGTGCTCTGGCTGCCGCAGCAGCTCACCCTCGCCCCGGACGCCACAGTCCGGGACGTCGTGCTGGGCACCGCCTGGCTCGGTGAGGGCATGGGCGCCGAGCACGAGTGGGCCGGTGACGCCGGGGTCCGCAACATCCTCGACGGCCTCGGCATGCCGCACCTCGGGCTCGACCAGCCGGTCGGCCCGATGTCCGGTGGCGAACGGCGGCGGGTGGCGCTCGCCGCGCTGCTCGTCCGCGACTCGGACCTGCTGATCCTCGACGAGCCCACCAACCACCTGGACGTCGGCGGTGTCGACTGGCTGGCCCGGCACCTGGTCGGCCGCAAGGGCGCCCTCGTCGTGGTCACCCACGACAGGTGGTTCCTGGACGCCGTCTGCACCACGACGTGGGAGGTCGCCGACCAGACCGTCCGGGCGTACGAGGGTGGCTTCGCCGCCTGGACCCTCGCCCGCGCCGAGCGCGAACGTGTCGCCGCCGCCACCGAGGCCCGTCGGCAGAACCTGCTCCGCAAGGAGATCGCCTGGCTGCGCCGTGGCCCGCCGGCCCGGACCTCCAAGCCCCAGTTCCGCATCGACGCCGCGAACGCGCTGATCGCCGACGTGCCGCCGGCCCGCGACACCATGTCGTTGCAGCGCATGGCCGTGTCCCGGCTCGGCAAGCAGGTGTACGAGCTGGAGAACGTCGAGCTGCACGCCGGGCCGAAGGAGATCCTGCGGGACGCCACGTGGCTGGTCGGCCCGGGTGACCGGATCGCCATCCTCGGCGCCAACGGCGCCGGCAAGACCACTCTGCTGCGGATGCTCGCCGGCATCACCCGCCCCGACGGTGGCCGTCTCGGCACCGGCTCCACGGTGCGACCGGCGTTCCTCTCCCAGGAACTCGCCGAGCTGCCCGGGCACCTGCGGGTGCTGGAGGCCGTCGAGGAGGTCGCCCGCCGGGTCCAGCTCGGCGACCGCGAGGTCTCCGCCGCCCAGCTGGCCGAGGTCTTCGGGTTCGACGACCGCCGGCTCTGGACGCCGGTCAGCGACCTGTCCGGTGGTGAGCGTCGGCGGTT
Organism: Micromonospora sp. MH99; assembly: GCF_021442385.1. GTDB lineage: Bacteria > Actinomycetota > Actinomycetes > Mycobacteriales > Micromonosporaceae > Micromonospora. The sequence continues at coordinate 19,294 of NZ_MUZA01000032.1, forward strand.
GCAGATGCTGCGGCTGCTCGCCGGCGAGCCCAACGTGCTGCTCTTCGACGAGCCCACCAACGACCTGGACACCGACACCCTGGCCGCGTTGGAGGACCTGCTCGACTCGTGGCCGGGCACGATCATCGTGGCCAGCCACGACCGTTACCTCATCGAACGGGTCACCGACACGGCGTACGGGATGTTCGGCGACGGCCGGCTCGTGCACCTGCCGGGTGGCGTCGACGAGTACCTCGCCCGGACCGCCGAGCGGGCCGGCGCCACCCGGGCGGGCGGCACCGGCCCGGTCGCGCCGGCCGGGCCCACCACGGGTGGCATGTCCGCCGCCGAGGTGCGCCAGGCCCGCAAGGAGCTGACCCGGCTGGAACGGCAGCTCGGCAAGCTCGACCAGCGCGAGGTCACCCTCCTCGACCAGCTCGCCGCCGATGCCACCGACTACGCCAAGGTCGCCGACCTGGACACCCAGCTCAAGGATCTGCGCGCCGAACGGGAGCGGATCGAGGAGACCTGGATGACCCTCGCCGAGGACCTGCCCGAGAGCTGAGCGGGTCGGGCACGCCGGCGCGGGGGCCGTGTGCGGCGTCACACCGACACATGCGGGACAATCGTCGGCGACACCTCACCCTTGGAGACCCAGACATGGCCCACACCCCCATCAACCACCCCGCGCGGCCGATCTACCGGGCGATCGGCGGGCTGACCGGTCTGTACCTGGTGGTCTTCGGCGTGCTCGGCATCATCGCGGGCGCCGGCAACGAGATCCTCGCCCAGGACGACACCCGCGTCCTCGGCCAGGGCACCAACCTCGGCTTCTCGCTGCTGTGCGTGCTGCTCGGGCTCGTCGTGCTGGCCGGCACCGCGCTCGGCCGCAACATCGACGTGGCGATCAACCAGTGGCTGGCGTACGCCCTGATGGTGATCAGCCTGGCCGGTCTGGCGTTCATCCGGACGGACGCCAACTACTTCAACTTCAGCATCTTCACCGTGATCGTCGTGATGACGGCCGCCCTGGTGCTGCTCATGGCCGGCATGTACGGCAAGGTCGGCACGGAGGATGAGGCGGAGGCGTTCCAGAAGGCTCGTCTCGTTCTCTGAGTTCTTCCGCGGTTACGGCTGTGGGTTTTCGCCGGAGCCCGGGCTGCTCCGGGCGGTCAGGCTTGATCCCTGCGCAGCTCGGGCTCCGGCGAAAATCCGATCTGGTCCGGCCCTTCGGCGGACCGTTCCGGCTTTGGGGTTCTTCGGACAGCTGGCTCTTGCTTGGGCGACAATCCTCCTGAAATGGTCTAACTCAGGTGGATGGGGTCTGGTATGCCGCACTTTCCGGTGAACCATCCGGCACGGCCGCTCTACCGGGTCCTCTCCGGTCTGATCGGCGTCTACATCCTGGTCTTCGGCGTCTGGGGTGTCGCCGAGACGATCGGCGACCCGCTCTTCGCGCGGAACAGCACCTGGGCCCTCGGCCTCCGGACCAACCTGGCCTTCTCGCTCGCCTCGGTGGTCTTCGGCGTCGTCCTGATCATCGGGGCGTCCCGGCGCAGCAACCTCGGCCACTACATGAACCTCACCGCCGGGGTGGTGTTCCTGGTGACCAGCATCCTCATGATGTCCGTGCTGCAGACCGACGCGAACTTCCTCAACTTCTCGATGTCGACAGTGATCGTGTCGATGCTGTTCGGCCTGATCCTGCTCGGCACCGGCCTCTACGACAAGATCGGCCCGTCGGAGCACGCCGAGGCGGAGCTGGCCCGCCGCAAACATCCGGTGGCCGACGCGCACCGGAGCTGAACGGGCGTCAGCGGCGGCGGGCGGTGATCAGCGTGGGCTTCGCCTCCAGGTGCGACAACCCGTTCCACGCCATGTTGACGAGGTGCGCCGCCACCGTCTCCTTGCGCGGCTTGCGCACCTCCAGCCACCAGCGGCCGGTCAACGCGACCATGCCCACCAACGCCTGCGAGTAGAGCTCGGCCAGCTTCGGGTCGTACCCGCGGCTCTTGAACTCGGCGCCCAGGATGTGCTCGACCTGGTGGGCCACGTCGTTCATCACGCTGCTGAAGGTGGCCGTGCCGGACATCAGCGGCGACTCGCGGACCAGCACCCGGAACCCGCTGGTCTCCTCCTCGATGTAGCCCAGCAGGGCCATCGCGGCCTGCTCCAGCAACTCACGCGGATGCCCCGCCGTCAGCGCCGTGGTGATCCGGTCCAGCAGGGCCCGGACCTCCCGGTCGACGACTACCGCGTACAGCCCTTCCTTGCCACCGAAGTGCTCGTACACCACGGGCTTGGAGACCTTGGCGCGGGCCGCCACCTCCTCGATGGAGGTGGCGTCGAACCCTCGCTCGGCGAACAGCTGCCGGCCGATCGCGATCAACTGCTCCCGCCGCTGCGCGGCGGACATGCGTACCCGTGAGGGGGGCTTGGGTTTCGCCGCCGCAGCCGGCACTGCGCGCCGGCTGCCGGCTTCGTCACTGACCTCGGGCATGTCGCCGCCTCGCTGGCGCTCGGTGACGCCCTGCCGTCCGATGGTGCTTCCGCTGTGCCCGCTCACGTCGTCGCCTCACTGGCGGGCGGCCGGGCCGCCCTGCCGTGCCGTCCGACCGTACCCGGATCGGGCCCGGCTCCCCGTGCGCCGAGCCGTCCGGTCCCCCGCTCCGCTCGGTCACCCGGCCATCCTGCCAGGCGACCTCTCGTGGCACCGCCCGGTTTACCGGGGTGCGGCAGGCTTCACGAGCTTGGCCGCGAGGCGTTCGGGCTTCGGCCAGCGCACCTGCGACGCCGCGCCGACCTTCTCGAACAGCCAGATCACCCGGGCCGAGATGTCGACCTGACCGCGCAGCACACCGTGTCGCGCGCTGGTCGGGTCGGCGTGGTGCAGGTTGTGCCAGCTCTCACCGAACGACAGGATCGCCAGCGGCCAGAAGTTCGACGCGCGGTCGCCCTGGCGCATCGCGAACGGGCGCTCGCCGTACACGTGGCAGACCGAGTTGATCGCCCAGGTGACGTGGTGCAGGAGGCCGATCCGGACCAGTCCGGCCCAGAAGAACGCGGTGAGCGCGCCCTGCCACGACCAGGTCACCAGGCCGCCGATCAGCGCCGGGCCGAGCAGCGAGACGGCCACCAGCACGGGGAACAGTCGGTCCACCCGGCTGATGTCGCGGTCGGCGATCAGATCCGGTGCGAACCGCTGCCGGTTGGACAGTTCGCGGCGGAACAGCCAGCCCACGTGTGCGTGGAACAGACCCCGCGTCAGCGCCCAGAAGCTGGTGCCGAAACGCCACGGCGAGTGCGGGTCACCCTCCAGGTCGGAGAAGGCGTGGTGCCGCCGGTGGTCGGCCACCCACTGGATGATCTCGCCCTGGACCGCCAGCGAACCCGCGACCGCCAGGGTCACCCGCAGCCACCGCTTGGCCTTGAACGAGCCGTGCGTGAAGTAGCGGTGGAAGCCCACGGTGATGCCGAGCCCGGAGACCACGTACCAGACCAGGCCGATGACCACGTCGGTCCAGCCCAGCCAGCCGCCCCAGGCGACCGGCACAGCGACCAGCAGGGCCACGAAGGGGATCACGACGAAGGCCCACAGGGCGGCCAGGATCCCGGAGGACTGACTGCCGTCGGTGAGCGGTTTCGGGCCGGGGCCGGCAGTGTTGGGTTCGAGGACGGTAGTGGACATGGCACCTCGCAGAGGGGACGGAAACGATCACTAACCTACGCCTACGTCACCGTAACTTACGGCTCGGTAGATCGCACGGGGAAGTTTGGAAAAGCTGTCGTACGTAGGTCCTAAAGACCTGGTCATCGCGGTTTTGCCGAGCGCCGTGGTGTGCCGCCGGGGCGGCCGTTCGAGCGGGTTTTCGCCGGCGCCAAGGTCATGAACCACGTGCGCTGGGCGGCCAGGTGGAGGGGATCATGAAGGGCGTGAGTGCTGGCGTCGCGGCCGTCGGGCGTTAAGGTGTAGCGGCAGGATGCTCGCCCCAGCGGCGACGGTGTTCTTGACGTTGCAATCGGCCGTGGTGTAATTGGCAACACCCGGGTCTTTGGTACCCGTATTTCAGGTTCGAACCCTGGCGGCCGAGCTGTCCCTACAAGTCCGTTTCGGGTTCTGCTGGGGGTAAGAGGACGCGCTGCCGGGCTGCGTGGTTAGCATGGCCGCGAGAGTGTCCGCCGTCCCGACGGGAGCCACGTCGTGCCCCAGCCCCACCTTCGTACCGTCGTCGTGCTCGCCGCGGGTGAGGGCAAGCGGATGAAGTCGACACTGCCCAAGGTGTTGCACCCCCTGCTCGGCCGTACGCTGCTCGGCCACGTGCTGAGCGCCGCCGGGCCGCTGGCCGCCGACCGCACAGTCGTCGTGGTGGGCCACGGCGCCGACCAGGTCCGGGCCCACCTGACCGAGATCGCCCCCGACGCCACGCCCGTGCTTCAGGCCGAGCAGCTCGGCACCGGGCACGCCGTGCGGATCGCGTTGGACGCCGTGCCGGAGGGCGCCGGCACGGTCGTGGTGATCAACGGGGACGTGCCGTTGCTGCGACCGGAGACGGTGGGCGCGCTGGTGACCGCGCACGAGGAGGCCGCAGCCGCGGCCACCGTGCTGGCCGCCGAGGTGCCCGACCCGACCGGGCTCGGGCGGATCGTCCGGGACGCCGACGGCCGGCTGGAGCAGATCGTCGAGGAACGCGACGCCGACGTGACCCAGCGCGCGATCCGGGAGATCAACGCCGGCATCTACGCGTTCGACGCGGTGCGGCTGCGCGACGCGCTGGGCAAGCTCTCCACCGACAACGACCAGGGCGAGGAGTACCTGACCGACGTGTTCGGCCTGCTCCGCTCCGTCGGCGAGCCGGTCGCGGTGCACGTGGCCGTCGACCACGTCGAGACGCTGGGCTGCAACGACCGGGTGGAGCTGGCGTCGCTGCGGCGGCTCCTGCGTGACCGGGTCAACGAGGCGTGGATGCGCACCGGGGTGAGCCTGCTCGACCCGACGACCACCTGGATCGACGTGACGGTGGCGGTGGACCGCGACGCGGTCATCGACCAGAACACCCAGCTGCGCGGGGCCACTGTCGTCGGCGCGGGCGCGCTGGTCGGGCCGGACGTGACGCTCATCGACACGATCGTCGGTCCGGCCGCCTCGGTGGTGCGCAGCCACGCCGTGGGCGCCGAGGTGGGCGCGGGCGCCAGCGTGGGCCCGTACGCGTACCTGCGGCCGGAGGCCCGGCTGGGCGAGAAGGCGAAGGTCGGCACGTTCGTCGAGGTGAAGAAGTCCGAGATCGGGCCCGGCTCGAAGGTGCCGCACCTGACGTACGTGGGCGACGCGACGATCGGCGAGCAGACCAACATCGGCGCCGCGTCGGTCTTCGTCAACTACGACGGGGTCAACAAGCACCGCACGGTGATCGGCAGCCACGCTCGGACGGGGGCGGACAACATGTTCGTCGCGCCGGTCGAGGTGGGTGACGGCGCGTACACGGCGGCTGGCTCGGTGATCGTGGACGACGTGCCGGCGGGCGCGATGGGTGTCGCCCGCGCGCGTCAGCGCAACATCGAGGGCTGGGTGGTGAAGCGGCGGGCCGGTACGGCGGCGGCCGAGGCCGCGCAGCGCGCCGGCGACGCGAAGGGTGCGTCGGAGATGGCCGGGACCGCAAGCGACAGTGAGGCAATGCACGGGCGGGCCGAGACGGTGGGCGGTGCGTCCGGCGCGGGAGATACTGCAACCGAATAGTCCCCGACCCACCACCACCGGGCCGGGTACCGCCGACAAACGGGAGCAGACGGGCCCATGGGCAGCATCGTCGCCGAAAACCGCAAGAGCCTGATGCTCTTCTCCGGACGGGGTTTCCCGGAGCTGGCCAAGGAGATCGGCGAGGTGCTCGGTGTGGCACCGACGCCGGCCGACGCGTACGAGTTCGCCAACGGCGAGATCTTCGTACGATTCAAGGATTCGGTACGTGGTTCGGACGCCTTCGTGGTGCAGTCCGTGACGCACGGGGTGAACACCTGGGTCATGGAGACCCTGATCATGGTGGACGCGTTGAAGCGGGGGTCGGCGAAGCGGATCACCGTCGTGCTGCCGTTCTACCCGTACGCGCGGCAGGACAAGAAGCACCGGGGTCGGGAGCCGATCTCGGCCCGGCTGGTGGCGGATCTGCTGAAGACCGCCGGCGCGAACCGGATCCTCACTGTCGACCTGCACACCGCGCAGATCCAGGGCTTCTTCGACGGGCCGGTGGACCACCTCTTCGCGATGGACATCCTCGCCGAGTACGTGGAGCACAAGTACGCGGGCCGGCCGATGACGGTGGTCGCGCCGGACTCGGGTCGGGTACGGGTGGCCGAGCGCTGGACCGACCGCCTCGGCGGCTGCCCGCTGGCGTTCATCCACAAGACCCGCGACCCGATGAAGCCGAACCAGGTGGTCGCGAACCGGGTGGTCGGTGAGGTGGAGGGCCGGGTCTGTCTGATCGTCGACGACATGATCGACACCGGTGGCACGATCTCCAAGGCCGCCGACATCCTCAAGGAGTCCGGTGCGGCGGAGATCGTGGTGGCCTCCACCCACGCGCTCCTGTCGGATCCGGCCACCGAGCGGTTGAAGAACAGCCCGATCAGCGAGGTGGTGGTCACCAACACGCTGCCGTTGCCGCCGGAGAAGCAGCTGGACAAGCTGACCGTGCTGTCGATCGCGCCGCTGCTGGCGCGGGCGATCCGGGAGGTGTTCGACGACGGCTCGGTGACCACCCTCTTCGGTGGCCTGAGCTGAAGGTGGCCGAGTCGGCCGGCAGGACCTGACAAACTGGTCGAAACGGGCTGGCGCGCTGGCGGGAAACACCGTCGGCGTGCCGGCCTGGAGCCGTGATCGGGGACTGCCGGAAACCCGGGAAACACCTCGGGTAGACTGGTGCGGTTGCCACGGCGAGGGTGCCCGGCGGGCCGCTGAAAAGCGCCGCACGGAGGCACCGTCATCGACGCGGTGCTCCGGGCAGTCGTTCATGACGCATGAGCCCCAGCGAGCCCCTCGCCCCAGCACCGCAAGACGACAAGCCGCCGCAGCGAAAAGCATCAGGAGTTTCCCCGTGTCCGAGGTAAAGATCAGCGCCGAGCCCCGTACCGAGTTCGGCAAGGGTGGTGCCCGCCGTACCCGCCGGGCCGGCAAGGTGCCCGCCGTGCTGTACGGCCACGGCGAGAAGCCCAAGCACATCGCGCTGCCGTCGCGGGAGTTCGCCGCCGCGATCCGCAAGGGTGGTGCCAACCAGCTCTTCGCGATCGACATCACCGACGGCACCCAGGTGCTGGCGCTGCCGAAGGCGATCCAGCGTGACCCGATCCGGGACACCTTCGAGCACGTGGACCTCATCCTGGTCCGCCGGGGCGAGAAGGTCACCGTCGAGGTGCCGGTCCAGCTGACCGGCGAGGCCGCGCGGGACACCCTGATCGTGCACGACCACGACACCCTCTCGGTGACCGCCGACGCCACCAAGGTGCCGGACCACCTCGAGGCGTCGATCGAGGGCCTGGAGGCCGGGTCCTCGGTGACCGCCGGCGACGTCCAGCTGCCCAACGGTGTCGAGCTGGCCGTCGACCCGACGCTGCCGGTCGCCGCGGTGACCGCCGCGCCGACCGCCGAGCAGCTCGAGGCGACGCTGCCCGAGGTCGAGGAGGCCACCGAGGAGGCCGAGGCCGAGACCGGCGAGGTCACCGAGGGCTCCGAGGGCGCGGACACCGCCGAGGGCGCCGAGAACACCGAGGCTCGTACCGAGGCCTGATCGGTTCGTACCGTGCGGCAGGCGTCCCCGATTTTCGGGGGCGCCTGCCAGCGTATCGGGAGTCGGTGAAGACGGCGGGAGGGGCGGGTCGTGACGGACGAGGCGGGGCCGTGGCTGGTTGTCGGCCTGGGCAATCCGGGCCGGGAGTACGCCGGGAACCGGCACAACGTCGGGTTCATGGTGGCGGAGCTGCTGGCGGGGCGGTTGGGCGCGCGGTTCGGTAGGCACAAGCGGGCGGTGGCCGAGGTCGCGGAAGGGCGGCTGGGGTTCGGCGGTCCGAAGCTGGTGCTGGTGAAGCCACTGACGTACATGAACCTGTCCGGTGGGCCGGTCGCGGCGCTGTCGCAGTTCTACAAGGTGCCCCCGGCGCAGGTGATCGCGGTGCACGACGAGCTGGACATCGGCTTCGGCCAGGTGCGGATCAAGTGTGGCGGCGGCGAGGGCGGGCACAACGGCCTGCGGTCGATGTCCAAGTCGTTGGGCACCAAGGACTACGTCCGGGTGCGGTTCGGCGTGGGTCGGCCGCCGGGGCGGCAGGATCCGGCGGACTACGTGCTGTCGGATTTCGGCGCGGCGGAACGCAAGGAGCTCGATTTCCTGGTGGACAGGGCCGCTGACGTGGTGGAGTCGGTGATCGTCAAGGGCGTGGAGCCGACCCAGAACCTGTATCACGGCGGTTGAGCCGGGCGGGGCGTACCGGATCGGAAACGGTTGGCCGGTAGTCTGCGCCTTTCGGCGTGCCGTGACCGGCGACGCGGGTCGCGGCCGATCGGTGCGTGCGGGCACGGGCCGCGGCGAGGCGACGGGAGCGGGCAGATGGGCAGTCCTCCGATGATCGACGGGGCGTTCGCCCGGTGGTTGGCCTCGCGGGCCGGTCAGGCGCTGCTCGACCTGCGGACGGAGTTGGGCTTCGCGGACACGGGCGCGCTGAAGTCGGCCGGGGACAAGGTGTCGCACGACCTGATCCGCACGGAGTTGGCGCGGTGGCGGCCGGGCGACGCGGTGCTCTCCGAGGAGGACGAGGGCTCGCGGTTGGCCTGGGCGGCCGAGGTGAACACCGGCGCGGTGTCCCGGCTGAACGCGGACCGCGTGTGGATCATCGATCCGTTGGACGGCACCCGGGAGTTCGCCGAGGAGGGCCGCTCGGACTGGGCGGTGCACGTCGCGCTCTGGGCGCGGAGCGCGCCGAGCCCGCACGGGCTGGTCGCCGGGGCCGTCGGGTTGCCGGCGCAGCACCGGGTGCTGGGCACCGACTACCCGCCCGCGTACCCGCCGATGACTGTCGAGGCGGCGACGGCCGGTGAGCGCAAGATCCGCCTGGCGGCGAGCCGGAGCCGACCGCCGGTGTTCCTCACCGACCTGGCCGAGGACGTCGGCGCGCACCTGGTGCCGATGGGTTCGGCCGGTGCGAAGATCGCCGCGGTGGTGACCGGCGAGGTGGACGCGTACATCCATGCGGGTGGGCAGTACGAGTGGGACTCGGCCGCCCCGGTTGCTGTGGCGACGGCCACCGGACTACACGCTTCCCGGATCGACGGTTCTGCGCTTCGATACAACGAGGCGGATCCGCGCCTGCCGGACCTGCTGGTCTGTCGCAAGGATCTCGCCAACCGGTTGCTTGCAGCGCTGCAGAGGCATTCCGGGTAGCCTGAGCGCACTTCTTGACATGTCCGACCGGAAAGGTCTGGAAATCGGATGAGCGAGCGAGTGTCATGACGTCCCCCGCGGCCTACCGGGTCTCCCACCTGGACGCCCTCGAGGCGGAGAGCATCTTCGTGATGCGCGAGGTTGTCGCCGAGATGGAACGCCCGGTGCTGCTCTTCTCCGGCGGCAAGGACTCGATCGTCATGCTGCGGTTGGCGCAGAAGGCGTTCGCTCCGGCCAACATTCCCTTCCCCGTCATGCACGTCGACACCGGGCACAACTTCCCCGAGGTGCTCGAATACCGCGACCAGCGGGTCGCCGAGCTGGGGTTGCAACTCGTGGTGGCGAGCGTGCCGGAGGCCCTGGCCAGCGGGCTGGTCCGCGAGTCGGGCGACGGGATGCGCAACCGGATCCAGACGCCGGTGCTGCTGGACGCGGTCGAGAAGCACCGCTTCGACGCGCTGTTCGGCGGCGCCCGCCGCGACGAGGAGAAGGCGCGGGCCAAGGAGCGGGTGTTCAGCTTCCGCGACGAGTTCGGCCAGTGGGATCCCAAGAACCAGCGCCCGGAGCTGTGGTCGCTCTACAACGGCCGGCACCACCCGGGCGAGTCGATCCGGGTCTTCCCGCTGTCCAACTGGACCGAGCTGGACGTGTGGCACTACATCGCCTCCGAGCGCATCCCGCTGCCGTCGATCTACTACGCGCACGAGCGCGAGGTGATCGAGCGGGACGGCATGTTCTACGCGGTCAACGAGTTCTTCCGTCCCCGCGCGGGTGAGGAACGGTTCAAGGCGCAGGTGCGCTACCGCACCGTCGGCGACGCCTCCTGCACCGCTGCGGTCCGCTCGGACGCGGACAGGGTGGAGAAGGTCATCGAGGAGGTGGCGGCCACGCGGATCACCGAGCGGGGCGCGACCCGTGGTGACGACCGGGTCAGCGAGGCCGCCATGGAGGACCGCAAGCGGGAGGGGTACTTCTGATGACCACCGAGATCGTGGCCCCGGCCGCCGCCGGCACCGAGGCCACCGGTGAGGTGCGGCCGATGGACCTGCTGCGGTTCGCCACCGCCGGCAGCGTGGACGACGGCAAGTCGACACTGATCGGCCGGCTGCTCTACGACACCAAGTCGCTCTTCACCGACCAGCTGGAGGCGGTGGAGGCGGTCAGCGCGGCCCGTGGCGACGAGTACACCAACCTGGCGCTGCTCACCGACGGCCTGCGCGCCGAGCGCGAGCAGGGCATCACCATCGACGTGGCGTACCGGTACTTCGCCACGCCCCGCCGCAAGTTCATCATCGCGGACACGCCCGGGCACATCCAGTACACCCGCAACATGGTCACCGGGGCCTCGACGGCCGACCTGGCGCTGATCCTGGTGGACGCGCGCAAGGGCCTCGTCGAGCAGTCCCGCCGGCACGCGTTCCTCTGCTCGCTGCTGCGGGTGCCGCACCTGGTCCTCTGCGTCAACAAGATGGACCTGGTCGACTGGTCGCAGGAGGTCTACGAGCGGATCGCCGACGAGTTCACCGCGTTCGCCGCGAAGCTCGACGTACCCGACCTGACAGTGGTGCCGATCTCGGCACTGCGCGGCGACAACATCGTCGCCCGGTCGGAGAACATGCCGTGGTACGAGGGTCCGTCGCTGCTGCACCACCTGGAGCGGGTGCACATCGCCAGCGACCGCAACCTGGTCGACGTCCGGTTCCCCGTGCAGTACGTGATCCGCCCCCAGTCCACGACCGTCACCGACTACCGGGGCTACGCGGGTCAGGTCGCCTCCGGTGTGCTGAAGCCGGGGGACGAGGTGATGGTGCTGCCGTCCGGCTTCACCAGCCGGATCGCCGCTGTGGAGACCGCCGACGGGCCGGTCGCGGAGGCGTTCCCGCCGATGTCGGTGACGGTACGGCTGGCCGACGAGATCGACATTTCCCGGGGCGACATGATCTGCCGGCCGAACAACGCGCCGGCGGTGGCCCAGGACATCGAGGCGATGGTCTGCTGGATGGACGAGACCAGCCCGCTCCGGGTCGGCGGCCGGTACGCGATCAAGCACACCACCCGGTCGGCCCGGGCGATCGTGCGGGGGCTGCACTACCGGTTGGACATCAACTCGCTGCACCGCGACGAGTCGGCCGACGAGCTGCGACTCAACGAGATCGGCCGGGTGCGGTTGCGCACGACGGTGCCGCTGCTGGCCGACGAGTACCGCCGTAACCGCACCACCGGCGGCTTCGTCATCATCGACGAGGCCACCAACCGCACGGTCGGCGCCGCCATGATCGTCGAAGCCAGCTAACCCCCCCGCGCCCCGCGCCAACAAGATCGCACCCGATCCACGAAGTAGTGGCCTCGCCCGTCGGGCGAGGCCACTACTTCCATGAACAAGCACGATCTCCCCGGCCTCCAGAGGCGCCGGCCCCGCCGGCCCCGCCGCCCGCCACCCGCCACCGGCCACCGGCCGCCCGCCGCCCGCCGCCCGCCGCCTCGACCGTTGATCAAGAGGTTTGCGTCAGTCCGAGCCCGGATTCTGACGCAAACCTCTTGATCAACGCGGAGGTGCGCGGGCGGGGGTGCGGGCGGGGGTGGGCGGGGGTGGGTCAGGGCAGGCGGGTTGCGCCGGGGGCGGGGAGGACCGGGATCGTGGTGGGGGCGGTGAAGGCGCGTTCGGCGTACGCGGCCGTGACGGCTGCCGCCACCGCCTCGACGCGGTCGGTGTCCACCAGGGCGAGGACGCAGCCGCCGAACCCGCCGCCGGTCATCCGGGCACCGAGCGCGCCGGCCGACAGGGCTGCCTCGACCGCCGTGTCGATCTCCGGCACGGTGATCTCGAAGTCGTCGCGCATGGAGACGTGCGAGGCGGTGAGCAGCGGGCCGATGTCCCGGACCCGGCCGGCGCGCAGCAGCGCCACCGTGTCCAGCACACGCTGGTCCTCGGTGACCACGTGCCGGACGCGCCGTCGGGTCTCCTCGTCGTCGAGGCGGGCCAACGCGCCGTCGAGCTGATCGACTGCCACGTCACGCAGCGCGGCGACGCCGAGCGCCTTGGCGGCCGCCTCGCAGGACCGGCGGCGGGCGGCGTACTCCCCGTCGGCGTGCCGGTGCGGTGCGCGGCTGTCGATGACCAGCACGGCCAGCCCGGCGGCGTCCAGGTCGAACGGGATGTGCTCGACGGACTCGTCGCGGCAGTCGAGGAAGAGCGCGTGCCCTTCGCGGCAGCGGATCACCGCGGACTGGTCCATGATGCCGGTCGGTGCACCCACGTAGACGTTCTCCGCCCGCTGCGCCAGCCGCGGCTGCCGCTCGGGGGACAGGTCCAGCCCGCCGAGGTCGAGCAGGGCGGCGAGCACCGACGACTCCAGCGCGGCCGACGAGGAGAGCCCGGAACCCAGCGGTACGTCGGAGGCGATCGCCAGCCGGGCGCCGGGCACCGCGTGGCCGGCGTCGCGCAGCGCCCAGACGACCCCGGCCACGTACGCGCCCCAGCCGGTCACCCGACCGGGCTCGGCCACGTCATCCGCGCCGAAGGTGATCGTCTCGTCGGACAGCTCGGACCAGACCGTCCAGCGCTCGTCGTCCTGTCGGTCGGCGGCGACCACGGTACGCAGTGGCAGCGCGAAGGGCAGCACGAACCCGTCGTTGTAGTCGGTGTGCTCGCCGATCAGGTTGACCCGGCCGGGCGCGGCCCAGAGGCCGGTGGCCTGACCGCCGTACTGGTCGGTGAAGCCGGCGGCGGCCCGCTCGACGACGTCACCGGTGGGGGTGCTCATGACTGCTCCAGGACGTGCGTGCGGTAGAAGGCCCAGGCGTCGCCGACCATGTCGTGCAGGGTGGGCTTCTGCGGCACCCAGCCCAGCTCGTCCCGGGCCAGCGCGGAGGAGGCGACCAGCTCGGCGGGGTCGCCCTCGCGGCGCGGCGCCACCTCGACCGGCAGTTGGTGCCCGGTGACCTCGCGGACCACGTCGACCACCTGCCGGTTGGTGAAGCCGTTGCCGTTGCCGAGGTTGTAGATGCGGTGCTGGCCCGGCGTGGCGGCGTCCAGCGCCAACAGGTGGGCGCGGGCCAGGTCGGCGACGTGGATGTAGTCGCGGACGCAGGTGCCGTCCACAGTGGGGTAGTCGTCACCGAAGAGCTGGAGCTTCTCCCGCCGGCCGGCGGCGACCTCCAGGGCGATCGGGATGAGGTGCGTCTCCGGGTCGTGCCGCTCGCCGAGCGCGATGTCACCGGTGAGGTGCGCGCCGGCGACGTTGAAGTAGCGCAGTGAGACGGCTGCCAGCCCGTGCGCGATGGCCTCGGAGGTGAGCGCCAGGTCGACGGCGAGCTTGGTGGCGCCGTACGTGTTGGTGGGCGCCTTGACCGCGGTCTCGGTGATCGGCAGTTCGGTGGGGTTGCCGTAGACGGCGGCGGTGGAGGAGAAGACCATCCGGGGCACCCCGGCGGCGCGGACGGCGTCGATCAGGGCGAGCGAGCCGACGGTGTTGGTCTGCCAGTACAGCTCCGGCTTCACCATCGACTCGCCGGCGGCGATGAGGGCGGCGAAGTGCAGCACACCGTCGAAGCCGGCGTCGGGGGTGAGGATCTGGGCGGCGTCGTGAATGGACGCCTCGACGTGGGTCGCGTCGGGAGCGAGCGCCTCGCGGTGACCGGTGCGCAGGTCGTCCAGGACGACGACCTGGTGGCCCGCGTCGAGCAGCATCCGGGTCACCACGCTGCCGATGAACCCGGCGCCCCCGGTGACGAGCAGTTTCACGTCGTTGCCTCCTGCCTGGCCCGCCGGGACGTGGCCTTTGGTGATCACCCTACGGCGGCGGATGGGACCGGAGTCGAGCACGCCGCCAACCCATTCCATCATAATCTCTCACGTTTAAACAGAGCCGCACATCGCCGGCGACTCGGCGCGATCCCCGGTGCGGCGGGCACCCGGTGTCTACCATCTCTGTCATGCGGGAAGCGGCCCGTTCCGGGCTCCGGCGACGCGTGCGGGGGAAGCCCCGCCGCGACCCCGGCCCGCTCGCCCGAGCCCTCGCCCGGATCCTGGTCCGCACCGCCGACGGCGCCACCCGCCTCGTCACCGACCTGCTCGGGGCCGGCCCGGCGGCCGGGCGGGAACGCATCTCCGAGGCCGAGCTACGGGACCTGCTCGCGGTGAACACGGTGCTCGACCCGGACGAGCGGCGGATCATCGACGAGGTGCTGGTGGCCGGCGCGCGTCTCGTCCGCGAGGTGATGATGCCCCGCACCGAGGTGGTCTTCCTGCCGGCCCGGCTGACCATCGCCGAGGCCGCCCGGTTGGTGCGGGCCGAGACGCACACCCGTTACCCGGTGACCGACGGGACCCAGGACGACGTGGTCGGGTTCGTGCACCTGCGGGACGTCCTGCTGCGTCCGGACGCCGACCCGTGCGTCACGGTCGGTGAGCTGACCCGTGAGGTCAAGCAGGTGCCGGGCAGCAAGCCGGTCCTGGCCGCGCTTACCGAGATGCGCCGGGAGGGTCACCACCTGGCTGTCGTGATCGACGAGTACGGCGGGACCGCCGGCATCGTCACCCTGGAGGACCTGATCGAGGAACTCGTCGGCGAGATCCACGACGAGTACGACACGAACCCCGACCCGCCGTACGCCGGCCTACCGGCGGTGGTCGACGGCCGGCTCAACCTCGCCGACTTCGCCGAGCGGACCGGCGTGGCGCTGCCCGCCGGACCGTACGAGACGGTCGGCGGGTACGTGATGGCGGTGCTGGGCCGGCTGCCGCTGCCCGGGGACGAGGTGCCCGTACCCGCCGAGCCGCCCGACGACGGCGGTCCCGATCCGGTGGACCCGGCGGACGGGTGGCTGCTGCGGGTGCTGGCCCTGGACGGCCGCCGGGTCGCCCGGCTCGCGGTGTCGGCGCTCCGCGTGCCGGAGCAGCGGCGCGCGGGCTTGCCACGCGAGGTCAGCGCCCCGACACCGGCCGGCCGTGGCCGACGCGCCGGCCCGTCATGACGGCCCCGCCCGCTTGCTGACAGAATTATCGCCATGCCCGACGTTTCCGAGCGACCCCGCGTCTTCTCCGGCATCCAGCCGACGGCCGACTCGTTCCACCTCGGCAACTACCTGGGAGCCGTGCGGCACTGGGTGGCCCTGCAGGACACCCACGACGCGTTCTACTGCGTGGTGGACCTGCACGCCATCACCGCCGGTCACGATCCGGCGCTGCTGCGCCAGCGGACCAGGGTGGCGGCGGCCCAGCTCTTCGCGGTCGGTCTCGACCCGGAGCGCAGCACCCTGTTCGTGCAGTCGCAGGTGCCCGAGCATCCGCAGCTGGCCTGGGTGCTCGGCTGCATCACCGGCTTCGGCGAGGCCAGCCGGATGACCCAGTTCAAGGACAAGTCGCAGAAGCAGGGCAACGAGCGGGCCAGCGTCGGGCTCTTCACCTACCCCGTTCTGCAGGCCGCCGACATCCTGCTCTACCAGGCCAACGCGGTGCCGGTCGGCGAGGACCAGCGTCAGCACCTGGAGCTCTCCCGTGACCTGGCCCAGCGGTTCAACTCGCTGTTCGGCGCGACGTTCACGGTGCCCGCGCCGCACATCGTCAAGGACACCGCCAAGATCACCGACCTGCAGGACCCGACGGCGAAGATGTCCAAGTCGTCGTCCTCGCCGGCCGGCATCATCGACCTGCTGGACGATCCGGCCCGGTCGGCGAAGAAGATCCGCTCCGCGGTGACCGACACCGGCCGGGAGATCGTCTTCGACGCCGAGACCAAGCCGGGCGTGTCCAACCTGCTGACCATCTACTCGGCGCTCAGCGGGCGGGGCATCGACGAGCTGGTGGCAGCGTTCGCCGGCCGCGGCTACGGAGACCTGAAGAAGGAGCTGGCCGAGGTCGTGGCGGAGTTCGTCCGCCCCATCCAGGAGCGCACGCGCACCTACCTCGACGACCCGGCGCAGCTGGACAAGCTGCTCGCCGCCGGCGCGGAGAAGGCCCGGTCGGTGGCCGGCACGACCCTGCGGTCCGCGTACGAGCGGATCGGTTTCTTCCCGCCGGTGCGCGGCGAATAGCGCTGCGGGACAGGTGGGCGGGTCGGTGGCCGACGTGGCGGCGCGGAGCGTGGATCGCAGTGGCGGGGTGCCGCCCTCCGGCGACACCGTCCAGATCGGCATAGCGGTGGACATCCCGGAGCCGTGGGGGGCACAGCTCACCCGGCGACGGGTCGAGGCGGGCGATCCCCTCGCGGTGCCGGCACACGTGACGCTGCTCGGTCCGACCGAGATCCCGACCGCCGTCCTGCCGGGCGTCGAGCGGCACCTCGCCGCCGTGGCCGCCGCGCATCTGCCGTTCACGCTGCACCTGCGGGGCACCGGCACGTTCCGGCCGGTGACGCAGGTGGTGTTCGTCGCGGTGGCCGCCGGGATCAGCGAATGCGAACTGCTGGCCGCCGCGATCGCTACCGCGCCGGGCCTGCACCGCCAGACCCGCTTCCCGTACCATCCGCACGTCACCGTGGCGCAGGACGTCGCACCGGAGGCGTTGGACAAGGTGTACGAGGATCTGGCCGACTTCTCCGCGATGTTCGAGGTCGACGGGTTCACCCTCTTCTCGCACAGCGGGCAGGCCCGGTGGCAGCCCCGCCGGGACTTCCGCCTCGGCGACTGACGGTCGGCGACCCGCCGGGCGGCGAGCACTCTTGCGCCGGTTGCCACGGCGGCGGTGGGAGATCGGCGAGGATGATCGCGTGAACGTGATCGGCCGTATCGAGGCGGGCATCGACCGCTGGGTGGGTGCCGCGCGCAGTCGGTCGAACCTGTTCGACCACGTGTGGCGGGCCGGTGCGCTCTACGCCGAGGTGCTGGCCGGGCGGCTCGCCGCGGCGATCGCCTACTACGGCTTCTTCGCCGTCTTCGCGCTGGCTCTGGTCGCGTACTCCATCTTCGGCGCCATCCTGGAGGACAACGACGAGGTCTCCGCGGCGGCGGCCGGGTTCCTGAAGGAGAACCTGCCGTTCCTGGACGCGCAGCAGATCGCCAACTCCAGCGGCACTGTCGGCGTGGTCGGCCTGGTCATCCTGGTCTTCACCGGGATCGGCTGGGTGGAGGCGATCCGCTCCTCGCAGCGCCTCATGTACGCCCTCAACCAGCAGCCCGGCAACCTCGTGGTCCGGCGGCTTGTCGACCTGGGGGTGATGATCGGCGTCTTCGTGCTGCTCGGCCTCTCGGTGGCGGCGGTGGACGCGCTGGAGTCGCTGCTGCGCTTCCTGCTGCGCAGCACCGGGTCGGTCGGTCTGACCACGGTCAGCGCGGTGCTCAGTGTGCTGGTCAACGCGGTGCTCGCCACCGCGCTGCTGCTCGCGGTGCCCCGGCTGCGGATGAGCCGGTCCCGGCTGCGCCCGGTGGTGCTGCTGGTGGCGATCGGCATCACCCTGCTCAACACGGTCGGGCGGTACTACGTCGTGCGTACCGAGCGGAACCCGGCGTACACGGTGGTGGCCGGCGCGGTCGGTCTGCTGCTCTATCTCTACCTGCTCAACCAGCTGGTGCTGTTCGGGGCGGCGCTGCTCGCGACCAGCACGAGCGGGCGGGTGGTGGATCTGGCGGAGGGTGCCCCGCCGGTGGATCCCGACGAGGACACCGATCCCGGTGCGCCGGGGGGTGCGAGCTGATGGCGGAGGTGCCTGACGTGCTGATCACTGTCGACTCCGACTCGCCGGTGCCCCCGTACGAGCAGGTGCGGGTGCAGCTCGCCGAGTTGATCGGTGACGGCCGGTTGCCGGTGGGCAGCCGCCTGCCCACCGTCCGGCAGCTCGCCGCCGACCTGCGGCTGGCCGCGAACACGGTGGCGCGGGCGTACCGGGAGCTGGAGGTGGCGGGGCTGCTGGAGACCCGGGGGCGCAACGGCACGTTCGTCGCACCCGGCCGCGACGACGCCGTCGACCGGCTGCACCGCGCCGCCGTCGAGTACGCCGCCGAGGCACGGCGGTTGGGCGTACCCCCGGAGCGTGCTGTCGCTCTCGTCCGCGCCGCCCTCGACGCCACCCGGCACGACTGAGCCGCGCAGATCGGTGAACGTTTCCCGTGGCTATTGCTCTGGTTGCACGAGCCACCGGCTCCAGGGGTGCCGATGAATGTGTGACATTGACCGGTGTTGCGGCCGTGCGTACCCTGCGAGGCGGCCAGCGGTGGGTGGCGCCACCGCCGATCAGCCGTGACACGGGGAGCACGATGTGAGTGGGACCGAGCGGGAAGCCGGATCACCTCCGGCGGGTCGTGGAGCGACGTCGAAACGATGGCTCCTGCTGGCGGTGCCTGCCGTGGCGCTGGTGCTGGCCGGGCTCGCGGCTGTGTCGGTGGTGCGCGACAGGGGCAAGCCCCCGCAGCGGTCCGCCACTCAGCAGGGAACGCGAGGGGAGCCGGGGGAGTACCCGTCCAGCTCGCCTACTCGCTCCGGCCCGATGGCGGTGTTCCCCGGCATGACACCGAGCACGGTCATGGACGCCTGGGCCGGGCGGTGGCCCGTCCCGGTCAAGGTGGACGGCGCGCTGCACATCATCCGGGTGACCCTGCCCGGTAAGCAGGGCCAGTTGTCGGCCGCGGTCGGTCAGCCCTCGAAGGACCGCAAGAACGAGGTGGCCCAGGTCCTCTGCATGGTCAAACTGCGCGATGGCGTGCAGCGGCAGTTGTTGCAGACGCTTGTCGACGGGTGCATCGGCCCGGCCCTCGGGGCGAAGGAACGCAGGGCGGTGCTCAACTGGCTGATCGGCGTCGACTTTTCCGCTCCGACGTACGAGTTCCGGCGGACCTCCGGGTACGAGCTACTCGCCAACCACAACTCCGACGAGAACTTCGCGCTCAACCTGTTCGCGCGTTGACCGGGCGACACCTCGGTCGGCGGCTGACCGGTCCCCCATTGACCGCCGGACGGGCGGTAACTGAACAGAACCGCACCGGCGCTCGCGTTCGCGGACCATGATGAGCGCGTGGGCGCACTCATGACACTGGACCTGCCGGCCGACTCGCCGATGCTCGGCCTGCCGTGGATCATCACCTTCGGGCCGCTGGGCGACCTCGACGAGTGGGAGCCGGTGGTCTGCGGGCCGTACGAACGGCCGCACGCGTTGGCGTTGGCCGAGGCGGTGGTGGCCGAGGAGCAGTTGATGGCAGTTGTCGAGCCGCTGCTGCCGGCGCTGTCGGCCGACGAGATCCGCAGCGAGATCGCCGCCGCCCAGGTGGCCGCCGAGGACGAGGCCCGGCAGGTCGAGGGGGCTGACCTGTACGGAGACTTCGAGGACGTGATCGACGAGGAGTTGGACGCGGCGGCCGACGAGGCGGGCCACGGTGAGCCCGCCGAGCCGCCGGACGAGGCCGAGGTGCGTGCGGGCTTCACCCGGATCGCGGCGCTGCTCACCGCGAAGTGACGCGACCGCTCAGCGGGTCGGCGGCTCGTCCAGCACGCAGAACTCGTTGCCCTCGGGGTCGGCGAGCACGGTGAACCGCTCGGTGCCGGTCTGGCCGACGTCGACGTGCCGCGCGCCGAGGCCCACCAGCCGACGTACCTCCGCCTGCGGGTCGGTGTCCGCGACCAGGTCGAGGTGGAGACGGTTCTTGCCCTGCTTGGCGGTGCCGGAGCCCTGCAACCAGATGGTGGGCGCGGCGGCGGACGGCGCCTCCGGCGGCCAGAGCTTGGCGCTGCCGTCGTCGCCCTGCTCGACCTCGTAGCCGAGCGCCGCCGACCAGAACGCGACCATCACGTCCAGGTTCTCGACATCGATCGTGTACTGCGCCATCCGTACCGCCATGGGGTCACCTCCGTCGCGACGGCGGTACCCACCGGGGCGACGAGGCACACCACCTGTCGCACACGGACACCGGCGCCGCGCGGAGCGGACTCCGCGTGACGCCGGTGCACCTCACCCCCCACCACAAGGGGCCGGTAGCCCAGTCGCCCGTTGGCGCGGGGCACGACGGACGACCAGGTCGAGTTGGGCTTACCCGCTCAGCGCCGTTCCAACCAGGCGGACGCGTCGATGGGCAGCAGGTGATCGGTGAGCGGTGCGCTCGCGACGATGGGCTCGCCGTACCCGTCGATGGCCACGGGCGCTCCGCTGAGGTTGACGACGCAGGTCAGCGCCGTGGTGCCCGCGGTGCGGGAGAAGGCCAGCACGCCCGGTTCGGCCGGCAGCCAGGTGACCTCGCCGGCGTCGACGGCCAGCGCCGGGTGTTCGTGACGGATACGCAGGGCGGCCCGGTACAGCTCCAGCGTCGAGTCGGGCGTACCGGCCTGCGCGGCGACCGACAGGGCACGCCAGGTCGCGGGTGCGGGCAGCCAGCTCAGCTCGCTGCCGGCCGGCCCGAAGCCGTACGGCGCCAGCTCACCGCTCCACGGAATCGGCACCCGGCAGCCGTCGCGGCTCTCGCCGGTCCGCAGGAACGCCGGGTCCTGGCGCAGCTCGTCGGGGAGGTCGAGAACCTCGGGCAGGCCCAACTCCTCGCCCTGGTAGAGGTAGGCGCTGCCGGGGAGGGCGAGCATCAGCAGGCTGGCGGCGCGGGCCCGGCGCAGACCCTCGGCGCCGTCGCCGTAGCGGGTGACGTGTCGCTGCTTGTCGTGGTTGGACAGCACCCAGGTGGTGGGGGCGCCGACCACCGTCGCCTCGGCGAGGGCGGTGTCGATCACCTTGCGGAACGAGTCGGCCGACCAGGTGGCGTCGAGGAAGTCGAAGCTGAACGCCTGGTGCAGCTCGTCCGGGCCGATGTAGCGGGCCAGCCGCTGCGGTGTCTCGGCCCATGCCTCGGCGACTGCCATTCGACCGCCCGGGTAGCTGTCCAGGATGGGCCGCCACGCGCGGTAGATCTCGTGCACCTCGTCCTGGTCGAAGTAGGGCAGGCGGGCCCGGCCGAGCAGGTCGACCTGGCGCTGCCCGGTCGTCGCCGTGCCGAAGCCGACGTCCGGCAGCCCTTCGGCCTTGATCATGCCGTGGGCCACGTCGACGCGGAAGCCGTCCACGCCCCGGTCCAGCCAGAACCGCAGGACGTCCTCGAACTCGGCGCGGACCTCGGGGTGGCGCCAGTTCAGGTCCGGTTGGGCCGGGTCGAACAGGTGCAGATACCACTGGCCGTCGGCGATCCGGGTCCAGGCCGGGCCGCCGAAGATGCTCTCCCAGTCGTTGGGGGGCCTGTCGCCGTGCTCGCCCCGGCCGTCGGCGAAGTGGTAGCGGGCGCGCTCGGGCGAGCCGGGGCCGGCGGCGAGGGCGTCGACGAACCAGCGGTGCGCGCTGGAGGTGTGGTTGGGCACCAGGTCGACGATGATCCGCAGGCCGAGGGCGTGCGCGTCGGTGATCATCGCGTCGAAGTCGGCGAGCGTGCCGAACATGGGGTCGACGTCCCGGTAGTCGGCGACGTCGTAACCGCCGTCGACCATGGGGGAGGTGTAGAAGGGGGTCAGCCAGAGCGCGTCCACCCCGAGGTCGCGCAGGTACGGCAGCCGCTCCCGGATGCCCGCGAGGTCGCCGACGCCGTCACCGTCGCTGTCGGCGAAGCTGCGCACGTAGACCTGGTAGACGACCGCCGAGCGCCACCAGTCGTCGGTGCGGGGCGGGGTGATGGTGCTGACGGCCATTGGTGATGTTTCCCCGTCTGTCTCAGGCTCGGGCGCGGCTGTCTGAGCAATATGCCGCCCGCCTCTGCAAGAGTCAAGCAGATCTTGCGTAAGGAAACCGCACGGCGGCCGGGGCGACAGCTGTCGAACCCCGCGCGACCAGCTCGGGGCGGAACAGGTACTCCGAGTGCGGGGCGCCGTGCCCGTTGATCTCGTCCACCAGGGCCCGGACCGCGGCCACCGCCATGGCGATGACTGGCTGCCGCACGGTGGTCAGCGGCGGGTCGGTGAACGCCATCAGCGGCGAGTCGTCGTAGCCGACCACGGAGAGGTCGCCCGGAACGGTCAGACCGCGTTGCCGGGCCGCCCGCACCGCGCCGAGCGCCATCAGGTCGGAGCCGCAGACCAGGCCGGTGACGCCCCGGTCGAGCAGGCGGCCGGCCGCCGCCTCGCCACCCTCCACACCGAACAGCGTCAGCTCGGCCAGCGGGCCGAGGTCGGCCTCGGCGACGCCGGCCAGGCGCGTCATCGCCGCCCGCCAGCCGGCCACCTTGCGCTGCACCGGCACGAACCGGTCCGGGCCGGTGATCAGGCCGATCCGCCGGTGCCCGAGCGCGACGAGGTGGGCCACGGCGAGTTCGGCGGCCTCCCGGTCGTCGCAGGAGACGAAGGGGGCACCGATGCCGGGGACGTACCCGTTGATCATCACGACCGGCAGCGGCCGGGCGATCAGCGCCCGGTAGCGGTCGTGGTTGGCTGCGGTGTCGGCGTGCAGGCCGGAGACGAAGACGATCCCGGAGACCTGCCGGTCCAGCAGCATCTCCACGTATTCGTCCTCGGTCACGCCGCCGGCGGTCTGGGTGCAGAGCACCGGGGTGAACCCGCTCTGCGCCAGCGTCGACTCGATGACCTGCGCGAACGCGGGGAAGATCGGGTTGTCCAACTCGGGCACCACCAGGCCGACCAGGCCGGCGCTGCGCTTGCGCAGTCGTGCCGGTCGCTCGTAGCCGAGGACGTCGAGGGCGGTCAGGACGGCCTGTCGGGTCTCCGGGGCCACGCCGGGGCGGTCGTTGAGCACCCGCGACACCGTGGCCTCGCTGACTTCGGCCTGCTGGGCGATGTCGGACAGTCGAGCGCGCATGGCGGCACTTTAGCCCACCGGCAAGTTCTTGCGGGGTGCTCTGCAAGCCCTTCCATTATCTGCAACGTCTTGCTAACGTCCCCGCAACATACGCGAGCAGCGGCGCAGCATCGCTGCGTCGGTTGGCAAAAACTTTCAACTTCCCACTGGCGGACCGCCCTTCCCCCGGCGGCTCCGCCATGACGACAGGAGTACCGATGCGCATCCGTACCGCGGGTGTGGTCGCCCTCTTCACCCTGGCGCTCGCCGCTTCCGGCTGCGGTGGCGACGACAAGAGCGACAAGCCAGGCGCCGGCGCCTCCCCCCAGGCCGCCGGCGGCAAGCTCGTGATCTGGGCCGACGACAAGCGGACCGCCGCCCTCAAGCCGTTCACGGACAAGTTCGGCCAGGAGAACGGCGTCACCGTCGAGGTGCAGGCCGTCCCCAACGAGGACCTCCAGAACAACTTCGTGACCGTGTCGAGCCAGGGCGGCGGCCCGGACGTGGTGATCGGCGCGCACGACTGGATCGGCAACCTGGTCCAGAACGGTGCCATCGACCCGGTGCAGCTGCCCGACGAGCAGAAGGCCACCTTCAACGAGACCGCCATCAAGGCGGTCACGTTCAACGGCCAGCTCTACGGCGTGCCGTACGCGCAGGAGAACCTCGCGCTGATCCGCAACACCGACCTGGCCCCCGAGGCGCCGAAGACGATCGAGGACCTGGTCGCCACCGGCAAGCAGCTCAAGGCGCAGAAGAAGGTCACCGAGACGCTCTGCCTGCAGGTCGGCCAGAAGGGCGACGCCTACCACATCTACCCGCTGTACGCCTCGGCCGGCGGTTACCTCTTCGGCACCACGGCGAACGGCGACTACGACCCGAAGGACCTCGGCGTGGGCAAGCCGGAGTCGATCGCCGCGTTCAAGAAGATCGCCGCGCTCGGCGAGAAGGGCGAGGGCGTGCTGAAGCGCTCTATCGCCGACACCAACTCGACAGCCACCTTCACCAGCAAGAAGTGCGCCTTCCTGGTCTCCGGACCGTGGGCCACCGCCGACGTCAAGAAGGCCGGCATCACGTACGACATCTCCGCCGTTCCCGGCTTCGCCGGTGGCAAGCCCGCCGCCCCGTTCGTCGGCGTCCAGTCCTTCTACGTCGCCGCCAAGGGCAAGAACAAGGCTCTGGCCCAGGAGTTCGTCGCCAACTACGTCGCCAAGCCGGAACTGGCCGTGGCGCTCTACCAGGCCGACCCGCGCCCGCCGGCGCTGACCGCCGCGCTGGACCAGGTCAAGGGCAGCGACCCGGACCTGGCGAAGTTCATCGAGGCCGGTAAGAACGGCCAGGTGCTCCCCGCCATCCCGGCCATGGCCGCGATCTGGGACCCGTTCGGCAAGGCGGAGGCCGCAGTCATCGGCGGCGCCGACCCGACGAGCACGGTCACCGCTGCCGGCAAGACGATCGCCGGTTCGATCAAATAATGAGTATGCCGCTGTCCGGCCCGGAGTCTGCCCAGCAGACCCCGGGCCGGGGGCCCGTGGGTAGCGGGTCCCCGCGCACGTCCCGTACCGCGCGGAACCACGCGCCGATCACCGCGGCCGGTCTCGCCGCGAAGGTGATCCTGCTCGGCCTGGTGGCCGGAATCGCGATCTGGGCGGCCTTCCCGCTCGTGGAGGCCGGGCAGTGGATCGGGCTGGCGGTGCTGGTGGTGACCACCGCCGCGCTGTTCTACCTGTACGCGGGCCGCCGGCACGTCCCGGCGAAGTACCTCGTACCGGGAACGCTCTTCCTGATCGCCTTCCAGATCGTGCCGGTGCTCTACACCGCGAGCACGGCCTTCACCAACTTCGGCGACGGCCACCGGGGCAGCAAGGACGACGCGATCGTCGCCATCGAGAGCTCCTCGGTGAAGCAGGTCCCGGGTTCCACCCAGTACCCGCTGTCCGTCGCCACCACCGGCGACCCCGCCACCGGCGACCTGGTCTTCCTCATCACCGACCCGGAGACCAACACGGTCTCCGTCGGCGACACCGGCGGCCTGCGCCCGCTCGACCCCGACGCGGTCACCGTCGCCCTCGGCGGAAAGGTCACCGCGGCCGACGGCTACACCGTGCTGACCATCGGCCAGGCCAGCGCGCGCAGCAAGGACATCACCGACCTGGTGGTGCCGACCGCCGGCGGCGCGCTGCGCTCGTCCGGCCTGTCCCGGGCGTACGAGGGCAAGGCCGTGCGGGCGTACGACGCGGGCTGCGACTGCGTCCGGGACAGTGACAGCGGCCGGACCTGGACCGCGGATGGCGAGGCCGGCGCGTTCGTCGCCACCGACGGCGAGCGGTTGGCCCAGGGCTGGAAGGTGAACGTCGGGCTGTCCAACTTCACCCGGGTGCTCACCGACGAGCGGATCTCCGGGCCCTTCCTCGGAACGCTTGTCTGGAACTTCGCCTTCGCGATCGGCTCCACCGGCGGCACGTTCATCCTCGGCATGCTCATCGCGCTCGCGCTGCACTCGCCCCGGATGCGGGGCACCAACCTCTACCGGATGCTGCTGATCCTGCCGTACGCCATGCCGTCGTTCGCGATGCTGCTGGTCTGGCGGGACATGTTCAACACCGACTTCGGGCTGATCAACAACCTGTTCGGGCTCGGCGTCGACTGGTTCGGTCAGGACTGGACGGCCCGCGCCGCGGTGATCCTGGTGCAACTCTGGCTCGGCTACCCGTACATGTTCCTGGTGGCCACCGGCGCGCTCCAGGCCATCCCGCGGGAGCTGACCGAGGCCACCTCGGTCGACGGGGCCTCACCCTGGCAGTCGTTCCGGGCGGTCACCCTGCCGCTGCTGCTGGTCGCGCTCTCGCCGCTGCTGATCTCGTCGTTCGCGTTCAACTTCAACAACTTCAACGCGATCTACCTGACCACCGAGGGTGCGCCGTTCCCGGCGGACAACCCCAGCAACGGGGCCACCGACCTGCTGATCACGTACACCTACCGGCTGGCGTTCGGTGGGCAGGCCGCACAGTTCGGCTTCGCCGCGGCGGTCTCGCTGTTCATCTTCGCCATCGTCGCGGTGGTGTCGGCGGTCAGCTTCCGGCGGACCCGGCAACAGGAGGAGGTGTACGCGTGACCACACTCACCGGCACGAGCCGCCCGACGGCGGTCGACCGCCCGGCGCGAAGGCGGAGGAACCGCTGGTTTGCGCAGGTCGGCTGGCGGCACCTGGTCGGTCTGCTCGGCGTGCTGTTCAGCCTCTTCCCCCTCGTCTTTGTCGTCTCGGCGGCGCTCAACCCGCTCGGCACCCTCTCCTCCACCGAGCTGGTGCCGACCGGCGGGGTGTCGTTCGAGAACTTCGGGGACCTCTTCGCCCGCACCGATTTCGCCAACTGGTTCCTGAACTCGCTGCTCATCGCGGGGGGCGCGTCGTTCGCTTCAGTGTTCCTCTCGGCGCTCGCGGCGTACGCCTTCTCGCGGATGCGCTTTGCGGGGCGACGGGTGGGGTTGCTGTCGCTGCTGTTGATCCAGATGTTCCCGCAGTTCCTGGCGATCGTGGCGATCTTCCTGATCTTCGGCACGATCACCGACCTGTGGCCGGCGGTCGGCTTCAACACCCCGTGGGGTCTGCTGCTGCTCTACCTGGGCGGGGCGCTGGGCGTGAACACCTGGCTGATGAAGGGCTTCTTCGACACCCTGCCCCGGGAGCTGGACGAGTCGGCCACCATGGACGGCGCCTCGCACGCACAGGTCTTCTTCCGGATCATGCTGCCGTTGGTGGCGCCGATCCTCGCGGTGACCGGGCTGCTCGCGTTCATCAACACCATCAACGAGTTCCTGATGGCGAGCGTCTTCCTCACCGACACGGACGCCAAGACCCTCGCGGTCGGCATGCGGGGCATGCTGCAGGGCGGCGAGCGGAACACCAACTTCGGGATCTTCGCGGCCGGCACCCTGCTCACCGCGATCCCGACAGTGCTGGTGTTCCAGTTCCTTCAGCGCTTCATCGTCTCCGGCCTGACCTCCGGCGCGGTGAAGGGGTGAGCCCCCTCGACGCGCCGACCGGCTGACCCCCTACTACGAACCGTCGTTGATGGGGGAGGATGGGCGGCGTGGAAGCACTGCGACTCATTCTCCTCTATGTCCATCTGATCGGCTTCGCCCTGCTGCTCGGCGGTTCGATCGCCCAGTACGTCAGCGGGAAGCTGCGCATCAACTCCGCCATGCTCTGGGGCGCCGTGATCCAGTTGCTGACCGGCCTCGGACTCTCCGCGCCGCTGCGCGGCGGCGGTGACGACGAGCCGGACCCGGCGAAACTTGTGACGAAGCTGGTGATCGCGCTGCTCATCTTTGTCATGGTCTTCTTCTCGCGGAAGCGGGACGTGGTCAACCGTGGCCACTTCCTCGCGATCGTCGGCCTGACCCTGGTCAACGCGGCGGTCGCGGTCTTTTGGCGGTAGCGTCCGGGGAGGGGATGACCTCCGCCGAACCGGACGTTCGGGACGCCTTGATGCTCGACTACCAGCACGAAGAGTGACTTGCCCCACCCAAGGGTTACACCCGGGTAACAGGCGCTCAACAGTCGTGCACGATTGTCGGCCGGTGGGTGGGCGCGGGCGTACGCTCCCGTCCGTAACGTGGGACAGCCGGCGGCACACCCGCAGGTCGGCTGATGGGCTGCCACCGCACTAGGCGCGGTGTGCAATGGGAAGGAGACGTCTTGCGCTCGGTGCGTGGGATGCGGATCGCCTCGATCTTCGCGGTAGGTGGGCTCGTGCTCAGCGCCGCCGCGTGTGGCGAGGCCCCCGATGATGACAAGAACGCCGGCAGTGGCGCCAAGAAGTTCAGCGCCTGCATGGTGACCGACGTCGGCGGCATCGACGACAAGTCGTTCAACACCTCGGCCTGGAAGGGCCTGCAGGAGGCCAAGGCCGCCAACGACAACATCGACATCAAGTACGTCGCGTCGAAGGCCGAGGCCGACTACGAGCCGAACCTGACGCAGTACGTCAACCAGAAGTGCGACTTCATCCTGGCCGTCGGTGGCCTGATGGCCAACGCGACCTCGAAGATCGCCAAGGCGAACCCGAACCAGCAGTTCGGCATCGTCGACGCCAACCCGGGTGACGCCAACGTCTACCCGATGCAGTTCGACACCGCCCAGGCTGCGTTCCAGGCCGGCTACCTGGCCGCCGGGATGAGCAAGACCGGCAAGGTGGGCACCTACGGTGGTCTGCCGATCCCGCCGGTGACGATCTTCATGGACGGCTTCGTCGACGGCGTGGCGTACTACAACACCACCAAGAAGAAGAACGTCCAGGCGCTCGGCTGGAACAAGGAGACCCAGAAGGGCTCCTTCACCAACGACTTCGCCAAGCAGGACGAGGGCAAGAAGGTCTCCGACGCGCTGGTCGCCCAGGGCGCGGACATCATCATGCCGGTCGCCGGCGGCTCCGGCCTCGGCACCACCTCGGCGGCGAAGGCCTCGGGCGGCAAGTACAACACCATCTGGGTGGACGTCGACGGCTGCGAGAGCACCCCGGACTGCGCCGCGATCATCACCACCGTGGTCAAGAACATCCCGGAGGCCGTCAAGGAGGCCGTGGTCAAGGCCGCCGGTGGCGAGAAGCTGCAGGCCAACCCGGGCTTCGTCGGCACCCTGGCCAACACCGGTGTCTCGATCGCCCCGTACCACGACTTCGACAGCAAGGTTCCGGCCGAGCTGAAGGCCGAGGTCGACAAGATCAAGGCGGACATCGCCGCCGGCACCATCACCGTCACCTCGAAGGCCCAGCCGACCAAGTGACAACCGCCCGGCCGCTCCGGTGAGATCATCGCAGGAGCGGCGGGGTACAGGTACGACCGATCCGGCCGCTCCGGCCCGCGGGTGACCACCCGTGGGGCCGGAGCGGCCGATCGCGCGCCACGGTGACCGGCCTGGTCCGGCCCGGTCGACCAGCAGCTACGCTGCACCATCGCTCGCACTCCAGGAGGTTGCGCTGAGACTCGAACTGCGCGGCATCACCAAGCGGTTCGGTGATCTGGTCGCCAACGACCACATCGACCTGACGGTGGAGCCTGGAGAGATTCACGCCCTGCTCGGCGAGAACGGCGCGGGCAAGTCGACCCTGATGAACGTGCTCTACGGGCTCTACCAGCCCGACGAGGGCGAGATCCTGGTCGACGGCACGCCGCTGAAGCTGAAGGGCCCGTCCGATGCCATCGCGGCCGGGATCGGCATGGTGCACCAGCACTTCATGCTGGTGCCGGTCTTCACGGTGGCCGAGAACATCATGCTCGGCGCCGAGCAGGTCCGGGGCGGCATCGCCGGCTTCCTGGACCGGCGGCGGGCCCGGCGCGAGGTCACCGAGGTGTCCGAGCGCTACAACCTGCGGGTCGACCCCGATGCGGTGATCGAGGATCTGCCGGTCGGCATCCAGCAGCGCGTGGAGATCGTCAAGGCGCTCACCCGCGACGTCGACCTGCTCATCCTGGACGAGCCGACCGCGGTGCTCACGCCCCAGGAGACCGAGGAGCTGTTGACGGTCATGCGGTCGCTGAAGGCGGCCGGCAAGTCGATCGTCTTCATCACCCACAAGCTCGGCGAGGTCAAGGCGATCGCCGACCGGATCACGGTGATCCGGCGCGGAAAGACCGTCGGCACCGCCTCGCCGGAGACGAGCCGGGACGAGCTGGCCGCCCTGATGGTCGGCCGCAGCGTCCGGCTCACCGTGGAGAAGTCGCCGGCCACCCCGGGCGAGCCGGTGCTGGAGGTGGCCGGGCTGGTCGTCGACGACGACCGGCAGATCCGGGCGGTCGACGGCGTGGACCTGACCGTACGCGCGGGCGAGGTGCTCGGCGTGGCGGGCGTGCAGGGCAACGGCCAGACGGAGCTGATCGAGGCGATCATGGGCCTGCGCCCGGTGCTCGCCGGCACGGTCAGCCTCAGCGGCGACCGGATCGACGGCTGGAAGACCAAGAAGGTGCTCCGCGCCGGCGTCGGCTACGTCCCCGAGGACCGCAGCGTGGACGGCCTGGTCAAGGAGTTCAGCGTCGCCGAGAACCTGGTGCTGGACATCTACGACCGGCCGCCGTTCGGTGCCGGGCTCGCCCTCAAGCCGGACGCCATCGCGTCCTCGGCCCGCGAGCGGATCGAGCAGTTCGACGTCCGCACCTCATCGGCGGACGCGGCGGTGGGCACCCTCTCCGGCGGTAACCAGCAGAAGGTGATCGTGGCCCGGGAGCTGTCCCGGCCGCTGAAGCTCTTCATCGCCGCCCAACCGACCCGTGGCGTGGACGTCGGGTCGATCGAGTTCATCCACAGCCAGATCATTCACGAGCGGGACATCGGCACGGCCGTCATGGTGGTCTCCAGCGAGCTTGACGAGGTGGTCGGGCTGGCCGACCGGATCGCGGTGATGTACCGCGGACGGATCATCGGCATCGTCGGTCCGGACACCCCCCGCGAGGAGATCGGCCTCCTGATGGCCGGCATCCGCCCGGACGCCGCTGCCGGCTCCGGCACCCCGGCCGAGCCCGACGCGGCCCCCGCTGCCGCCGGGACCGGCACGACTCCCGCCGCCAGCGAGACCGGCGTGGCCGACGGGAGCCCGGCGAGCGACGCAGGCTCCGCGAACGAGGACGAGGCATGAGCGACAGCAATCCGCAGTCGGGTTCCCCGGACAAGGAGCCGGCGAGCGAGGCGCAGGCGGCGCAGAACGCGCTCGGCAACACCGAGCGGGCCGGCACGACCACCACGCCGAAGGCACCCGAGCCGCAGCCGAAGCCGTCCCTGGGTCGGCTCTTCCTGGACAACCTCTGGGCGGCCAACACCTTCACGGTGACCCTGCTGTCGCTGGTGCTGGCGATCGTCGTCGGCGCGGTGCTGATGATCGTCTCCGACCCGGACGTGCTGCACACCTACACCTACATCACCGCCCGTCCCGCCGATGCGCTCAACTCAAGCTGGACGCTGGTGAGCGAGGCGTACGCGAACCTGTTCAAGGGCTCGATCTTCGACCCCGAGGCGTTCTCCGGCTGGGTGAACGGCAGCAACGGCTGGCAGGCGGTGCTCGCGCCGATCTCCGAGACGCTGACGTACGCCGCGCCGTTGGTCTTCACCGGCCTGGCGGTGGCGCTGGCCTTCCGTGGCGGCCTGTTCAACATCGGCGCGCAGGGCCAGGCCACCATCGGCGTGATCCTGGCCGCGCTGGCCGGCTTCCTGCTGCCGTTGCCGCCCGGCCTGCACCTGCTGGTGGCGGTGCTGGCCGGCGCACTGGGCGGGGCGATCTGGGGCTTCATCCCGGGCATCCTCAAGGCTCGCGCCGGTGCCCACGAGGTGATCAACACGATCATGCTCAACTACGTCGCCACGTACTTCCTGACCTGGCTCATCGTGCAGAACGGCGTGCAGGACCCGACCCGGACCGACGCGATCAGCAAGGCGGTGGACACCTCCGCCCAGCTGCCGCGCCTGCTCGGCGACAACCTGCGGGTGCACGCCGGCATCCTGCTCGCCGTGCTGGCCACCTGGGCGGTCGCCTGGCTGCTGAACCGGTCGACACTCGGCTTCGAGCTGCGCGCGGTCGGCGCCAACCCGGACGCCGCGCGGACGGCGGGCATCAGCGTCACCCGGACGTACATCCTGATCATGGTCTTCTCCGGGATCCTGGCCGGCCTGGGCGGCTCGAACATGGTGCTCGGCTCGACGGCCAGCGCGTTGACCCCGCTGGTGGTCGCGCAGATCGGCTTCGACGGCATCCTGGTGGCGCTGCTCGGCCGGGTGAAGCCGTGGGGGGTGCTGCTCGCGGCGCTGCTGTTCGGCGCGCTTCAGGCCGGAGGCAACCGGATGCAGTCGTACTCCGGTATCTCGCTGGAGCTGGTGACCGTGCTTCAGGCGCTGATCGTCATCTTCATCGCCGCGCCGGCCCTGGTGAAGGCGATCTTCCAGCTCCGGGCCGCACGGGCCGCCCGGTTGCAGACGAGCCTGGCGAAGGGCTGGTAACGCATGTCCACCATGGCTGTCCCCGACGTCGCGGTCGCCGCGGTCGACGAGGGCTTCTGGACCCGGACCCGCAAGGTCGGTCTCACGCTGCTGGCGCTCGGTCTGCTGTCGGCGGTGCTCTTCGGGGCGCTCGCCACCGATCAGCAGGCCCGGTTCACGCTCAGCGACGACGCGGCCGGCGCCGCACTGGAGATCAATGGCACGATCGGGGCGATCCTGTTCGGGATCATCGCGATCGCCGCCGGCGCGGCGCTGCTCGCCGGTGTGCCGAAGCGCTGGTTCCTGCCCGTGCTCGCCGTCGGGCTGGTCGGCTTCGTGCTCTCCTTCCTCTGCTGGCAGGTCTCCGCCGCGCCGACCGGGCAGAACTTCATGCCGCTGGTCAACATCATCCGGGGCACGTTCATCCTGGCCCTGCCGCTGATCTTCGGCGCGCTCGCCGGGGTGCTCTGCGAGCGGTCCGGCGTGGTCAACGTGGCCATCGAGGGTCAGCTGCTGATGGGCGCGTTCAGCGGGGCCCTGTTCGGCAGCATCTCCGGCAACGTCTGGGTGGGTCTGGTCGCCGCCGCCATCGGTGGCGCGTTCATCTCGCTGCTGCTGGCCGTCTTCGCCATCCGCTACCTGGTCGACCAGGTCGTCATGGGCATCGTGCTGAACCTGCTCGCGGTCGGCGTCACCGGCTTCCTCTACGAGCGGCTCATGCAGACCGACGCGGAGAAGTACAACAGCGCGCCGCGCTTCAGCAACTGGGAGATCCCCCTGCTCAAGGACATCCCGGTGCTCGGGCCGGCGCTGTTCCGCGGCAACATCTTCCTCTACGTCGGCCTGCTCCTGGTGCTGGTGATCCACATCGGGCTGTTCCGCACCCGGTGGGGCCTGCGTACCCGGTCGGTCGGCGAGCACCCGATCGCCGCCGACACGCTCGGGGTCAAGGTGCTGCGGGTGCGCTACCGCAACGTGCTGCTGGCCGGCGTGGTGGCGGGCATCGGCGGCGCGTCGTACACGCTGGCGCTCTACTCGTTCACCAAGAACATGATCGGCGGCAAGGGGTTCATCGCGCTGGCCGCGCTGATCTTCGGCCGGTGGAACCCGACCGGGGCGCTGCTCGCCGCGCTCTTCTTCGGCTTCGCCGACCAGCTCGCCACCTATCTGGGCGCGATCAACAGCTCGATCCCCAGCCAGTTCCTGGCCATGCTGCCCTACCTGGCGACCATCCTGGCGGTCGCCGGTCTGGTCGGCCGGGTCCGGGCACCGGCCGCCGACGGCAAGCCCTACATCAAGGGCTGACACCAACAGGCGTGCCCGGCGGGACGTCCCGCCGGGCACGCCTGTTGGTCATCGGCGTCAGGCCGCCGCAGTCGCTCCGATCCGCTCGGAAAACTCCACGAGACGGTTGGAGAAGCCCCACTCGTTGTCGTACCAGCCGAACACCTTGACCTGGTTGCCGACGGCCTCGGTCAGCGGCGCGTCGAAGATCGACGAGTAGGGGTTGCCGACGATGTCCGCCGAGACCAGCGGCGCCTCCGAGTACTGCAGGTAGCGCCGCAGCCTCTCGGATGCCGCCGCCTCGCGGAACGCCGCGTTGACGTCCTGGACGTCGGCGCTCTGGCTAAGGACCACGGTGAGGTCGGTGATCGAGCCCGTTGCGACGGGCACGCGCAGTGCGGCGCCGGTGAGACGCCCGTCGAGCTCCGGGATGACCTTGCCGATCGCCTTCGCCGCGCCCGACGACGTTGGGATTGTCGAGACGGCCGCCGCGCGGGCGCGGCGCAGGTCGGAGTGTGGCGCATCGTGGAGCCGCTGGTCGCCCGTGTAGGCGTGGACCGTCGTCATCAGTCCCGACTCGATGCCGAACGAGTCGTTGAGCACCTTCGCCAGCGGTGCCAGCGAGTTCGTGGTGCAGGAGCCGTTGGAGAAGACGTCGTGGCCGTCCGGGTCGAGCCGGTCGTCGTTCACCCCGAGAACGAACGTGGGCACGTCCCCCTTGGCCGGTGCCGAGATGATGACCTTCCTCGCGCCGCCCTTGAGGTGGGCCGCCGCGGCGTCGCCGTCGGTGAAGTGGCCGGTGGACTCGATCACGACGTCGACGCCGAGGTCACCCCAGGCGATGGCGGCCGGGTCGGCCTGCGCGAAGACCCTCATGCGCGTGCCCCGAACGGCGATCGCGTCGCCGTCGAAGGCGACGCCCTCCAGATGACCGGAGACCGAGTCCCACTCGAGCAGGGTGGCCAGCGTGCGGGCATCGGTGAGGTCGTTCACCGCGACCACCTCGACGTCGGCGTTGTTCGCCAGGGCCGCGCGCAGGTAGGTGCGCCCGATCCGTCCGAACCCGTTGATGCCGATGCGTACCGTCATGGCTTCAGTTCCTCCTGTTGTTCTCGTGGGCGAGCCCGCCTGGTGCCGCCG
The DNA here is from genome assembly GCF_021442385.1 of Micromonospora sp. MH99. GTDB lineage: Bacteria > Actinomycetota > Actinomycetes > Mycobacteriales > Micromonosporaceae > Micromonospora. The sequence continues at coordinate 53,763 of NZ_MUZA01000032.1, forward strand.
TCCGGAGCAGGGCGAGAGCGCCGGCGCGGGCATCGTCGAACGGGCCCGGGTCCTGCTGGGCGATCGCGAGCACATAGCCGCCCTGCAGGACTGCCATCAGGGTGTTGGCGAGTTGCTCCGGGTCGAGGCCGTCCCGCAGTTCGCCCGCGGCGATGGCCTCGCGCAGCACCCTGACCCAGCTGAGGCGGGCCTGGGCGAACGCGCGCGCCACCGGGGCGAGCAGCACCGGATCCTCGCGGACCTGCGGGTCCTGGGTCATCCGGCCGACCTTGCAGCCCTTGAGGGCGTCGCGGGGACGCATCAGGTGGGCCTCGATCCGAGCCATCGGGTCCCCCGGAGCGTCGAGCTCGGACGCGGCCGGCAGCAGATCGGCGATGTTGCGCTCAAGGGCGGCGAGCGCGAGATCCCGCTTGGTCGGGAAGTGGTGGTACATGCTGCCCTGGCCCACGCCGGACCTTTCGCGAACGTCACGCGGGCTGGTGTCGGCGTAGCCGCGCTCCCACATGAGCTCGCTCATCGTGTCGACCAGTAGTTGTCGCGAGTCCATAACCTCACTGTACATACCAGTAGGTACAGAGTATCCGGCAACCCTGCCCTGCCTGCTTCTGACCTGGGCTGCTTCGGCAGAATGATGGGATGACCGACATTGACTGGGCGCGGTTGCGCGCCGCCGCCACCGAGGCGATGCGGCACGCGTACGCGCCGTACTCGACGTTCCCGGTCGGCGCGGCCGCGCTGGTCGACGACGGCCGCGTGGTGGTCGGCTGCAACGTGGAGAACGCCGCGTACGGCGTGACGCTCTGCGCCGAGTGCGGAGTGGTGTCCAGCCTGCACGCCACCGGTGGTGGTCGCCTCGTCGCGCTCTCCTGTGTCGACGCGACAGGTGAGCCGCTGATGCCGTGCGGCAGGTGCCGGCAACTGCTCTGGGAGAACGGCGGGCCGGAGTGCCTGATCGAGACGAAGAGCCGCCCGCTGCGGATGGCGGAACTGCTGCCGCACGCCTTCGGCGTGGAGGACCTGGAGGCGGTGACCGGCGAGACCCCGGTGCCGGTGGTCCCGGAGCGGCTGGCCGCCTGGCGTGGACGTGGCACCGTCTTCGTGCACCCGGACCTCTCGGACGGGCAGCAGGTCTGGACGGCGTACTGGGAGCGCTCGGCGGGAGACGACGCGAGCGCCGAGACCGGCGTGCTGGAGGAGGCTCCGAGCTGGGACGACCCGGACGAGGCGATCACCTGGGGAATGGCGCGCACGCCCCGAGTTGTCGTTGTCGACGAGACCGGGACGATCTTCTGGGCCGGCGAGGGGGAGCCGCCTGCTGAGATCCCGGTGCGGTGGGCTGGTGGCTGAGCTTGGGGGGCGGGATCTGCAATCGACTAGGAAGATCTTTTAATGAGTGGTTTTGCTGCTGTTGACGTCATTCGGGTCAAGCGGGACGGGGGTGTGCTGTCGGACGCGCAGATCGACTGGGTGCTGGACGCGTACACCCGGGGAGCTGTCGCCGACGAGCAGATGTCGGCGCTGGCCATGGCGATCCTGCTCAACGGCATGACCGGGCCGGAGATCGCCAGGTGGACGGCCGCGATGATCGCCAGCGGTGAGCGGCTCGACCTCTCGGCGGTCCGTCGCCCGACCGTCGACAAGCACTCCACCGGCGGTGTCGGTGACAAGATCACCCTGCCGCTCACCCCGCTGGTGGCCGCGTGCGGCGCCGCCGTTCCGCAGCTCAGCGGGCGCGGCCTCGGGCACACCGGCGGCACGCTGGACAAGCTGGAGTCCATCCCGGGCTGGCGGGCCTCGCTGAGCAACGACGAGTTCATCGCCCAGCTCGGAGAGGTCGGCGCGGTGATCTGCGCGGCCGGCGCCGGGCTCGCGCCCGCCGACCGCAAGCTGTACGCGCTGCGCGACGTCACCGGCACCGTGGAGGCGATCCCGCTGATCGCCAGCTCGATCATGAGCAAGAAGATCGCCGAGGGCACCGGTGCGCTGGTCCTGGACGTGAAGGTCGGCTCGGGCGCCTTCATGAAGTCCGTCGACCAGGCCCGTGAGCTGGCCCGCACGATGGTCGAGCTGGGTGGTGCGCACGGCGTGCGGACGGTCGCCCTGCTCACCGACATGTCCACCCCGCTCGGACTGGCCATCGGCAACGCGGTGGAGGTGACCGAGTCGGTGGAGGTGCTGGCCGGGGGCGGGCCGGCCGACGTGGTGGAGCTGACGCTGGCCCTGGCCCGGGAGATGCTCGACGCCGCCGGCCTGCCAGACGCCGACCCCGCGGCGGCGCTGCGCGACGGGCGGGCGATGGACTCCTGGCGGGCGATGATCCGCGCGCAGGGCGGCGACCCGGACGCGCCGATGCCGACCGCGCCGGAGGTCGAGGTGGTCCGTGCCGAACAGGACGGGCACGTCGCGGCCGTCGACGCGTACGCCATGGGGGTTGCGGCCTGGCGGCTCGGCGCGGGCCGGGCCCGCAAGGAGGACCCGGTGAGCGTGCCGGCCGGTGTGGTGTTGCACAAGCGGCCGGGCGATGTGGTGCGGGCCGGGGACGCCCTCTACGAGCTGCGGGCCGAGGATCCGTCGCGGATTCCGGCGGCCCTGGCGGAGGCAAGTCGCGCGGTGCACATTGCACCTGGCGCGCCACGAGCGACGCCCCTGGTCATCGAACGGATCGGCTGACCGGGGCGGCGTGGTGCCCGTCACCTGGGAGCGCTATTGTCGCAGGCCAAAGGCGTGGCGTGCAGACAGGAAGTTGCCCCGTGACCGTACCTGCCCCCGACCCGCGCGAGGTGCGCGAGGCGAGTCTGGACGAGCTGTCCCGGCTCGGCCTGCCGCTGCCGCCGGCCCAGTTCCCGCTCGTGTGGGAGCCGGGTGATGCGATCGAGCTGCGACCCAGGGCGGAGATAGAGGCGCGGATCGCCGTGCTGCACCTCATCCTGGCGCGCTGCTTCGGGATGCCCCCGCAGGCGGCGATGAGCTGGCTGCTCGGCTCGCACCTGGTCGAGATGGTCACCCCGCCGGAGTGGCAGTTCGTGATGGGCGGCAAGGGCGACCACCGGTCGTTCGTGCTGCACCACGACGCGCTCTTCGCGCTGGCCTGGGTGCTGGGGTTGAGCAAGCAGCTCGACCCCACCCTGGCGGTGGACGAGCGGTTGGTCGAGCGGCTGCCGCACATCGCCGAGGGGGAGACCTTCGGCCGCTGGCAGTCCCGGATCCTCGCCGCGCCGCAGCACCCGGCCGACGCGGCGGCCCTGCTCGACCTGCACTACTGCCTGGACTGGGCCTACCTGGAGACCGAGCGCGACGGCCGGCGGGCGCCGGGGCTGGTCGACGCCAACGCGATCGGGCAGCGACGCTGGGCGCTGGAGTGGGCGGTGATCCTGCGCGGGCCGTACCACGACGAGCCGCCGGGCTGGGAAGAGGTAGACCTCTCCACCTGAGCGCTCAGCGGCGTCGGTAGGCGTCCAGCCGGACCGCCACGCGCACCCGGACCGGCTCCGGCAGCGCGGCCAGCCGCTCGGCGAGCGAGGTCGGGTTGGTGTGCCAGGCGCTCGGGCCCATCCCGACCAGCGTGGCGACCTCCGGCCGGGTCAGCGCCAGCTCCGCGCGGTGCACGGTCGAGCTGACCGGCGTGAAGTGCCCGCCCAGGCTGGCGGCGACCCGGTCGGCCTTGTCCGGGTCCACCCGCAGCAGGTCGAGGGCGTCCACCAGTTCGGTGAGATGGTCGGCGGCGGGCGTCACCACGAGCAGCGTGCCGGTCGGGTCGAGCACCCGGTGGAACTCCGCGCCGTTGCGCGGGGCGAACACGTTCAGCAGCACGGCCGTCGAGCCGTCCGCGAGGGGCAGCCGCTGCCAGGTGTCGGCGAGCGCCGCGGCGGCGCGGGGGTGTGCCCGGGCGGCGCGGCGCAGCGCCGGCTTGGAGACGTCCAGGGCCAGACCCACGGCGTCCGGCAGTGCCGCCAGCACCGCGCCGAGGTATCGGCCGGTGCCCGCGCCGGCATCCACCACCAGGGGGTACGCCTCAGAGCCAGTCGCCGGCTGTCCGGTCCGTACCCCTGCGGTTGCGTCCTTTGCTCTGCTTCCCTCCACGCGACAGTGCGCTGCGGTAAGTGTTGCGTCGGTGGAAGCAGAGCAAAGGGCGGACGGAGGGGGTGCGGGGGGCGTCGTGCCGAGTCGCGCGACCGCCTCCGTCGCCGCGGCGGCGAGCGCGGCCGAGATCACGTCGTAGTGACCGGCGGCCTGGAACTCCGCTCGCGCGGCAATCATCTCGGCGCTGTCGCCGATGTGCGGCGCCCGGCCGGTGAGCAGGTTCACGTAGCCCTGCCGCGCGATGTCGAAGGTGTGCCGGCGCCCACAGCGCAGCGCCCGAGCGGTGCCGACGGTCGTCTCGACCAGGGATTGGCCGCAGACCGGGCAGCTCAGCCGGTCGAGGATGCGCGGATCCACGTCAGGCCGCCAAATCGTGTGGTGCGCGCATACCGGGCAGCCTAACGAGCCGCCCCGCTCCGGCCGCCCACGCCCGCTGACTAGGGTCTGAGCATGGTCGCAACTATCCGGTACGAGGACATCGTCAAGGTCCCGAAGGCGCTGCTGCACGACCACCTCGACGGCGGGCTGCGGCCGGCGACGATCGTCGAGCTGGCCGCGGAGGTGGGACACGAGCTGCCCACCACCGACCCGGAGGCGCTCGGACGCTGGTTCGTCGACGCCGCCGACTCCGGGTCGCTGGAGCGTTACCTGGAGACGTTCGCGCACACCGTGGCGGTCATGCAGACCGGGCCGGCGCTGCGCCGGGTGGCGCGGGAGTGCGCGCTGGACCTGGCCGCCGACGGGGTCGTCTACGCCGAGGTGCGCTTCGCCCCCGAGCAGCACCTGGAACAGGACCTGAGCCTGGACGAGGTGGTCGAGGCCGTGCTGGCCGGGTTCGCCGAGGGCACCGCGCAGGCCGTCGAGGCGGGCCTGACCATCCGGGTGGGCACCCTGCTCACCGCCATGCGGCACGCGGCGCGCTCCCAGGAGATCGCCGAGCTGGCGGTGCGGCACCGCGACGCCGGGGTGGTCGGCTTCGACATCGCCGGCGCCGAGGCGGGCTTCCCGCCCACCCGGCACCTGGACGCCTTCGAATACCTGCAACGAGAGAACTTCCACTTCACCATCCACGCCGGTGAGGCGTTCGGTCTGCCGTCGATCTGGCAGGCGATCCAGTGGTGCGGCGCGGACCGGCTCGGTCACGGCGTACGGATCGTGGACGACATCGCCGCCGACGGCGCGCTGGGCCGGCTGGCCGCGTACGTGCGGGACAAGCGGATCCCGCTGGAGCTCTGCCCCTCGTCGAACGTGCAGACCGGCGCGGTGGCCTCGATCGCCGACCACCCGATCGGGCTCCTGCGCGACCTGCGGTTCCGGGCCACCGTCAACACCGACAACCGGCTGATGAGCGGCACCTCCATGTCGCGGGAGATGTCGCTGCTGGTGGAGACGTTCGGCTACGGCTGGCGCGAGCTGCAGTGGTTCACCATCAACGCGATGAAGAGCGCCTTCATCCCGTTCGACGAGCGACTGCGGATCATCGACGAGGTGATCAAGCCGGCGTACGCCAAGCTGCTGCCCTGATCCTCGTCAGCCGTGCGGGTGGCCGGCGAGCAGGCCGGCCACCCGGCGCAGCACCTCCCGGGCCCGGGCCGCCTCGGCGCCCAGCCCCATCTGCCGGCGCAGCACGGCGGGTTCCGCTCGCAGCAGGGCCACGCCGCGCCGGACCAGCACCCGGGGCGCCTTGCGCTGCTCGGACAGGTCGCGGGCCAGCCGGCGCAGGAAGGTCGCCCCGCGCGGACGGCGCAGCGCGTACGCCCCGGCGAGCAGCCCACGGCGGCGGCACTCCTCGACGATCTCGGCGGCGAAAATCCCTTCGGCCACGAAAAGTGGCGATCCGTCGACATCAAATGGCCGGGTGGCCACCCGTCGATCCGCGCCGATCGCATAAACCGGCACATCGGCACGGCCCTCGCGGGCAAGTCGAGCAATCGTTTCGACGGCGGTCAACGCGTCCCAGGACTGCGGCGATTCCCAATCGACCTGGCCGTTTCGTCGCGGCAACGTAGGGTCATCGCCGTCTTTGTAGAAGTCGTCCAAACACAGCACCGGCAGGCCGGTTTGCTGCGCTATGTACGACTTTCCGGAGCCTGAGGGGCCGGCGAGCAGGACAACGCGGTGGGGATGTTCCATTACCTTCAGTTACTCCGGCCAGACGGACTGCTATCAAATCGCATCAACATCTCATCACACCTTCGGCCGGGGACAACCTGGGCTTTCTTCTTGCCGACCGGCGTGATGGAATCTCGGGGGTCCGACCCGCCGGGTCGGTCGCTGGGCGTTGCCCGGGGCAACGCGTTCAAGCTGTAATCGCGAGGGCGGTGACGTGAGCAAACGGCCAAAGACGGCGGGCTCCTTCCTGTCGCGGCTGCGCCGGCCGGCCAGCCGGCTCCGGGACATGCCGATCTGGTCCAAGCTCGGTCTCATCATGATCGTGCCGACCATCGCCACGGTCGTGGTGGGTACCAGTGGTCTCGTCGACCACCTGGAGACGCTCAACAATGCCAACCGAGCCGGCGACCTGGCCAACCTGTCGAGCTATTCGGGTGACCTGGTCGACAAACTCCAGGACGAGCGGACCTCCGCCGTGCTGCTGTTGCAGGCCACCGGGACGCAGCCGAAGGCGCAGTACCAGGAGGCCTACAACCGGGCGAACACCCGGGTCGACCAGGCGACGAGCCCCTACCGGCAGCAGCGGGGCGACGTGGAGGACCTGCCGAGCAGCCTTGAGGGCCTGCTCGGCGGCATCGACCAGAACCTGCAGGAGCTGCCGGGCGTCCGCAGTCAGGTGTTCAACGGCAAGCTGAAGCTCGCCGAGGCCGTCCAGGCGTACGAGGGTCTGATCAACGACCTGCTCGCCATCCGGGACTCGGCCACCCAGCTCGCCGGCAACAACGAGCTCAGCGACCGGATGCGGGCCGCGGCAGCGGTCGCCCGGGAGAAGGAGTTCCTGTCGCTCCGACGGGTCGTCGTGCACCGCGCGCTCGGCGTGCAGGGTGGGCGCCGACTGACCCCGGCGCTGCGCACCGACTACATCGCCAGCGGCACCGGCCAGCAGCAGGCGCTGCAGAGCTTCAAGGCGGTAGCCAGCCCCGACGAGGCGAAGTTCCACGACCAGACCGTCGCCGGCGGCGACCGGCGCGAGGCGCAGAACTACACCGGCTGGATCGACGGCAACACCACAGGCGACATGAGCAACGCCCCGTTCGGCACCGACCAGTGGGAATCGGCCATGACGGCCAACGCCAAGCTGATCCGCGCCGTCGAGACGAAGCTCGACGGTGACGTGGTCGCCGAGGCCGACAACCTCCGGTCGGACGTCCAGCGCCAGGTGTTCCTGGAGACCGGCCTGCTGCTCAGCATGCTGCTGCTGGCCATCCTCTTCGCGTACCTGGTCGCCCGCTCGATGGCCCGCTCGCTGCGTGAGCTGCGCCAGGGCGCCCTCTCCGTCGCCCAGTACGGGCTGCCGCAGGCGGTGGCCCGACTCCGCGACCCGCAGGTCGTCGGGCAGCTCTCCCCGGTGCAGCTGGCCAACCAGATCGCCGAGCCGCTGCCCGTCCGCAGCAAGGACGAGTTCGGCCAGGTGACCGAGGCGTTCAACGCCGTCCACCTGGAAGCCGTCCGGACGGCCGCCGAGCAGGCGGCACTGCGCGCCTCCGTCGCGACGATGTTCGTCAACCTGGCCCGCCGTTCGCAGATCCTGGTCGACCGCCTCATCGGGCACCTCGACCGGCTGGAGCGCGGCGAGGAGGACCCGGACCGGCTGGCCGAGCTGTTCCAGCTCGACCACCTGGCCACCCGGATGCGCCGCAACGACGAGAACCTGCTCGTCCTCGCGGGCGCCGACTCCACGCGCGTGCAACGCGAGCCGGCTGCGCTCATCGACGTGCTGCGCGCCGCGCAGTCCGAGGTCGAGCACTACACCCGCATCGAGTTCGGGGTCATCGACCGCGACATCGAGGTCGCCGCGCACGCGGTCAACGACCTGGTGCACCTCGTCGCCGAGCTGTTCGACAACGCCACCGCGTTCTCCCCTCCGGACTCGCAGGTCATGGTCGAGGCCCGTCGGGTCGGTGACCGCGCCTCGCTGTACGTGGAGGACCGCGGCATCGGCATCAGCCGCGAGCAGCTGCACGAGCTCAACGAAAAGCTCGCGACGCCGCCGCAGGTGGACGTGGCCGTCTCCCGGATGATGGGCCTGGTCGTGGTCGCCCGCCTGGCGTCGCGGCACGGCGTTCGCGTCGAGCTGCGCCCCGGCGCCGACCGCGGCACGGTCGCCGACGTGACCCTGCCCACCTCGGTGCTGGTGCCCCGCGCGCTCTCCGGCCGGGTGCAGCAGCCGCCGGCCCTGCCCGCGGCCGGCCCGCAGCACAACGGGCCCGCGCCGGTCCTCGGCGCGCTGCCCGCGCTGGGCAACGGCCCCCGCCCCGGCGAGTCCGGCAACCAGGTCACCCTGGGCGGTCGGCCGTTCGACCCGGCATCGCGCAACGGCGCCGGCACGCCCGCCAACACCGGTGCGTACCGCTCGATGCCCGCCTGGTCGGACCTGACCGGCGCGAGCGCGAGCAACGGGGTCAACGGCGGCGACGGTTTCACGCCCCGGACGGCCAACGGCCAGACCATCGACCCGCTGCCGCAGCGGCGGGCCGGCGACGAGCCGACCACCACCGGCCAGCAGCCGACCATCCCCCGGCAGTTGCCCAGCAGCCCGGAGGCCCACCCGTACTCCGCGCCGCCGGTCTCCGCGCAGCCGTACCCCGGTGCGCCGGTCTCCGCCTCGCCGGCGTCCGGCCAGCCGTACTCCGGTCAGCCCTACTCGGGTGCGCCGTACGGCAGCCCGCCGGTGTCCGCCGCTCCGGCCTCCGGCCAGCCGTACGCCGGTCCGCCGGTGTCCGCGTCGCCGGTCTCGGCCTCCCCGGCGTCCGGCCAGCCGTACTCGGCGCCGCCGGCCTCCGGCCAGTCGTTCAGCGGCTTCACGCCCCGGTCCGCCCCGCCCGCCCCGGCGTCCAGCGCTCCGGCGCCGCCGGCCTGGCCGCCGG
>NZ_MUZA01000033.1 GCF_021442385.1 Micromonospora sp. MH99
GGTGGCCGGGAGCACGGGCGGCGACGCCACGGGCCGGGCGGCCACGGACGGCGCCGGCGGCGCGGCGGTGGCCGGCGGCGACACGGCCAGGGCGAGCAGCGGCGTCAGCAGCAGGACACCGGTGCGACGGGCGGATCGTCTGCGGGTACGCATGGACGACAGTCAACCCGGCAGTGAATAGAAGTTTCAAGACCTGTCGACTGAACCGAAGGAAAATTCCGCCATCCCCCGGCTCCTGGCTCCCGCCGAACCCCCTCTGGTGGCGTGCGAGCAGGGTCGGCCACCCCCTCTCACTCCCCTTTGCTCTGCTTCAACGGAGGCAACACAAAGCGCCCCGAAGTGTTGCCTCGGTTGAAGCAGAGCAAAGGACGATGAGCGGGCACGACCAAGGGGCACGGCCGCGATGAGCGGGCACGACCAAGGGGCACGGCCGCGATGGCCGTGCCCCTTCGTCGTCGGTCAACCGGGAAGGGTTACTCCCCCGGCGTCGACTTCGCGATCTGCATCAGGAACTCGATGTTGGTGCGGGACTGCTTGAGCCGGTCCAGCAGGAGGTCCATCGCCGCCTGCGAGTCCAGCGAGTGCAGCACCTTGCGGAGCTTGTGGATGATGGCCAGCTCCTCGGGCGCGAGCAGGACCTCTTCCTTACGGGTGCCGGACGGGTTGATGTCGATGGCCGGGAAGGTCCGCTTGTCGGCGATCTTCCGGTCCAGCTTCAACTCGGCGTTGCCGGTGCCCTTGAACTCCTCGAAGATGACCGTGTCCGCCATGGACCCGGTCTCCACCAGCGCCGTGGCGATGATGGTCAGCGACCCGCCGTTCTCGATGTTCCGGGCCGCGCCGAGGAAGCGCTTCGGCGGGTAGAGCGCGGTGGAGTCGATACCACCCGACATGATCCGGCCGCTGGCCGGCGCCGCCAGGTTGTACGACCGACCGAGCCGGGTCACCGAGTCGAGCAGCACGACGACGTCGTGGCCCAGCTCGACCAGACGCTTGGCCCGCTCGATCGCCAGCTCCGCCACCGTCGTGTGGTCCTGCGGCGGACGGTCGAACGTGGCCGCGATGACCTCGCCCTTGATCGACCGCTGCATGTCGGTGACCTCTTCGGGCCGCTCGTCGACCAGCACCACCATGAGGTGGCACTCCGGGTTGTTCCGGGTGATCGCGTTCGCGATCGCCTGGAGCACCATCGTCTTACCCGCCTTCGGCGGCGACTGGATGAGTGCCCGCTGGCCCTTGCCGATCGGCATGACCAGGTCGATGACCCGGGTGGTCAGGATGTGCGGCTCGGTCTCCAGCCGCAGGCGCTCCTGCGGGTAGAGCGGCGTGAGCTTGTAGAACTCGGGCCGCCGCCGCGCCTCGTCCGGCTCCATCCCGTTGATCGTGTCCAGCCGCATCAGCGGGTTGTACTTGTCCCGCCGCTGGTCACCGGTGTTGCCGCCGTCGCGGGCAGCGCGCACCGCGCCGGTGATCGCGTCACCGCGGCGCAGGCCGTACTTCTTGATCTGGGACATCGAGACGTACACGTCGTTCGGGCCGGCCAGGTAACCGGTCGTCCGCACGAAGGCGTAGTTGTCGAGCACGTCGATGATGCCGGCCACGGGGACGAGCACGTCGTCCTCGCCGACCTGCGGCTCACGGCCACCGGTGTCACCACCGGTCTCCGCCCGCTCGCCACGGCCGCGCCGACGGTCCCGGAAGCGGCTGCGCCGGCCACGCCGACCGCCGCCCTCGCCGTCGTCGTCGTCGTTGTCCCGCTCGACACGCTGACCACGGTCGTTGCGGTCGGCGCGCTCCGAACGGTCGTTGCGCTCGGCACGCTCGCCCCGGTCGTTGCGCTCGTTACGGTCGCCCCGCTCGGCGCGCTCGCCCCGGTCGTTGCGCTCGGCACGCTCACCACGGTCGGCACGCTCGCCCCGATCGTTACGCTCGCCCCGCTCACCGCGATCGTTGCGCTCGCCGCGATCGTTGCGGTCGGTCCGCTCGGTCCGGTCGGTGCGCTCGGCCCGCTCGCCACGGTCGGCACGCTCGCCCCGATCGTTGCGCTCGGCCCGCTCACCACGGTCGGCACGCTCGGCGCGGTCGGCACGCTCCGCGCGGTCGTTGCGCTCGGCGCGGTCGCGGCGGTTCTCGCCACGGTCGGACCGCTCGCCGGCCTCCACCTCGTCGGTGCGGGCCTCAGCGGGACGGACCTCGGAGGAACGCGCCTCCGCGGCGCGCGGCTCGGAGGTGCCGGCCTCGGAGGCACGGGATTCGGCCGGGGCGGTCCGGCTGCGCCGGGTACGGCCACGGCCCTCGGTCGCGGTAGCCGGCTCGGCCGGCGTCTGGTCGGTGCTGCGGCTCTCGGCCGCCGGGCGATCCACGGTCTCCCGCACCTCCTCACGGGCCGGAGCGGCCGCAGCCGCGACCTCGGCTCGCGGTCGAGGGGTCCCGGCGGCGTTGCCGCCCTGCCGCTCGGAGATCGCGGCGATCAGCTCACCCTTGCGCATGCGAGCCGTGCCGGAGATGCCGAGCGACGCAGCCAGGCTCTGCAGCTCTGGCAGCAGCATCGCCGACAGACCGGTGCCGCTGCGCCGACGACGGGCGGGAGCGGCAGCGGTGGCATCGCCAGCGACGTTGGAAACATCCGACGTCACGTCGGTGGTGTCGCTCAATGGATTCCTTCCCTCGATAAGGCCGGGACTGCCCGGAGTCGGAGCTCAGGTGGCCGGGCGGCCTCGGTGCACCCGCCTCGCAAGGACGCGTCGCGGGAGTCTGTGACACAGCAGCCGGTGGTTTCCCGACCCACCAAAAGTCGGTGGGCAGGTCTCGCCGTCTGCGGCGACCTGTGGAAACTGCGGTGCGGCGTGGGCCTTGGCAGGGGTGACGGGCTGACCGCCGAGAGCTTCGGGGGTGCGCCGCCCCGCAGGAGATCGCGTGCTTCGCGGCTGTGCTAGGTCTAGAGCGTAATCAACTCTTCCGACCTGCGGCAACAGGGTCCCGCTCGGCGTGTCCAAGTCTACCCCGGGCAACCCGGGCGCCGCTGACGTCTATCGGTAACTGCCAGATCTGCCAGTCTGTTCCCACCTCGAGGCTCGGCGGCGGCGCGCTGAGCGCCAGCACACTCGGCCCGGCCCCACTGACCACAGCCGCCACACCCGCCGCTCGCAACTCGCTGACCAGGGCCGATGTGCCCGGCATCCCGGGTGCCCGGTAGTCCTGGTGGAGGCGGTCGACGGTCGCCGGCAGCAACAACGCCGGGTCGCTGGTGAGCGCGTGCGCCAGCAGCGCCGCCCGCCCGGCGGTCAACGCGGCGTCGGCGTGGGGCACGGTGGCCGGCAGCGCGGCCCGCGCGGTAGCGGTCAGGCCGCGCTCGGCCGGCACGAAAACCGTCGGTCGTACGCCGGACGCGACCGGCAGGGACACCGCGCGGGCGCCGCCCGGCTCGGACCAGGCCACCGTGAAACCGCCGAGCAGACACGGGGCGACGTTGTCCGGATGGCCCTCGATCTCGGCGGCCAGCCGGAGCACGCCGGGCTCGTCCAGCCGGTGCTCGCCGTCGGTGACCAGGGCACGGGCCAGCAGCACCCCGGCGACGATGGCGGCCGACGACGAGCCCAGGCCGCGCGCCTGCGGGATCCGGTTGACGCACTCGACGCTGAGGCCCGCGGGCTGCCCGCCGAGAACGTCGAAGGTGGCCCGCATGGCCCGCACCACCAGGTGCCGATCGTCGGCCGGCAGCTCACCGGCGCCCTGGCCGCTGACAGTCACCTGGACGCCGGCGGACACGACCTCGGCGGCCAGGTCGTCGTAGAGCCCGAGGGCGAGCCCCAGCGCGTCGAAGCCCGGACCGAGGTTGGCGCTGGTCGCGGGGACGCGGACCCGGACCGGCCCGTCGGTGAAGTTCGGCACGCGCCCATGCTAGGGCCCGGCACCGACGATCCGGTCGGTCGCCCGCACCATGGGACCGCCGGGGTTCAGCCGGCCGGGTCGGGAACCGGTTCGGCGACCGGTTCGGTCAGCGACAGCCGGCGGGTGGCGATCCGCCAGCCGACCGCGTACACGAGGGTCACCAGTCCGCAGCCGGCCAGCACCACCCGTTCGTCCACCACGTCCACCACCAGGGCCACCGCCAGTTGACTCACCGAGATGGCCAGCGTCGCGAGCATCATGTCGGTGGCGAAGACCCGCCCGCGCAGCCGGTCCGGCACCTCGCCCTGCAGGGCGAAGTTCGACATCACCCAGTTGCTGCCGCCCGCGAAGTGCGCCACGAAGACCAGCAGCAGCACCAGCGGGAACCAGCGCACCACCGACGTGCCCAGGTAGGACAGGCCGTACAGCGACATGGACAGCGCGAGCCCGGGCAGCAGCCAGGATCGGTTGGTCAACACCCGCCGCATCAGGATCGGCCCGACCAGCGCGCCCGCTCCCCGGACCGCGAAGAGCAGGCCCGCGCCCAGCGAACCGACCCCGTAGAGGCCAGCGAGCAGCGGAAACACGGTCAGCACACCGTTGCCCAGGCCGACCGCCGACTTGACCGTGACCAGCGCCAGCACCCGCGGCCGGTGCCCGATGTAGCCGAGCGCCTCGCGGACCGCCGACCAGGTCCGCTGCGCCGGCACCTCCGGGTCCCGGGCCGCCTGCAACGGCCGGCGGATCCGGGTGGCGAGGCCCGCGGCCACCGCCAGGCCGACCGCCGCCACCCAGAAGCAGACGTACGGGCCGGCAGCCGAGCTGAGCACACCACCCAGTGAGGCGCCCACCACAGTCATGGTGCCCCAGGCCGAGCCGGCCACGGCGTTACCGGCGGCCAACTCGTGCGGCTCCAGGACGTTGGGGAGCGCGGCCTGGGCGGCCGGCGAGTAGAACGCCTTGGCGACCGCGACGGCACCGATCGCCACCAGCGCCAGCCAGGCCGTACCGCGGTCGCGGACGCCGAGGAGCAGCAGCACGCCGGCCAGCGCGGCCACGTTCGCGGCGATCATGATCTTCCGCCGGTCGAAGCGGTCGGCGATCGTGCCGGTGTACGGCAGCAGCAGCGCCACGATGCCGGTGTCCACCGCCAGCACCAGGGCGCCCCAGACCCCACTGCCGGTCAGCTGCGGCAGCAGCACCAGCAGCGGCACCATGACGAACCAGTCAGCGCCGAAGACCACCAGCTCGGCGAGGAAGAGATTGCGAAAGCTCCGATTGCCGGTAAGGACCGAGAGGGTGGACGCCACGGAGCGGGACCCTACCCGGTCGGTGTGGGGGCCACACCGGGTCCCAGCAGCGCCGAGACGGTGACGAAGGTGTAGCCGCGCGCCCGCAGCCCGGCGATCATGTCGGGGAGGCCGTGCAGCGCGACCAGACGTCTCCGGTCACCGACGTCGTGCCCGAGAACGATCGTCCCCGGCCGCACGTTGGCCACGATCCGCCGCGCGTGGCCGGCCGGGTCGTCGGGAAACTCCCGCTCCACCATCTGCAACGACCAGAGCACCAGCCGGTAGTTCAGCCGCGATGCCGCGTGCAGCACCGCACCACCCAGGTGGCCGTACGGCGGGCGGACCAGCCGCGGTGGCCGGCCGGTCACCTCGGCGATCGTGTCGTGGCTGCGGCGCAGGTCGTCGTACGCCGCGGCGGCGTCCAGCCGGGCGAGGTCCCGGTGCGCCCAGCTGTGGTTGCCCACCTCGTGCTCGCCGAGCCTGTCGCGTACGAGGTCGGCGTGCTTCCGGGCCTGAGCGCCGACCAGGAAGAACGTCGCGGGCACCCGGTGCTGGGCGAGGGTGTCCAACACCATGGGCGTCCACTGTGGCGCCGGCCCGTCGTCGAAGGTGAGCGCGACCAGCCGCTGCGTGGTCGGCCCCGACCAGATGACCGGCACCACGCCCGAGCCGACGTCCTGCGGCCCGTTGCCGACGGTGGCACTGGCCGGGCCGCCGGCGAGCGGCAACCGCCGATGGGTGAGCCAGACGTCGGTGACGCCCGCCCCGGCGGCCGCACCGGTCACCACGAGCGCCCCTCGGCGCAGCAGATCGCGCCGGGACCACCCGTGCGCGCTCTCGGTCATCCACCCGCCCCGCTCACCGTCACCTCGCCATGCCTACCTGGAGTATGCAAGATGTGACGCAAAGTGCAGCATCGGTCGACCGATCGGAGTGTCCGCGGCCGCACGGCCGAACGCCCCCGGCAGGCGAACCTGCCGGGGGCGTTACGGGTCGTCGTCCGACTACTCGGTCGGCTCGGTCGGCTCCGACGGGGGCAGCGGCGAGGTGCGGCTCCGGGGCAGCCGCAGCACCTCGAACTGGTCCGTGCCGTCCACCAACGCGCCCGACGGGGCGGGGCGTGTCGCCGCCGGCTGCGTGCCGTCGGCCGCCGTCGACACCGGTGCGGCCGTCGGCACGGCCACCTGGTTCGGGCCGTCCGCCTCGACGCCCTCCGGCCCGGTCGGCTCGGTCACCGCCGGCTCACCGGATCGCCGCCGACGGCGACGCTCCCGCAGCGACTCCTTGGTGCGCTCGACCATCGTGTAGAGCGTCGGCACCAGGATCAGCGTCAACAGCGTCGAGCTGAGCAGACCACCGATCACCACGACCGCCAGGGGCTGCGAGATGAAGCCGCCCTCGCCGGTCAGCCCGAGGGCCATCGGCAGCAGCGCGAAGATCGTCGCGACCGCGGTCATCAGGATTGGGCGCAGCCGACGCCGGCCACCCTCGACCACCGCCTCCCGGACCCCCATGCCCTGCGCCCGGTACTGGTTGATCAGATCGAGCAGCACGATCGCGTTGGTCACCACGATGCCGACGAGCATCAGCACACCGATCAGCGCCGGCACTCCCAGCGGCGTCCCGGTGGCCAGCAGCAGCCCGATCGCGCCTGTCGACGCGAAGGGGATGGAGATCAGCAGGATCAACGCCTGGGTGAGGCTCCGGAACGTGGCCACCATGATCAGGAACACGATCGCGATGGCGGCCAGTACCGCCAGGCCCAGGTCGCCGAAGGCATCCGCCTGATCGGCGCTGACCCCACCGATGGTGAAGCTCGCCCCCGGCACGTCGATGCCGTCGAGCCGCTTCTGCAACTCCTTGGTGGTCGCGCCCAGGTTCGAACCGGTCGCGGCGCCGGTCACCGAGACGCTGCGCTCACCGTCGATCCGCGTGACCTGCTGCGGTCCCTCGGCCTGGGTGACGTCCGCGATGTCGTCCAGCTTCACCGGCCCGACCGGAAGTGCCCGCAGCTGCTCCAGTGACACCGGAGCGGCCGCGCTCAGCCGCAGCACCACGTTCTGCTGGCGGCCGTCGAGCGCCACCTGCCCCAGCGGAGCGCCACGGAACGCCTGCGACACGAGCTGACCAACGGCGGCCTCGGTGAGGCCCACCCGACCGGCGGCGACCCGGTCGACTGTCACGTCGACCCTCGGCACCCGCGCGGCGAGGCTCGTGGTGACGTCCTCGACGTCCGGGACACCGGCCATCGCCGTCCGGGCCTCCTCGGCGGCGCGGGTCAGCACCTCCGGGTCACTGGCCTGGACGATCACCTCCAGCTGGCTGGTCGAGGCCTCCTGACCACCGCCGAAGCTGACCTCGCCCAGGCTGGTGCCGATCTTGTCGAACTCCCGGCGCAGCTCCTCACGGACCTGCTTGGCGTCGGTGTCGCCGTCGAGCGCCAACGACCAGCTCGCGACGTTGTTGCCTCCGCCGCCCGCCCACGGGTTGTCGCCGCCACCGGCGGTCACCTGGTAGGTCTCCACCCCGTCGACCCGCCCGAGGACCGCCTCGACCTGCTTCGCCGCCGCGTCGGTGGCCGCCAGGCCGCTGCCCGCCGGCAGCTCCTGCCGGAAGCTGAGCGTGTCCTGACCGGAGTCGTCCAGGAAGTTCGTCTCCAGCTTCTGCGCCAACCCGAAGGTGCCGAAGAGCACCAGCAGGCCGAGCCCGACGGTGATCCAGCGGGTCGACCGCTTGCGGGTGGCGAACCCGATCACCGGCAGGTACGCCCGCTGCAACGGATTGCGCAGCTCCTTCTCCTCGGCGTCGCGACGCACCGCCTCGTCGTCGACAGTGCCGCCGCGCGGCTTGAGGAACCAGTACGCCAGCACCGGGATCACCGTCAGCGAGACGAGCAGCGAGGCGAGCAGCGCCACCGTCACCGTGATCGCGAACGGCGCGAAGAGCTGCCCGACGAACCCGCCGACAAGCGCGATCGGTGCGAACACCGCCACCGTCGTGAGGGTGGACGCGGTCACCGCGCCGGCCACCTCACGGACGCCGGTGATGATCGCCTGGCGCTTCTCCTCGCCGTACTCCAGGTGTCGTTTGATGTTCTCCAACACCACGATCGAGTCGTCCACCACCCGGCCCACCGCGATGGTCAACGCGCCGAGGGTGAGCAGGTTGAGCGAGTAGTCGCCGATCCACAGGGCGAGCAGCGCCACCAGCACGGAGAGCGGGATGGAGACCGCGGTGACCACTGTCGAGCGCACCGACAGCAGGAAGACCAGGATGACGATGACCGCCATCAGCAGACCCAGCAGGCCCTCGGTGGTCAACGACTTGATCGACTTCTCCACGAACGGCGCCTGGTCGAAGACCACCGTCAGCTCCGCGCCGGAGGCGTCCTTCAGGTCGGCCAGCCGGTCCTGGATCTCGTGGGAGATCTCCACCGCGTTGCCGTCCGGGGACGCGGTGACGGCGATGCCGAGGCTGTCCTTGCCGTTGGTCCGGGTGATCGCGGTGGCCGGGGCGAGCTGCTGCTCGACAGTCGCCACGTCACCGAGACGAACCGGTGCCGCGCCGGGCGCGATGATGATGCCGCGCAGGTCGTCCAGGGTCACGACCGGCGTCCCGACCTGCACCGGCAGCGCCAGGCCGCCGTCGGTCACCGCCCCTGCCGGCACCGACACGCCGTTGGTCTTCAACGCCGCGCCGATGGCGGTCGGCTGGACCTTCGCCGCGGCCAGCTTCGCCGGATTTGGGGTGACCACCACGACGTCGTCGCGGGTTCCGGTCACCTCGACAGTGCGGACTCCGTCGATGCCCTCCAGCTCCGGCACCACAGTCGCGCGCAGCTTCTCGGCGAGCGCCCGCTCGTCGGCGCCGCCGGCCGCGGCCAGCACCACCGCCGGCAGGTCGTCCGTGCTGCCCGCGATGACCTGCGGGTCGACGCTCTCGGGCAGCTGGGCGTCGATCCGGCTCAGCGCGGTCTGCATCTTGTTGACCACGTCGTCCAGGTCGGTGCCGAACTCGTACTGCACCTGGACGGTGGCCGCCCCCTCGCGGGACGTGGAGGTGACCTTGTCCAGCCCCGGGATGCCCTGCAGGGCGTTCTCGATCGGCTCGGTCACCTGCGACTCGACGATCTCGGGACCGGCACCGGGATAGGGCGCCACGATGAACGCGGCCGGGAACTCGAGCGACGGCAGCAGTTGCTGCTTCAGCGACGGCACGGCGAACGCTCCGAACGCCGTAATCACCACCGCGATGAGGGCGACCAGCCCTCGGTTGGCGAGGCTGAATCTGGCGAGCAGCGACATCGGCCTGGCTCACTCCTGAAAGAGAATGCGGGCGGGGATAGGTGAAAGTGTGCCGGACTCGATCACCTGGACCCCCGCCGCCCCCACGGGCGGCCCACCGCCGGTGGGTCGTACCGCTCTCAGGCCAGGTCGAGGGCGCGGGCCGCGGCCAGCGGGTCGTTGCCGATGGTCACCGGGGCGGGCGCGGTGGAGATCGCCCACTCCGGGTCCTTCAGGCCGTGACCGGTCACCGTGCAGACCACCGTCGAGCCGGCCGGCACCGCGCCCGCCGCGGCCTGCTGGAGCAGGCCGGCCACGCTGGCCGCGCTGCCCAGCTCGACGAAGACCCCCACCTCGCGGGCGAGCAGCCGGTACGCGGAGAGGATCTCCCGGTCGGTCACCGCCGCGATCAGACCTCCGGAGGCGTCCCGGGCGTCGAGCGCCTTGGTCCAGCTCGCCGGGTTGCCGATCCGGATGGCGGTGGCGATCGTCGACGGCTCCGGCACGACCTGGCCGGTCACGATCGGCGCCGCTCCGGACGCCTGGAAGCCGTACATCTTCGGCGCCCGCGTGGTCGTGCCGGCGGCGTGCTCCTCGGAATATCCCATCCAGTACGCGGAGATGTTGCCGGCGTTACCGACGGGCAGGCAGTGGATGTCGGGGGCTTCGCCGAGCGCCTCGACGATCTCGAAGGCGGCGGTCTTCTGGCCGTGCAGCCGGTCGATGTTCACCGAGTTGACCAGCGCGACCGGGTGATCCTGGGCCAGCTTGGCGGCGAGCGCGAGGCAGTCGTCGAAGTTGCCGCTGACCTGGAGCAGCTTCGCCCCGTGCACCAGCGCCTGGGCCAGCTTGCCCAGGGCGATCTTGCCCTGCGGCACCAGCACCGCGCAGGTCAGCCCGGCGCGGGCCGCGTACGCCGCGGCGGAGGCGCTGGTGTTGCCGGTGGAGGCGCAGATGATCGCCTTGTTGCCCGCCTCGACCGCCTTGGAGACCGCGAGGGTCATCCCCCGGTCCTTGAAGGAGCCGGTCGGGTTGGCGCCCTCCACCTTCAGGTAGACGTCGCAGCCGAGCCGGGCCGAGAGCACGGGCGCCGGCAGCAGCGGGGTGTTCCCCTCGTGCAACGTGACGACCGGCGTGGCCGCGGTGACCGGCAGCCGATCCCGGTACGCCTCGATCAGACCCCGCCACATGTCGCTCTCCTCGCCTCTACCTCTGCACCGACCCGAGCATCAGGCCACCCTGGACCACCCTGCCGCAGCCATCGAGGGCACACCCCGGGTTACCCACCTGGCGGGACGGGCGGGCCGCCCCGGTGGTTCAACGACTCAGGCGCCGCCCTCGACCCGCAGCACACTCGTCACCGACCGGACGATGTCCAGCCCGCGCAGCTCGACCACTGTCGCGGCGAGCGCGGCGTCCGGCGCCACGTGGGTGACGATGACCAGCTCGGCGTCGCCGTCCCGGCCGGGCATGCCGCTCGCCGAGCCCTGACGGACGGTCGCGATCGACACGTCGTGCCGGGCGAACACGCCCGCCACCGCGGCCAGCACACCCGGACGGTCGGCCACGTCCAGGCTCACGTGGTAGCGGGTCAGCGCCTCGCCCATCGGCCGCACCGCCAGGGCCGCGTACGCGCTCTCGCTGGCCGCGCGCACCCCGGCGAGCCGGTTGCGGGACACCGCCACCACGTCGCCGAGCACGGCGCTGGCGCTCGGTGCGCCGCCCGCGCCCCGGCCGTAGAACATCAGTTGCCCGGCCGCGTCCGCCTCGACGAAGACCGCGTTGAACGCGTCGCCGACGCTGGCCAGCGGGTGGCTGCGCGGGATCATCGCCGGGTGGACGCGGACACTCACCGTCTCCTGACCGGCCGCGTCGACGCCCCGCGCGGCGATGCAGAGCAGCTTGATCGTGCAGCCCATCGCCTGGGCGCTGGCCATGTCCGCGGCGGTCACCTCGGTGATGCCCTCGCGGTGCACGTCGGCGGCGCCGACCCGGGTGTGGAACGCCAGCGAAGCGAGGATGGCGGCCTTGGCCGCGGCGTCGAAGCCCTCGACGTCGGCGGTCGGGTCGGCCTCCGCGTACCCCAGGGCGGTGGCCTGCTCCAGGGCCTCCGCGAACCCGGCGCCTGTCGTGTCCATCGCGGAGAGGATGAAGTTGCTGGTGCCGTTGACGATGCCGGTGACCCGGTTGATCCGATCGCCGTGCAGCGACTCGCGCAGCGGGCGCAGCAGCGGGATCGCGCCGGCGACCGACGCCTCGTAGTAGAGGTCGCCGCCGCCCTCGGCCGCCGCCTCGTGCAGGGCCACCCCGTCCTCGGCGAGCAGCGCCTTGTTGGCGGTGACCACGCTCTTGCCGGCGCGCAGCGCCTCGACCAGCCAGTCGCGAGCCGGCTCGATGCCGCCGACCACCTCGATCACCACGTCGACGTCGTCCCGTTTGATCAGGCCGAGCGCGTCGGTGGTGAACAGGGCGTCGTCGACCGGAAGGTCACCGCGGTCGCGGCCGAGCCTGCGGACGGCGATGCCGGCGAGCTCCAGTGGAGCGCCGATGCGGGCGGCCAGGTCGGCCGACTGCTCGTGCAGCAGCCGGACCACCTCCTGGCCGACCGTGCCGCAGCCGAGCAGTGCCAAGCGCACAGGTGACGTCATCCCACATCCAATGCCAGCAGATCGTCTTCGGTCTCCCGCCGGACGATCAGACGCGCCTGGCCGTCGCGGACCGCGACGACCGGCGGCCGGGGCACATGGTTGTAGTTGCTGGCCATGCTCCGGCAGTAGGCGCCGGTGCCGGGCACCGCGACAAGATCTCCGGGCTGCACGTCGGCGGGCAGGAATTCATCCTTCACCACGATGTCCCCGGACTCACAATGCTTTCCCACCACGCGGGCGAGCAGCGGCTGCGCTGTCGAGGCGCGCGAGGCCAGCGTCGCCGAGTAGGACGCGTCGTAGAGCGCGGTGCGGATGTTGTCGCTCATCCCGCCGTCGACGCTGACGTACGTGCGGAGGCCGTCGAGGTCCTTGACCGTGCCCACCTCGTAGAGGGTGAACACGGCCGGACCGACGATGGCCCGGCCCGGCTCGATCGACAGGTGCGGCACGGCCAGGTTCTCCGCCGCGCACTCCGAGTCGACGATCTTGCGCAGCCGCTTGGCCAGGTCCTGTGGGGTGGCCGGGTCGTCCTGCGTGGTGTACGCGATGCCGAACCCACCGCCCAGGTCCAGCTCGGGCAGCTCCACCCCGCGCGCGTCGCGGATCTGCGCCTGCAGGGCGAGCACCCGGCGGGCCGAGACCTCGAACCCGCTGGCGTCGAAGATCTGCGAGCCGATGTGCGAGTGCAGGCCGCGCAGCTCCAGCACGTCCTCGTCGAGGATCTTGAACGCGGCGTTGGCCGCCGCGCCGCCGGCCAGCGAGAAGCCGAACTTCTGGTCCTCGTGGGCGGTGGCGATGAACTCGTGGGTGTGCGCCTCGACGCCGACCGTCACCCGGACCAGCACCCGGGGCCGCACCCCGCGCTCGCGGGCCAGCGCGGTGAGCCGGTCGATCTCGGTGAACGAGTCGACGATGATCCGACCCACCCCGGCGTCCAGCGCCCGGCCCAGCTCGGCGACCGACTTGTTGTTGCCGTGGAAGCCGATCCGCTCCGGAGTCATCCCCGCCGAGAGCGCGGTGGCCAGCTCACCGCCGGTGCAGACGTCGAGGTGCAGGCCCTCCTCGGCGATCATCCGGACCACCGCGCGGCAGAGGAACGCCTTGCCCGCGTAGAAGACGTCCTCGGTCGGGAAGGCCGCCCGGAAGTCGCGGCAGCGCGAGCGCAGGTCGGCCTCGTCGAGGACGTACACCGGGGTGCCGAACTCGGCAGCGATGTCGCGGACGCTCAGGCCCGCGACGGCGACCGCGCCGTCCGCGCCGCGCGTCACGCTGCGCGGCCACAGCGCCGGCACGAGGTCGTTGACGTCGGCCGGGGTACGCAGCCAGGCCGGCCCCTGGTTGCTGATGTCCGCGTGCAGCGCACCAGCCTCGTGAGCCCGCATGTCACATCCTCTCGGGTGCGGAGACGCCGAGCAGGTGCAGGCCGTTGGCGATCACCGTGCGGGTGGCGTTGTTGAGCCAGAGCCGGGCCCGGTGCCTGTCGGTGACCTCCTCGTCGCCCAGCGGCAGCACCCGGCAGTTGTCGTAGAACCGGTGGTAGGAGGCGGCGACGCTCTCCTCCAGGTAGCGCGCCACCCGGTGCGGCTCGCGCAGCTCAGCGGCGGTGGCGACCACCGCCGGGAACTCGGCGAGCGCCTTGAGCAGCTCGTTCTCCTTCTCGTGGTCGAGCAGCTCGGGGCGGAACGCCTCGGCGTCGCCCGGAACCAGCCCCACCTCGGCGGCGTTGCGGGCCACCCCCGCCGTCCGGGCGGCCACGTACTGCACGTAGTAGACCGGGTTGTCGCGGGTCGCCCGGGTCCACAGCTCGATGTCGATGTCGATCGGGGAGTCGCTGGAGTAGCGGGCCAACGCGTACCGGGAGGCGTCCACGCCGATCGCCTCGACCAGGTCCTCCAGGGTGATCACCGTGCCGGCCCGCTTGCTCATCCGCATCGGGGCGCCGTCGCGCAGCAGGTTGACCAGCTGCCCGATGAGGATCTCCAGGTTGCGCTCCGGGTCGTCGCCGAAGCAGGCGGCCATCGCCTTCATCCGGCCGATGTAGCCGTGGTGGTCGGCGCCCAGCATGATCACGACCCGCTCGAAGCCGCGCTCGCGCTTGTCGAGGTAGTAGGCGCAGTCCGCGGCGAAGTACGTCCACTCGCCGTTGGACTTGCGCAGCACCCGGTCCTTGTCGTCACCGAAGTCGGTGGTGCGCAGCCAGGTCGCGCCCTCGGACTCGTAGACCCGGCCCTGCTCGCGCAGCCGGGCCAGCGCGAGGTCCAGTTCACCCCGGTCGTGCAGGTCCTTCTCGTTGAAGTAGGTGTCGAACTCCACCCCGAAGTCGCGCAGCGACGAGCGGATCTCGTCGAACATCAGCGCGACGCCCTCGACCCGGAACACCTCCTGGGCGGCGGCGTCGTCGAGGGTCAGCACGTCGGGCCGGCGGGCCTGCACCTCGGCGGCGATCTCGGCGATGTACGCGCCGCCGTAGCCGTCCTCCGGCGCGGGCTCGCCCTTGGCGGCGGCGAGCAGCGAGCGGGCGAACCTGTCGATCTGGGAGCCGGCGTCGTTGAAGTAGTACTCCGTGCCCACCTCGGCGCCGGTGGCCCGCAGCAGCCGGCTCAGCGCGTCGCCGACGGCCGCCCAGCGGACCCCGCCGATGTGCACCGGGCCGGTCGGGTTCGCCGAGACGAACTCAAGGTTGATCTTCTCGCCGGCGAGCCGGTCGCTGCGGCCGTACTCCGCGCCGGCCTCGACGATCAGGCGGGCGAGCTGGCCGGCGGCGGCGGCGTCCAGCCGGATGTTCAGAAAGCCCGGACCGGCGATCTCCACCGACTTGATCCCCGGCGCCCGGCCCAGCTCGTCGGCCAGAGCGGTGGCCAGCTCGCGCGGCGGGACGCCCACCTTCTTGCTCAACTGCAGAGCGAGCGTGGAGGCGTAGTCGCCGTGCTCGGGGTTCCGAGGTCGCTCCACCACCGTGTGCTCCGGCAGCGCGGCGTGATCCAGACCACGGTCGGTGAAGACGGCGTGGGCGGCGGTGAGGACGACCGAGGCGAGTTCTGCAGGAGTCACCCAACCATGTTATCGGGGGTAGACTCGGGCACTCGGCGGCAACCCTGCGCGTCATCCGGCCCGCCACTCCCCTGACCGACCGACCTGACGAGGCACGATGAGCATCAGCACCCCGGGCGGCCCTGAGCGCCGCCCGACCGTGGTCAGCACCGGCAAGAAGCCGGCCGCGGGCCGGCCGGCGTCCGGCGCCAAGGCCGGCACCGGCAAGCCGGCCGGCACGCCACGGGCAGGCGGCAAGGGCCCCCGCAAGCCGGTCACCCCGGTCAAGGTGAGCCAGGGCCGGGCCTGGGGCCCGATCGCGCTCTTCGTGGCCGTGGGCGTGCTGGCTGCCGGCATCATCGGCTACGGCGCCTGGGCGTCGTTCCAGGGCTCCAAGCCGTGGGACAAGCGGGCGAACGCCATCGACGGCATCGTCAACTACCGCAAGACCGATCCGGACAGTTTGAAGTACGAGGCGCACAAGTCCGGCCCGCTCACCTACAAGTACTCGCCGCCCGTCGGCGGCGTGCACAACGCGGCCTGGCAGAACTGCATGGGCGACGTCTACGACGCCCCGATCGCCAGCGAGAACGCGGTGCACAGCCTGGAGCACGGCGCGGTGTGGATCACCTACCGCCCGGACCTGCCGAAGGACCAGGTCGACAAGCTCGCCGGCAAGGTGCGCGGCGTCGAGAAGACGATGCTGAGCCCGTACGAGGGCCTGGACAAGCCGATCTCGCTCCAGGCGTGGGGCTACCAGCTCAAGGTCGACAACGCCGACGACAAGCGGATCGACGAGTTCATCAAGGACCTGCGGGTGAACGCCTCCGTCGAGGGCCCCACCGCGCTGTGCAACACGGGTATCACCGCCACCGGCACCACGCCGCGTGACCTCCAGCAGCAGCCCCCGACCCAGTAAGGACGGCGATGACAGCCCCCGCCACCACCGACACCGAGCACGACGACGTCGTGGCCGCCCCGCACGAGGGCGGCCCGGCACCGGCGCGGCGCTACGGCGTCGCGGCGCTCGCCATCATGGTGGTGGTGGGCCTGCTGCTCGGGTACGCCGGCGGCCTGCTCACCCCTCGCCTCACCCGACCCGGTGACTCGTCGGTCGAGGCGGGTTTCGCGCGGGACATGACGACCCACCACGCTCAGGCGGTGGAGATGAGCCTGATCGCGTACCGGTCGGCGACGCTGCCCGAGGTGCGACAGATAGCCGTCGACATCGCCACCGGTCAGCAGGGCGAGATCGGCGCCATGCAGACCTGGCTGCGCGACTGGCAGCTGAGCCCGACCGGGTCGCAGCCGCCGATGTCGTGGATGTCCGACGGCGCCGCGGTCAAGGACGGGCTGATGCCGGGCATGGCCACCCCGGAGCAGATGGCCTCGTTGCGCGACGCCAAGGGCATCGAGGTGGACCGGCAGTTCCTGGCCCTGATGTACAACCACCACCTCGGCGGGATCCACATGATCGACGCGGCGCTCGCGGAGACCGACAACGCCGAGGTGGTCCGCATGGCCCAGACCATGAAGAGCACCCAGCAGTCCGAGCTGAACAACCTCCGGCAGCTTCAGGCGCAGGCCAAGGGCTGACCGGCCGTACGGGCACCCGGGCCCGCGTTCCCGCCGCTCGCCGGCGTGGACGCGGGCCCGACGCCTGTCCACACCCCCACCCCTGCCGTCCCGCCCTGGCTCGGGATCCGCGCAGTTTCCGGGATGTTGCTGTCTCGCAGCGCCGGAAGGCAGCAACATCCCTGAAGTTGTGCGGATCTTGGCGGCTCCGAGGCGGATTCCACCCCCTGCAGACCCCCCTCGGCCGCACCCTTCATACACTTACGTCCGGTTTGGTCGATTCGAGCGTCACGGGCGATTACGTTGCTTAGAGAGTTTTCTCCACACATATCGTGACCAGTTGTGATTCGGGCTCGTTGCCCAAGACGTGGGGGTTGCACTCAGAGACGCACGGCGCTCGGTGACCAGTTGGTGCCGACGCCACACCATCGGCGGTGACGGGGCGGTGGCAGCCGTCCGTCGCGGACAGCGGCAGGGCGAGCCGGGAACGCTCAGTCGCGAACAGGAACTCGAACTGATCGACACACTCCGGGGCGTCCACCCCGACGAGTTCGGCCTGGACGAGGAGTTGTGGACGCGGCAGAGCCTCACCACGCTCATCCAGCGCCGGTTCAACCTCCCGCTGGACGCGGGGGCGGTCGGGGCGTACCTGCGGGCCTGGGGGTTGGGTCCGCGGGAACCGCGCGAGCGGGCCTGCGGGCTCTGCGTCAGCGCGGTCGAGCGCTGGGTACGCAGCGAGTACCCGGCGATCACCCGGACTGCCCAGGAGCACCTGGCCGAGGTCTACTGGATCGGTCGGGTCCGGCTGCGCGGCACCATGCCGGCGGCGGACGTGATCTCCGCGGTCTCGTCCCGGGGGCGGGTGCGCTTCATGATCACCACGCCGACCGTGGACCCGCCGCTCCCCCGCGACTTCGTGCTGCGACTCAGCGGCGAGGAGCAGCGCACGGTGCACCTGATCGTGGACGGGTCCTGGCCGCGCAACGAGTGGCCACGCCGGCTCCCCCGGCGGATCGTCCTGCACCCGCTGCCCAGTTGCGGGCGGGCCATCGCAGCGGCCTGAGCACGGACGGGCCGATCACCGACACGATCGGCTCGTCCGATACCGATTCGGCGTACGCGGAGGAGGTTTGCTAGTCTTCTCCAGTCGCTGAGCCCCCGTAGCTCAGGGGATAGAGCACCGCCCTCCGGAGGCGGGGGCGCAGGTTCGAATCCTGCCGGGGGCACCAAGAAGAGTTTCACCGCCGGGCGCAGAGGCACACCGCCTCCACGCGCCCGGTTTTGCGTTTCCGCTCCCCGAAGCCCGCGACGAGCCGGCCGTGTGCGCACGGCCGCCGCGCGTCTAGCCGGGCCGGGCCGCGTCCGCGTAGCGGCGGGCGAGACCGCCGAAGGCAGCCTTGAGCTCGGCGGGCCCGATCACCTCGATGTCCGCGTCGAACCTGCCGAGCGCGGCTGCGAGGCCGACCCAGGACCAGGAGCCCTGTACGAGCTTGCAGCGCTCGGGGCCGATCTCTTCGACAAGCCCGTCGCGGGTGTACGCGGCGACGACGACGGCGGGAAGGCCGATGATGACCTCGCCAACGCAGGGCCACGCCGAGGCGTCGGTGGAACCTCGGAAGCGGCCCGTGACGTACGTGGCCACGTCTCCCATGGGCAGCTGTCGTGGGGTGAAGCGTGGTCCGGTCGGGGTACGCGGGCTGACCCGGTCGCAGCGGAAGGTTCGCCAGTCGTCTCGGTCGAGGTCCCAGGCGACGAGATACCAGCGCCCCTTCCAGGTGACGAGGTGGTGGGGCTGCACGCGGCGGGGCGGCGCGTCGGCGGCGGCGCTCGTCGAGGCGTAGTCGAAGCGCAGGACCTCGTGGGCGTGGACGGCCGCGCCGATGGCTGTCAGCACGGTGCGGTCGACCGGGGAGTCCGGCCCGGTGGCGGGTTGTCCGACGGCGGTGACCTGGAGGGCGTCGACGCGGTGCCGCAGCCGGCTGGGCATGACCTGCCGGATGGTGTTCAGCGCTCGCGCCGCGCCCTCCTGGATGTCCGCCCCGGAGAGGGCTGCCACCTGGAGTGCGACGGCGATGGCGACGGCCTGCTCGTCGTCGAACAGCAGCGGTGGCAGTTGGGCGCCAGCGTCGAGCCGGTAACCGCCGTCCGGGCCCTTGAAGGCTCTGATCGGGTAGCCGAGCTCGCGCAGCCGGTCGACATCGCGTCGCACCGTACGCGGGCTCACGTCCAGCCTCTCGGCCAGGAGACCGCCAGGCCAGTCACGTCGGGCCTGGAGGAGCGAGAGCAGCGACAGCAGTCTCGCGGAGGTCGTGGCCATGCACCCGAGTGTGCCCCGGGTAGCGGACACAACCTGACCGCTACCCCTGCCATCGTCGGCGTTGCACCCGGGGCAACAGCCACGGGTCGCGTCACACGAGGAGCAGCAATGAGCATCAACACCGTCGCCCACATCAACCTTCGGGGCAACGCGCGGGCCGCCCTCGATTTCTACCGGTCCGTCTTCGACGGGGACCTCGCCGCGGTGACCTACGCCGACGCCCACAACATGCAGACCCCGGACGAGGCCGACCAGATCATGTGGGGTCAGGTCACGTCCGCCGAGGGCTTCCAGATCATGGCGTACGACGTGCCGTCGGCGCGGCCGTGGAGCCAGGGCGAGAGCCCGTTCTTCGTCTCGGTCCGGGGCAGCGACGCCGACGAGATCACCGGCTACTGGAAGAAACTGAGCGAGGCCTCGACAGTCCTGGTCGACCTCGCACCCGCCGGCTGGGCTCCCCTCTACGGCATGCTCACCGACCCGTTCGGCGTCACCTGGGTGCTCGACGTCGCCGTCGAGTACGACCCGGCCTGACCAGAAGGAGCAAGCCCACCGCCGATCGCGAGGGATCGGCGGTGGGCTGCGGTGCCGCTCAGTGCGCCTCGGCCGGCACCAACCTCGGGTGCACCTCGGGTGCCGCACCCGCATCCGGGTCGCCGGAGTCCGCGCGGCGTTTGAGCCACTTGTCGATCACGAGGTTCAGGACGAGCCCGACAGCGCCCCAGATGGCGATGACCAACAGGTTCTGTCCGACACCGACGCCGTCGAAGTACCGCAGCGATCGGGCGATGTCGACAGCCGCGGGCAGCGGCAGCACGTCCTGCAGGGGGCGGAACACCTCGGGGACCAGGTACACCGACATGCCACCGCCGGAGGCGGGCACGCCGGCCATCATCAGCACCAGCATCATCGGGATGATGCCGGCCAGGCCGACGGTGCGGGTGAGCACTCCGGTGGCCAGGGAGACCGAGAAGATGGTCAGGGCGCCGTAGGCGATCGTTTCCAGGGCGTTGCCGCTGATCGCGCCGATGACGACGTCGAAGAGGAACCACAGCCAGACGGACATGCCGATCGCCCAGCCGCCCAGCAGCGGCAGGAACTGAGGCAGGCGGCGCACGTGCGGGGCACCACCGCGCAGGACGGCCAGGAACAGGAAGCCGGCCATGATCCAGGACATCCCGACGTACATGCTGTTGCTGCCGCCGGTGTCGGTAGCGCTCAGGGGCTGTACGTCGGTCAGCGTGAGCGGAAGGTCCTGGGCCGCGGTGATCGGCTGGAAGATCGCGCGGATCGCGGACTGCTGGCTGGCGTTGGCGGCGGACGCCGAGTACAGCGTCGCGGGAGTGTCGGGCGCCGACGGCAGGACGAAGGCGGCGACCACTTCACGGGTACGGATCTGCTCGGTGGCCTCGTCCACCGTGTCGGCGACTGTGACGTCGAGGATGCCGTCAAGCTGTGCGTTGAGGCCGGCGGCGGTCTGCTGAGCCTGCCCGGGGGCGGCGGCGACCACGACGACCGGGATGTCGTGCGGTTGCGGTTTGTGCATGGAGAACCCCATGGCGCCCACGACGACCACGAGGATGGCCAGCGGGAAGCCGGCCGCGGCCACGTACCGGAATCGCTTGGAACGCGGTGGCCCGCCGGCCAGAGCGGGGGCCTTCGCGTCGGGGTCGGCGATCGGGGGGACGCCGGGGATCGTGTTGCCGCTCGCACTGCGCTCCTTGAGCAGGCAGAGCGCGAGGGCGGCCACGAGCCACACGGCCAGGACGATCAGGTGGGTGCCCAGGCCGTTGCCGTCGAAGTACAGGACCGAGCGCAGTGCCTCACCGGCCGCCGGGAGCGGCAGCACGCTGTGCAGGAACTGGAAGAACCCGGGCATGTTGTGCACGGACAGGGCCAGGTTGGACGCGGGCATGCCGAACACGACCCAGAGCAGCATGCCGGGCAGCACCGCGAGGGGTCCGACGAACTTGGAGAGCAGCAGCTGGGCCAGGCCGACGGCCGCGGTGGCGAGCATGCCGACGCCGAGGAAGGTGAGGTAGTGGCCGTCGACGGCTCCCACGACGGGCCCGAGGATGAGCCAGATGATCGAGCTGGTGACCGCGGACCAGCCGGCCAGAACGGGCAGGAACCGGCGCAGCCGCAGCAGGTGGGGGACGCCCATCACCATGATGCTCAGTGGCACGTACCCGGCCAGCATCATGCCCATCGCGGCGAACAGGACCGCGATGCCGGCCGAGTCACCGGCGGGGAGCGGCGCGACGTCCTCGGCGGTGGTCTGCCAGCTGTTCTGGAGGGCCACCGGCGCGAGCAACTGCTGGACTGTGGCGTTCTGCGAGGCTCCGGCCGCGGAGGCGGTGAGGATCGTGGCGTTGGCGCTGCCGTCGGTGGGCAGGACGAGCGCGCCGGCGGCTTCCTGGTCGTGCAGCAGGTCGACCGCGTCGTCGCGGGTGGCCACCAGGGTGGCCTCGGTGCTGTCGGCGGCGTTGAGCCCGTCGACGACGGCCTGTGCCTGGGCGCCGCTGCCGACGATCGCGACCGGCATGTCCCGGGGGTGCGGTGAGTGCATGGTCGACATGTAGGTCGCGAACATCATCGTGACGATGAGGAAGGGCATCACGAACAGGGCGACCATTCGGATGATCTGTTCCTTGCGGTCCGCGCCGGGCGGGCGGCCGTCCACCACGTCGGCAGCCTCGATCACGGCTTCGGTATCCATGCACGCTCCAGAGCAGTTTGTACGCCAGTTGACTTACAAACTGTAGGCGGCAGCTGCCGGAACCAGGAATCCGGCTAGGTTGACCTGAGTCACATCCGGGCGAGGACACGAGGGGGCCGGGGTCATGAGGCGGTCCGAGGCGGCACGCACCGCGCTGCTGGACGCGGCGGAGCGGCTGTTCGCCGAGTCGGGAGTCGCCGAGATCTCCGACCGCCGGGTGGCCGAGGCGGCTGGCAACACCAACCACTCGGCGGTGCGCTACTACTTCGGCGGGCGCGAGGGCCTGCTGAAGGCGCTCATGGCCCGCCACGTGCACGCCGTGGCGGAACAACGCGCTCAGATGCCCCCGACCGACGACTCCATCCTCGGCGACATCCGCGGTCTCGTGGAGCCGAGCATGCGGGTTCTCGACCAGCTACCGCGCCCGAGCTGGCGGGCCCGGTTCCTGGAACACATGCTGCACAACCCCACCACTGTGCCGATCATGCGCGAAGCCCAGGACACCACGCCACAGGCATTGGAGCTGCGCGAGTCCCTGGCCGCGCGGCTGCGGCACCTCGACCCGGAGGTGGTCGCCGGCCGTGCGCTCCTGATCACCCGCATCGTCAGCACCACGACGGCCGAGGTCGAGGCACGCGCCGAGCGCACCGGCGAAGACCCGCAATGGCCCGCGGTCGGCGACTTCCTCGTCGACGCCATCACCGGAATGCTCAGCGCCCCGATCAGCCGGCCACGCCTACCCGAACGCTGATCGCCGGGACCCGGCCCCGGTCCCGGTGAGGCCGACGCCGCTGCCGCGCGCCGGCCCCGGGGGCTCACCTGCCGACGTACGCCGCCAGGTGCTCACCGGTGAGGGTGGAGCGGGCGGCCACGAGATCGGCCGGGGTGCCCTCGAAGACGATCCGGCCGCCGTCGTGGCCGGCGCCCGGGCCGAGGTCGATGATCCAGTCGGCGTGCGCCATGACCGCCTGGTGGTGCTCGACGACGATCACCGACTTGCCGGAGTCGACCAGTCGGTCCAGCAGGCCGAGCAGCTGCTCGACGTCGGCGAGGTGCAGGCCGGTGGTCGGCTCGTCGAGGACGTACACGCCGCCCTTCTCGGCCATGCGGGTGGCCAGCTTGAGTCGCTGCCGCTCGCCGCCGGACAGGGTGGTCAGCGGCTGGCCGAGGCTGAGGTAGCCGAGCCCGACGTCGACG
The DNA here is from genome assembly GCF_021442385.1 of Micromonospora sp. MH99. Lineage (GTDB taxonomy): Bacteria > Actinomycetota > Actinomycetes > Mycobacteriales > Micromonosporaceae > Micromonospora. The sequence continues at coordinate 22,953 of NZ_MUZA01000033.1, forward strand.
AGCCGATCGAGGATGGCGTGCGCGGCGGGCGTACGCGCCTCGCCGGCGGAGAAGAACGCCTCGGCCTCGCGCACCGACATGGCGAGCACCTCGCTGATGTCCCGGCCCCCGAACCGGTACTCCAGGACCGACGCCTGGAACCGCCTGCCCTCGCACTCCTCGCAGGTGGCGGCGACGCCGGCCATCATCCCCAGGTCGGTGTAGATGACGCCGGCGCCGTTGCAGCCGGGGCAGGCGCCCTCGGAGTTGGCGCTGAACAGGGCCGGCTTCACACCGTTGGCCTTCGCGAACGCCTTGCGGATCGGGTCGAGCAGCCCCGTGTACGTCGCGGGGTTGCTGCGGCGCGAGCCGCGGATCGCGCTCTGATCGACCGACACCACGCCGTCGCGGTCGGACACCGAGCCGTGGATCAGCGAACTCTTGCCCGAACCGGCCACACCGGTCACCACCACGAGCACGCCGAGCGGGATGTCGACGTCGACGTCGCGCAGGTTGTGGGTGTTCGCGCCCCGCACTTGCAGCACACCCGACGGCGTCCGTACGGAGGTCTTCAGGCGGGCGCGGTCGTCCAGGTGCCGCCCGGTCAGCGTGTCGCTGGCGCGCAGCCCGTCGACGGTGCCCTCGAACACCACCTCGCCTCCGCCGGTGCCCGCGCCCGGCCCGAGATCGACGACGTGGTCGGCGATGGCGATCGCCTCCGGCTTGTGCTCCACCACCAGGACGGTGTTGCCCTTGTCCCGCAGGCGCAGGAGCAGGCCGTTCATCCGCGCGATGTCGTGCGGGTGCAGCCCGATCGTCGGCTCGTCGAAGACGTACGTGACGTCGGTGAGCGACGACCCGAGGTGGCGGATCATCTTGGTGCGCTGCGCCTCGCCTCCGGAGAGGGTGCCCGAGGGGCGGTCGAGCGACAGGTAGCCCAACCCGATCTCCTCGAACGAGTCGAGGAGGTGTTGCAGGCCGGTGAGCAGCGGCGCCACCGAGGGCTCTTTGATGCCCCGGACCCACGCCGCCAGGTCGCTGATCTGCATCGCGCAGACGTCGGCGATGCTCTTACCCGCGATCTTCGACGACCGGGCCTCGGCGCTGAGCCGGGTGCCGGCACAGTCGGGGCAGGTCGTGAACGTCACCGCACGGTCCACGAAGGCGCGGATGTGCGGTTGCAGCGTGTCGATGTCCTTGGCGAGGAACGACTTCTGGATCTGCGGGATGAGGCCGACGTACGTCAGGTTGATGCCGTCGACCTTGATCTTGGTGGGCTCCCGGTGGAGCAGGTCCTGCAACTCCTTCTTGGTGTATCTGCCGATCGGCTTGTCCGGGTCGAAGTAGCCGCAGCCCCGGAAGATCCGGCCGTACCAGCCCTCCATGCTGTAGCCGGGGATCGTGATCGCGCCCTCGTTGAGCGACCTGCTGTCGTCGTACAGCGCCGACAGGTCGAAGTCGGTGACCGCGCCCATGCCCTCGCAGCGCGGGCACATGCCGCCGAGCCGGTTGAATGTCGCCTTCTCGGTCTTCGTCTTGCCGGCACCGCGCTCGACGGTGATCGCGCCGGTCGCCCGCACCGACGGGACGTTGAAGGAGAACGCGTTGGGCGAGCCGATGTGCGGCTGCCCGAGCCGGCTGAAGAGGATGCGCAGCATCGCGTTGGCGTCCGTGGCGGTGCCGACCGTGGAACGGGCGTTGGCGCCCATCCGCTCCTGGTCGACGATGATCGCGGTGGTCAGCCCGTCCAGTACGTCGACCTCGGGCCGGGTCAGCGTCGGCATGAAGCCCTGCACGAAGGCGCTGTAGGTCTCGTTGATCATCCGCTGCGACTCGGCCGCGATGGTGCCGAACACCAGCGAGCTCTTGCCGGAGCCGGAAACCCCGGTGAACACCGTCAGTCGGCGCTTCGGAAGCTCGACCGTGACGTCCTTGAGGTTGTTCACGCGCGCGCCCTGCACCCGGATCAGGTCGTGCCGGTCGGCGACGTGCGCCGCGGGCGGGTCCGTGGCCTTGCTCATCGTGTCTCCATCTTCTCGGGCGGGCGGGGCCCCGGGGTCACGGCCGACGCGGCTCGCCAGGCCGACCCGACCCGTGGCAGTCACGCTAGGGGTGGTGGCGTGACCTGGGCTTCTCGATTCCTGACCGGTCTGGTCACCTGCTTCGCCGTGCACGACGGCAGGCCGGCCGTCGCCAGCGCCGCCTCCCGCCGGTAGGTGCTGGGCGGCACCCCGACCAACTCGGTGAAGCGGGTGCTGAAGGTGCCGAGCGACGAGCAGCCGACCGCGAAACAGACATCGGTGACGCTCAGGTCGCCGCGACGCAGCAGCGCCATGGCGCGCTCCACGCGCCGGGTCATCAAATAGCTGTACGGAGATTCGCCGTAGGCGAGCCGGAACTCCCGACTGAGATGCCCGGCCGACATGTGGACGCCCCGGGCGAGCGCCTCGACGTCCAGGGGCTGCGCGTACTCCCGGTCGATGCGGTCGCGGACGCGGCGCAGCCGCGCGAGATCGCTCAGGCGCTGGCTCTCGGCGGATCGGCTGGTCACCTGGAAAATCGTGCCACAGACCCCCGACGACATGGGACCGCCGAAGGCGGCGTGCCTTTGCTGATCGGCGCGGCAGCGCGGGGTGCGCGTACCGTCAGCTGGTTTCGCGGCGGGCGCGGGCCCGGCGCTTGCCCTCGTGCATGGCCTGCACCCGGGCCACCGGGATGGTCCGACCCTGGGCGACCAGGTCGGCGGGGAGCGCCTGCGGCGCCGGCATCAGCGCGGCCCACGGGTCGGTCCCGTCGAGCAGCGACGGCACCGTCGCGATGGTGAAGTCCGCAGGGGTCACCTCGGTCAGGTCGGACCAGTCGACCGGGAAGGAGACCGGCAGCCCGGGCCGCAGTCGCGGGCTGTACGCGGCCACGACCGTTGCCCCGCCGGCGCGGGTGGCGTCCACGAAGACCTTCCCGCCCCGGTCTTCCTTGATATACGCCGTCGTGGCCAGCGCCGGGTCGAGTCGCTCCGCGCGGACGGCGAGCGCCCGGGTGGCGGCGGCCAGCTCCTCGGCTGTGGGCTCACCCGTCACCGGGACGAAGACGTGCACGCCCTTGGCGCCGCTGGTCTTGACGGCCCCGGCGAGGCCGGCGTCGGCGAGCGCCTGGCGGACCAGCAGGGCGGCGCCGACGGCAGCGCGGAACCCGTCGCCCTCGGGCGGGTCCAGGTCGAGCACCAGGTGCGTCGGTCGGTGCAGGTCGGCCGCCGTGGCCAGCGTCGGGTGGTACTCGACGGCCCGCTGGTTGGCGAACCAGAGCAGGGTGCGCCGGTCGTCGCAGAGGGCGTACGAGATCTCCCGGTGCGACGCCTCGGCCCAGACCGGCACCCGGCGGACCCACTCCGGGGTGTAGCGGGGCAGGTTCTTCTGCATGAACGGCGGCTGGCCGGGGCGGACCCGGATCACCGACAGCGGCCGGTCCCGCAGCTGCCCGATGAGCGGCTCGCGCACCGCGTCGAGGTAGTCGACCAGGTCACGTTTGGTCGCGCCGTCACGGTCGGACAGCGGCTGGTCCAGGTTGGTCAGGGCCACGCCGTCGCGGGTCTCGTCAGCCTCACTCACCCGATCACCCTGGCCGCCTCGGCGTCGTCGGTCAACCGGACGCGGCGCTTCGACACCGAACGATTCCGCTGCCCGCCGCCGTCGACCGGCGCGTCAACGTCGGGCCGCCGGCCGGCCGGGTGGCGGGGCAGCGTGCCCAGCGCCACCAGCAACGCGGCGAGCACCAGACCGGCGGCCACGGCGTACGCGACCCGGTAGCCGCCGGCCAGCGCCACAACCTCGGCCCGACCGGCGGCCCGCAGGCCGTCGCTGCGGGCCGCGGCCAGGGTCGCCAGTGCGGCCAGGCCGACCGCCCCGCCGACCTGCTGGGTGGTGTTGGCCAACCCGGACGCCAGCCCGGCGTCGGCGTCGGTCGCGCCGACCATGGCCAGTGTGGTGACCGACGGCAGGGTCAGGCCGCCGGCCATCCCGAAGAGCACCAGAGCCGGGAGTACGTCGGGGAGGTAGCGACCGTCGGCGGGCAACCGGGCGAGCAGCAGGAAGCCGACTGTCGCGAGGCTCAACCCGGCCAGCAGCACGTTGCGGGCCCCCCACCTGCCGATCAGCCGACCGGCCAGGCCGAGCGACACCACGGCGATCACCACCGGGGTGGGCAGGAACGCCCAGCCGGTGGCCGCCGCGTCCAGTCCGAGCACGAGTTGCAGCTCGACGGCGAGCAGGAACTGGAAGCCGAAGAACGCGGCGACCACGAGGAACTGCACCGCGTTGGCCGCCACCAGGCCCGGCACGCGCAGCACCCGTGCCGGCAGCAGCGGGGTCGCCGCCACCTGTTGGCGTACGGCGAAACCGCCGAGCAGCAGCGCCGCGAGCGCCGCCGCCCCGAGGGTCCGCGGGCTGGTCCAGCCGTGCTCACCGGTCCCCACGATGCCCAGCACGGCGGCCATCAGGCCGGCGGTGGCGAGCAGGGCGCCGGGCAGGTCGAGGCCGGCCCGCAGGCCGATGCCCCGTTCGGCGGGGAGTTGGCGGACGGCGGCGAGCAGGATCGCGGCCCCGATCGGCAGGTTCACCAGGAAGATCGAACGCCAGCCGGCCAGCTCGGTGAGCACCCCGCCGGCGACCGTGCCGATCGTGGCGCCGGCCGCCCCGGTGAAGCTGAAGACGGCGATGGCGCGGGCCCGCTCGACCGACTCGGGATAGAGCCGGACGATCATGCCGAGGCTGACCGCCATGGCGAGCGCGCCGCCGACGCCCTGGCCGAACCGCGCGGCGACGAGCAGGGCCGGTCCGGTGGCCGTCGCGCAGGCCAGCGAGGCGAGGGTGAACAGCACGACGCCGGCCAGGAAGACCCGACGTCGGCCGAGCAGGTCGCCCAGGCGGCCGGCGAGCAGCAGCAGCCCGCCGAACGCCACCAGGTAGGCGTTGACCACCCAGGCCAGTCCGGCGGCGGTGAAGCCCAGGTCGCGTTGCACCGACGGCAGGGCCACCGACACGACACTGCCGTCCAGGATGATCATCAGGCTGCCGGCGCAGAGCACGAGCAGGGCCGGCCAGCGGGCCGGGTCGGTACGGTTCATCGCACGCCTCCTTGGTGCACGGTTTGTTACCGACGTCATCGTCTGTGACCATGAGCCGGAGCGGAAGGAGGCACTGTGATGTCCCAGAGGAACAGCAATGTGTCCGCGCAGGTCGAGGCGGAGTTCACCTGCGCCGCCGGGAACGTGCCGTTCACCCCCGGGCAGGCCCGGGCGTGCACCGTCCGCGAGGTGCTGGACCGGGTCGGCGGCAAGTGGAGCATCGGCATCCTGGTGGCCGCGTCGAACGGTCCGGTGCGCTTCACCGAGCTGGAGCGGCACATCGAGGGCATCAGCCGCCGGATGCTCACCCTGACCCTGCGCAACCTGGAGCGCGACGGCCTGCTGCACCGCACGGTCTACCCGACCGTCCCGCCGAAGGTGGAGTACACGGCCACGCCGATGGCGCTGGAGCTGTACGAGTCGCTGGTGGCGCTGACCAGTTGGGCCGAACGGCACCGCCGTGCCATCGCCGAGGCGCGGACCAGGTACGACGCCGAGCACGCCGGCTAAACCAGACCCCGGTGTGGGGAACGCCACCACTACTTTCTGACCGATCGGTCAGGGTCTGACCGATCGGTCAGGCATGCTGGTTCACGGAGGTGGACCGGTGATGGCCAGAGCGGTGTCCGAGACGCACGGCGAGATCCTCGCCGCGGCGGCGCGACGGTTCGCGGTGACCGGCTACCGGGGCACCTCGTTGCAGGACATCGCCCGCGAGGTCGGCTGCTCCAAGGCCACCGTGCTCTACCACTTCGCCAACAAGGAAGCCCTGCTCGCCGAGCTGATGGCACCCGCGATCGGCGTGCTGCGCGACCTCGACGACCAGCTCGCCGGCCGGACCGGCACGGCCGCCCAGGAACTCGCCGCGGCGGGCTTCGTCGACCTCGCCGTCCGGTTCCGGCGGGAGATCGCGGTGCTGCGCGGCGAGTTCCCCGAGCTGCTGTGCCAGCCGGCGTTCGCGCACATCCAGGAGATCTCCGACCGGCTGCGCGACGCGTTGGCCGGGCACTCCGACCGACCGGGCGCCCGGATCGCCGCGCTGGTGCTGCTGGCCGGCATCTCCGAGGCGTGCGCCGAGTTCGCCGACATCCCCGACGACGAACTGCGCGCCGCCCTGCTCGCCCTCGTGCGGCGGGCCGTCGAACCCGTCGACGCACCCTGACCCACCCACCCACGACCCGAGGACAAGGACTCCTGATGGCCACCCTGCTCTACCGGCTCGGCCGGGGCGCGTTGCGCCGGCGACGACTCGTCGTCGCGCTCTGGCTCGTCGTACTCGTCGGCGCCGGCCTGGCCGCGGCGACCCTGCGCGGCCCGACGGCGAGCAACTTCACCATGCCCGGCACCGAGAGCCAGCGCGCGCTCGACCTGCTCGCCGAGCAGTTCCCCGCGGCCAGCGGCGCGACCGGCACCATCGCGGTCAAGGCGCCCGGAGACGGCCAACTCGGCACGCCACAGGGTCAGGCGGTGGTGCAGGAGCTGGTCCAGCAGGCCGGGACGCTGCCCGGCGTGGTCGGTGCGGTCAACCCGCTCCAGGTCGGCGCGGTCTCGCCCGACGGCCGGTACGCGCTGGTCCAGGTCCAGTTCGCCACCGGCGCGGACGAGGTGACCGACGACCAGAAGGCCGCGTACGAAGAGGTCGGCGCGGCGGCGAAGGCACAGGGTTGGCAGGTCGCCCCGGGCGGCGAGGTGCTGGGCGGCGAGCCGGAGATCGGCTCGACCGAGGCGCTCGGCGTCGTGGTCGCCGCGATCGTCCTGATCATCACCTTCGGCTCGTTGGTGGCCGCCGGGATGACCATGCTCAACGCGCTGATCGGCGTGGGCGCCGGCATGGCCGGACTGTTCGCGCTGAGTGGCGTCGTCGAGTTGACCAGCACGGCGCCGATCCTGGCGCTGATGCTCGGCCTCGCCGTCGGCATCGACTACTCGCTGTTCATCACTTCCCGGCACCGGCAGAACCTGCTCGACGGCCTGCCCCCGGACGAGGCCGTCGGCCGGGCCGTGGGCACCGCCGGCTCCGCAGTCGTCTTCGCGGGCGCCACAGTGGTCATCGCGCTCGCCGGCCTGGCCGTGGTGGACATCCCGTTCCTCACCGTGATGGGTCTCGCCGCCGCCGGCACCGTCACCGTGGCCGTGCTCGTCGCCATCACCCTCGCGCCGGCGCTGCTCGGCTTCGCCGGACGTCGGGTCCTCCCCCGCCGGCTGCGCACCGCCGGGGCCGACGAGACCGCTGCCACCGGCAACGAATCGGCCGACGCACCGACCGCCGAGGCGAACGCCGCCACCGAGGACCAGTCCCGGTTCGGCTTCCGCTGGGCGCGGTTCGTCACGCGGTTCCGCGTACCCGTCATCCTGGTCGGCCTGCTCGGCCTGGGGCTGCTCGCGCTGCCCACGCCGGACATGCGGCTGGCGCTTCCGGACGCGTCGACGGCGGCCGTCGGCTCGCCGGCCCGGGTGTCGAACGACCTGATCACCGAGGGCTTCGGCGCGGGCTTCACCGGCCGACTGGCGGTCGTCGTCGCAGGTGACTCGCCGCAGGCCACCTCGGCCGCCGTGCCGCAGGTCACCGCGCTGCTCCAGCGCACCGAGAACGTCCTCGCGGTGGCGCCCGCCCAGCTCAGCCCGGACGGCCGGACGGCACTGCTCGGCGTCGTGCCGAAGACCGGCCCGACCGACGAGGCCACCGAGACGCTGGTGCACGACATCCGGGACTCGGTGGGCGGGATCCGCGACGCGGACGTGCTGCTCACCGGCGTCACCGCGATCGGCATCGACGTGTCCGAGAAGCTCTCCGACGCGCTGCCCGTCTACCTGCTGCTGGTGGTGGGGCTCTCGGTCCTGCTGCTGATGCTGGTGTTCCGCTCGCTGCTGGTGCCGGTCAAGGCCGCGCTGGGATTCCTGCTCACCGTCGCCGCCACGTTCGGCATCACGGTGGCGGTGTTCCAGCAGGGGCACCTCGCCGACCTCGTGGGCCTGGACACGCCCGGCCCGCTGATCAGCTTCCTGCCGATCCTGCTCATCGGCATCCTGTTCGGGCTCGCGATGGACTACGAGGTGTTCCTGGTTTCCCGGATGCGCGAGGACTTCGTGCACGGCGAGACCGCCCGCCAGGCCACGATCAGCGGCATGGGGCACGGCGCCCGGGTGGTCACCGCCGCCGCGTTGATCATGATCTCGGTGTTCGGGGGCTTCGTCTTCCTCGACGACCCGGTGATCAAGTCGATGGGCTTCGCGCTGGCCATCGGCGTGGCGATCGACGCCTTCGTGGTCCGGATGACCATCGTCCCGGCCGTGATGTCCCTGCTCGGTGACCGCGCCTGGTGGCTGCCCCGCTGGCTCAACCGGGCCCTGCCCAACGTGGACATCGAGGGCGAAGGCCTGCGCGAACACCTGACCGAGGCAACCCCGACCCGGGTCTGACCTGACCCACCTCGCGGTCGATCATGGAGTTGCGGTGCCCGTTGGACCCCGTTTGGGAGCCTTCGTCCGGCACCGCAACTCCATGATCGACCCGGCCGGGCGCGGCCTGGCCGGGGTTTACACGCCGGCTGGGTATGTCTCCATTTCGCCGGGGACGGCGGGGACCGCCAGCGGATGCAGGGCCGTCGTCTCGTCGCACCAGATGAAGGCGTCGTAGCGGTCGCCCAGCCGGGTCGGCACGTAGTTGCCCCACGACTCGAAGGACGGGTCGTAGACCACCCCGATCGCCCGGTGATCAGCCGGTTCGGTGACCCAGCCCGGCTGGTCGTCGCCGCCGAAGACGAGCACCGCCCGCTCCGGCATCAGCTCGTGCAACCGCCGCTCCACCGAACCCTCCCGCGCCGGCGGCACCACCATCGCCTCCGACGGCGAGCCCCACCGGGGAGCGGCGATCACCGTGCCCCGGTAGGTGCCGAACCCGACCAACGCCACCGCGTCGTCGCCGTGCCGCTCGCGGGCCAACTGACCGATGTTGACCATGCCGTCCGCGGCCATGTCGGTGGCCCGCGCATCCCCCACGTGCGTGTTGTGCGCCCAGACGATCCCGCGGGCGTCCGGGCCGTAGCGTTGCAGCAGCCGGTCCAGGGTGTCCTGCATGTGGGTGTCGCGGATGTTCCACGAGTCCGGCCCGCCGGCCACCATCGCCCGGTAGTAACGCTCCGCGCCGGCCACCACCTCCGCGTTCTGCCAGGCCGAGAAGCGGTCCGGGCCGTCCGACATGGCCTGTTCCCGGGTACGCGCCAGCAGCCGCACGACCTCCTCCTCGCAGCGGGCCGAGACGAAGCGGCTGGCCGCGCCGTACTCCTCGACCCGCTTGCCGTACGGCTCGAAGCACCGGTACGCGTCCTGCGCCGCCTCCAGCGAGGTCGGGTCCTCCTCCCCCAGGTAGTCGAAGATCGCCTGCATCGACTCCCAGAGGCTGTACACGTCGAGCCCGTGGAAGCCCGCCCGCCCGTCCTGGGGCCGCTCCAGGTTCCACGCCCGCAGCCAGCGACAGAACCGGGCCACCTCGGCGTTCGCCCACATCCAGGTCGGCCACCGTTCGAAGCGCTCCAGCGCCGTCTGTGGATCGAGGGCCCCGCCCGGCGCGGCGGTGACCGAGCGGTGCACCCGGTCGCAGTCCGGCCAGTCGCCCTCCACTGCCACGAACGAGAAGCCGCACTCCGCGATCAGCCGACGGGTGAGCTGCTCGCGCAGCCGGTAGTAGTCGTAGCTGCCGTGGGTGGACTCGCCGATCATCACCACCCGGGCGTCCCGGACGCGCTCCAGCAACGGGTCGAAGTCGCTCGGCGCGCCGAGCCGCTGAACCAGCATGGCAGCGGCTACCCGGCGGTCGCGCCGACAAACCGTCGGCGCGTCGCCCACCGACACGCCGTGAGCGTGTACGGGAGCGGCGAGCGGGTAGCCGAACGGCATGACCGTCACCGGCGTGCAGTTGCAGGAGTACCTGGCCGGGCTCGACTACCCGGTCTCCCGCGAGGACCTCGTCCGTTGGGGGCAGGAGAACGGGGCCAGCACGGCCATGTTGCAGATGTTGCAGGCGTTGCCGGCCGAACAGTTCGAGTCGCCGGCCGAGCTGAGCGAGGCGTTGACCACCCTCGCCTGACCGCCGGGTCACCGCGCGTGCAGCAGCCGGAACAGCACCAGCCACTGCTCCGGCCAGACGTACCCCACGGGGGTGTCCGACGCGATCCGGGTCGCGCGCAGGGCGGCCGCGACCCGCGCCGGCGGGTGGTGCCGGCGCAGGGTCGCGGCGAGCGAGCCGCCGACGCCCTCGAAACCCCACCCCACGAGCCTTCGGTACGCCGGCAGAGCCGCCGCCGGCAGCAGCGGCTCCGGCCGCCGTTCGATGCGCAGGATCCCGGCGTCCACCGCCGGCACCGGCCGGAACGCGGTACGTGGTACCCGCCCCGCCAGCCGCCACCCGAACTCCGGCCAGGTCGAGACGGTCAGCCGCGTCCACCGGCCGTAGTCGCCGCTGCGGCGGCGGGCGTACTCCAGTTGGGTGAGCAGTGTCGCGGACCGCAACCGGGGCGCGGCGAGGCACCACCGCACCACGGCGGAGGTCAGCGACCAGGGGATGTTGCCGACCACCGCGAACGGCTCCGGTGGCGGCTCGGCGGCCAAGAAGTCGGCCTGCCGGTGCTCCACGTTGGACAGCTGCCCGCAGACGGCGGCCAGCGCGTTGCGGACGGCGGGGTCCACCTCGTACGCCGTCAGCCGCCCACACCGGGCGGCGAGGGGTCGGGTGAGCTGTCCCCGGCCCGCGCCGACCTCCAGCAGGAGCCCGGCCGGATCGGGGTCGGCGGCGCGGACCACCCGCTGGACGGCCGCGCGGTCGACGAGAAAGTTCTGGCTGAGTACGCGACGGGACCTGTCGCGTTCGGTTGATCGGATCGGGCGAGGCGCCACGGGTCGTCGTCCTGTCTGTCGCCGCTCGGCGACGGGCTGGACAGGCAGCAGGAATTGCCGGACCTGTCCGAGTGGATCGGGACTCGGACGGCCCTGGACGATGCGCGGGTACGCGAAGACGAGGCGACAGCCTCGTGCCGTGGCGAAGGATCAGCGGCGGCGGGGCGACAGCCCCGGCGCACCGCGAAGTGGACCGATCAGCGGCAGGTCACGTCCCAGCCCGTCAGGGCCGGACGCCGGACGCGCGGACGGGACACCAGCAGGGCACCCCAGGCGGCCGGCGTACCGACCCCCTCGATCAGGGCATGCGTGATCATGCCCCCCACCCTACCGACCCCACCCCACCCACCCCACCCATTTCCCACCGGCTTGGCGCGGTGATCATGAAGTTATTGCCATGACACGCCGGGCGGGGTGGCAATAACTTCATGATCAACCGGGGCGGGCAGGGGGTGGGGCCCGGCGGGTGGGGTGGGGTGGGTTACGGGAGGGGGATTGTGCGGGATTCGGTGCGGGCGGTTTCGGCGGCGGCGAGGATCGCGACTACCTCGCGGCCGAAGCGGACGTCGCAGCGGTGGTCGCGGGTGCCGGTCCGCACCTGCTCGACGAGCTGGTCGATCGCGACACCGAACGCCGTGTCGGCGTCGTTCTCGCCGACCGGGACGGTCTCGATCCCGTTCTCGCCGTAGAACACGAACTCCCGGGCCATCGCCTCGGTCGGAGCGTCCAGGGACAGCGAGGCGCTGCTGGTGGCACCGCCGTCGTGGGTGAGCAGCAGGTGCACCATCCCGCTCGGCCCGTCCATCGCCGCCACCTGCGTCACCCGGCCCAGCACCGGCAGGAGGATCGAGAGCGCGTGCGGGGCGATGTCCCAGAGTGCGCCGTGCTCGCGACGCCACAGGGAGCCGCCGTACGGGCTGCCCTCCTGGAAGATCGACGCGAAGGCTGTGGTGCGGCCGTGCTGCCAGCCGCCGGCGGCGGCGGTCGCGGCGAGGAACGCAGTGACGTTCGGCTGGAACCGCTGGGTGAAGAACACGACCGAGGCGACCCCGGACGCCTCGGCGGCGGCGACCACCCGGTCGGCGTCCTCGACGGAGAGCGCCAGCGGCTTGTCCAGCAGCAGGTGACGGCCGGCGGTGGCGGCCCGGACCGCGATATCGGCCTGAACGTCCGGCGGCAGCGCGACAGCGATCGCCTCACACTGTTCGATCAGCGCGTCGACCTCGGCGTAGGCGGGAACTCCGTACCGCTCGGCCAGCGCGGACGCCCGCTCCGGGTTACGGCCCCACACGCCTACCAGTTCCGCGTCCGGGTGTGCGTGCAGCGCCTTACCGTGCGTCTCGATCGCCCAGTGACCGGTGCCGAACAAACCGAACCGCAGCACGTGTACCTCCGCTGTCTCCCCGCACCGTGACGACGCCACGGACGTGATCCACGCTAGTCGCCCCACCCGGCTCACCGGTGGCGGGTCGCCAACCACAGCAGCCCAATGCCCCCGTACCCACGACCAACGAACCGACCGACCGGGTGCCGTCGCCCGGCGGGACGCCCCCTTGATCGCGCTCGATCCAGGATCCAGTGGCCTCGTTCGCGCCCGAAGCCACTACTTCCTGGATCGAGCACGATCTTGGGCCGGGCGGACCGGGTGGGCGAGCGAGCGAGGTGGGCGGGGCGGGCGAGCGGCCGGCGAGCGGGGCGGCGGGCCGGGCGGGTCGCGGTGCCCCACTCATGGGGCAGCTCGACAGCGGCCGCACACCCCTCGACGACCCGCCGCCAACGCGGCGGCCAGGCAGCGTGACCCGGGTACTACGACGCTTAGTAGGCTGTGCCGGTGACCGAGGCAACGACCAGGTGGGGCCGATGACGAGCGCGGCAGCCGACTCGCCGGTGGACGGGCTCCTCGCGACGGCGTCGATCGTGCTCTCGCTGCTCGTCGCCGTGTGGGCGCTGGTCGCGGCGGTACGCCACCGGCCACCGGACCGGGTGCAGTTCGCCGGTCTGGCCGTACTGGAGGTGGCGCTGCTCGCGCTGGGGGTGCTGGCCCTGGTCGCGGTCGGTGGCGGGGACCGACCGGGCGAGCCCGGCGCGTTCTACGGCTACCTGGCCACGCTCGTCTGCCTGCCGCCGCTGGCGTGGGTGCTGGCCCGGATGGAGCCGACCCGCTGGGGGTCGGCGATCGTCTGCGCGGTCTGCCTGGTCGCACCGGTAGTGGTGGTCCGGTTGCAGCAGACCTGGGAGGTCCTCGGTGGTTGAGACACGACCGGCCCGACGCGCCACGAACGCCGGTCCGGGCCGGCTGCTGATCGCGGTCTACCTGCTCTTCGCCATCGCCGCGACCAGCCGGGCAGGTCTGCAGATCGCCACCAAGTTCGACGAGGCGCCGGTGGCGTACCTGCTCTCCGCCCTGGCCGCGCTCATCTACATCGTGGCGGCGGTGGGTCTGGCCCGTGCCGGGCACACCGGCCGACGGGTGGCGCTGGCCTGCTGCTCGGTGGAGTTGGTCGGGGTCGTCGCTGTCGGCATCCTCAGCGTTGTCGACAAGGACCTGTTCCCCGACGAGACGGTGTGGTCGCAGTTCGGCAGCGGGTACGGCTACATCCCGCTGGTGCTGCCGGTGCTCGGCCTGTTCTGGCTCTGGCGCACCCGCCGCGACCCGGCCTGACCGGCCGGGCCGCGTGACGAGGGCGCGCGTCAGGCCCGTGGGCCGCCGGCGACGTAGATGACCTGCCCGGAGACGAAGCCCGCCCCCTCACTGGCCAGGAACGAGATGGTGTGCGCGACGTCCTCCGGGCGACCCGGGCGACGGACCGGGATCTCGGCGGCGGCGTGCTTCTGGAGGTCGTCGAAGTCGACCTTCATCCGGGCGGCGGTGGCGGCGGTCATGTCGGTGACGATGAAGCCCGGCGCGACCGCGTTGACCGTCACCCCGAACGGCCCCAGCTCGATGGCGAGCGTCTTGGTGAAGCCCTGGAGGCCCGCCTTGGCCGCGGCGTAGTTCGCCTGCCCCCGGTTGCCCAGGGCGGACGTGCTGGACAGGTTGACGATCCGCCCCCACTTACGGTCCACCATGTGCTTCTGCGCGGCCTGGCTGAACAGGAACGCGCCGCGCAGGTGCACACCCATGACCGTGTCCCAGTCGGCGTTGGTCATCTTGAACAGCAGGTTGTCGCGGAGCACACCCGCGTTGTTGACCAGCACCGTGGGGGCGCCCAGCTCGGCGGCGACCCGCTCGACGGCCGCCTCGACCTGCTCCCGGTCGGACACGTCGGCGCCCACGCCGAGCGCACGGCCGCCCGCGCCGACGATGGCGTCCACCGTCTCCTTGGTGGCGGCCTCCTCGATGTCGACCACGGCGACGGCCATCCCGTCGGCGGCCAACCGCCGGGCGGTGGCCGCGCCGATACCGCGCGCGGCTCCGGTGACGATGGCGACGCGGGGCTCCTCCGACATGATTACCTCCCGGTAACGTGGGGTCGATCGGAGGAGCTTAACGTCAGAACCCCCGACCCCGGCATAGGCGAATCCACCGGTATCCGTACCCGGAGACCTTCACCGCGCCGAGCTTGCCCAGCTCGCCGTAGCCACGGTCGGCGAGCACGTCGATCGGCAGGTCGGCCTCCGGTTCGAGGCTGCTCAGGTCCACCTCGACGTCATCGGTGCCCAGGTTGTGCACGAAGACCATCGTCCCGGTCGGCCCGTCCGCCCGGTGCGCCAGCACCCCGGCCGGCATCGCCACGTCGATGTGGGTGGTCGAGCCGGAGCCGATCTCGGGGGCCTCCCGCAGGGTCCGGATCATGCGCTCGAACCAGGCCAGCAGCGACTTCGGGTCGTTGCGCTGGGCAGTGACGTTGACGTTCTGGTAGCCGAACTCACCCTTGTCGAGCACCGGGCGGATCAGCTTCTCCGGGTCGGCGGTGGAGAAGCCGGCGTTCGGCTGGTACGACCACTGCATCGGGGTACGGATGGCCTCCCGACCGGGCAGCGACAGGTCCTCGCCCATCCCGATCTCCTCGCCGTAGCGCAGCACCGGCGTGCCGCGCATCGAGAACTGCAGGGCGTACGCCAGCTCGATGCGCCGCCGGTCGTTGCCGAGCATCGGGGCGAGCCGGCGACGGATGCCCCGGTCGTAGATGCGCATGTTCTCGTCCGGGCCGAACTGCTCGTACACCTGGTTGCGTTGTTCGGTGGTCAACCGGGACAGGTCGATCTCGTCGTGGTTGCGCAGGAAGGTCGCCCACTGCCCACCGACGGGCAGCTTCGGGGTGTCGCGCAACGCCTCGATCAGCGACTCCGGGTCCTGCCTTGCCAGGGCGAGCATGAGCCGGCCGTTGAGCATGAAGTCGAAGAGCATGTGGATGCGGTTGCCCGAGCCACTGGTGTCGCCGAAGAACGTCGGCAGTTGGTCCGGCTCGACGTTCGCCTCGGCCAGCAGGACGGCGTCGCCGCGCCGCCACTGGACGTGCTGGCGCATCTCGGTGAGGAACTCGAAGTCCTTCGGCGAGTTCGGGTTGCCCGGCTCGGTCAGCTCGATGATGAATGGCACGGCGTCCATCCGGAAACCGGAGACCCCGAGCTGGAGCCAGAACGACATGATCTTCTTGACCTCGGCCCGGACCTGCGGGTTGGCGAAGTTGAGGTCCGGCTGGAACTTGTAGAACCGGTGGTAGAACCAGGCCTTGGCCGTCCGGTCGTAGCTCCAGGTCTCCTTCTGCTCACCGGGGAAGACCATGCCCTGGTTCCGGTCGTCCGGCTCGGTGTCGGACCAGACGAACCAGTCGCGGTACGGCGAGTCCGGCGACGAGCGGGCGGACTGGAACCACGGGTGCTCGTCGGACGTGTGGTTGACCACCAGGTCGATGATCACGCGGATGCCCCGGTTCTGCGCCTGGTGCAGCAGCTCGGCGAAGTCACCGAGGGTGCCGAAGCGCGGGTCCACGTTGTAGAAGTCGGTGACGTCGTAACCGTCGTCGCGGTTGGGTGACGGGTGGATCGGGTGCAGCCACAGGCAGGTCACGCCCAGCCGGGCCAGATAGTCCAACCTTCCGATCAGCCCACGGATGTCACCGACCCCGTCACCGTCGGAGTCGGCGTACGTGTCGATGTCGAGGCAGTAGACGACGGCTTCGGAATACCAACGGTCACCCATGCCGGAGGAACATCTCCGGTCGATCACCGCGGCAAACCCGGGCGTCGGGGCCGGGCGGGGTTGGTTACCGTGCCGGTTATGGAGATCGACCTCGTACCGCCGAGCGAACCGCTGGACTGGGCCCGGGGCGTCTGGCTGCACCCGCCGGTCCGCGCCGAGGAAGGCCCGGCCGGCGAGCTGGTCGTCGAGGCCGGTGCGGAGACGGACTTCTGGCGGCGGACCAGCTACGGCTTCGTCCACGACAACGGGCCCGCCCTGCTGGCGCCGCTGCCGGTCGGCGCCGCCATGGAGGTGAGCTTCGTCCTCGACTTCTCGGCGCAGTTCGACCAGGCCGGCGTGCTGGTCCGCGTCGACGAGGGGACGTGGGTCAAGGCGGGCGTCGAGGTCAGCGACGGCGAGTCCCAGCTCGGCGCGGTGGTGACCAGGGAGTTCTCCGACTGGTCGGTGTCCCCGGTCCCCGGCTGGGCCGGCCAGGAGGTGACCGTGCGGGTCAGCCGGGCCGGCGACGCGCTGACCGTACGGGCCCGGGTCGCCGATGCGGCCTGGCGACTGGTCCGCCTCGCTCCGCTGGACCCGGCGGCCGAGGCCATGGCCGGCCCGTTCTGCTGCGCGCCGACGCGCGCCGGTCTCACCGTGGTGTTCACCGGCTGGCGGCAGGGCCCGGCCGACACCGCGCTGCACCCGGAGGGCTGACCCGGCCGGCGTGGCAGGGCTCACGCGCAGGTGTGTGCCGCCGGTCGCTGGGTAAGACCTTCCGATCCCCGGTAGCCGGATCGGAAGGACGACCAATGGCGTACGCCCAGACTGGTGACCCGTCCGAGTTCACCGGCCTGACCGGGTGGGTGGCCTCGGTGATCGACGCGACGGGCCCGGTCGGCGTGGCGCTGCTTGTCGCGTTGGAGAGCATCATTCCGCCGATCCCCAGTGAGATCGTGCTGGCGTTGGCCGGGTTCCTGGCCCACGAGGGCAAGTTCAACGTCGTCCTCGTGGTGGCGGCCGCGACGGTCGGCTCGCTCGTCGGCGCGCTGGTGCTCTACTGGCTCGGCGCGGCGCTCGGCGAGGAGCGGCTCAAGCGCTGGCTGGACCGCATCCCGTTGGTGGACCGCGACGACCTGGAGAAGGCCGACCGCTGGTTCGAGCGGCACGGTCGGTGGGCGGTGCTGATCGGCCGGGTCGTGCCGGTGGTCCGCAGCCTGGTCTCCGTTCCGGCCGGGGCCAACCGGATGCCGCTCGGTGAGTTCGTCCTGCTCACCACGATCGGCAGCGGCGTGTGGAACGCCCTCATCGTGGGCGCTGGTTACGCGCTGGGCAGCCGCTGGCAGGACGTCGCGCGCTACAGCGACTGGTTCAACTACGCCATCGGCGTGGTCTTCGTCGTGATGGTGGTCAGTTGGGTGATCCGCAAGGTCCGCCGTCGGCGCGAGCGCGACGACCGGCGGTCGGTGACCGCCGGTCGCTGATCCGCGTCCCGCTCAGTTGAACTGCGCGCTGATCGACGTGAACTCCCACGTGTTCTGGGCGATGCCGGAGCAGTTGGAGACGACTCCCCCGCCCGGGCACGGCCGGTCCCGGTTGACCGACCAGAACGTGAACCGGCTCAGCCCGCGCGCCTTCGCCCAGTCCCGGATCTGGGTCCAGGTGGCTGGCGAGGTCAGCTCCTGCTGGTCGGAGAGCCCGTTCATCCCGGAGATGCCCATGTGGGCGTAGGCCGTCGCGTCGGACCAGCCGAAGGCGGTCTTCAGCGTGTTCTTCAGCCCTTCGGCGGCGTTGACAGTGCTCTGGTACATGTTGGCGCCGCCACCGAAGTCGAACGGCATGATGGTGAAGGTGTCGATGTTGGCGCCCAGCGCGGCGGCCTGGTTGATCAGCCGGGTGCCGTAGTACGACGGGCCGGTGGTCGACGTGCCGAACGTGACGATCGTCTTCAGGCCAGGGTTGTTCTGCTTGACGATCTTCAGCGCGCCGAGGATTCGGTCCTGTACGACCTCGTTCTCGAACTCGTCGCTGTTCTCGATGTCGATGTCGATCGCCTTGAGCCCGAACGCGTTGATCACCTGCTGGTACGCGCCGGCCAGGGCGCTGGCCGAGGAGCAGTTCGGGCCGAGCTTGTTGCCGCTCCAGCCGCCGATGGACGGGATCACGTCGCCACCGGCCGCCCGGATGGCCGCGATGGTGCTGGCGTGCGCGCCGCCGGTGAGCGGGCCCCCACCGTCCCAGGCCGGGGTGCAGCCGCCACCGGAGAGCACGAACGCGATGGTGAACCACTTCACGCCCGTCGCCGACATGACGGTCGCCGGGGCGGGCGGGTCACCCCAGCCCGGGTAGAGGTAGGGCGCGACGGCCATCGAACCGCCGCCACCGGTGCAGCCTGTGGTGTTCGCGGCGACAGCCGCCGAGCGCGCCGACTCCCCCGCCGAGTTGTACGCGGCCACCGTGTAGCTGTGCGCCGAGCAGGCGGCCAGGCCCGAGACGGTCGTCGAGGTGCCGGTGACCGTGGCGCGCACCGTCGAGCCCTCGTACACCCGGTAGCCGGTCACCGTGCCACCCACCGCGTTCCAGGCAAGCGATACCGCCGAGGCGGTCGTGCCGGTGACCCGCAGGCCGCCGGGCGTGCCGGGGGCGCCCGGTGGCGTGGTGGGACCGCCGGAGCAGGACGCGCCGTTGACCGTGCAGTTGGTGGGGTCACCGGTGCCTGCCACGATGAAGCCGAACGAGGTGCTCGCACCTGCCGACAGGGCACCGTTCCAGGACAGGTTGCGGGCTGTCACGTGCTGACCGGAGCTGCTCACCTGGGCATCCCAGGCGGACCCGACGGTGCTGCCGGCGGGTAGGTCGAACTGCACGTCCCAGGAGGTGATCGCCGTGGACGTGTTGTTGGTGACCGTGAACTTCGCCTCGTACCCGCTGCTCCAGGTGCTGGTGCGGGCGAAGGCTGCGGTGGCGGCCGACGCGGCCGGGGGTGCCACGACGGTGGCCGCCACCAGTGCGGCGGCCAGCGCGACGGCGAACGTCGCCGCGCGGGGGGATCGGAGTTTCACGGTGGCCTCCAGGGACCGGTGTGGTGGGGGGATGTCGCCCGTCGTCGAGCGGGACTCGGTCGTGCGGGCGGTGGTGCCGTTGCCCTGCGCGGCCGAGTGGTCTGCCGGCCGCGCAGGTGGTGCGCCGACGCCGGTACGGGCGTCGGCGCCCGCTCAGGGCAGGGTGTCCAGGTGCGGGGCCACCGTGCTGGCGAAACCGTTGCCGTTGCTGACGTCCCAGTTCACCGACCAGGTCATCGCGCCCCGGATACCGGGGTAGGTGCGCGGCGGCCGGAAACTGCCGCAGTTGGTGCCCCGGGCCAGGCAGTCAAGCGCGGCGTTGACCACGCTTGGCGCGACGATGCCGCCACCGGCGGCGCCCGGTCCGGCGGGCAGGCCGAGGCCTACCTGGTCGGGGCGCAACCCGGCCTCCAGTTGGATGCAGGCAAGCGCGACTAAGAAGTTCACAGTCCCCTGGCCGTACGCGGCGTTCTGGTCGCAGCCGAGCATCGCCCCGGAGTTGTAGAACTGGGTGTTGACGACGGTGAGGATGTCCCTGATGTCGAGCGCCAGCTTGAAGTAGCCGCCGGCCGGATTCTGCATGTCGATGGTCTGCGGCGCCATCGCGATGATCAGGTCCGGGCCGACCTTGGCCCGCAACGCGCGCAGCGCCTGCGCCATGTACGTCGGGTTGAGCCCGTTCTCCAGGTCGATGTCGATGCCGTCGAAGCCGTAGCGGGCGATCAGCGCGGCGGCCGTGTCCGCGAAGACGGTGGCCGAGGCGGCGTCGTTGACCGTGACCCGGCCGGCCTCGCCGCCGACGGAGAGGATGACCCGTTGGCCACGGCTGTGCAGGGTACGCACGTCGGCGGTGAAGTCCGCGTCGGTGTAGCCGCCCAGCGCGGCGGAGAGCCCTGGATCGATACCGAAGGTGAGCGCGCCCGGCGTCGTGGTGGCCTCGGCGAAGGCGACGGCGACGAGGTCGTACGCGGTGGGGACGTCGCGCAGTCGCAGTTCGACTGCGGGGTTGTCGAAGTTGTGCCAGTAGCCGGTGAGCAGGTGCTTCGGCAGCCCGCCGGTGGGCGGGTCCGTCGGGGGCGGCGTGGTCGGGGGCGGCGTGGTCGGGGGCGGCGTGGTCGGGGGCGGCGTGGTCGGGGGCGGCGTGGTCGGCGGAGGCGTGGTGGGTGGGGTGCCTCCGCCGCACGGCACGCCGTTGAGCTGGCAGCCGGTCGGGGAGCCGGAGCCGCTGGCCAGGAAGCCGAAGGAGACCGAGGCGCCCGGGGCGACGGTGCCGTTCCAGGACCGGTTGGTGAAGGTCTGCCGCTGACCGGCGGCGCTGAGCGTCGCGTCCCAGTAGCTGCCCAGGGTGGTGCCGGAGGGCAGGTCGAAGACGAGGCTCCAGCCGTTGATCGTCGATCCGCCGCCGTTGGTGATCGTGTACCTGCCCTCCCAACCGGAGCCCCAGTCGGCGGTCTTGACGAAGCTGGCGGTCGCTTCGGCGGCGAAGGCGGGCAGCGCGACCCAGGCCGGGCCGAGCGTCGCGGCCAACGCGGTGACCAGGGACAGGACAAGGGATCTGGCAGGCTTCATGCGGCCCTCCGCGCCCGACTGGGCATCCACGTACGTCAACGTTGGCGCTAATTATTAAGACAGTTAACTGTTTCTGTCCAGAGGCCGACGCGAATGAGTGAGCCTCCCGCCGCGCGGAGACGCGGCGGGAGACCCGCGGAGGCCCGCCTCAGCGGCGGAAGGTGAACCACTTGACGTTGACGACAGCTCTGCCAGCTACTGAGTGGTTGCCGGAACCGCCTGGGGCCGGCGCAGCACCGCCTGTTCCAGCGCCGACCAGGCGGTGGTCGTCACCAGGTAGATCACCGCCGCGAGCGGCAGCACCAGCGCCACCAGCACTGTCGTGAACGGCAGCAGGGGCAGCAGCCGGCCGAGCGTGGCGGCGCCCGGCCCCTCGGTGGGCGTACCCGCCACCGTGCCGACAGCCGCCGACGCCCGGCGCGCCCGCCGCGACGACCACCACGCCAGCACCAGCAGCAGGCCCAGCAGGACGACGAAGAGCGGACCGGCCGCCCCGGCCAACCCGTCGCTCACGTGGTGGCCCAGCGGCACCCCGGCCAGCCGTTCGTCGAGCAGCCCCGTGCCGCCCTCGTCGGTGGCGAACAGCCGGTACAGCACCAGCAGGAACGGCGCCTGGATCAGCAACGGCAGGCAGCCGGCGATCGGGTTGGCGCCGGCCGAGCGGTACAGCGAGAACACCTCGCGCTGGAGTGTCGCCGGGTCGTCGGCGTACCGCTGCTGGAGATCGCGCACCTGGGGGGCGAGCGCCGCGCGGCGCCGCTCCCCCCGGACCTGCGCGACGGTCAGCGGTGCGATGAGCAACCGGACGGCGATGGTGAGCAGCACGATGGCGGCGACTGTCGCGGTGCCGCCGGCCAACGGTTCGAGCAGATCGGTGAGCCAGGACAACGCGGTGCCGGCGGCGCCGACGACGTCGTGCAGTGGTGCGAAGGCGAGCATGGGAAACCCCTCGGTCCGATTCCGGAGGGTCCTTCCCGGCGGTGGCCGCCGGCACGAAGGACCGGTGACTGCGGGATCGGCCGCGCGGCGGTGGGCGCTACGCGGCCGAGGGGAGCCCAGGTGCGCGGGGGCGAGGTCGGCCGGCGGCGTCCGGGTCGATCTGGCGGGGAACGCGGCGACCTCGGGCGCGGGCGCGTAGCCCGGCCCAGCGTCGTGCGACGCCAGTTGCCCCCGCCGGGGCGGGCACGTGCGCGGCGAGCAGCGCGGCGAACAGGACCAGGGCGGTCAGGGCGGCCCCGGCCAGCAGGTCGGCCGGGCGGTCGGCCAGCATGGTGAGCTGGGCGAACGCGGACATCCACGCGACCCAGAGGAAACCCAGCGGCACCGGCACGGGCTCAGCATAGGACCCGCTGTCACGCCGCCCGGCCGAATCGCGAGCCCTCCACCGGTCGATCCGCCCGGTGTCACGCGCCAGTTGTGGGCGACACGCGCGGGCAGCGCGCCGTCACACGTTTCCGAGCGTTGCCACTGTGGGTAACCAGACGGCCGACCGACGCGGACGGACCGCAGACGGCAGAAACGGACGGTGGTGTCGCGATGACGGGCCAGGTGGCGGAGGCGTCCAGCGGGACGACCGCGGGGACCGAATTGCTCACCGTGGGTGTCGAGGAGGAGTTCCTGCTCGTCGACCCGCACACCGGAGCCGCGGTGCCCGCCGTCGACCTGGTGCTGGAGCAGGTGCCGGCGGAACTGCGCGGTCAGGTGGAGCGCGAGTTCCAGACCAGCCAGATCGAGATCGGCTCGCCGCCCGGCCTCGAGCTGTCCTCGATCCGGCACTCCCTCGGCGTCCTGCGTAAGGCCCTCGCCGAGGCGGCCGAGCGGGCCGGCGTACGGCTGCTGGCCATCGGCACCGGCCCGGTGGACGGCCCGGTGCCGCCGGTCGTGGACAAGCCCCGCTTCGACCGGATGATCGAACGCTTCCGGCTGCTCGTGCCCGGCCCCGGCAACAACGGCATGCACGTGCACGTGGGCGTCCCCGATCCGGAGACCGGCGTGCAGGTGCTCAACCACGTCCGGCCGTGGCTGCCGATGCTGCACGCCGTCACCACCAACTCGCCGTTCTCGCGTGGTGAGGACACCGGCTACGCGAGCTGGCGCTCGGTGGAGTGGGAGCGCTGGCCGTCGGTGGCGCCGACGCCCTGGTTGGAGTCGCACGAGCACTACCAGCGACTGATCCGTCAGTTGATCTCCAGCGGCGTGATGCTCGACGAGGGAATGCTCTACTGGTACGCCCGGCTGTCGGCGAAGTACCCGACGGTGGAGCTGCGGATCGGCGACGTCTGCCCGACGGTGGACGATGCCGTGCTGGTCGCCGCACTGGTGCGGGCACTCGTGGCCACCGCCATGGCCGACGTCGAGGCCGGCCGGCCCGCCCTGCGCACGGACCACCACCTGCTGGTCGGCGCGCACTGGAGGGCCGCCCACGACGGCCTGGAAGGCGAGGGCGTCGACGTCACGAACGGCGAGCTGCGCCCGGCCTGGGAGCTGCTGGACCGGTTCGTGGAGCGGATGCGGCCGGCGCTGGAGCAGCACGACGACTGGGCGGAGGTGTCCGACCTGTTGGGCGGGCTGCGCCGCCACGGCACCGGCGCGGCGCGGCAGCGTGCCGTTTACGCCCGTACCGGACGGCTCGTCGACGTGGTGCAGGACGTGGCGCGACAGACCCGTGGCTGAACACGCCCGTGACAGGATGGTCCCGTGGCGCAACGACTGATCGTCATCGGCGGGAACGCCGCCGGCATGTCGGCGGCGTCGCAGGCACGACGCCGCCGCGGCGCTGACGACCTGGAGATCGTGGTCTTCGAGCGCGGTCACTTCACCTCCTACTCGTCGTGCGGCATCCCGTACTGGATCAGCGGGATGGTGTCCGGCCCGGACGAGCTGATCGCGCGGACCCCGGAGACGTTCCGCACGAAGTTCGCCGTGGACGTCCGGATGCGGCACGAGGTGACGACCATCGACCTCGAACGGCGCGAGGTGGTCGCCCGGGACCTGGCGGGCGGCGGCGAGGTCCGCGAGCGCTTCGACGACCTGGTATACGCCGCGGGCGCGGTGCCGGTGCAGCCACCGTGGGCGGACACCGACGCGGGCGGCGTGTTCGGGATGCAGACCCTCGACGACGGTGCGGCCCTGCGCGCCTGGCTGGACGCCGAGCCGCAGCCCAGCCGGGCCGTGGTGGTCGGTGGCGGGTACATCGGCGTCGAGATGGCCGAGGCGCTGATCGAGCGCGGCCTCGCGGTGACCCTGGTCGAGGCGGGCCAGCAGCCCATGGCGACGGTGGACGGCGACATGGCCGAACTGGTCGCCGAGGCCATGCGCGGCCTGGGCATCACGATCCGCACCAGCCTGCCGGTGACCGGCCTGGAGCAGCGGGACGGCCGGGTGTCCGCGGTGGTCACGGCCGAGGGGTCGATGCCGACCGACGTCGTGGTCCTGGGGTTGGGCGTACGCCCGAACACCGCGCTCGCCAAGGCTGCCGGCTTTCCGATCGGGCCCACGGGTGGCATCCGCGTGGACCGCCGGATGCGGGTGCCGGGGCTGCCCGGGGTCTGGGCCGCGGGCGACTCCGTGGAGACGCTGCACCGGGTCAGCGGACTGCCGGTGCACGTGCCGCTCGGTACGCACGCCAACAAGCAGGGCCGGACGGCCGGCATCAACATCGGCGGCGGGTACGCGACCTTCCCGGGTGTGATCGGCACCGCGGTGACCAAGGTCTGCGACCTGGAGGTGGGTCGGACGGGCCTGCGCGAGCGGGAGGCCAGGGCGGCCGGCTTCGAGTTCGTCTCGGTGGTCGCCGACTCGACCAACCGGGCCGGCTACTACCCCGGCGCGCGGACGATGACCGTCAAGCTGATCGCCGAGCGACCCAGCGGCCGGCTGCTCGGCGCGCAGATCGTCGGCTGGTCCGAGGCGGCCAAACGGATCGACACGTTGGCCGTGGCTCTGTGGAACGGCATGACGGTGGATGACATGACCGCGCTCGACCTCGGCTACGCTCCGCCGTACGCGCCGGTCTGGGATCCGGTGCTGATCGCCGCCCGAAAGGCGGTCGACGCGCTCGCCGCTCTCGACCGCTGACCCGCGCCCGCCGTGGAGGACCACCCCGTGACCCAGACTCCGACCAGGTCGGCCGCACGCCGACGCCCAACCATGGTCGATGTCGCCCGGCACGCCGGGGTCAGCCTGAAGACGGTCTCCCGGGTGGTCAACGACGAGCCGGTGGGGCAGGAACTGCTCGGCCGTGTGCTGGCCGCGATCGCCGAGCTGGGTTTCCGGCGCAACGACATCGCGCGCAACCTGCGCTCGCGGCAGCTCAACGCCACTGTCGGGCTGCTCATCGAGGAGATCGCCAACCCGTTCTACGCCACCATCGCGAGCGTCGCCGCCGAGATCGCCGCCGCGCACGGCACCATGTTGATCACCGCTTCGTCGGAGGAGGACCCGGAGCGGGAACGCGCGGTCCTCCAGGACTTCACCCAGCGCCGGGTCGACGGGCTGCTGGTGGTGCCGGCGGGTCCCGACCACTCGTTCCTGCGCCGCGAGGTCGAGCTGGGCATGCCGGTGGTCTTCCTGGACCGGCCACCGCAGGGACTGCTCGCGGACGCCGTGCTGCTGGACAACCGAGGTGGCGGCCGGGCCGGGGTCGGCGCGCTGCTCGACGAGGGGCACCGGCGGGTGGGTCTCCTGCTCGGCGCTCCGAGCGTCCCCACCATGCGTGAGCGGCTGGTCGGCGCTCGGGCCGCGCTGGCGGAGGCCGGAGTCGAGCCGGACGATTCGCTGGTCCGCGAGCGCCTGATCGCTCCCGAGGACGCGGGCCGTGCGGTCGCCACGCTGCTCGACCTCCCGGACCCGCCCACCGCGTTCTTCTGCGGCAACAACCGGCTCACCGTCGGCGCCCTCGCCGAGCTGCACCGTCGGGGCAGCGACGCGGCGCTGGTCGGCTTCGACGACTTCGAGCTGGCCCACCTGATGCCCCGGCCGTTGACGGTCGTCGGCTACGACACGCGGGAGCTGGCCCGCGTGGCGACGGAGCGCCTCTTCGAGCGGATCGCCGGCGACGACTCCCCGCCAGCAACCACAGTCCTACCCACCCGCCTCCTACGCCGAGGCCTCCCCTAACCCCCCACCCCACACCCCGCCCAGGCCCAGGCCCAGGCCCAGGTTGATCATGGACTTGTGGTGCCTCGCGTATGCCCTAAAGTGCTGTTAAACGTCCACCACAAGTCCATGATCGACTCGTGAGGGCGGGGCGGGGCGCGGGGGCGGGGGGTGGGGGGTGGGGTCAGGGTGTTGTGGTCAGGAGGGCTTCTACCTCTGCTCGGCGGGGTGGGTCGGCGCCTCGGTGGGCGCAGGTCAGCGCGGCCACCGTCGCGCCCTGGCGCAGGACTGCGCTCCACTGCTGCTCGGTCACCGCGGCGAGCCGGTCGGCCGGCCGGTCACCGAGCGCGTCGATGTCGGCCAGCGCGGCCAGCAGGCCACCGGTGAACGAGTCGCCGGCGCCGACGGTGTCGACCACTGTGGTGCGTACCGCCGGTTGTTCGTGCAGTGCGCCGTTCGGGGCGAGCAGCCACGCGCCCTCGCCGCCCCGGGTGACCACCGCACAGGACACGCCGGCCTCGCGCCATTCGGCCAGCACGTCGCCCACCGAGCGGTCCGGGTAGAGCCAGGCCAGATCCTCGTCGCTGGCCTTGACCACGTGCGCGAGGCGGATCTGGCGGCGGGTCCGCTCCTGCTCCGCGGCCCGGTCCGTGACGATGCTCGGGCGCAGGTTCAGGTCGATCGAGATGGTCAGCCCGTCGCGGTCGCGTTCGCGGGCGAGCAGGCCCTCCAGCACCTGCGCGCCGGGCGCGAGCGCGAGCGCGAGGGACCCGGTGTGCAGGGCCGTCGCCGACGATGCGGCCAGGTCGGGCAGCTCCTGCGGGGTCCACTGCCAGTCTGCCGCGCCGTCGAGCCGGAACTCGTAGCTGGCCTGCCCGGTGGCGTTCAGGGTGGCCACCGCCACCGACGTGGGCTCGGCGGCGTGGACCGCCCACCGCAGGTCCACCTGGTTGGCCGCCAGGTGCTCGGCGATCTGTCGGCCGTACTCGTCGGGGCCGAGCCGGGCCAGCAGCCGCACCGGCTCGTCGAGCCGCGCCAGGGTGACCGCTACGTTCGCCGGGGAGCCACCCGGCACCGCCCGCTGCCCCTCGGCGGTTTCCACCAGGTCGATGAGGGCCTCCCCCGCCACCACGATCATGCGGTCACCGTGCCGGGGGCGAGCGGGCCGGGACCACCGAGGCCGGCGGCCGAGCGGGACAGCAGCACCGCCTGGTACGCGTGGTAGACGTCCGGCCGGCCGTGCCAGACCGTGTCGGCGGGCAGGTTCCGCTCGTCCAGCTCGTGCCGCCAGCCGGTGCCGTCGATCAGGTAGCGGCGTGCGTACGCCCAGAAGACGCGGTACCACTCGTCGTAGACGGCGTCCCCGGTGCGGCGGTGCAGGGTGACCGCCGCGCCGATGGCCTCGACCAGCACCCAGTGCATCCGGGAGCGGACCACCGGCTGGTCGTCCCAGTCGATCGTGTAGACGAAACCGTCGGCGCCGTCGACCGCCCAGCCGCGCCGCACGGCGGCCGCGAAGAGGGTACGGGCGTCGGCGAGCAGCCAGCCCGGTGGCTGCGGCAGGACCGCCTCCAGTTCCAGCAGCAGCCGGGCCCACTCCAGCCAGTGGCCCATCGTCGAGCCGTACGGCCGGAACGGGTCGGCGGGCTGGTCCCGGTTGTAGTCGAGCAGTGGCGTCCAGTCGGCCGTGAAGTGCTCGGGCAGCCGCCAGTCGTGCCGGGCGGCCTCGGTGTGCACCAGGTGGGTGGCGATCCGCAGGGCCCGGTCGGTCCAGCTCGTATCGCCGGTGGCGGCGGCAGCGGCGAGGAACGCCTCGACCATGTGCATGCTGCTGTTCGCGCCTCGGTAGTCCTCGGTGACCGTCCAGTCCCGGTTCCACGATTCCCGGACCGCGCCCGCGTCGTCGTCCCAGAACCGGTCCCGCAGCACTGTCAGCACGTCGGCGAGCAGGCGATCCGCGCCGGGTCGCCCGGCCCGGGCGGCGCTGGACGCGGCGAGGAGCACGAACGCGTGGTCGTACCCGGCCTTGCGCTCGTCGGTGGGCGTGCCCTCCTGGTCGACAGCGCTGAACCAGCCGCCGTACCGCTCGTCGCGCAGCAGCGTGCTGAGCGCGGCGACGCCGTGGTCGACGAGGGCTGCGGCATCCGGGTCACCGTTGCGGTGGGCCAGCGCGGCCACGTGGGTCATCCGGCAGGTGATCCACGTGTAGAGAGGTTCGCCACGATCCGGGGTGCGGTCGTCGGTGAGCCACCAGAACCCGCCCTCGGGGCGGACCGCGCGGCGGGCCGTGTCGAGCAGCGTGCGGGTCTGGTCGGCGAGGAACCCGGCCAGGTCGGGCAGGTCGGGTGACCCTGCCGGGGCAGGGGTCTGGTCGGCGTCGGGTCGGGGCACGTCGCTCATTTCAGCTGGTCACCGTGGGGTAGGAAAGGGACATAGGGCCAGGATCGGCGGGCGAACTGGGTGCGCGCCGGAAAACCGCCAACGGGACACCGTAGACCGGCCGGTCTTTCGCCGGGTACGGCGTGAAGGAAATCATGTGTACGATTCCTCCCCTTTGCCCGTTGACATCGTTGTCACTCTCAAACCCTGCTCCGGAGGCCGGCCGACTGTCAATTCCAGTTGCGTCACACCCACCCGATCCAGAGGCCGAGCGGCGCCGCGCTGGACAGTGCTCGACACCGGGCCGGCCACCGCGTCCCGACCCGCGTCGACCCGGCCGCCCTGCCCGCGCCGCCGCACCCACCGGCCCGGTCAGTAGTAGTCGTCGATCGGCCGACGCGCCTCCTCGAACAGCGCCGGCCCCTCGTAGCGGACCGGAGGCAGCGGTGGGGTGGCCGGCTTGACCTCCTCGAACTGCTCGCCCGACAGGGCGTACACCACCCGCCCGAGGCCGGACCGGTCGATGGCTGTCGCGCACATCGGGCAGGGCTGGCAGCTCGTGAACATCGTGGTGCCGGCGGCCGCTTCCGGCGAGAGTTCCCGGGCGGCCCAGCGGGCCAGCTTCAGCTCCGGGTGGGCGGTGATGTCCGAATCCGAGACGACCGTGTTGTGGTCCTCGATCAGGACGACGCCGCCCGCGTCGACCAGCAACGAACCGAACGGTCGTTCGCCGGCAGCCCCGGCCCGGCTGGCGAGTTCCACGGCTCGGCGGAGAAACTTCTCGTCCTCAGGTGTCATCCGTACCACGCTAGCCACAGTGGATCCGACACGCGAACACTGTCGATTCAGCACGATGGATGACCCAGGATGGCCTGATGGACCTGCCTGAGGGACTCGGCTGGATACGAGGGTCAGCGGTCGGCCGGGGCTGGCTGGCCGCGCTTCCGACGTTGCTGGCGGAGTGCGCCGAGCAGTGGTCGCTGCGCCTGGGCCGGCCCTTTCCGTACGCGTACGCCTCCCTGGCGCTCCCCGCCGACCTGCCCGACGGCACGGCGGCGGTGCTCAAGCTCCAGTTCCCGACCGAGGACAGCCGGCACGAGGCCCCGGCGCTGGCCCACTGGGACGGCGACGGCGCGGTCCGGCTGCTCGCGCACGACCCGGACCGCCACGCCCTGCTGGTGGAACGCTGCCAACCCGGCACGCCGCTGTACGAACTGCCGCTGGACCGGGCACTGGACGCGGCGATGGACGTGCTGCCCCGGCTCTGGCGACCGGCCGGCACGCCGTTCACCCCGCTCGCCGAGGAGGCCGCCGGCTGGCTCGACCGGATTCCGCGAAGCTGGGAACGGACCGGTCGCCCGTACGAGCGGCGGCTGCTCGACGCCGCCTGCACCCTGCTCGTCGACCTGGCGTCGAGCCAGGGCGAGCAGGTGCTCGTCAACCAGGACCTGCACGCCGGCAACGTGCTCGCCGCCGACCGCGAGCCCTGGCTGGTGATCGACCCGAAGCCGCTGAGCGGTGAGCGGGAGTTCTCGGTCGTGCCGCTCGTACGCGGTCAGGAGCTGGGCCACTCGCCGGGCGCCGTCCGGCACCGGCTGCACCGGCTCGGCGCCGACCTCGGGCTGGACACCGAGCGGGTACGGGGTTGGACGATCGGCCACACGATGGCCTGGAGCATCGACGGGGACGTCGTCTTCCCGCACCAGATCGAGGTGGTCCGCTGGCTGCTCGACGGCGCGTGAGTGCGAGCGGGCGGTCAGCCGGGCTGGCAGGTGCGGCACCAGTAGAGGTTGCGTCCGGCCAGTTCGCTCCGGCTGACCTCGGTGCCGCAGACGTGGCAGGGCCCGCCGGCGCGGCGGTAGACGTACACCTCGCCGCCGTGGCGGTCGACCCGCGGTGGTCGCCCCATCGCCTCCGGCAGGTGGACGTCGCGCACGGTGTCGATCCGCCCCTGCCGCAGGGCGAGGCGCATCAGCTCGACCAGGTCGGCCCAGAGCGCGTCCCAGCCGGCGCGGGTCAGGTGGCGGCCCGGCATGGTCGGCGACAACCCGGCCCGGAACAGCGCCTCGGTCACGAAGATCAGCCCGGTGCCGGCCACCACCGACTGGTCCAGCAGCAGCGCCGCGAGGGGCGTGGGGCTGCGGGAGATCCGGGCGTACGACCGCTCGGGGTCGGCGTCTGCGCGCAGCGGGTCCGGCCCGAGGCGCTCGCGCAGGGCGGTGACCTCGGGCGGGGTGAACAGTTCGCAGGCGGTGGGCCCGCGCAGGTCGAGCCAGTGCCGGTCACTGGCCAGCCGCAGTCGCAGCTGGCCGACGGGCTCGGGCGGCTCCCCCGGCCCGTCGGTGAACTTCCCGTACAGGCCGAGGTGGACGTGCAGGGTCAGCTCGCCGGCGTAGTGGTGCAGCAGGTGCTTGCCGTACGCCTCGGTGCTCTCCAGGACTGTGCCGGACAGCCGGGCCGCGCCCTCGGCGAAGCGGCCCTGCGGGCTGGCGGCGTGCAGCTTGTCCCCGGCGAACAGCTCGGCGTGCCGGGCTGCCAGGCGATGAATCGTGTGTCCCTCTGGCACGGGACCCAAGGATAGTCAGCGGCAGCCGGCCGGGCCGAATGAGCAGCGCGGACACGTCAGCCCAGGCGCTGCTCCCTGACGTCGGCCACGAACGACGCCCAGGCGCGCGGAGCGAAGATCAGAGCGGCCTCGGACGGGGCCTTGCTGTCCCGGACGGCGACGACGCCGGGGAGGTTGTCGGCCACCTCGACGCAGTCACCGCCGCTCCCGCCGCTGCGGGTGCTCTTGCGCCAGGTGGCACCGGCCAGGTCAGTCATGATGCTCCTCGATGATCGAAGTGATCATTTTCTCTGATTCTGCCTCAGTCGACGCCAGCGTCTCCAGATCAGACCAGACATGTTCGAAGGCGGCCACCTCGGTTGGCTTGTCGAGGTAGAGCGCCCCGGTGATGTTCTCCAGGTAGACGGTGGTCGGCTCGCTCGACGCCCTCCCGAACGCCTGCGGGAAGCCCAGCAGCACGAAGGTGCCGGTCTCGCTGGCCAGCGGCGGACCGGCGGCGAGCGGCAGCACCCGCAGGCTGACGTTCGGCAGCCGCGCCGCGTCGAGCAGGTGGCGCAACTGCCCCACCATCGCCCGCCGGTCGGGGATCGTGCGCCGCAGCACCGCTTCGCTCAGGACGACCCGCAGGACAGGCGCGGTCGGCAGCCGGCGAACGAGGATGCCCTGGCGTTGCAACCGGACCTCGACCAGCTTCTCCCGATCCTCGGCGCTCATGGTCGGATTCTTGCGGCGGAAAAGCTCGCTGGCGTATTCGCGGGTCTGCAGGAGGCCGGGGATCAGCTCGGAGTCGTATCGGCGAATCAGACTTGCCGACGATTCCAGGCCGACGTACAGCGAGAACCACGACGGGACGACATCGCCGTACGAATGCCACCACCCTTTGGCGCGAGTTTCCTTCGCGAGCGCGGCGACGATCTCCCGCATATCTTCGGGCACCCGGTAGAGAGCGCACATCGCTCGGGCGTCCACCACGCGCACCGGGACCAGACCCTTCTCGATGCGCCACACCTTCTGCCGCGAGCAGTCCAGCGCCACGGCCGCGGCGTCCAGCGTCACCGAGGCGTCCTCGCGGAGCTGGGTGAGCAGCCGGCCGAGCTGTCGCCGAGGGACCGTGGACCCGCCTGTTTCATCCGTCATGCAACATCACCGCACCCTTCCTGCAACACCGATTGTTTCGCCCCGCACCCATTTCTTTTCCATTCCTCGTGCGTCAATACGGGTCGAGAGTAGGACGGCGCGGAGTTGTTGCACAAGGGGGCCGGCGTGGAACAGGCTGTCACGTATCGGGGGCCGGAAAAGAACGCCACTAATGGCGTCGGCGGCAATTCGGCGGGAAGGATGCCGCGGTGCGCGTGTCGTACGACGAATACCTCTTGGCCACCGCGCTGACCCTCGCCCGCCGCCATCGGCCGGTGTGGAGTTGGACGCGGTGGCGCCGGGTGTGCCGCTGCGGCGCGGAGCTGCCCTGCCGGGCCCGCCACCGCATCCCGATCAACCGTGGGCACTGGCCGACGTGACCGAGCTGAAGCCCGGCGACCTCCTGCTGATCGGGGCGGCCTGCTCGGTGCAGTTCTCCGGCGACCGGGAGCTGCGGTTGCGACTGGTGAGCGTGGACGCGCGCCCCACCTACCACGGGTGGGTCTGGCTGACCGGCTACGTCCTGGACGCCAAGGGCCTGGCCGTCGACAAGCGGGAGTTGTACGTGCGGCGGGCCGGGCTGCGGGTGCTCCGCGCCGCGCCGACGCGGGGCAGGTCAGTCCGCGCGTGATGGCCGTACCCGTATTTGGTGTCAGGAAACGCCCAACGGGGTAGTTGAGGGCGGTACCGCGTGGGTGCCACCCTCTCCGTCGGCCACCACGCATTCATCAGGAGGTGTGTAGTGGTCAGGATTCCTTCGCTGTCCCGCCGGTCCGAGCCGGCACCGACGCGGGACGAGAACCTCGACGGCCGCGTCGACGGCCGCGACGTCCCGGTCGCCGACCGGGAGAGCAGCACGGCGGTCACCGACACCGCCCGGTCCGGGGACGTCACCGACCGGCCGGTGGTCACCGACCGGGACGCCGACCAGACGACGTACCGCAGCACGACGGCGACCGGCGACCAGGCCGGCGAGGCCGAGCGGCGTGCCGCCGAGCGCGCGGCCGTGGCCCGGGCCGCCACCGCCCGCCCGGTGGAGGGCGACGCCCGATCCGGCGCCGTCCGCTCGGACGGCCCGACCCGGGCGAGCAGCGCCGCGGCGACCGCCCCGACCATCGAGCGGGACACCGACCTCGACCGCGACCACACGACCCGACGCCCCGAGCGCGACACGGACCTCGACCGGACGACCCCGCGGCCCGACCCGACCGACCGCGTCGGGACCGACCGCCCGGTCGACGCGACCCCCGGGCACATCGAGCCGGAGCCGCCGGTGACGCGCGGCCCGAAGCCCCGGGCCAGCCTGCTCGCCACCCTCGGCCTCATCGCCTCCGTCGCCGGTGCGCTGTTCGTGCTGACCGGCACCCTGGCCGGGTACGGCATCGGCGTCGGCGCGTTCGGCGCGGTGCTCTCGGTGCTCGGCCTGATGGCCACCCGCCGCCGGCACGTCGCCGGCAAGACCGACGCGCTGTTCGGCGTGCTCATCGGGCTCGCGGCGGTGGTGATCGGCGTGCTGGCGATGACCGGTCAGTTCGACTGGCCGACCACCGACGGCGACTGGGTGCAGCGCTTCCGCGAGTGGCTTGATTCACAGTTTGTGGACCGTTTCTAGCGGGCACTGTTCCGCTCGCCGGTGATGCACCGGCGAAAAGCCGGCGGTTCGCCGGCAGCCCGCAGGTGGTTCACCGATCGGGCAACACCCTTTCAGGGGCGGCGATTCGCCGCCCCTGAAGTGTGTCCGGGGAAGGGACATCGCGCGCACCCGCAGCTTCCCTCCGCTCCCTCTCTTGAGCCCCTCTCCGCCTCTCTCTTCCTCTTCCTCCTGCTCGCTCCTTGCCTTCCGGCTCCCCTTCCTCCTCCTTTCGTCCTTTGCTCTGCTTCACCCCAGGCAACACCGAGCGTCCGATTATCGGACGGCAGGTGTTGCCTCCGCTGAAGCAGAGCAAAGGATGCGCCCACTGCCCCCGCAGCCGGGCCCGCACGTCGACCCCGCACGTCGGCCCGCAGACGGACGGGGTCACGCGCACGGACGGTGTCGTCGCACAGGCCACGTCGGGTGACGCGGAGCACCAGCAGCCCTGGCCGGCCCATCTACGCAACGAATCGCGGCGCGAGACTGAGCACACGCAACGAATGTTCGGTCTGCGCAACCTTCGGTGGTGGATCCTTCCGCTGGGGCCGCATACCGTTGAGCAACGGCGCCAGCCCGTGGGCCACGGTGGCCGGGCGCGCCCGACCCCTTGGAGCAGGACAATGACGATGGACGCCACCAGCCAGCGCCTGTTGATGTGCCGGCCGACGTACTTCGCCGTCGACTACGCGATCAACCCCTGGATGGACCCGAGCGCGCCGGTCGACGCCGCGCTGGCCGTCCGGCAGTGGGAGCAGCTGCGCCAGACGTACCTGGACCTGGGCCACACCGTCGAGGAGATCACTCCGGTGCCCGGCCTGCCCGACATGGTCTTCGCCGCCAACGGCGGCACCGTGATCGACGGCAAGGCGATGGCCGTGCAGTTCCGCGACCCGCAGCGCGCCGACGAGGCCCCGGCCTACCGGGCCTGGTTCGAGGCCGCCGGCTTCGAGGTGTACGACCCGAAGCACGTCAACGAGGGCGAGGGCGACGTCCTGCTGGCCGGTGACCACCTGCTCGCCGGCACCGGCTTCCGCACCGCCCACGCCTCGCACGCCCAGTTGCAGGAGGTCTTCGGCTATCCGGTGATCACCATGCAGCTCGTCGACCCGCGCTTCTACCACCTGGACACCGCGCTGACCGTGCTCGACGAGCGGACCGTTGCGTACCTGCCGGAGGCGTTCTCCCCCGGCAGCCAGGCCGTGCTGCGCCGGCTCTTCCCCGACGCGGTCCACGCCACCATGGCCGACGCGGAGGTGCTGGGCCTGAACGCGGTCAGCGACGGGCGGCACGTCGTGCTGCCCGCGCAGGCCACGGACCTGGCCGCCAAGCTGCGCGACCGAGGCTACGAGGCCATCGGTGTCGACCTGTCCGAGCTGCGCAAGGCCGGCGGCGGACCGAAGTGCTGCACGCTGCGACTCCGTCAGGGAAAGGCAAGCAAGTGATCGAGGACATGCTGCGGACCCCGTCCGCCGTACGCGACGCGGAGAAGTACACCGCGCACAACTACCACCCGCTGCCGGTGGTGATCTCGTCGGCCGAGGGCGCGTGGCTCACCGACGTGGACGGCAAGCGCTACCTGGACTGCCTGGCCGGCTACTCGGCGCTGAACTTCGGTCACCGGCACCCGCAGTTGATCGCCGCCGCGCACGCCCAACTGGACCGGCTCACGCTGACCAGCCGGGCGTTCATCCACGACCAGTTCGCCGACTTCTGCCGGGAGTTGGCCGAGCTGTGCGGCAAGGACCTCGTGCTGCCGATGAACACCGGCGCGGAGGCGGTGGAGACCGGGATCAAGGTGGCCCGCAAGTGGGGCTACCAGGTCAAGGGAGTCACCCCGGGCCAGGCCAACATCGTGGTCGCCGAGGGCAACTTCCACGGCCGGACCACCACCATCGTGAGCTTCTCCACCGACGAGGACGCCCGCGCCGACTTCGGGCCGTACACCCCGGGCTTCACCGTCGTGCCGTACGGCGACCTGGACGCGCTGACCGCCGCGATCGACGAGAACACCGTCGCCGTGCTGCTGGAGCCGATCCAGGGCGAGCAGGGCGTGGTGGTGCCGCCGGAGGGCTACCTGCCGGGCGTACGACAGGTCTGCACCGAGCGGAACGTGCTCTTCATCGCCGACGAGATCCAGTCGGGTCTGGGGCGTACCGG
The DNA here is from genome assembly GCF_021442385.1 of Micromonospora sp. MH99. Taxonomy (GTDB): domain Bacteria; phylum Actinomycetota; class Actinomycetes; order Mycobacteriales; family Micromonosporaceae; genus Micromonospora. The sequence continues at coordinate 58,665 of NZ_MUZA01000033.1, forward strand.
CCGGACGTTCGCCTGTGACCACGAGGGCGTCGTGCCGGACATGTACCTGCTGGGCAAGGCGCTCGGCGGCGGCATCGTGCCGGTCTCCGCGGTGGCCGCGAACGCCGACGTGCTCGGCGTGCTCAAGCCCGGTCAGCACGGCTCCACGTTCGGCGGCAACCCCCTCGCGTGCGCGGTGGCCATCGAGGTCGTCCGGCTGCTGGCCACCGGCGAGTTCCAGCGCCGCTCCGCCGAGCTGGGCGAGCGGCTGCGGGCCGGCCTGGAAGCTCTGGTCGGCAAGGGCCTGGTCGGCGTACGCGTGCGCGGCCTGTGGGCCGGCCTGGACATCGACCCGGCGCTGATGAGCGGCCGGGAGGCGTGCGAGCGCCTGATGGAGCGCGGCATCCTCGCGAAGGACACCCACGGCTCCACCATCCGACTCGCCCCACCGCTGGTGATCACCGAAGAGGAGATCGACCAAGCGGTAACACAGCTGGCCGAGGTCCTGGCGGCCTGACCCCGGCAGCGCTGGACGGGAGGCGGGCGTCGGGGTTCCGACGCCCGCCTTTCGGGTTACGGGCGGGGCAGGCGCATCGCCATCGTGGGGGCTTCGGCCATCACCGACGTGGGAGTGAACGGGGCACCCGTCGGCAACTCCTCGGCGCGGCCGATCTGCACGCCCGGGTACAGCTCGATCATGTCGTTCTCGCCCAGCACCCGGGACTGCTGCGGGGCCAGGGGGATCCGGTCCGCCTCGTTCATCGACCCGGCCGGCCGGATGCCGGAGCCGTTGGTGCTGACGTCGGTCACGATGACCTCGCCGACCCGCAGCTCGAAGCGGACGTGACCCCGGCTGATCCACCGCCGGGCCTCGTCGTTGAGCCACTGGCCGAGCATGATCCCGCCGTCCTGCTCCGGTGCCCGACCAGCCACCACCGGCTGCTCCTCGCTCAGCACGAACCGCCGCCGCACCAGGCCACCCACGCGCACGGCGAGCACCTCCGTACGCGGACGCGGGCCGCCGTCACCCAGGCGTGCGCCGTGTCGCGGGCAGGTCGGCACGCCGTTACGAAGCGAGGGCGGCGGCTGCGCGGCCGGGCTGCGGTCCGCCCCTCCGGCCAGGTCGGCGAACGCGCCACCGCCACCACCGCCGCCGAACAACGCGCAGCCCGACTCCGGGCAGCGCCACTGCCGGGCCAGCAGCTTCGCACCGGTCGGCGAACGCTTGCCGGCCACCGGGGCGTGCCCACCGCCGACGTGCGCGATGAACACCGGCCCACCGGCGCCCGGCACCGGGGCGACCACCCGGCCGGGCTGCTCGACCAGCCACGGGAACCGCCCGCGCAGCCCGTCGAAGCGCACCCGGGTGAGCACCGGAAGGCCCAGCAGGTCGGCGACCTCCAGCATCCGGTCACCCGGGTTGTCCAGCACCTCCACGAGCCCGTCGTCGGCCCAGCGGCGAACCACCATCCGCTCGTTGGAGGTCAGGTCGGCGTCGGAGAGCAGCGCCCGGTGCACCACTGCGTACACCTGGACGCTGTCCTCCTCCAGCTCGCGGGAGAGCGCGTCGATGACCATGCCGAGGCGCAGCAGGCTCGCCGGCCGGCCACCGTCGATGTCCTGGTAACGGATGATCTCGGCCAGGTCGAGCACCGCCCGGGCCAGCGACGGGTCGGTGCAGACCCGCCCCTCGATGGCGTCCAGAACCTTGCTGATCTCGAATCTCATGCCGCACTCCGGACGATGTCGTCGATCCGCCGGGCCAGCTCGATGTCCCGGTGGGTTACCCCGCCGGCCGAGTGCGTGACACAGCGGAAGGTCAGGGTCCGCCATCGGATGTCGATGTCGGGATGGTGGTCGAGCTCCTCAGCCACCGCCGCCACCCGGTCCACCACCGCGATGGCGTCCGGGAAACTGCCGAGCTGGACGGTGCGGCCGATGCCGGTCGGGTCACCCGACCAGTCGGCCAACCCGCCCAGCTCTTCTCGCACCGCGTCCGCGGTGAGCAGGTCTGCCATGACCAGACCCTACCGGTGGCGCATCCACCGGGCCGTACGCGCCACCGCTCAGTCGACGCACGCAGACGCCAGCGGGGCGGCATCATCGGATGCCGCCCCGCCGGTACGTCTCACGTCAGCCGTGTTCAGCCGCGCAGCGGCCGGCCCACCTCGTGCAGGTGGCCGAGCGCCTGCCGGTACGACTCGATCAGCCCGGTCTCCGCGTACGGGATGCCCTGCTCGGCGCAGTAGGCACGGACGATCGGCTGCGCCCGGCGCAGGTTCGCCCGGGGCATGTTCGGGAACAGGTGGTGTTCGATCTGGTAGTTGAGGCCGCCCAGCGCGGTGTCGACCAGCCGGCTGCCCCGCACGTTGCGTGAGGTCAGCACCTGCTTGCGCAGGAAGTCCAGCTCGTCCTCGGCGGTCGGCATCGGCATGCCCTTGTGGTTCGGCGCGAAAGCGCAGCCCATGTAGAGGCCCCACAGCCCCTGGTGCACGGCGGCGAAGAGCAGCGCCTTGCCCGGCGACATGACCGCCAGCAGCAGCGCCACATAGCCGGCGGTGTGCGCGACGAGGAGCCCCGCCTCGACCGCGCGGTGCCGCATCGGCGTCGCGTACCGGCCACTCTGCTCCCGGCCGATGATCGCCCGGATGCTCGCCACGTGCAGGCTCAGACCCTCAAGAAAGAGCAGCGGAAAGAAGAGGTACGCCTGCCGGCTGGCCATCCAACGGTGTGCGCCCCGGGTCTGGACGGCCTGTTCGGGAGTCCACACCAGCGCGCCCGCGCCGACGTCCGGGTCCTCGTCCTCGTGGTTCGGGTTGGCGTGGTGCCGGTTGTGCTTGTCGACCCACCAGCCGTAGCTGATCCCCACCGCCGCGTTGCCGGCGACCAGCCCGACGACCTCGCTGGGGCCGCGTCGACGGAACATCTGGCGGTGCCCGGCGTCGTGACCGAGGAACGCGACCTGGGTGGTGGCCACCGCCATCACGGCCGCGAGCGCCACCTGCCACCAGGAGTCGCCGACCAGGAACACGGCGACCCAGCCGGCCACGAAAGCGCCGAGGGTGAGCACGAGGCGGGCAACGTACGAGGCAGGTCGCCGCTCCAGCAGGCCGGCCTGACTGATCCGTCGGGACAACTGTGCGTAATCACTACCTCGCCGTCGTACCGGCGGTTCCGCCACCGCTCCGAGCGCCATTACTGCTCCTGTTCCGCTTGCGCCCGAACCAGGCTGGTTCGGGGTCAATGTCAGTCTCCCCGCATCGGTTGCGGTGAGTAACCCTGACAACCCCCGGATGGGGGGTAGGGCGGGCCCTACCCCCCGGCCTCGATTCAGCCCAGCCGGGCCACCGCGGCGCGCAGTCGGGCCAGGTCGCGACGCCGCCGCTCGTAGCTGGCGGCCAGCCCGATCAGCGCCAGCCCGCCGGCACCCAGGTAGATCCACCGGGGCAGCAGGTCCCAGCCACGGGCGATCTCGTGCAGCGCCAGGACCGCCAGCACCGCACCGCCGAGCAGCACGGGAGCCTGCCAGCGGCGGCTCGCGCCGGCCAGCACCACGCCCAGCGCCGCCGCCCCGAGCAGCAACCGTCGCCACGGCTGCGGATCCGGCCCGGCCAGCACCGACACCAGGCTCGGCAGCAGCGCCGCGACCAGCCCCGGGCCGAGCGCCGGCCAACTGGTCAGCCCCGGCCGGGTCCGCAACGCCAGCAGGCCCGCGCCGAGGGCGAGCCCCGCGGCCGGCAACGTGTACGCCTCCACCACACTCACCCCGCCGGCGGCGAGCAGCACCCACGCCCCGATCAACTCGCTGCCCGCGGCGATCGCGGCGAACCGCCACCGTCGACCGGCCGGCTCCCCCCGGCGCAGCAGCCGCAGCGCGACGGCTGCTCCCCACAGCACGCAGACTGTCGCGAGCTGCTGCGCCACCTCGACGGTGAGCGCCGCGGCCACCCCCGTCACCGCCTGCGCGGCGGCATCCAGCACCCGCCCGACCGGTGCCCGCCGGCACCGACCCCCGCCGCCACCAGCAGCGTGCCCTCGGCCGCGAGCGTGCCGGACCGGGTGGCCAGGAGCACCGCCACGCCGGCCACGGCCAGCACCGCCCCCACGGGCACGGCGATCGACGCGAGCGCCGGGCGGGGCGCCAC
>NZ_MUZA01000034.1 GCF_021442385.1 Micromonospora sp. MH99
TGCTGCGCGCCGGTCGGCTGCTGACCGCCGCCGGGGTGGCCGGGGCGCTGCTCGGCCGGCGCAGCCGCGCGGCGGGCGCGTTGTCCGGGGCCGCGTTGCTGGCCGCGTCGGTGGCCACCCGGTTCGGCATCTTCTACGGTGGCGTCGCGTCGGCGCGCGACCCCCGCTACACGGTGGTGCCGCAACGCGAGCGGGTGAACGCTCGACGGACCGGGGTGGATCCGGCGGCTGACTGAGCGGCCGCTTCGGCGTTGTGATCGAATGTCCGACGGAGGCGTTCAGGCGGCTGGTGCCCCTCCCGGTCTTCAAAACCGGTGTGGTCCGGGACCCGGGCCAGGCGGGTTCGATTCCCGTCCGTCTCCGCCAACGGCGGCAGGAGTGAGCGATGCGCGACGGCAGCGTGGACCCGCGACGCCGGGTGCCCCGCACCGACACGCTGCTCGCCGACCCGCGGCTGGCGGAGGCCGTCGCGACCCTCGGCCGGGACCGGGTCAAGGCCGCCGTCGTCCAGGCGCAGGAGCGGGCCCGTCGTGGCGAGATCGAGCCCGACGAGGTCCCCGACGCCGTGGTCGCCGGGTTGCCCGCCCCCGGTCCGCGTACGGTGCTCAACGCCACAGGCGTCGTGCTGCACACCAACCTGGGTCGGGCGCCGCTGTCACCGACCGCAGTCGCCGCGGTCGTGGCGGCCGCCGGGCACACCGACGTCGAGCTGGACCTGCGCACGGGACGACGCGCGCGCCGCGGCCGGGACGCGATGGACGCGCTGGCCGCCGCCGTGCCGGACGCCGCCGCCGTGCACGTGGTCAACAACGGCGCCGCCGCGCTGGTGCTGGCCGCCACCGCGCTGGCCGCCGGTCGGGAGATCGTGGTCAGCCGGGGCGAGCTGGTCGAGATCGGCGACGGCTTCCGCCTGCCGGACCTGCTGGAGAGCACCGGCGCCCGCCTGCGCGAGGTGGGCACCACCAACCGCACCACGCTCGACGACTACGCCGCGGCCGTCGGCCCGCAGACCGGCTTCGTGCTCAAGGTGCACCCGTCGAACTTCCAGATCACCGGCTTCACCTCGGCCACACCGGTGCGCCACCTGGCCACGCTCGACGTGCCGGTGGTAGCCGACATCGGCTCCGGGCTGCTCGCGCCGGATCCGCTGCTGCCCGACGAGCCGGACGCGTCCGGCGCCCTGCGCGCCGGCGCGGCACTGGTCACCGCGAGCGGCGACAAGCTGCTCGGCGGCCCCCAGGCCGGGTTGCTGCTCGGCGACGCCACGCTTGTCGAACGGCTGCGCCGCCACCCGCTGGCCCGGGCGCTGCGGGTGGACAAGCTGACCCTGGCCGCACTGGCCGCCACCCTGCACCGCCCGGACACGCCGACGCGGACCGCGCTGCACGCCGACCCGGCGGCCCTGCGCCGCCGGGTGGAGCTGCTGCGGGACCGGCTCGGCGCCGACGAGTGCAAGGCGGAGGTCGTCCCGGCCGTCGCCGTGGTCGGCGGCGGCGGCGCCCCCGGCGTCGAGCTGGACTCGTGGGCGCTGAGCCTGCCCGAGCGGTACGCCGTGCCGCTGCGCACCGGCGAGCAGCCGGTGCTCGGCCGGGTGGTGCGGGGCCGGCTCCTGCTCGACCTGCGCTGTGTGCCAGTCGACGCCGACGAGGCCGTCCTGGCGGCCGTGCTGCGCGTCGGAGGGGACGACTGATCATGTTCGTCGTCGCCACCGCCGGGCACGTCGACCACGGCAAGTCGACACTGGTCCGGGCGCTCACCGGGATGGAACCCGACCGGTGGGCCGAGGAACGCCGCCGGGGCATGACCATCGACCTGGGTTTCGCCTGGACGACGCTGCCGTCCGGCGCGACCATCGCCTTCGTCGACGTGCCCGGGCACGAACGGTTCGTGCCGAACATGCTCGCGGGGGTCGGCCCGGTGCCGGCCGCGCTGCTCGTGGTCGCCGCCGACGAGGGGTGGATGCCGCAGTCCGCGGAGCACCTGGCCGCGCTCGACGCGCTCGGCGTCGGGTACGGCCTGCTGGTGGTGACCCGCGCGGACCTGGCCGACCCCGCGCCGGCGGCGGAGCGGGCCCGCGCCGAGATCGCGGCGAGCAGCCTCGGCGCGGTGGAGACGGTGGCGGTCAGCGGGTTGACCGGCGCCGGCCTGCCGGAGCTGCGCGCCGCGCTGGACCGGCTCACCGCCCGGCTGCCCGCCCCCACAGTGGACGCGCCGGTGCGCCTCTGGGTGGACCGCAGCTTCACCGTCCGGGGCAGCGGCACCGTCGTCACCGGCACGCTGGGCGCTGGCCGGTTGCGCGTCGGCGACGAGTTGGAGCTGGCCGGGGCCGACGAACCGGTCCGGATTCGGGGCCTGCACTCCCTCGGCGAGGCCCGTCCGGAGGCGGCGGCCGTGGCCCGGGTGGCGGTCAACCTGCGCGGTACGCCCCGCGACCGGCTCGGCCGCGGCGACGCGCTGCTCACCCCGGGCCGGTTCCACCACACCGACGTCATCGACGTACGGCTCACCGGCGACCCGGCCGCCGACCTGCCCGCCACGCTCACCCTGCACGTGGGGTCGGCGGCGGTGCCGGTGCGGGTACGGCCGCTCGGCGCGGACACCGTCCGGCTGCGGCTGGCCCGCCCGTTGCCGCTGCTGGTCGGCGACCGGGCGTTGCTGCGTGATCCCGGCCGACACCACGTGGCCGGTGGCGTCCGGGTCCTCGACGTGGCGCCTCCACCGCTGTCGCGCCGGGGCGCGGCTGCCGCCCGCGCGACGGTCCTGGCCGACCTCGACGGTCGACCCGACCTGGCCGGTGAGCTGCGCCGCCGTCGGCTGGTGCGGGCCGGCGCGCTGCGGCGGATGGGTGTGCCGGTGCAGGCCACACCGGTGGCCGGTGACTGGCTGGCCGACCCCGCGCACTGGCGGCGACTCGGCGAGCAGCTCACCGACGAGGTCGGCCGGTACGCCCGGGAGCACCCGCTGGAGCCCGGCATGCCGGTGGACGCGTTGCGTCAACGCCTCGCCCTGCCCGACCGGGCGCTGGTCGAGGCGCTGATCCGCCCGCCGCTGCGGGTCCACGCCGGGCGGATCGGCACGGCCGCCGTCGACACGCTGCCGGAGCCGGTGGCCCGGGCCGTGCAGCGGGTCCGCGCCGAGTACGCCGACCGGCCGTTTCGCGCTCCCGAGGCGGACCGTCTCGTCGACCTGGGCCTGGGCCCGCGGGAGATCGGTGCGGCGGTGCGCGCCGGCGCGCTGGTGCGGCTGGCCGACACGGTGGTGCTGCTGCCCGACGCCCTCGACGCGGCGGTCACCGTGCTGGCCGCGTTGCCGCAGCCGTTCACCCTGTCGGCGGCCCGGCAGGCGTTGGACACCACCCGCCGGGTGGCGGTGCCCCTGCTGGAGTTGCTGGACCGTCGCGGCGCCACCCGCCGCCTTCCCGACGACGCCCGGGTCGTCGTCACCTGAGCGCGCCGACCGCGATGGTCGGGGGCGGCCGGGATTGCGGCGGGCTGCGAGGGTGGAGCGATGGCCGAGCTGTCCGCGTCCCCGTCCGTCTCGCGGCCGTTTGGTGACCGGTGGCGTGGTGTCGTTTCGATCGCGCTGCGCTGGGGTTTGCCACTGCTGTGGGTGCTGTGGGCTTCGCTGGCATGGTGGGTGGCGCCGCGCGAGGCGACGGCGGGCCAGCTCGACCGGGATCTGGCGGCGGGCCGGGTGGTGACCTTCCAACGGGCGTCGGGCTGGGCCGACGACGACCCGTACTGGGGCAGCCGAGGGCAGCCGCGGTACGACCCGCAGGGCGCGATGATCGCGTGGAGCGTGCCGAACGGCCACGTCCGGTACGCCTTCGTCGAGCCGCCCGAGGAGCAGGCGGAGCCCACCGGGTCGCAGTCGACGGATCGACCCACCGGGTTGGACGCGAGACTGGCCGCGTCGGCGGGTCCGTGGCAGTCGGCCGGCGCTGTCGCGCACCGGCTCGCCGACGCCGCCGGGCTGCTCGCTGGCGCGGTGACCCTGCTGTGGCTGGTCCGGCTGGTCGTTGGCGCCCCGCCGCTGGTCGGCAACCGGTGGTTCTGGTACTGGATCGGACTCCTGCCGTTCGGGGTGGGCGTGCTGGCCTGGTCGTACCGTGAGATCTGGCGACCGCCGCCGGTGCCGCCGGCCGTTCGCGGCTCGGGGTGGCGCGGCGCCGGTTGGCTGCTGCTCGCCGGGGTCGGCATCGTCCTGTTGGTGTCGGTGGCGCGTGCTCTGTTCGGCGGCTCGGTGGTGCCGGGCTAACCGGCCCCTCGACAGTCGGCGGTCACCTACGGTGACGCCATGGACCCTTCGGCCATCTGGCGGGACCGGCAGCACCAATGGCGGATCGAGGCGTACCGCGCGCCGGATCTGCGGTTCGCCATCTACGCGACCAACGGCCCCACCGAGTCGGTGCCGCTGTGGCTGTTCGGCATGTCGGCGCTGGCCCGGTGGTTGATGACCCACTCGATCTCGCTGGACGACCTGGAGGTCGACTGAGCGCCCCCGGCCGGAAACGGGACCCGGAGCCGGGCGCGCTGCGGTTAGGTGACCTGAGGCGGTCAACGGGGGTGGGCGGTGGGCGGTCAGCTGGGGCAGTTGGCGCTGGTGGCCGTGCTGGTGCTGGTCAACGCCGCGCTCTCGGGCAGCGAGATGGCGCTGGTGACGCTGCGGGAGGGGCAGCTGCGCCGGTTGGGTCGGCGGACCCGCGCCGGTGACCGGCTGGTCCGGCTCTCCCGGGACCCGAACCGCTATCTGGCCACCATCCAGCTCGGCATCACCCTGGCCGGGTTCCTCGCCTCGGCTGCCGCGGCGGTGTCGCTCGCCCAGCCGTTGGTCGGCCCGTTGGGCTTCCTCGGCGCGGCGGCCCGACCGGCCGCGGTGCTGCTGGTGACCGTGGCGCTGACCTTCGTCACGTTGGTGCTGGGCGAGTTGGCGCCCAAACGCCTCGCCATGCAGCGGGCCGAGCGGTGGGCGTTGCTCAGCGCCGGGCCGCTGGACCTGCTCGCCCGGGTGTCCCGCCCGGCGGTGTGGCTGCTCAGCTCGGCCACCGACGTGGTGGTCCGGCTCGCCGGCGGGAACCCCCGGGCCAGCCGGGAGGAGATGACCGAGGAGGAGTTGCGGGAGATGCTGGTCAGTCAGCGTGGCCTGTCGGCGCAGCAGCGGGAGATCCTGACCGGCGCGTTCGACATCGCCGGCCGGACGCTGCGGGAGATCCTGGTGGCCCGCCGGGACGTGACGACGCTGCCGACCGACCTGGCCGCCGACGAGGGGGTACGCCTGCTGGCCGCCGCGGGCCGGTCCCGCGCCCCGGTGACCGGCCCCGGCGGTCTGGACGAGGTGACCGGCGTGGTGCACATCCGCGATCTGGTGCGGGCCGGCACCGGGACGGTGGGGGAGCGGGTCCGGTCGCCGTTGCTGCTGCCGGTCACCCTGCCGGTGGCCGACGCGTTGCGCCGCTTGCGCCAGGAACACCAGCAACTGGCCCTCGTCGTCGACGAACACGGCGGCATCGACGGCATCGTCACGCTGGAGGACCTGCTGGCCGAGGTCGTCGGCGAGTTGTACGACGAGACCGACCGCGACGTGCGCGGCGTGGCCCGCGAGCCGGACGGGTCGCTGCTGGTGCCCGGTGACTTTCCCCTGCACGACCTGCCCGATCTGGGGGTGCGACTGAGCTTCCCGCTGTCGCGGGAGTACACGACTGTGGCGGGGCTGGTGCTGGCACGGTTGGGGCACCTGCCGGGTGAGCCGGGCGAGACGGTGCGGTTGCCCGGCCTGACCATCGAGGTGGTGGAGGTCGCCGACCGGGCGGTGCGGCGGGTGCGGCTGCGCGGCTTCGTCACCGAAACCTGAGCGCGTCGCCCAGAAGAGGGACAAGACCCACGAAAAGCCGCCGAGCGGATGCTCCTCGCCTAGCGTGCGGTACGTGAAGGACCGAGGGTTGCGTACGTTCGTCACCGTGCTCGCCGGTCTCGCGGTGATCTACTTCGGCAGCGCGGGCCGCAGCCCCGAGGAGGGCCGTGGCCTCTCCGGCGGGGTCATCGTCCTGGCGCTGCTCGCCGCGCTCGGCGTGTGGCACCTGACCCGGCCGGGCGACAAGACGGTCAAGTGAGCGCCTCACCCGGCGGCGACGCGGGTGACCTCGCCTGCGGACTCCTCGCCGAGCGCGACCCGCACCAGCGCCGAGGCGAGCCGACCGAAGTCCGGTTCGTCGACCAGCGAGGCCAGCCGGTCCGGTGAGCCCGGCAGGCCCAGCCGCTTCGCGCCGGCGAGGGCCCGACGGTCGGCGTACGGGCGCAGGTCGGACCACACCGTCTGGGCCTCGCGCAGGTAGATGTCGGCGCCGGTGGGCCCGATGCCGGGAAACTCGGTGAGCCGTCGGCGCAGCCCGGCCGGGTCACCCTGGGCGTCCCGGTGCAGGCGCCGCAGGTCGCCGTGCCAGCGGTCCAGGCACAGCCGGGCGCCGGTGCCGAGCATGGTGGCGGTGCGCTCGTCGTAGCGGCGGTAGTGTCCGCGGCCCAGCGCGTCGACCCGCTGCTGCCAGCTCGCCGTCTCCATCGCCTGCGGTGTGCGGTAGCCGGCCGCGAACAGCTCGCGTGCGGCGTCGACAGCCACGCACGCCCGGATCCGGGTGCTCAGCAGGGTGGCCAGCACCAGTAGCTGGTACAGGGGGCCGGGGCGGTCGGAGAGCCGGATACCGGCCTCCTCGGCGTACGTGTGGCTGCGCCGGTCCAACAGGACCCGCACCACCGCTTCATCGTCACCCACACCTCGTGCGTACCCACCCCGCGACCGGCTAGCCCTCCCACGCGTGACCGGGGCCGGAATGCCCTCGGGCGGGGCGGGTATGCGCACGGTGGAGGCGGTCGATGCCGTCTGCCGTACCCGGAGGGGAGACACCTCGTGACGAACCCGCAGCAGCAGGAGTTCCGGCGCAACGCACTCGGTGGGACCAGCCAGGACAACAAGGGCCCCGCCCCGGGCGGGCATCCGGCCAACCGTGGTACCTCACGGGGTGACCAGGGTCGACCGGTGCCCAAGGGCCAGGTGTCGCCGTACGGCCCGGCGGGTGAGCCGGTCGCCGAGGACGACAGCGACACCCGGGCCTAACGAGCGTGACCTGACGGCCGCCGCAACCTGTTCCAGGTGGCGGCGGCCGTCAGTCCGTACGCCAGGTGCGGGACGATGTCGGAGATCCAGTCGGAGCGCCCCCAGGTGCGCGGATCGCTGATCCCCAGCACGGTGATGGACCCGTCGGTCATCGTCATGACCCCGGCACCGAGCACGCCGGTGGCCATCGGCAGTGGCTGGCGGCGACCACCGGCGTAGAGCGCGAACGCCACGCCGGCGGCGATGCCCAGCCCGTAGCCGATCAGGGCCCCGAGCCCCGAGCGGCGGTTCGCCGCCCGGGGCCCCGACCCCAGGTCCACGTGCGCGATGCCGGCCAGCCGGTCGACGGTCTGCTCCGGTGTGCTGCTCGCCGCTCGTGCCCGCAGCGCGATGTCCAGGTAGCCGACCACGTTGAGCGCGGTGGTGCCGACGGCGCCCGCGATGGCGCCGTCGGCCAGGTCGACCCCCCTCACTTCGGATCGCCCGGTTCGCGTTCACTCTTGGGTCCGTAGGTGCGTTCGCCGCGTACGACGCCCCGTTGGCCGCGATCCTCCTGCAGGATCCGGTTCGCGACCTGGTTGGCCTTGCCGTCGGGCACCCGTCGTCCGGAGTCGTCGATCGCGTTGCGCAACCGCGCCCGCTGCTTGTCGTACGCGTTGCTGCCCGGCCGTGGTCCTGGCATCTGCTGCCTCCTTCGTCGCCGTTGGCGTACCGCGGCCGTCTACCCGTCTCGCGGCGGGCCAACCCCGGGGCGTCAGCGGGGGCCGCGCACCACGGCGACCGGGCACCGGGCGTGGTGCAGCACCGACTGACTCACCGACCCCAGCAGCAGGCCGGTCACCTCGCCGCGCCCCTGCCCCCCGACGACCATCAGTTGGGCGGAACGGGACGCCTCGGCGAGCACCGCGCCGGTGCGCCCGTGCGTCGCCCGCCAGGTCAGCCGCAGCCCCGGGTGGCGGTCGGTCAGCCCGTCCAGCCAGCCGGTGAGCATCCGCTCCTGCTCGGCGTGCAGCTGCGCCTCGTCGTACACCAGGGGTTGCATGTCACCGGGGCCGCTGCTGCCGGGGTGCCGGTAGGCGTGCACCGCGCGCAGCGGCACGCCGCGCGCCACGGCGGTCTCGGCCGCGAAGTCGGCGGCGAGCCGGGACGCCGCCGAGCCGTCCATCGCCACCACCACCGGCTCGTCGGGGCGTTGGTCGCCGCGGGCGACGAGCACCGGGCAGTCGGCGTACGCGCAGACCTGCACCGCCACCGAGCCGACGACCAGCGCGGAGAAGCCGCCCAACCCGCGGTCGCCGAGCACGATGAGCGCGGCGGTGGGGGACTCACCCACCAGCACGGCGGAGGCCTCGCCGTCGATGATCTCACCGGCGACCGTGAGCCCGGGTGTGGTCGCCTCGGCCTCGGCCACCGCGGCGGCCACCAGCTCCTCGGCCCGGTGGCGCAGTCCGGCGCCGGGCGGCGCGTCGGGAGCGGGGGAGACCGGCACGTGCAGCAGCGGCCAGATGAACCCGTGCACCACCCGCAGCGGTCGGTGCCGGCGGACGGCCTCGGCGGCGGCCAGGCGCACCGCGCGCAGGGACGACTCCGAGCCGTCCACGCCGACCACCACCGCCGCGCTGTCCGCCGAGTTCACCCGTGTCACCTCCCGCCGGGCCAGTATCGCGGGCGTGGCGGCGCGGCGGAGCGATACCGCCGGTCGGGCCCGGGTCGGTACGCTGGCGGCGACCGGACGGGGAGGAGCGTCATCGATGGGTGAACCGGACGAGCCGAGCACCGCCCGCATGATCGACTTCTGGCTCGGCGGGGAGCACCACTTCGACGTCGACGTGGCCGCGGCGGGCGCCTTCGAGCAGGCGTACGGGCCGTGCGCGCCGGTCTTTGCGGAGCTGCGGGCGTTCCTCGGCCGGGCGGTGCGGGCGATGGCCGAGCAGGGCGTGGACGGGTTCCTGGTGTTCGGCGCGGGCGTGCCGACGATGGGCAACGTGCACGAGGTCGCCGCCGAGGCCACCGTGCTCTACACCGACGTCGACCCGGTCACCATCCGGCTGGGGCAGCGGATCCTCGCCGACAGCGACCGGGCGGGCTACGGCTACGGCGACGCCACGGACATCGGCACTGTCGACCCGGCCCAGCTGCACCGATTCGTCCCGGGGTGGGGGCGGCGGCCGGTGGGGGTGGTCTTCCTCGGGCTCGCCGCGTTCCTCGACGACGCCACGCTCACGCGCACCCTCGACGAGCTGTACGCCGCAGCGGCGCCGGGGAGCCTGCTGGCCGTGGACTTCGACACCGAGGAGTTGGCCGCCCACCCGCAGGCGCTGGCGATGATGGGGCCGGCGTTCCGGATGCGTCCCCCGGCGGCGTTCGCCCCGCTGCTCGGTAGGTGGACGCCGACGGCGGACGGGATCGTCCCGGTGCACCGGTGGCGGCCCGCCGGCCCGCCCGCCGACGTGCCGGACGCCTTTCACGGCGTGCTGGCGACACGGGGCGCCGACTGACCCGCGACGACCGGTTGTCCGGGAGCGTCCGTATGATGCTTGCCCTGTAGCAAGTTTCTGGAGGGACGACCAACCATGGTGGACGCGCCGGACGGGGTGTCGCGCGCGCTGCGCGAGGCCGCGCCCGACCAGTTGGCGGAAGCGGCGGACCGGGCGATCCGGTCGGCGTTGGGCGCGTTGCGCACCGACGTGTTCGTCGCCGACTACCGGATCAGCGGTCTCTGGCCGGTGCTGGATCCCGACCTGCCGGCGGCCGGAGCCCTGGCCCGGCACACCGTGGCGCAGCGCTGCTTCTCCAGCCAGCAGCCGGTGCGCGACGGGCTGGACGACGGCGCGTGCCGGCTCTACCTGCCGCTGACGGTGTGGGGGGAGCGGCTGGGTGTGCTGCTCATCGAGCTGCCGACCGTCCCGGGCCCGGCGGTCACCGGCCACGCCACCGACATCGCCGGCGACCTGGCGGTGGCGATGCGGGCAGCGGACCGCGAGACCGACCGCTATCGCCGGGCCCGTCGCCGGGAGCGGCTCAGCATGGCCGCCGAGATGCAGTGGGACCTGCTGCCCGGTCGCAGCGTGTCGCACCGCGCCTTTCACCTGGCCGGGCAGTTGGAACCGGCGTACACCGTCGGCGGGGACCACTTCGACTGGTCGCTGGACGGTGACCGGCTCACCCTGACCGTGCTCAACGGCGAGGGCACCGGCCTGGCCGCGTCGCTGCTGACGGCGGTCACGGTGAACGCGATGCGCAACGCCCGCCGCTCCGGAGGTGGCCTCGTGGAGCAGGCGGAGCTGGCCTCGGACACGGTCTACTACCAGCACCGGGGGCGTCGGCACGTGGCCACGCTGCTGCTCGAGCTGGACATCCGCACCGGGCGGGTGCGCGCGGTCGACGCCGGTTCGCCGCACCTGCTGCGGATGCGCGGCGCGACCGTCGAGCCGGTGAAGCTGGAGCAGCAGCTGCCGTTGGGCATGTTCGCCGAGACCCGCTACGAGCTGCAGGAGTTCACGCTCGCGCCGGGTGACCGGGTCTTCGTCGTCAGCGACGGGGTGTGGGCGGCCGAGCCGGCGGGGCGGGAGCCGTACGGGCAGCGGATGATGGCCCGATCCCTACGGGCCACACGGTTGCAGCCGGCGACCGAGGCGGTTGGTACGGTGATGCGCGAACTACACGCCTACCACGCGGATTCCGATTTGCGCGACGACGCCGTCGTCGTCTGCCTCGACTGGCATGGTCCGCGTGAGCGGGACGGCGGATGAGAGTCGCCGCCGCCGCGCCGGGCGGGCACCAGCGCGACGACGGCAGGGGACATCGGGTGGAGCGACCTGGGGATCTCGCCTCGGCGATCGACGCGGCCGCCGAAACGCTGATCGCCGTGCTCGACTCGGCGGCGTCGCGGCATCAGGTGCCACCGACGCAGCTGCGGGTGCTGATGCTGATCAGCGGGCGGCAGGAGACCAACGTCAACGGCCTCGCGGAGTTGCTGGACGTGGTGCCCTCCTCGGCCAGCCGTCTCTGCGACCGGCTGGAGGCGACCGGTCTGTTGCGCCGGGTGGCCGACCCGCGCGACCGGCGGGAGGTGCGGTTGGTGCCGACCGCCGCCGCCCTGACCCTGCTGCGGGAGCTGGCGGAGCGGCGCCAGCGCGCGGTGCAGGCAGTGCTGGACAGGATGCCCCCGCGGATGCAGCACGATCTGTTGCTGTCGTTGCTCGCCTTCGGTCGCGCGGCGACGCAGACGGTGCCGGAGCAGCAGACCGATCAGGCGGTTCAGACGGCCTGAACCGCCAACCCCCTTCCACTAGTATCCTAGGACGGCTTAGGCGTGGTGATCCACGCCACAGTGCGGCACGGCCGCACCAACGGCGCGCGGCGGCGGCCGAGGAGCGCGGGGGAGCCCGATATAGTGGCAGCGCACTCAGCCGGCCCGTGATCATCGAGATCGCGGGCCGCATCAGGGCAGAGGTCCCATCCCGGGGCCGCAGGGGAGCCGGCGGTTGCCGGCCCGACAGCGCGTACGACCTCCGCCGCGCCCGTTCACGGTCTGGCGTCGGGGCGTGCGGTGGAGGAGGTTCGGTGTCGCGTCGGCCGGCTCGGGCAGAGCATCCGCGGGACACCGGTGACCAGGCTCCCGGCGACCAGGTGCTCACCCTGCCCAACCTGATCAGCTTCGGGCGCCTGCTGGGCGTACCCCTGTTCCTCTATCTGTTCCTGGTGGCCCGCGCGGACGTGGCGGCGGTGGTGGTGCTGGCCATCGGCGGCACCACCGACTGGGTCGACGGTTGGATCGCGCGCCGGCTGCGTCAGGTGAGCCGGCTCGGAGAGCTGCTCGACCCCCTCGCCGACCGGCTCTACATCCTCGCCACGCTGCTCGCCTTCACGGCCCGGGAGGTGGTGCCGTGGCAGTTCACGGCGGCGCTGCTGGCCCGGGAGGCGCTGCTGCTCGGCTCGCTGGCGGTGTTGCGCCGCTACGGGTACGGGCCGCCGCCGGTGCACTACGTCGGCAAGACCGCCACGTTCCTGCTGCTCGCGGCGTTCCCGGTGCTGTTGTTGGCCACCGAGTGGAGTGCGGCGGCGACGGCCACGGCCGCGATCGGGTGGGGGCTGGCCTGGTGGGGGCTGGTGCTCTACTGGGTGGCCGGCGCCATGTACGTGGTGCAGGCGGCGCGGCTGGTGCGCGCGGCGCGCGGCCCGGGAGCGGCCACGTGAGCGCGACGCCGCCGGAGCGTCCCCGCACGGATCGGGTGTACGCCCCGGACTTCCTCACCGAGCTGTTCCGCAACCCCCTGGATCCGGGGTACGCGGACGCGGCGGCCGCGCGCCGGCGGGCGGCGTCGTCGCAGGACGACGCGTCCTCGGGTTGGCCGGCGCGGTCGGTCAGCCTGGTCGTGGTGGTGGTGCTGGGCTTCCTGTTCGCGGTGGCGTACCGCCAGACGATGGCGGACGAGCCGGGGCGTGCCCAGGCCCGCTCCGGGTTGGTGGCGCAGATCAAGGAGCGGGAGGGCCAGACCGACCGGTTGTCGGCGCGCGCGGACCAGCTGCGCGAGGAGGTCAGCCGCCAGCGGGACGCGGCGTTGAGCGGGTCGACCGCGGCCCGTCTGCGGGACCTGGAGGCGGTCACCGGGCTCGGCCGGGTGCGGGGTGACGGTGTGGTGGTGCGCCTGGCGGACGCGCCGGGCAACGCGGATGCGGTGACCGGTAAGGGCGCGGGGCCGTCGCAGGTGCTGTACAGCGATCTGCAGGGTGTGGCGAACGCGTTGTGGAGCGCCGGCGCTGAGGCGATCTCGATCAATGGGCAGCGGTTGACGTCGACGTCGACGATCCGGACGGCGGGCGAGGCGATCCTGGTGGATTTCCGGCCGGTGACGGGGCCGTACGAGGTGTCGGCGATCGGGCCGGGGTCGATGCGGCGCAAGTTCGAGGACAGCCGGAACGCGGCGGTGATGCGGGAGGTCGCGCAGAAGACCGGCCTGTCGTTCGGTGTGCGCAAGGCGGAGGACCTCACCCTGCCGGCGGCTCCGGAGCCGCAGCTACGCTACGCCAAGCCGTCGGTCAGTCCGAGCCCTTCTGGGTCGGGTGTCCGGTCCGGCAGTCCTGGGTCGTCGGGTTCGCCGGGGACCGCTAGTCCTTCCGGAGGTGGCGGATGATCGCGGTGCTGGCGTTGCTCGCCGGTGTGGTGCTGGGCGTGTGGCTTGATCCCACGGTGCCGGCGGCGTTGCAGCCGTACCTGCCGATCGCGGTGGTCGCCGCGTTGGACGCGGTGTTCGGTGGGGTGCGGGCGAAGTTGGACCGCATCTTCGACGACAAGCAGTTCGTGGTGTCGTTCATCTCGAACGTGCTGGTGGCTGGTCTGATCGTGTATCTCGGGGATCAGTTGGGGGTGGGCGGGCAGTTGTCCACAGGTGTGGTGGTCGTTCTGGGTGTGCGGATCTTCGGGAATGTGGCGGCGATCCGTCGGCACCTGTTCCGGGCGTAGGTTTGACAGCGATGAGCGACGAGCAGGCGGAGACGGGGACGGGTTGGCCGCAGCCGGCGGGGCCGGGGCGGCCGGGTGGGCCGGCTGGTGAGCCGGATCCGCGGCCGGATGCGCCGGACCCGGACGAGTTGAGTCCGTTGGCGCCGCACGGTCCGACGGAGGAGCCGGAGTCGCCGGACGCGGAGCCCGGGGTGGCCCCGGTCGATGACGGCGCGACGGTGGACCTGAGCGCGATGTCGCGCCCGGCTGAGCCGGCGGACGAGCCGGTGGTGGAGTCGGTCCCCGCGGCGTCGGTGCGGTCGCGGTTCAGCGCGGCCGGGGTGATGATCGCGGCTTTGTTGGCGTTGCTGGGGTTCACGCTCGTCGTGCAGTTGAGGACGACGTCGACGGATCCGACGTTGGGGGCGACGCGTCAGGAGGACCTGGTGCGGATCCTGTCGGATCTGGATGCGCGCGAGAACCGTCTCCAGCAGGACATTCGGGCGTTGGAGGACAGCCAGCGGCAGTTGGCCTCGGGTGCGCAGGGTCGGCAGGCGGCGTTGGACGAGGCGACTCGTCGGGCGGACGAGCTGGGGATTCTGGCGGGTACGTTGCCGGCGGTGGGTCCGGGGTTGACTGTGCAGTTCTCCAGCAACGGGATCAAGCCGATCACGGCGGACCGGGTGTTGGACGCGGTGCAGGAGTTGCGGGGCGCGGGCGCGGAGGCGATGCAGATCTCCGGTGGTGACCGGGAGACGGTGCGGGTGATCGCATCGACGTACTTCCTCGATGGGGACAACGGGTCGTTGGTGGTGGAGGGGCGTCGGTTGACGGGGCCGTTCACCATCACGGTGATCGGTGATCCGGCGACGATGCGTACGGCGTTGAACATTCCTGGTGGGGTGGTCGCGTCGGTCCGGGGTGACGGCGGTAACGTGACGTTTGGGGAGCGTGAGGTTGCCGAGGTTTCGGCGCTGCACGTGCCGACCAAGTAGGAACACGCCCGTCCGGTCTCCTGACCGGCGCGGCCGCGCCGGGCCCGGGTGGTCCGGGGCACCGATGGATGAAGGACGCGTCTGGTGATTCCCGAGGATCTGCGATACACCGCCGAGCATGAGTGGGTGGCGGGTGACGGTACCGGCTCGGTGCGGGTCGGCATTACGCACTTCGCGCAGGACGCGTTGGGTGACATCGTGTACGTGCAGTTGCCGGAGGTGGGTGCGGCCGTCGCGGTCGGTGACTCGCTGGGTGAGATCGAGTCGACCAAGAGTGTGTCGGAGATCTACGCGCCGGTTGCGGGCACGGTGGCGGCGCGTAACGACGCGCTGGGTGACACTCCTGAGCTGATCAACACGGATCCGTACGGTGCGGGTTGGCTGGTGGAGATCACGCCGAACGATCCGACGGCGACGGACGGGTTGCTGACGGCGGGCGCGTACCAGAAGATCACCGAAGGCTGAGTGTGCTTGATCCGGTGTGCGGGATGTCTGCGCGCGTCCGGTTGCCCTGCATTTCGGCGCTGGCTAGGCTCGCCCAGTCGACCGAGAAGAACCCATTAGTTGAGCGTTGTGGAATTGCCTTCCCGGGCACGGGGAGCCAGCCGCCGGGTGGACGAGCGCCCGGCGGCCAGACCCGCCATTACCCGACGCCGACCGAACAGATCCGTGAGGTGGTCCCATGACGCGCCCAGACGACGAGTTCCCCCCACTCGACGTCACCTCGACGCTCAATCTCGGCTCGCTCGACGAAGTGCTGGAAGGGCCGGACACCGATGTGGTGCCGAGCCGGATGTCCGGTTCGTTGCCGCCGGGTATGGCGTTGCTGGTGGTTCGTCGCGGTCCGAATGCGGGTGCCCGGTTCCTGTTGGACCACGATGTGACGACCAGTGGCCGGCACCCGGACAGTGACATCTTCCTCGACGATGTGACGGTGTCGCGCCGGCACGCGGAGTTCCACCGTGATGGTGGGACGTTCACGGTGCGGGACGTGGGTAGCCTCAACGGCACGTACGTGAATCGTGAGCGGGTCGAGGCGGCCACGTTGAGCAATGGTGACGAGGTACAGATCGGTAAGTTCCGGGTGGTGTTCATCGCCGGTCCGCGCCCGGAGGAGGAGGCCGGCCGGGGGTGAACGAGCCTGCGGCCTCCACGCCACCCGGGGCGGCCCGGTCCCAGCCGCTGATGAGCATCGGTGAGGTGCTGGGGCAGTTGCGGGTGGATTTCCCGGACACGACGATTTCGAAGCTGCGGTTCCTTGAGGCCGAGGGGCTGGTGGAGCCGCAGCGGACGGCGGCGGGTTACCGGAAGTACAGCTGGGACGATGTGGCGCGGTTGCGGTTCGTGCTGACCGCGCAGCGGGACCGGTACCTGCCGTTGCGGGTGATCCGTGAGCAGTTGGCGCAGTGGGATTCGTCCGGCGAGCAGCCGGAGCGGTCACGGCCGGCGTTGGTCGCGGTGGGGCCCGATGGTGAGGTGCCGGGTCGGGAGTCGGCGGAGCCGGCCGAGTCGTCGCAGGTGCGGCTCGGCCGGGCTGAGCTGGTGGCCCGCAGTGGGATCGACGAGTCGACGCTTGTGGAGTTGGAGCGGCTCGGTGTGCTGGTGTCGGATCCGCCGGGGTGGTACGACGCGGATGCGTTGATCATCGCGTCGGCGGTGGCGGGTTTGGCGGCGTACGGGTTGGAGCCGCGGCACCTGCGGGGTTACCGGAGTGCGGCCGATCGTGAGGTCGGGTTGTTCGCGCAGTTGGTGGCGCCGTTGGCGCGGCAGAGTGATCCGGCGGCGCGGGCGCGGGCGGCGGAGACGGCGCGGGAGTTGGTGGCGTTGTCGGAGCAGTTGCACGCGGCGTTGGTGCGGGTGGGGCTGCGGTCGACGTTGGGTCGGTGAGGGTGCCCGGCAGGTGGCGGTGGAGCGGAAAGATCTCTTCTCCGAAGCGTGCCGTAGGCTTGCCGGGGTAACCCCTCTCTGGCGCGGGCGTGGTGCTGTAGCGCATCGGACGACCGTGTTGCGGTCCGTGTACCGTGCAGGGAAGGGCGCGGTGCGGCGTAGGTGACAACGACACGGAGGCGGCGGTGCGCGAGCTGAGCGTGGTCGGAGTTCGGGTGGAGCTGCCCAGCAACCAGCCGATCGTCCTGCTCAGGGAGGTCGAGGGCGACCGCTATCTGCCGATCTGGATCGGCGCGGTCGAGGCCACGGCTATCGCTTATGAGCAGCAGGGGGTCAAGCCGGCCCGTCCGTTGACGCATGATCTTTTGCGGGATGTGTTGGCGGCGTTGCAGGCGCCGTTGCAGGCGGTGGAGATCACCGAGCTGAAGGAGAACGTGTTCTACGCGGATCTCCTGATCGGCGATGGGGTGCGGGTGTCGGCGCGGCCGAGCGATTCGATCGCGTTGGCGTTGCGCGTCGGTGCGCCGATTCGTTGTGCGGAGCAGGTCCTCAGCGAGGCGGGGATCGTTATCCCCGATGAGCAGGAGGATGAGGTGGAGAAGTTCCGCGAGTTCCTGGAGCAGGTGCGTCCGGAGGATTTCGCGGGCTGAGCGGCTTCGGTTCGGCGTTGGCGTCACGGTGGGTGACGTCGGCGCGTGGTTGGTGATCTTTCTCGGTGGCTGCGCGGCGTGTCGCGTCGGTTCCTCCGTGGTAACCCCTGAAGGTGGCGTTAGGGTTGCCGTGTCGAGGGGTGCGCGTCGGACGAAACGATGCGTCGCCGCACTGACGGGGAGGTTGTCCGGATGCACGAGCCGCAGGATCCTGATCCGGGTACACAGGTGGGTGAGCCGGGCGCGTCGTCGCCGGGTGTGGCGACTGAGGGTGACGGCTCGGTGGGCTACCGAGGTGTGACGGCGTGCCACGCGGTGGGCATCAGTTACCGGCAGTTGGATTACTGGGCGCGGACGACGCTTGTGGTGCCGAGTGTGCGCGACGCGTCGGGTTCGGGGACGCAGCGGTTGTACTCGTTCCGCGATCTGGTGGTGTTGAAGGTCGTGAAGCGGTTGTTGGACGCGGGGGTGTCCCTGCAGAACATCCGCAAGGCGATCGAGGCGTTGCGGTCGCGTGGTGTGGAGGATCTGGCGGGCATCACGTTGATCTCCGACGGGACGACGGTGTACGAGTGCCGGTCTCCGGAGGAGGTGGTCGACCTGTTGCAGGGTGGCCAGGGCGTCTTCGGGATCGCGATCGGTGGGGCGTTCAAGGAGATTCAGGGGTCGTTGTCGCATCTGCCGGCGGAGCCGGCGGCGAGCGGCCCGGCGGAGCCTGCGGTGGGGTCCTCGTCGGATCCGGTGGGTGACGAGTTGGCGGCGCGGCGGGCGAGGCGGCGGGCCGGCTGAGTCGCGGTGCGCGTCCGTTGGCGTGCGGTCCGTTGATACGGGTGACTTTTTTGGCTGCGGCCGCCTGGTGACTGTGGGTCAGGTCGTGGTGTCCGGGTGCGGGTTCCCCGGGTGGCCGATTCCACAGTGGATACCGTCGGTGCTCTTCTGGTTGCCGTCGGTGGATTTCGGGTTCCCTTGTGATGACGGTGCGTGTGCGTCAATTGTCGGGAAACCGATAGGGGGGCCCTGACCGGAGGTCGCGGGCACGCTATGGTCCGTCACGGTCCCTGGCGTGCCGCCGTGGCATGACGGTGTGGCGTCGGTGGCCGTTGCCCCTGCGCGTCACCGCGCGCGCGACCTGTCACCCCGGAAGGAACGACCGTGACGGTTACGGAAGAGACCGCTCCAGCCTCGAATTACGACCGCATCGGCGGTGCGAGTTCGGTGAAGGCGGCCGTGGAGCTGTTCTACGACAAGGTGCTCGCCGATCCGGAGTTGGCGGGTTATTTCGCCACTGTGGACATGACGGGTCAGCGTCGGCACCTGGCGTTGATGTTGACGGTGGTGCTGGGCGGCCCGAACGAGTACACCGGTCGCGGGTTGGCCGAGGCGCACCAGCCGTTGGGCATTCCGGTGGCGCACTACGCCAAGGTGGGTGAGTACCTGATCGCGACGCTGGCCGAGCTGGGCGTTCCGGCCGACGTGCAGGACGACGTGCGGGCGGTGCTGGTGCAGGTGCAGGACCAGGTGGTGGCCACCGGAGAGCGTCCGGGCGTCTGAGCGTGGACGCGGCCCGACTCAAGCAGAGTTGGTCCCTCGTCGCCGGGCACGGCGACGAGGTGCCGCTCTACTTCTATTCAACGTTGTTTCTGGCGCATCCCGAGACGCGGCAGATGTTCCCCACGAACATGGCGGGGCAGCGGGACCGTCTGGTCACCGCGTTGGGCCACATCGTGTCCCACGTGGATCAGGTCGATCGGCTGGTGGGTTTCCTGCAGGACCTCGGCGCGGATCACCGTAAGTTCGCGGTCCGCGCGGAGCACTATCCGGCGGTCGGTGAAGCGCTGCTGGCGACGTTGCAGCATTTTCTCGCCGAGCAGTGGACCGATGAGCTGGCCCAGGACTGGGCTGCCGCGTACGGGCTGATCGCGCAGGTGATGATGGAGGCGGCGCAGGCCGCCGAGGCGGTGAACCCGCCGTGGTGGGTGGCCGAGATCGTGGCCCATGAGCGGCGGGCGTTCGACGTGGCGGTGTTGACGGTGCGTCCGCAGTACCTGTTGCCGTTCACCCCGGGTCAGTCGATCGGGGTGTCGCATCCGTCGGTGCGGTCGTGGCGGTACTACTCGCCGGCGAACGCGCCGCGCGCGGACGGCACGCTGGAGTTGCATGTGCGGGCCGCGCCGGGTGGCGCGGTGTCGTCGCGGCTGGTGTACGGCTCGGCGGTGGGGGACCGCGTACATCTGGCCGCTCCGGTGGGGGACCGCCTGTCGTTGTGGTCGGCGGGTTCCAGTGATCTGTTGCTGCTGGCGTCGGGCACCGGCTGGGCGCCGGTGAAGGCGCTGGTGGAGCAGGTCGCCGCGGAGGGGTCGGGTCGCCGCGTGGATCTGTACGTGGGTGCGCGGTCGCGCAGCGAGTTCTACGACAGCGACGCGATCGACAAGTTGGCGTCGTCGTGTCCGTGGTTGACGGTGACGTACGTGGTGGGCGCGGAGATGAACCGCCCGGGTGAGTTCGTGTACGCGGTGGACCGGGCGTTGGCCGATGGGGACTGGCGTTCGCGGCACGTGTACGTGTGCGGGTCGGACGAGATGGTGTCGCACGCGGTGCAGTCGTTGGCTCGGGCGGGTTACCACGAGGGTCAGGTGCATCACGAGGGTCTGGGCAAGCAGTGGTACGGCCCGGCGTGGCGTACGGCGGTCCAGCAGTCGAGTGAGGGGGGTGACCGGTGAGCGCGAGGAGTGAGCTTGCGAGCCCCGCAGTCGCGAAGGAAGGGCGTGAGCGGTGAGCGCGACCCCGATCAGCCGGTACGACGGTATTCAGGTGTCCGGCGGTGTGCAGGTGCGGATGACCTCCGACCGGGTTCGGCGGTGGGAGTTCGGGACGGCGCCGTTCGCGCGGCGTGGCTACGACAACGCGGACGTGGACCGGTTCCGGGTGCAGGTCGCCGACGAGTTGGATCTGTTGGCGACGCAGATCGCGAACCTGCGGGCGGAGAATGAGCGGCTCACCGACCGGGTGGAGTTGCACCGTCACGGGGTGATCCCGAGTACGCCGGCGGCGGCGAAGGTGCCAGCGGCCAAGGAGGTGAATCTGCTGTCGGCGGCGCAGCGGGAGGCCGAGCAGATCATCGCGCAGGCGCACGACTACGCGCGGCGGGTCGCCGAGTACGCCCGGATGCAGTACGAGAGTTACATGCGGGCGGCGGCGGAGGAGGCGAAGCAGGAGGCTGAGCGGGCGGTCACGGAGTACCGCAGTTCGGCCGGGTCCAGTTTCGACGACACGGTGGCGACCCGGGAGGCGTTGCGGATCTTCGGCGAGATGATGGTGTCGCACATGCAGGCGGCGGCGCGGCATCTCGACGACGGCAGTGAGCAGTTGGCGCGCACGATGGACCGGATCGCGAAGGAGACGCCGGGGGCGCCCTTCGTGGGTGGCGCGGCCGGGCAGGCGGCGTTGCCCCGTCACCACCAGCGGTGAGGTGTCAGGGGTGGGGTTCGCTGCGGTGGACCCCACCCGGCGCGCTGGCGGCGGTGGCATAGTCGAAGGGGCCAGGCGGCGCTGATATCGGTGGCCCGCCCCGGGGAGAGGCGCCGCCGTGTCCGTATCACCCTCACCGGATCCGCTGGCCGCGTTGGAGGCTTCGGCGTGGGCTCTGGCGGCCGCGGTCGGCACCATGAGTGACGCCCTGTCGGCCCCGCTCGCCGAGGTCCTCGCGGCGTCGCCGCACCGCAGCGCGGTGCTGGAGGCCGCTGGTCTGCTGTCCTGGGATGCTGGGGTGCCGGTCGCGCACCCGTCGCTGGTGGCTGCCGATGGGCCGACCGGGCGCAGCGCGGTGCAGGCGCGGTTGAGTTCGCTGCGCCAGGCGGTCGCCGCGGCGGCGCAGGAGCCGTCCGGGCTGGGCGGGACCGGTTGGGCGGAGCTGGGCGACGAGGTGTTGCTGCATCAGGGTCGGGCGTCGGCGGCGACCGGCCGGGCGTTGGCCACCCGGGTGGTGCCCGAGCTGCCGGGGCTGGCGCGGCGCCTGGACTCGACGGACGGCCGGGTGCTGGACGTGGGCACCGGTGTGGCGGCGTTGGCGGTTGCCCTGGCCCGGGCGTTGCCCCGGGCGTCGGTGGTGGGGATCGACGTGCTGCAGCGGGCGTTGGACCTGGCCCGCGGGGAGTTGGCCGCAGCGCCCGACGTCGCGGATCGGATCAGTCTGCGCCGTCAGGACGTCGCGGAGGTGGCCGAGCCGGGCGGGTACGACCTGGTGTGGCTGCCGGCGCCGTTCCTGCCCCAGCAGACGTTGACGGTGGCGCTTCCCCGGCTGGTGCAGGCGTTGCGGCCGGGCGGCTGGCTGGTGGCGGGCACCAACCCGCCGGCGGCGGATCCGTTGCGGGCGGCGGTGGGCCGGTGGAACGCGGTCCGCAACGGCGGCAACGACTTCGACGCGGACCGGATGGCGCAGGTGCTGGCGGGGGCGGGGCTGGTGGACGTCCGTCGTTTCCCGACCGTCCCCGGCGGGCCGGTGCTGGTCGCCGCGCACCACCCCGGCGGCTGACCTCCGCCGACCGGGGGTGCCCCTCGACG
Source organism: Micromonospora sp. MH99 (assembly GCF_021442385.1). Lineage (GTDB taxonomy): Bacteria > Actinomycetota > Actinomycetes > Mycobacteriales > Micromonosporaceae > Micromonospora. The sequence goes on from NZ_MUZA01000034.1 coordinate 21,645, forward strand.
GCTGGGTCGGTCAGGTGGCGGCGGCGCGGATGGCGTCGGCGATCGGGGTGGGCCCGTCGACGAGTTCCAGGGTCGTGCCGGCGGTGCGGGGTTCGTCCAGGAGCGCGGCGAGGACGTGGGCGACGTCGGCGCGGCTGATCGCGCCGCGGCCGGCGTGTGGGGTGAGGGTGACCTGCCCGGTGGGTTCGTCGTCGGTGAGCCGGCCGGGGCGCAGCACCGTCCAGGCCAGGTCGCGGGCGCGCAGGTCGTCCTCGGCGGCTCGTTTGGCGCGTAGGTACGCGGCCCACACGTCGTCGGTGCCGGCGGCGGGCGGCTTGTCCACGCCCATGGAGGACACCAGCAGGTAGCGGTGGACGCCGGCGCGGGTGGCGGCGTCGGCGAGCAGCGCGGCGGCGCCCCGGTCGACGGTGTCCTTGCGGGCGGCGCCGCTGCCGGGGCCGGCGCCGGCGGCGAAGACCACCGCGTCGGCGTCGCGCAGGTGCGCGGCGACCTCGTCGACGTCGACGTGTTCGAGGTCGCAGACGACCGCTGTGGCGCCGGCGGCGCGCAGGTCGTCGGCCTGGTCGGGGTTGCGGATCAGGCCGACGGCGGTGTCGCCGCGGTCGGCGAGGTGCCGCTGGAGCAGCAGGGCGATCTTGCCGTGGCCTCCGGCGATGACAACACGCATGTGTCCAACCTACCGCTGTCGCCGGGCTTGACCTTGACCTGCGGGCAACCCCCAGGCTGGTGCGTGCCGGTCACCGTGACCGGCGCGAGGAGGAAGCCGACGTGGGGTTGTTGACCATCGGGGCGTTCGCCCGGGCGGCGGGACTGACGCCGAAGGCGTTGCGCCTGTACGGACGGGTGGGGGTGCTGGCGCCGGCCGCGGTGGATTCCGAGTCGGGATACCGGCTCTACGACCCGCGGCAGGTGCCGCTGGCCCGGCTGGTGGCCCAGTTGCGTCGCATCGGCATGCCGTTGGCGCAGATCCGCGCCGTGTGCGAGCTGGAACCCGCGGCGGCGGCGCAGGCCGTCACCGCGTACTGGCGGCAGGTGTCGGTCGACACCGCGGCCCGCGCCCGGCTCGCCGGCCTCCTCGTGGATCACCTGTCCGAGGGGAGCGCCACCGTGTCGAGAACGAACCGCACCGTCGCCGTCCGCTACGCCGCCGGTTGTGACACCGGGGCCGTGCGGGACAGCAACGAGGACGTCGCGTACGCCAGTGAGCGGTTGCTGGCCGTCGCCGACGGGGTACGGGGGCCCGGCGGCGCGGCGGCGAGCGCCGCCGCCGTCGACGCGCTCACCGCGTTGGAACTCGCCGACGGGCCGGCCGTCGACCTGCTGACGATGCTGGCGGGGGCGGTCACCGACGCGGACCGGGTCGTGCGGGAGTTGGCGACCGACGACCACCAGCCGGCGACCACGCTGACCGCGCTGCTGCGCAGCGGCACCCACCTGGCGCTGGTGCACGTCGGTGACACCCGCGCGTACCTCCTGCGCGACGGTGAGCTCTCCCTGTTGACGCAGGACCACACGTGGGTGCAGACGCAGGTGGATCAGGGCCGGCTCGACCGCGACGAGGCGGGCGCGCATCCCCAGCGGGCGGTGCTGGTGCGCGCGCTGGGCGGCGGTCAGCAGGTCGAGGCCGACCTGGCGTTGCGGGCGGCGTTGCCCGGTGACCGGTACCTGCTGTGCTCCGACGGGCTGTGGGCTGTCGTCGACCGGGTCGCCCTGTTCTCGACACTGAGCGCGGCGGCCGATCCGGAGCACGCGGTGCGGGCCCTGGTCCACGACGCGCGGGCCGCAGGGGCGCCGGACAATATCGCCTGCGTCGTCGCCGACGTCGTCGCGGTGTAGAGCCCGGCGGGGTGGCCGTCGCGCGGGTGCGGGGCCGGCGGGTGGCCGCTGCCGGCGGCCCCGCACCGGACGAGGCCGCTGCCCGGCGGCGCCGTACCGGACGAGGCCGCTGCCCGGCGTACGGCGTCGTACGTGGCCGGCTGCCGGCGGTGTTCGGCATCGGCGGGGTGGCCCGCCGGCACACCCCGATGACCTTCCAGGCGTTCACCCGGGATCCCGTCGCCCGGCGGCGGTACTGGGCGCGCAGCCACCTGGGGTGGCGGTTGATCGCCCGCGCGGCACCGAACGCCGGGCACCGGGCGGTGGCGCGGCTGCAACGCGCCGGTCTGGTCGACGCGGTGATCACGCAGAACGTCGACGGGTTGCACGGCGCCGCGGGCAGCGACCGGGTGGTCGAGTTGCACGGGCGCCTCGACGAGGTGGTCTGCCTGGACTGCGGCAACCTGACCTCCCGGGAGGAGGTGGACCGGCGGCTGCGCGAGGCCAACCCGGACTTCGTGGCCCGTGCCGCCGCGGTCAACCCGGACGGTGATGTGGATCTCCCCGATGAGCAGGTGGCCGGGTTCCGGCCGGTCGACTGCGGGATCTGTGGGACGGGGATGCTGAAACCGGACGTCGTGTTCTTCGGCGAGACGGTGCCGCCCGAGCGGGTGGCGCGGTGTTTCGCGCTGGTGGAGCAGGCGCGGGCGGTGGTGGTGCTCGGGTCGTCGTTGACTGTCATGTCGGGGCGCCGGTTCGTGATCCGGGCGGCGAAACACGGCATTCCGGTCGCGATCGTCAACCAGGGGCCGACCCGGGGTGACGGGTACGCCACGGTGTGCCTCGACGCGCCGCTGGGAGCGCTGCTGCCGGCGCTCGCCGACCGGGTCGCCGGCGAGGCCGCGCCGCTGGCCACAGCGGCCGGCGTGTGACGTCACAGGGGTAGGACATGAGCCGGAAACACCGGCGCTGGTAGCGTTGACCATGCCGGTACCACCCACGTGGGAGAGACCGCCCGAGAGCAGCAGGGGCGGCGCCGAAGGGGCAAATCCTCCCCGGAACCTCTCAGGCAAAAGGACCTCGTGGGCAGGCACTGTGGAGCGCTGTGCGGGCGCGACAGAGGGGGAGGCCGATCCGTCGACCTCGCCCGGGAGCGCCAAAGATGTCCGTAGAGCAGTTCGCCACCCGTCACATCGGTCCCGGCCCCGACGATGAGCGTCGCATGCTGGAGGTCGTCGGCCACGACTCGATCGACGAGCTGATGGACGCCGCGATCCCCGAGGTGATCCGCTGGCACGGCACCCTCGACCTGCCGGAGGCGGCCACCGAGGCCGAGGCGATCGCCGAGCTGCGGGCCCTCGCGGCCCGCAACACCGTCGCCGTGTCGATGATCGGCCTGGGCTACCACGGCACGCACACCCCGGCGGTGATCCGCCGGAACGTCCTGGAGGACCCGGCCTGGTACACGGCGTACACGCCGTACCAGCCGGAGATCAGCCAGGGCCGGCTCGAGGCGCTGCTGAACTTCCAGACGATGGTCACCGATTTGACCGGCCTGGCCACCGCGAACGCCTCCATGCTCGACGAGGGCACCGCCGCCGCGGAGGCGATGACCCTCGCCCGGCGGGCGTCCAAGAGCAAGAGCGGGGTGTACGTCGTCGACGCCGACGCCCTGCCGCAGACCATCGCGGTGATCACCAGCCGGGCGGTGCCACTCGGCATCGATGTGCGGGTCCTCGACGTCGAGCGCGACGAGCTGCCGGCCGAGTTCTTCGGCCTGCACCTGCAGTACCCGGGCGCGTCCGGCGCGGTGCGTGACCACGCGGGTCTCGTCGAGGCGGCGCACGCCGTCGGGGCCCTGGTGACCGTCGCGGCGGACCTGCTGGCGTTGACGCTGCTGCGGGCGCCGGGGGAGATCGGGGCGGACATCGCCGCCGGCACCACCCAGCGGTTCGGCGTACCGATGGGCTTCGGTGGGCCGCACGCCGGTTACCTGGCGGTGCGCTCGGGCCTGGAGCGGATGCTGCCCGGGCGCCTGGTCGGGGTGTCCCGCGACGCGGACGGCAACCCGGCCTACCGGCTGGCGTTGCAGACCCGCGAGCAGCACATCCGGCGGGAGAAGGCGACCAGCAACATCTGCACCGCGCAGGTGCTCCTCGCGGTGATGGCCGGCATGTACGCCGTCTACCACGGCCCGGACGGGCTGCGCGACATCGCGGCGCGTACCCACCGGATGGCGGCTTCGCTCGGGGCGGTGCTGCGCGGCGCGGGCATCGAGCTGGAACACCAGCGGTTCTTCGACACGATCACCGCGATCGTGCCGGGACAGGCCGCGGAGGTGGTCGCGGCCGCAGCGGACGGCGGCGTCAACCTGCGGCTGATCGACGCCGACCGGGTGGGCATCTCATGCGACGAGACCACCACGGGCGCACACGTGAAGGCGGTGGTGGCCGCGTTCGGTGTCGAGTTCCGCACCACCACTCCCCGCGACTTCGACGAGAGCCCAATCCCGGGGGCCCTGGCCCGTACCAGCGACTTCCTGACCCACCCGGTGTTCCGTAGCCACCACTCGGAGACGGCGATGCTGCGCTACCTGCGGCGGCTGTCGGACTTCGACTACGCCCTGGACCGGGGCATGATCCCCCTCGGTTCGTGCACGATGAAGCTGAACGCGACCACCGAGATGGAGCCGATCTCCTGGGCGGAGTTCGCCAACATCCACCCGTTCGCGCCGGACGACCAGACCGCCGGGTACCGGGAGATGATCGGTCAGCTGGAGTCGTGGCTGGCCGAGGTGACCGGCTACGACGCGGTGAGCGTGCAGCCCAACGCCGGCTCCCAGGGTGAGCTGGCCGGGCTGCTGGCCATCCGCTCCTACCACGCCTCGCGGGGCGAGACGCACCGCGACGTGTGCCTGATCCCGTCGTCGGCGCACGGCACCAACGCGGCGTCGGCGGTGATGGCCGGCATGCGGGTCGTCGTGGTGGCCTGCGACGACGACGGCAACGTCGACCTCGTCGACCTCGACGCGAAGATCGACAAGCACCGCGACGCGCTCGCCGCGATCATGGTGACGTACCCGTCGACGCACGGTGTGTACGAGACGGGCATCGCGTCGCTGTGCGCGAAGGTCCACGACGCCGGCGGTCAGGTGTACGTCGACGGGGCGAACCTCAACGCCCTCGTCGGGTTCGCCAAGCCGGGCAAGTTCGGCGCGGACGTGTCGCACCTGAACCTGCACAAGACGTTCTGCATCCCGCACGGCGGCGGTGGCCCCGGGGTGGGCCCGGTGGCGGTGCGCGCGCACCTGGCGCCGTTCCTGCCCGGTGACCCGCTCGGCGCGCACGTCAACGCCACCCCGGCGATCTCGGCGGCGAAGTACGGGTCGGCGGGGATCCTGCCGATCCCGTGGGCGTACCTGCGGATGATGGGCGCCGAGGGCCTGACCCGGGCCACCGGCGTGGCCGTCCTCGCCGCGAACTACGTGGCGGCGCGGCTGCGCGGGCACTACCCGGTGCTGTACGCCGGCAACAAGGGCCTGGTGGCCCACGAGTGCATCCTCGACCTGCGGCCGTTGACCAAGGCGACCGGGGTGAGCGTCGACGACGTGGCGAAGCGCCTGATCGACTACGGCTTCCACGCGCCGACGATGTCGTTCCCCGTCGCCGGGACGCTGATGGTCGAGCCGACCGAAAGCGAGGACCTGGCCGAGCTGGACCGGTTCTGCGACGCGATGATCGCGATCCGCGCGGAGATCGACCAGGTGGGGTCGGGGCAGTGGCCGGCGGGGGACAACCCCCTGGCGAACGCGCCGCACACCGCGGCGATGGTCAGCGGCGACGAGTGGCCGCACGCGTACCCGCGTTCGGTGGGCGCGTACCCGGGCGGGGTCGACCGGGCCGGGAAGTACTGGCCGCCGGTGCGGCGCATCGACGGCGCGTACGGAGACCGGAACCTGGTCTGCTCGTGCCCGTCGCCGGAGGCGTTCGAGGACTGACGTCGGCAGGCCGGGGCGGGCGGTTTCTGGCCGCCCCGGCTACGCCGCGACCTGGGCGCAGACGTCCCGTACCGGGGGACTAGCCTGGGTCGACGGCGGCTGGTGTGGTGACGCTGGGTGGTCGTTCAGGCCACGAGAGCGTGTCGGGCGGGGCCGCGGTGCGGTGCGATGCTGCTGCCGTCGGGGAGCAGCTCGCCGGTGTCCTCGAAGACGATCACGCCGTTGCAGAGCAGGCTCCAGCCCTGCTCAGGGAAGCAGGCGAGGACCCGGGCGGCTTCCCGGTCGGTGGCTTCAGCTAAGGGGCAGGTCGGTTGGTGCTGGCACATCGGGTTCTCCGGACTGTGGGGGCACTGTGTCATGGTTCACATGACCAGTGACGCACAGTACCAAGCGAAAGTGTCCAGCATCGAGCAGGTGCCGGCCTGGCGTACGGGAAATCCACTGAACGGATGAGGAAGGTCGGACCATACGGCGTGGAAACGCTCCCACAGGTGCTGGTCGATGTGCCGGCGGCACCCACCGCGTGTCGCGACACGCTCGCTGAACGCGCCCGCCTGCACTGGCGCCGCACCGACGGCGGCGACCCCGCGGTCCTCGCCGAGGAGTTCCTCGCCGCGCACGGCCTGAACCTACGCGACCTCACCCGGCCCACCCCCACCCACCACGACACCCGCGCCTGCGGCGCCGCCCTCTACCTGTCTGCCGCCGCCGGAGCACACCTGGCCGGCGCCCCCACCGCGGCGCCCGAACCCGCCCCGACCCTGCCCGACCTCGCCGTCGTCGTCTACGACCACGGCCCCACCCGACGCGCCCCCGCCCGCACGGCGACACCCTGGTGGCTCGGCGACTGGACCGACAGCTGGACACCCGAGCAGCACGCCGCCGCCGTCGACGCCATCCGCGCCGCCATCGGCCGCGGCGACGTCTACCAGGCCAACATCGTCGGCCACGCCGCCGCCCCCTACACCGGCGACCCGCTGCCCGCCCTGCGCCGCCTCGGCGCGCTGCCCGGTGCCCGCTACGGCGGGGTCCTCACCGGCGACGGCTGGGCCATCGGCTGCGCCTCACCGGAAACCCTCATCGAGGTCCGCGACGGACACCTGATCACCCGACCCATCAAGGGCACCCGCCCCGCCACCGCCGCCGGCCGCGCCGAACTGCTCAGCAGCGCCAAGGAACGCGCCGAACACATCATGATCGTCGACCTGGAACGCAACGACCTCGCCCGCATCGCCCGCACCGGCACCGTCACCGTCGACGACCTGTTCGCCGTACGCCGCTGGTGCGACCTGTGGCAGGCCGAGTCGACCGTACGCGCCACCGCCGCCGACGGCCTCGGCCTGGCCGACCTGCTGCGCGCCACCTGCCCCGGCGGCTCCGTCACCGGCGCCCCGAAACTCGCCGCCCTGACCCACATCGCCGCCGGAGAACCCGTCGGCCGCGGCGCCAGCATGGGCGCCCTCGGCTGGGTCGCACCCGGGCACGTCGACCTCGGCCTGACCATCCGCACCGCCGCCACCGACGGCGACATGATGCACACCTGGGCCGGCGGCGGCATCACCTGGGACAGCGACCCCGCCGCCGAGGTCGCCGAAGCCGCAGCGAAAACCGCGCCCATCCGCGCCACCCTGGCCGGACGCTGACCCGGCCACCCGCGGCGATACGCTGACCCCCATGACCATGCGGCCCATCCGGATCATCGGCGACCCCGTCCTGCGCACCGAATGCGAGCCGGTCACCACCTTCGACGCCGAGCTGCGCGCCCTGGTCACCGACCTGATGGACACCCTGCTGGGCGAACCCGGCCGCGCCGGCGTCGCCGCACCGCAGATCGGCGTCGACGCCCAGGTGTTCGTCTACGACGCCGACGGCCACCGCGGCCACCTCATCAACCCCACCCTGGAACTGTCCGACGAACTCCAGGACGACGAGGAAGGCTGCCTGTCCATCCCCGGGCTGTACTTCCCGACCGTACGGGCCCTGCACGCCACCGCTCACGGCGTCGATCAGAACGGCGAACCACTCACCATCAGCGGCACCGGCTTCCTCGCCCGCGCCCTGCAACACGAGACCGACCACCTGCGCGGCACCCTCTACGTCGACACCCTGCGCGGCGACACCCGCCGCCGGGCCCTGCGCGAGATCCGCGCCGGCCGCTTCGACTCACCCAGCCGCCGCGCCTAGAGCCCCCACACCCGGGCCCGCCCGGTCAGCGGGCCACCCACTGGTCGTGACCCAACTTGGCGACCAACGCCAGCACCACGACCAGCAGCACCACCCGCACGAACCCCGACCCGCGCCGCAACGCCATCCGCGCACCCAGCACCGCGCCCGCGACGTTGCACACCGCCATCCCCGCGCCCAGCAACCACCACACGTGCCCGGTCACCCCGAACACCACCAACGCGCCCAGGTTCGTGCCCGCGTTGATCACCTTCGCCATCGCCGACCCGTGCACGAAGTCCGCACCGATCAGCGCCGTGAACGCCACCACCAGGAACGTGCCCGTACCCGGCCCGATCAACCCGTCGTACAGGGCGATACCCACACCGGCCACACCGATCGCCACCGCGACCCGCACCGGCGTCCGCCGCGCCGGCACCGCCACCACCCCCAGCCGCGGACGCAGCAGCACGAACGCCGCCACCGCCACCAGGACCACCAACACCACCGGCCGGTACGCCGACGCCGGCACCGCCCCGGCCAACGCCGCACCCACCCCGGCGCTGAGCACCGCCAACCCCGCCGCCGGCCCCACCACCCGCCAGTCGAGCTTCGTCCGCCGCGCGTACGTCGCCGCCGCCGTCGTCGTACCGAAGATCGCCGCCAACTTGTTCGTGCCCAACGCCGTGGCCACCGGCAACCCCGGCGCAGCCACCAGCAACGCCGGCAACAGCAACAACCCACCACCGCCGACCACGGCGTCCACCCACCCGGCCATCGCCGCGGCGACCAGCAACGTACTCAGCGATACGGCGTCCACGGGCCGCAATTCTTCCCACCCGACGCACCCGACCGGCCCCCGAAGTGGCAAGACTCACCGCTCACCGACCCCGCGTACGCCGCAACCACACCCCCAACGCGCCAACCGCCACGAACACCAGCATCGAACACAGCAGCACCTTCACCACACGGCAACCCTCCCACGGGGACGTAAGGTGCAGGAGTGCGCCTGGCCACCTTCAACCTGCTGCACGGCCGATCCCTGACCGACGGACTCGTCAACCCCGACCGCCTCGCCGCCGCCGTACGCGCCCTCGACGCCGACGTCCTCGCCCTGCAGGAGGTCGACCGCGACCAACACCGCAGCGGCAACCTCGACCTCACCGCCATCGCCGCCCGGGCCCTCGACGCGCCACACCACCGCTTCGCCGCCGCCGTCGTCGGCACCCCCGGCGAACAGTTCCGCCCCCTGCGCCACGACGACGACGGCCACGGCGAACCCTGCTACGGCATCGGCCTCATCAGCCGCTACCCCGTACGCAGCTGGCACGTCACCCGACTCAAGCCCGCCCCCGTGCGCTCACCGGTCTACGTCCCCGGCCCCGGCGGCGGCCTCATCCTGCTGCACGACGAACCCCGCGTCGTCCTCGCCGCCGTCCTCGACACCCCACACGGCCCCCTCACCGCCGCCGCGACCCACCTGTCGTTCGTGCCCGGCTGGAACGCCCGCCAACTCCGCCAGACCGTGCGCGCCCTGCGCGCGCTACCCGGCCCCCGCGTCCTGCTCGGCGACCTCAACCTGCCCGCAGGCCCGGCCCGGTTCATCTCCGGCTGGCGCCCCCTGGGCCGACGGCCCACCTACCCCTCCGGGCAGCCCCGCGTCCAACTCGACCACGTCCTGGCCGACCGGCACGCCCTCGGCCAGCTCCCACCCGTACGGGCCGTCACCGCACCACCGTCCACCATCTCCGACCACCGCCCCCTGCTGGTCGACCTCGGCTGACGGACCCCGACTCCCCGCAGCCAGCGCCGAGCCGCAAGATTCCCTCAAGATCATTGCATCGACGAACCCCGACGATCATGCTGGGCGGGTCGCGCCACGATCACGTCGGAGGCCACATGAGACGCCCGCGAACCACCCTCGTCGCCGCAGCCACCCTCATCGCTCTCACCCTCACCACCGCACCCACCCCCGCCAACGCCCAGAGCGCCGCGCAACCCAACCAGGTCGCCGACCTCACCGTCCGCCAGGCCGACGGGTACGCCACCCTCGCCTGGACGCCCGTCGACGGCGCCACCGACTACCAGATCGAACGCACCGCGGTCGACACCAACGGCACCCCCACCGGCGCACCGACAATCGTCGGCGTCTGGCGCCCCAACCGCCAGATCAACCAGCAGGCACCCACCTTCGCCGACGCCGGATTCAACCCCGGCGACAGCTTCCAGTGGCGCGTGCGCGCCCGCACCGGCACCACCGAACAGCCCTACTCCGAGCCCATCACCGCCACCACCACCGCACCCTGGGGCAACCCCGACACCCCCGGCCAACAACTGCGCACCCAGTGGGAGACCACCCACGCCGCGCAGTACACCAGCGACACCGACGAGTACGCCTACACCGCCGCCATCGACGCCCTCAGCGACCGCGTACGCGTCGTCGAACTCGGCCGCACCGTCCAGAACCGACCCATCAACATGCTGGTCATCGGACACCCCACCCCGGCCACCACCCCCGAAGCCGTCGCCGCCACCGCACCCGTGGCCATCAACTGCAACGTGCACGGCAACGAACCCGGCGACCGCGAAGCCTGCCTCATCATGGCCCGGCAACTCGCCTTCAGCACCGACCCCCGCATCACCGACCTGCTCAGCCACACCACAGTCCTGATCGTCCCCACCATCAACGGAGACGGCCGCGCCAACAACACCCGCGGCAACTCCACCGGCCAGGACCTCAACCGCGACTACTCCCTGATCCGCCAACCCGAAACCGCCGCGTACATCAGGATGGTCCGCGACTACCGACCCGTCGCCGGCTACGACGGCCACGAGTTCGGCAACTCCCGCGCCGGCGACCTGCCCATGCTGCCGCCCCGGCACCAGAACGTCCCCCAACCCATCTTCGACCAGTCCCAGGACATGATCGAAGGCCACATGTACGCCAAGGGCGCCGAAGCCGGCTGGTGGCCCTGCCCCTACGGCTGCGAAGGCGGCGGCAACGTCGGCCTCAGCGAAGAAACCATCCTGCGCAACACCCTCGGCCTCAAGAACGTCACCAACTCCCTGCTGGAACTGCGCAGCTCCGGCGGACAGACCCGACCCGACGAGGGCAACACCGCCAACAACCGGCGCCGCAAGACCTACTCCGCCCTCTGGACGTTCCACCAGTTCCTCGACTACCACCGCGCCGACCGCGCCAGCATCCTCACCTCCCGCGCCGAGGCCATCACGATCCAGGCCGCCAACACCGGCCGCCTCGTCTTCCGCGGCTCCCGCCCCATCCCCGCCCACCCCGCACCCCACCCGGGCGACAGCCCGCCGCCCCTGGACGCGCCCCCGGCCAACCTGATCCTCGACAACGCCCCCTGCGCCTACAAACTCACCGACGCCCAGTACAACGGCGTGCGCACCGACGGACCCGGCGGCGTCGGCACCACCGTCGCCCAGCGCATCGCCGCCCACGGCTGGAAGGTCACCAAGACCACCGACGGCTACTACGTCCCCCTCAACCAGCCCGAACGCGGCCTCATCCCACTGCTGCTCGACCCGCTGGGCGTGGAGAAGCTCACCGACGGCGAACGCGTCTACCCGACCCTCACCGGCCGCCGCAACGGACCACTTGTCGTCACCGGCTTCACCTGCGCCGCCAACGCCACCGTCAACGGACCGGTCACCGTCCGCGCCAGCGCGGCACTCGTCACGACCGGCACCACCATCAGCGGCCCGATCACCGCCAACGGCGCCGCCGGCGTCCTGCTCGCCGACAGCACCGTCAACGGCCCCGTCCAGATCACCAACACCACCGACGCGGTCTCCATCATCGACGTCACCGTCGCCGGCCCGCTCAACCTGACCGGCAACACCACCGGCACCGACATCCCACTGCTGGCCGGCTCCACCATCCGCGGCCCTCTCACCTGCACCGGCAACAACCCCACGCCGACCAACCTCGGCGTCGCCAACACAGTGCACGGCCCCCGCACCACCGGGTGCGCGGCACTCTGAGCCCCACCTGACCGCACCGGCGGCGCGGGCCCCCCACCCCGCGCCGCCGGTGCACCCCGAACCCCTGGAGGCCGTCGTGTCGCACCCCGCCACCGCAGCACGACACCCCCGACCGCGACGGCTCGCCCTCCTCGCGGCGACACTGCTGCTGGCCGCCTGCACCGACGCCGCGCCACACACCACCGCACCCCAGGTCACCGGACCCCTCTGCGCCGCCCTGCCCACCGGCACCGACCCCGGAAACCCGACCTTCCTCGCCGGCCAACCCGTCGACGAGGCACTGCGCTGGATCCCCACCCTCACCACGTTCGAAGCGGCCCTGCGCGCCAGCGGCGTCCTCGCCGACCTCCCCGCCGGCACCGCCGTCACCGTCCTCGCACCCACCGACGACGCCTTCGCCGCCACGTTCTCCGAGGACAACTGGGACGACCTCATGACCCACCACACCGACCAGCTCCGCACCCTGCTCAAGGCCCACCTCAGCACCGGCGCCCACCCGATCGACGACCTCGCCACCGCCGGCTCGACCACCACCCTCGACGGCGCCACCATCACCGTCACCCGTACCGGAACCACCACCCGCCTCGCCGACCGCGCCGACACCGTCTGCGCCGACTACCGGGCCACCAACGCCCGCATCCACATCATCAACGCGGTCCTCGGCCCCCTACCCGTCACCGCCGACGGCACCGACCACCGCGCACACTGACCCCGCTCAGTCCCGGTCCACCCCGACCAGAGCAGCCAACGCGCGATTGGTGCGGTTGGCCCGCACCGCGTCACGCTGCTGCCCGGCCGTCACCTCGATGTACGTCTGCGACGACGCCAACGACGCGTGCCCCAGCAACCGCATGATCTCCGCCGCGCTCGCCCCGTCCTCCGCCAACCGGGTGGCGAACGTGTGCCGCAACGCGTGCAGCCGCGCCCCCCGCGGCACCCGGTCACCGATGCCCGCCCGCCGATAACAGGACTCCACCAGATACTGGAGGCCACCGCGGCGCAGCGGCTCACCGCTTCGGTCCACCAGCAACGCCGAATCCGGCCGCACCGACCGCGAACCGAAACGGCGCGCGCGACTGTCCAGGTAGTCCCGCAGCACCCGATCCAGGTCCGCCTCGATCGGCACCACGCGTGGGCGCCCGCCCTTGCCGACCACCTCGATCCGCCGTTCACCCGGCCGACCCGCCAACGAGCCGACCCGCAGCGCGAGCAGCTCCGACAGGCGCAGCCCCGCGCACAGCGCCACCGCCAGCACCGCCACGTCCCGCTCCGGCCACGGGTCGCGCTGGCGTCCGTCGTCACGGGCGACCGACGCGAGCAGCACCTCGGGGGTGTCCGCGCCGCGCAGCGGTTTCGGCTGGGGGAGTAGCGCCCGGGGACGACCCACCGCAGGCATCGGATTACCCGCCACCAACCCGTCGGCGACCAGGAACGTGAAGAAACTGTTCCAGGTGGACCAGGCCCGGTGCACCGAAGCGGGCGCCCGCGGCGCGGCGAACCGGGCGAACGCCGCCCGCATGACGCGAGGGGAGAGGTCGGTGATCGACAACGCGTCCAGGGGGAGGGGAGTGGTATCACCGTCGGCGACCAGGGCGGCCACCGCGTACAGGTCTCGCCGGTAGGCCGCCAGGGTGTGGGGGGAGGGCTTGCGGGTCGCGCGGGCGGTCAGGAACTCCTCGATCAGCATCCCGAGCGATTCGTCCTTTTTGTCATGCATAAGGGATATTATGCAGCATTTTCGCGTTCCCGGGAAGCGGGGGGAGAGGGGGGAGAACATGCCCGAACCACGACGGTATGTCCTGACCGGAGCACCCGGTGCCGGCAAGACGACCCTGCTGGAGGCGTTGCACCACAGGGGACACGTCACGGTCCGAGAGGCCGCCACCGACATCATCACCGAGCGCCAGGCGCGGGGGTGCGCCGAGCCGTGGCACGAACCCGACTTCGTCGACGCCGTGACCGCCCTGCAGAGCCGTCGCCAGATCGACGCCACCAACACCGCGCGCCACGCCCCGGTACACCTGTACGACCGTTCGCCCCTGTGCACACTGGCGCTGGCGCGCTATCAGGGCCGGCCGATCGCACCGGCGCTCGCCGCCGAGGTGGACCGCATCTCGCGGCACCGCACCTACCAGCGGTCGGTGTTCCTGATCAGCCCGCTGGGCTTCATCCACCACACGGCCGCACGCCGGATCAGCTACGCCGACTCGCTGGCCTTCGCCCGCGTGCACGAGCAGGTGTACGAGGCGTACGGGCACCACCTGGTCCACGTGCCGGCCGGACCGGTGTCGCAACGGGTCGCGCTGATCGAGAGGAGCCTGACCCGCGACTGACCGCTGTCGAGGGGACCCCCGAATCGGCTTACTTTACATAATGTTCATTATCGAAGGTGTCGCATGGGCCGGGTGGGTTGGCGTGTCGTCGATCTACCTGGCTCTTCAGGTGCCGGTGCGATCGGTGCTGCGAGGATCGCTGACCCGGCGGTCGACGTAGATGTCACCCGCTCGGGCCGTCTCCCGCCACGGTCGCGCCTTGTTCAGCGCGACGTCGAGCGCCGGGTCCGCGCGGTCCAGGTCGACGCAGATCACGTCGGGCCCGTTCGTACGGGCGTGCCGCAGCAGATGCCCGTGCGGGCCGATCACTGCCGACGGCGTGGTCGCCGCGCACTGGACGGGCACCGCGACGCTGACCCACAACCCGTTGAGGGCAGCATGTGCGCGGGCGATGACCTCGAAAACCGGATCGTCGGAGAACGTGGAGAAGAGCACGCAGTCCACGCCGAGTGCTCGTTGTTCCATCCACAGCTCGGGAAAGTTCACCTCGATGCAGATCAGGCACCCGAACCGGAAACCGTCCACGTCGAAGGTGCAGACGTGGTCGCCGGGTGTGTAGAAGCCGGTGAGCTCTGCGTGTGACAGCAGCCGCTTGTCGTATCGATCGATCAGCTCGCCGCGGTCGTTGATCACCCACAGCGAGTTGTGTGGTCGATGAGCGCCGGTCAGCCGGTGGTTGCCGCCGACGACCACCCAGACGCCGAGTTCCGCGGCGAGGGCCATCGTGCGGTGCAACTCTTGGGTGACCGGCGCCCAATCGATGCGCCATCCTGAGTAGTACGGCTTCGCAGCGCCGGCGTAGCCGGACAGAGCGCCCTCGCTGAGGTGAACCAGGCGGGCCCCCTGGTCAGCGGCCTGCCGCATCGCGGTGCGTATCGCCGTGCCGTTGGCACCCGGATCGGTGGTGACCCCTGTTTGAGCGACGGCGATCCGAATCCGTCCAGTGGCGCCCATCGCGGCACCGTAACGGACGGAAGGCGTCGCCTCTCCCCCGGCTCGGACCGGCCATGATCGCCTTTCCGGGGGTGCCGTGCGCGGGCGGTCACTCGAAGTGGTCGGCCAGCTTTCGCAGTTTGCTGACGTACGCCGGCCAGTCGTGCCCGCCGGGGACGGCGGTGCCGTCGCGGTGCCAGCCGATCGCGCCGTCGTGCTCCTCGCGCATGATGTCCATCTGACCGGCGTGCCGGGCGAGGTCGCCGCTCACGTGCAGGATGACGCGGTACAGGGTCACGTCCTGGTGGCCCGGCTGCCACCAGGGCACCAGCCCGGGCGCGTCGATCGGCAGCTGGTCGATCGTCTCGTCGGCGAACAGCGCGACGCGACGGTACAGGTCGATCAGGCCGTCCTTGGTCTCGTCCTCGCGGGCGTACCAGTCGGCCTGCGGGTCGTCGTCGAACGCCTCCAGGGGAACCAGTTCCTCGGGCGTCGGGAACTGCCGGTCGAAGGCGAGCCCGAAGTAGCCGGCTTCGACGTTGAGGCAGTGTTTGACGACGCCGAGCAGGTTGTTGCCGGTCACGGTGCGGGGTGTCCTGGCCTCGCGTTCGCTCAGACCGTCGAGTTTCCAGACGAGGTCGGTGCGCGTCCGCCGCAGGGAGTGGTGCAGCGCGGCCTTGATGTCGCTCAGGTCAGCCATGCCGGCCATTGTCGCGCAGGCGTTACGTGGTCGTGTGCCCTGGCGATGGTGTGGTCAACGTCCGGTGTAGCCAGTCCTGGGTGAGCGCGCGCAGCAGTGCCGGTTGTTCGTACGGCAGGTAGTGCCCGGCGGCGTCGATCGCGGTGTAGGTGCCGTGGGGGTAGCGGCGCATGGCGTGGAACTGGTCGGTGTAGCCGACGATGCCGTCCTGTCGGCCGGTGAGGACGCTGACGGGGCCGTCGTACGGGGTGTCGGCGGTCTCGTCGGGAAGCGCGTAGCCGGGGCCGGTGCGCAGTGTCTGCAGGAAGGTGTCGTCGCCGGGGCCGCCGGAGTGCAGGGCGGCGAGCACTGTGGCGACGACGGTCGGGGTGCGGTGGCCGAGCGCGGTGTCGAGGTGGGTGCGCAGGTCGGTGGGGGCGTCGTCGAGCCAGCCGGCGGGCCCTGGGGGTGGGCGGTGGTCGGGCAGGGTGCGGCTGGCCGGTGCGATGGTGACGCCGGGGCACACCAGGAGCAGGCCGCGGACCAGGTCGGGGCGTTGGCGGGCGATGCCGGCGGCGAGGTAGGCGCCGTAGGAGGCGCCGGCCAGGAGGACCGGTGCGTCGGTGTGGTGGTCGAGCCATGCGCAGACGGTGTCGAGTACGGCCTGGGAGGTGGGTGGGCAGGTGGCGGGGCTGTCGCCGTGGCCGGGCAGGTCCAGGTACGTCTCGCGCAGGTCGACCCCCGCGAGGGCGGGGCTGAAGGCGGCGGCGGTCGCGGTGCGGGTCATGCCGAACATCGGCAGGCACACCACCTCGGGCCCGGCTGCGGCGGATCGGTCGACTGCCAGGTTCATTCTGGGATCCTCCCCTGTTGCGCGGAGCTTTGCTGCGCGTCTTCGGTCGTGGCGTATCGGCGGGAAGGGGTGGAGCGTCGGGGTTGGCGGGCCTTAGGGTGATCGAGATTTGTCGATCAGGGTGTGCGCCGTCGCTGTCGCCGACCTCACGTGCGTCGTTGCCGGGGAATTCCTCCAGTGGGGCGTGCGGTTGTCCGTTCGGAAGATCAGGTTTCCACATGATCGGATGGAAGTGCCATGCACGTGCGCTCAGACGCGGTAGTGCTGTTCGGCGTGACAGGTGATCTCGTCTCGAAGAAGCTCTTTCCGGCGCTGTACGAGTTGACCCGGCGTGGTCGGCTCGATGTGCCGGTGATCGGGGTGGCCCGCTCCCCCTGGGATGATCAGCAGTTGGTCGCGACGGCTCGCAAGTCGGTGGCCGAGGCGAGTGACGAGGTGGACGACGAGGCGTTCGACGCCCTGGCGGGCAACCTGTCGATGATTTCCGGGGACTACGCGGACCCGGCGACGTACGAGCGGTTGGCGGAGCGTCTGCGCGACGCCGAGCGTCCGGTCTTCTATCTGGCGATTCCGCCGATGGTGTTCGGTTCGGTGGTGCAGGGGCTGGCGGCGGTCGGGCTGGCCGATCGTGGTCGGGTGATCGTGGAGAAGCCGTTCGGGCGTGACCTGGCGTCGTCCGCGGAGTTGGATCGGACGGTGCAGGGGGCCTTCGATCCGACGCGGGTGTTCCGGATCGACCACTACCTGGGCAAGGAGGCCGTGGAGAGCCTGTACGCGTTCCGGTTCGCCAATCGGCTGTTCGAGCCGTTGTGGAACAGCGAGCACATCGACAACGTGCAGGTCACGCTGGCCGAGGGGTTTGGCACGCAGGGTCGTGCCGGGTTCTACGACACGGTGGGCGCGACCCGTGACGTGTTGCAGAACCATATTCTTCAGGTGGTCGCGTTGATCGCGATGGACGCCCCGGCGGGTGACGACACGGACGCGTTTCGGGAGGCGGAGGCGGCGGTTCTGCGCCAGATCGAGCCGTTGTCGCCGGAGTTCACGGTGCGGGGGCAGTACGCGGGTTACCGCGACGAGCCGGGTGTGGCGCCGGATTCGAACACGGAGACGTTCGTGGCGACCCGGTTGACTGTCGACTCTCCCCGTTGGGCGGGGGTGCCGTTCTATCTGCGGACGGGTAAGTCGCTGGCGGGGACGGCGACGGAGGTGGTGGTGGAGTTCAAGCAGCCGCAGCGTCCGTTGATCCCGGCCGCGGGTGGGGTGGCGGCGCCGGCGAATCTGCTGCGGTTCCGGCTGGGTCGTGGGGACGGCATCACGATGTCGATTCAGGCGAAGAGCCCGGGTGCGGAGGTGGCGAGCCGTCCGGTTGACCTGTCGGTGGACTTCGGGGCGGTGCTGGGTCGCCGTCAGGAGGCGTACGAGCGGTTGCTCGACGATGCGATGGACGGGCAGCATCTGCGGTTCGCGCGGGCGGAGACGATTCGGCAGGAGTGGCGCATCGTCGAACCGATCCTGGATCTGGCGACGCCGGTGCGGCCGTACGACAGGGGTGGTTGGGGTCCGGCGGAGGCCGACGCGTTGGTCGGCGGTTGGCACGTGCCCGACCTGGGGTAGCGGGCGGGGGTGGGCTGAGTGACCGCTCAGCTCACGGATGGGACCGTCCGGCGACGGTGAGGTTTGCCGCGGGCGTGCGATGTGGGCATGTGGGGGTGTCTCACGTCCTCGTCGGAGAGGAAGCA
Organism: Micromonospora sp. MH99; assembly: GCF_021442385.1. Classification (GTDB taxonomy): domain Bacteria; phylum Actinomycetota; class Actinomycetes; order Mycobacteriales; family Micromonosporaceae; genus Micromonospora. The sequence goes on from NZ_MUZA01000034.1 coordinate 40,168, forward strand.
GCGCATGCTTTCCGCACTCGATCGTCGGCACACCGTCGCGCCGCCCGGCTACAGCCGGTGGCTCATTCCCCCGGCGGCGTTGGCCATCCATCTCTGCATCGGCCAGGTTTACGCCACAAGCGTCTACAAGAACTCGTTGATCGCCCACTTCGACACCGGTCAGACCGCGATCGGGGTGATCTTCAGCATCGCGATCGTGATGCTGGGGTTGTCCGCTGCGGTGGCGGGGACGTGGGTGGAGGCGAACGGGCCGCGTAAGGCCATGTTCGTCTCGGCCTGCTTCTGGGCGACGGGCTTTCTGGTCGGGTCGCTGGGCATCGCCACGAAGCAGCTGTGGCTGCTGTATGTGGGTTACGGCCTGCTCGGCGGCATCGGTCTGGGCATCGGGTACATCTCGCCCGTCTCGACGCTGATCAAGTGGTTCCCGGACCGGCCGGGCCTGGCCACCGGTCTGGCGATCATGGGGTTCGGTGGTGGCGCGATGGTGGCCTCTCCCCTGTCGCGTCAGCTCCTGTCGTTCTACGACAGCGGTTACGACCCGTCCAACGCGGGCTCGACGGCGTCGGGCAGCGCGTTGGTGTGGCTGTTCGTGACGCTCGGGCTGGGCTATTTCGTGATCATGATGTTCGGGGTGGCGAACGTTCGGGTGCCGGCCGACGGGTGGCGCCCGGCCGGCTTCGACCCGGCGGCGGTGGCGGCGAAGCCGCTGGTGACCACGGCGAACGTGTCGGCGGCGAACGCGGTGAAGACCCGCTCGTTCTGGCTGCTGTGGGTGGTGCTGTTCTGCAACGTCACGGCCGGCATCGGCATCCTGGAGCAGGCCAGCCCGATGATCCAGGACTTCTTCCGGGACAACGGCACGTCGGCGGTGTCGGTGGCGGCGGCCGGCGGGTTCGTGGGCCTGCTGTCGCTGTTCAACATGGCGGGCCGCTTCGTGTGGTCGTCGACGTCGGACGTCATCGGCCGCAAGCCGATCTACCTGGTGTACCTGGGCGTGGGCATGGTGCTGTACACGCTGCTGGCCGTTTTCGGGCAGACGGCGACGGCGCTGTTCGTGCTGTTCGCCTGCGTGATCCTGTCGTTCTACGGCGGCGGGTTCGCCACCGCGCCGGCGTACCTGCGGGATCTGTTCGGGACGTACCAGGTGGGTGCGATCCACGGGCGGCTGCTGACCGCCTGGTCGGCGGCGGGGATCGCGGGGCCGCTGATCGTGAACGGGTTCCTCGACGCGCAGGGCAAGCCGGGCACGTTGACGGCGGCGGCGTACCGGCCGGCGCTGTTCACGATGGTGGGTGTGCTCGCGGTGGGCTTCGTGGCGAACCTGCTGGTGCGGCCGGTGCCGCAGCGCTATCACGAACCGGCGGCGGAGCAGGACGTGGACGAGGACGCGACGGTCGAGAGGAGCGGTACGCGATGAGTGACGACGGTCGGCACGGGCAGCAGGCCCGGTTGTGGATTTCCTGGCTGGTGGTGGCGGTGCTGCTCGGCTACGGGGTCGTGCAGACGGTGATCACGGCGGCGAAGCTGTTCACGCACTGAGCGCACCGAGCGCACCGAGCGCGGTGAGCCGGGGCGCGCGCCGCGTCCCGGCTCACAGGCCGCCGGAAACGCGCAGGACCGTGCCCGTGGCGTAGGAGGCGTCCGGGCCGAGCAGCCAGGCGATGGCGGCGGCGACCTCGTCGGGTTCGCCGGCGCGGCCCAACGGGATGCGGCCGGCGGCGCTGTCGGCGCGGTCGGGTACGCCGGAGTCGGCGTGGATGTCGGTGCGCACGATGCCGGGGGCGACGCCGTTGACGCGGATGCCGCGCGGGGCGAGTTCCTTGGCCAGGCCCACGGTGAGGGTGTCGGTGGCGGCCTTGACGGCGGCGTAGTGCACGTACTCCCCCGGGCTGCCGAGGGTCGCGGCGGCGGAGGACACGTTGACGATGGCGCCGCCGTCGGTGAGGCGGCGGGCGGCCTGCTGGGCGCAGAGGACGTACCCGATGAGGTTGACGTCGACGACGCGGCGCAGGTCGTCGACGCGCAGCTCGGTGAACGGGCCGATGGGGCTGGTGACGCCGGCGTTGTTGACCAGGCCGGTGAGCGGGCCGAGCTGCGCGGCGGCGTCGAACAGGCCGGCGACCTGGTCGGGGTCAGTGGTGTCGGCGCGTACCGCGATGGCCTGCGCGCCGGCCGCGTGCAGGTCGGCCAGGACGGTCGCGGCTGCGGTGTCGTCGCGGCGGTAGCACAGGGCGAGGTGGTGCCCGGCGGTGGCGAGTCGGCGGGCGGTGGCCGCGCCGATGCCGCGACCGCCGCCGGTGATGACGGTGACGGGTGCCACGATGCCTCCGGGACTGTCGGTTGGGGTGAGCCGACGCTACCGTGACCGGCGCGGGTGAGTCGTCGTAAGGAGGGTCACATGCGGCGGGCGTTGGTGCTCGGTGGTGGCGGGGTGACCGGGGTGGCGTGGGAGTTGGGCGTGCTGGCCGGGTTGGCCGAGCGGGGCGTGGCGGTCACCGAGGCGGATCTGGTGGTGGGCACGTCGGCGGGTTCGGTGGTCGGCGCGCAGGTGCGTTCCGGGGTGCCGCTGCGCCGGTTGTACGAAAAGCAGCTGGCCCCGCCCACGGGCGAGGCGGCGGCACGGTTGGGGTTCTGGGCGGTGGCGCGGCTGGTGTGGGCCGGCGGCCGTACGCGGGACGCGGCGCGGTCGAGGGCGCGTATCGGGGCGATGGCGGTGGCGGCGCGTACCCCGTCCGAGGCGTCGCAGCGGGCGGTGATCGAGGCCCGCCTGCCGGCGCGGGAGTGGCCGGCGCGGCGGCTGCTGGTGACGGCTGTCGACGCGGCGTCGGGCGAGTTCGTGGTGTTCGATGGCGCCGACGGGGTGTCGTTGGTGGACGCGGTGGGTGCGAGCTGCGCGGTGCCCGGGGTGTGGCCGCCGGTGACGATCGGGGCGCGTCGTTTCGTCGACGGTGGGATGCGCTCGTCGGTGAACGCGGACCTGGCGGCGGGCGCGCAGCGGGTGCTGGTCCTCGCGCCGACGTCGGCGGCGTTCGGGCCGATGCCACGGTTGGCGGCGCAGGTGGCCGAGCTGCGCTCGGCCGGGTCGCAGGTGGTGGTGGTGACGCCGGACGCGGCGGCGCGCGCCGCGATCGGCCGCGACGTGCTGGACCCGGCGCGGCGGGCCGGCGCGGCGCGGGCCGGGTGGGCGCAGGCCGCGACGGTGGCCGACGAGGTGCTGGCGCTCTGGGTCTGATCGCTTACGCTCACCGCGCGTTCGATCGGACAACGGAGGTGCGCGGTGGCGGGTGTGAGTGTCGGCGATGTGGTGCAGGACTTCGAGCTGCCCGATGAGACGGGCACGCCGCGGCGGCTGTCGGAGTTCCTGGCGACCGGGCCGGTGGTGCTGTTCTTCTATCCGGCGGCGATGACCCGGGGGTGCACGGCGGAGAGCTGTCACTTCCGGGACCTGGGCGCGGAGTTCACGGCGTTGGGCGCGTCGCGGGTGGGCATCAGTCGGGATCCGGTGGCGAAGCAGGCGGAGTTCTCGACGCTGCACGGTTTCGACTATCCGTTGCTGTCGGACGTCGACGGGACGGTGGCGCAGGCGTTCGGGGTGAAGCGGCGGGTGCCGCTGGGGCCGCTGAGCACGAAGCGGATGACGTTCGTCATCGGTGCCGACCGGCGGGTCATCGAGGTGATCCACAGTGAGGTCAGCATGAACGACCACGCGGACCGGGCGCTGCGGGCGTTGGGCGGCTGAACCCCCTTGCGGCGGCTGTCGCAGCCGACTGGTATCAAGACAGCAATCAAACAGGTGTACGGAAGAGGGTTGTGATGGATGCCGGCCAGGGTTTGTCCACTGACGAGGTGCAGAGCATCCGGGAGGCGTTGGCAGCCGGTCGTAAGCCGCGGGTGGTGTTCACCGCGGCGGCGGGGCAGATCGCCGGTCAGGTCGGCCAGGTGGTCGAGCTGACCGATCCGGACGTGTCCGACGAGTTCGTGGTGGTGCGGTTCGGTCGTGACGAGTTGCCGTTCTCCCCCGCCGATCTGGCGGTGGCGCCCAAGGGCGCGGGTCGTCGGGTGGCGGAGCCGAAACCGGAGCCCGAGCCGGAGCCGGCGGCGGTGGCCGCGCCGGAGTTCGTGTTGGACACGCCGCGGGTGCCCGCGCCGCGACAGGAGGAGCCGAAGGTGGAGCAGACGGAGAAGCCCACGCCGGCCCGGCGGGCGGTCAAGGCCGCCAAGCCCAAGAGCCCCGCGGGCCTGACGGTGACGCTGGCGTACGCCGACGGCGAGTGGACGGTCGCGGCGCAGCAGGGCAGCAAGGCTCTCGCGAAGCCGTACGTGGTGAAGCCGGCCGAGGCGTTGAAGATGGTGGCGTTGGTGGACGTGCCGGGTGTGCAGGAGGCGGTGGAGCAGATCCTGGGCGCCGAGCGGGCCGAGGCCGAGCAGCAGGCGGAGAAGCTGCGCGCGGAGCTGGCCGAGATCGAGGCCCGGTTGGCGGAGTTGCGCGAGGCGAGCTGAGGCTGTCCGCCGGGGCCAGGGTGGCAGTTGCGGTGTGGGTCACCATGGACCTGGCGGATACCCCAGGGGGTATAGTGGTCACGTGAAGCCGGGTACCCCCTGGGGTATGCTTGCGGTGGAGGTGACCTGATGGAGATGAGCCCGGTCCTGCTCAAGGACGCGTTGACCCGTTTGAAGCGGGCGCAGGGACAGCTTGGCGCGGTGATCTCGATGATCGAGAACGGTGAGGACTGCAAGCGGGTGCTGACCCAGTTGTCCGCGGTGTCCAGTGCCGTCGACCGGGCCGGCTTCAAGATCATCGCCACGGGGATGCGGGAGTGCCAGAGTGCCCGCGAGCGTGGCGAGGAGCCGCCCATGAGCGAGGAAGAGCTCGAGAAGCTGTTCCTGTCGCTGTCCTGATCCGCCCTCTCGCCTCCCCTGTCGCACGGCACCGGGGGGCGGGGGCTGGCTTCCCGTCATGGCCGAATCATGCCTTTCGCATACCCCCCGGGGTATTCACGTAATGGAGCTTTACAGTGACTTCGAGTGAGTTTTCCGTCGGTCGACTGACGTCAAGCGGCGTCGCCGGCGTGCCGGTCGATCGCCGGGCCGGCCACCCGGTCGAGACCAGTCGCTGACCCGCACGCACGAGCGAGGAGATGATGATGACTGAGGTGAGCGTGGAGGTCGTACAGACCTCGTCCCTGGGAGACCGCAGCTACCTGGCCCACGACGGACAGGTCGCGATCGTGGTCGACCCGCAGCGCGACATCGACCGGATCCTGGCTCTCGCGGGCCGGCTCGGTGTGCGGATCACGCACGTCGCCGAAACCCACCTGCACAACGACTACGTCTCCGGCGGCCTGGCCCTGGCGAAGCTGACCGGCGCGCAGTACCTGGTCGCCGCCGACGACGAGGTCGGCTTCGACCGGCGGCCGGTGGCGGACGGCGACGAAATCGGCGTCTCGGCGGCCATGCGGCTGCGGGTGGTGGCCACCCCCGGGCACACCTTCCACCACCTGTCCTACGTGCTCGACGACATCGGCGAGCCGGTCGGGGTGTTCACCGGCGGATCGCTGCTGTTCGGCACCACCGGGCGCACCGACCTGCTCGGCAAGCAGCACGCCCACACCCTCGCCGAGCACCAGCACGCCTCCGCCCGCCGGCTGGCGGACCTGCTGCCCGACGGCGCGCAGGTGTGGCCCACGCACGGATTCGGCAGTTTCTGCTCCGCCACCCAGGCCGACGCACCGGAGTCCACGATCGGCCGGGAACGCACCGCCAACCCGGCCCTGCGCCTGGAGACCGACGACTTCGTCCGCGAGACCCTGGCCGGACTCGACGCCTACCCGGCGTACTACGCGCACATGGGCGCCCGCAACACCGCCGGCGCCGACCTGATCGACCTCACCCCGATCGCCGCCGCCGACCCGGCCGAACTCGCGGCCCGGATCGAGGCCGGCGAGTGGGTGGTCGACCTGCGCTCCCGCAAGGCGTTCGCGCACCGGCACCTCACCGGCACCCTGAGCTTCGGCCTGGACGGACCGATGTCCACCTGGCTCGGCTGGATGGCACCGTGGGGCACGCCGATCACCCTGCTCGGCGACAGCGAACAGCAGGTCGCCGACGCCCAACGCGAACTGGCCCGCATCGGCATCGACCGGCCCGCCGCCGCGGCCACCGGCGGCTACGAGCAGTGGGCCGGCGGCGACGACACCCGCCTCGCCCACCTCACCACCGCCACCTTCGCCGACCTCGCCGCGGCCCGCGCCGGCACCCCGTCGCACGGGCTGCCCGAGGTCGACGTGCTGCTCGACGTACGGATGAGCAACGAGTGGCGCACCAACCACATCGACGGCGCCGTGCACATCCCGCTGCCCGACCTGCCCGCCCGGCTCGCCGACGTGCCCCCGGGCACCGTCTGGGTGCACTGCGGCTCCGGCTACCGCGCCGCAGCCGCCACCAGCCTGCTGCAACGCGCAGGCCGCCACGTCGTGCACATCGACGACGCCTACTCCGACGCCGCCGGCGCCGGCCTGCCCATCGTCTCCGGCAACTGACACCGAACAGGAGCACGCCACCCCATGCCCACCCCGCCGACCGGCACCCCAGCCGCCCTCGACGTCCCCGCCCTGCGACACCTGCTCGCCACCGGCCACGCCCCACGGCTGATCGACGTGCGCACCCCGGCCGAGTTCGAGACCGCGCACATCCCCGGCTCCTACAACGTGCCCCTCGATCTGCTGCGCGAGCACCGCGCCGAACTGCGCGACCACCTCGACGAGGAGGTCGTGCTGGTGTGCCGCTCCGGGCAGCGCGCCAGCCAGGCCGAACAAGCGCTGGCCGGGGCGGGTCTGCCGAACCTGCGAGTGCTCACCGGCGGCATCACCGCCTGGCAGGGCGCCCACGCACCGGTCACCACCGGCACCCCGCGCTGGGACCTGGAACGCCAGGTCCGCCTCGTCGCCGGCAGCATCGTGCTGCTCGCCGTGCTCGCCAGCACGCTGTTCGCCCCGCTGAAGTGGGTGGCCGCGTTCATCGGTGCCGGGCTGACGGTCGCCGCGCTGACCAACACCTGCGCCATGGGCATGATGCTGGCCAAGCTGCCGTACAACCGGGGCCCGCGCACCGACCTCGACCAGGTCGTCACCGCGTTGACCGGCGATCGGCGGTAGCCGTCGTGCCAGGTCACCCCACCCGCCTCCGACCGTCGGGTGCGGGCCGGCCGATCCGGAGCCGGCGGTGATCGCCGCGATCGGGTTCGGCACGCTCATCGGGATCCTGCTCGGCCTGCTCGGCGGGGGCGGCTCGATCCTCGCCGTACCCGCCCTCGTCTACGGCACCGGCCTGCCCCTCGCCGTGGCCGTACCGACCTCCCTGCTGGTGGTCGGCGTCTCCGCGGCCGCCGCCCTGCTCCCGCGGCTGCGGGCCGGCCTCGTCCGGTGGCGCATCGCCGGCATCGTCGGCGGCGCCGGCGCCGCCGCCGCGTTCGGCGGCGCCGCGATCAACCGGCTGCTCGAACCCCGCCTCGTCCTGATCGGCTTCGCCGCCCTGATGGTGCTCGCCGGATGGCGGATGCTGGCCGGCACCGGCGACGGCGGCGGCGACTGCGCCCTGCCCGGCGGCGGCATCAACTGGCGCGGCTGCCTTCCGAAGTCCGTCGCCGCCGGCCTCGGGGTCGGCTTCCTCACCGGCCTGTTCGGGGTCGGCGGCGGCTTCCTCATCATCCCCGCCCTGGTGCTGCTGCTCGGCCTGAGCATGCCCGCCGCGACCGCCACCTCACTGGTCGTCATCGTGGTCAACTCCGCCGCCGGGTTCGCAGCCCACGCCGGCGACGCCACCATCGACTACCGCATCGCCGCGGCGTTCACCCTCGCCGCCATCACCGGCTCCCTCGCCGCCGGTCGCATCGCGCCCCGGCTGCCCACCCGGTGGCTGCACCACGCCTTCGCCTGGCTCGTCTTCGCCATCGCCGCCTTCGTCGCCATCCAGGCAGTCATCAACCCCGTCGCCGCCTGACCGGCCTCACCACAGCTACCCGGATCACGACCTTCCGGCAGCGGCCGTGGGTCGTCCATCGCCGGGCCGCTGCGCTGACGGGCGCCCTGCGCGTGTGCCACGTTGTCGTCGGTCTGGAAACGACGGCTGGGCCGGTGGGGTGGGCCGGCCGTGGCGGTGTCGGGGTCAGTGGCCGCCGTGGTGCTCGAGCAGGCGGGTGAGCAGGCGGGTCAGTTGGTCGCGTTCGGCGCTGGTCAGGGGTGCCAGCAGGTCGTCCTGGACGCGGACGACGGTGTCGGCCATCCGGTGGGCTTCGTCGGCGCCGGCCTCGGTGAGGCTGATGACGTTGCGGCGGCGGTCGTCCGGGTCGGGGGCGCGTACCACGAGTCCCCGGCCGGCCAGGTCGTTGACGGCGGCCACCACGTCGCTGCGGTCGATGCCGCAGCGACGTCCCAGGTCGGCTTGGCTCGCGGGTCCGCTCTCGGTCAGCGCGGCGAGGAGCCGGTAGTGGTAGCCGCGCAGGTCGTGCGTGGCGAAACCGGCGCTGATGAGCCGGCCGGCGTGGGTGGCGACCTGGTTGAGCAGCCAGCTCGGGGTGGTCCGCAGCCCGGCCGGTGACTGCGGGGCGGTGGCGTCCATGGCGGCAGCCTACCAGCAATCGTTGGCATGACCCACGAATCGTGTTACGTTGGCTTCACCAACGTTGGTGAAGCCAACGTTTCGAAGGAGGCATCGTGTCCACTCTCAACGGTCAGGTCATCGGCCAGGCCCACTTCGCCACCCGGGCCCTGCTCGAACGCGCCGTCGCGCCCCTGGGCGTCGACTTCGGCCAGGTCCTCACGCTCAACGCCCTCGCCGCCGGCCCCGTCGCCCGCACGCGTCTCGTGCAGCGCATCGCCAGCACTCGCAAGGTCGACGAGTCTGCCGTGCACGAGATGATCGCCAGCCTCGTCGGCGCCGACCTGGCGCGGCTCGACGACACCGCCGACGACCCGCAGGTGCGGCTCACCGACGCCGGCCACGCCGCGCAGGCCCACGTCGCCGACGCCGTCGGGGGCATCACCGCCCGGCTGTACGGGGACCTCCCGGCCGCCGAGGCCGACGCCGCCGCCCGCGTCCTCACGCTCATCACCGAGCGGGCCAACGCCGAACTGGCGGGCATCGCCTGACGCCGAGAAGCGGTGCCGCGCGGGCGGTCAGAAGTAGTCGAGCAGTTGCGCCGGACCGCCCGCGCCCAACAGGTCCAGGGCCGCCGGATCGACACCGCCGGGGTGGTGCAGCAGACCGGCCTGGGCGACCGAGCGGGCGTGCGCCGCCCCGGCGTACAGCAGCGCGAACCCGCGGACGTCCAGCCGCAGGTCCGCCTCGGCGTCGATCCGGGTCAGCTCGGCGGCGCCGTCGGCGACAGCCAACCGCCAGGCGCCGGTGTTCCAGTCGGCGAGCGGGTCGGTGAGGTGAAAGTCGACGGCGCCCCGGACGTGGGCGGGCCAGCCCCGCGCGCTCACCGCGCGGGCCACGTCCACCGGCCGGTGCATCCACAGGTCCCGCTCGTGGTCCCGGGCCGCCTCCAACGGCAGGTGGGCGCTGACGGCGTCGCCGTCGAGCGGGCACAGCCGCAGCGTCGGCGCGACGCTGGCCCAACTGCCCAGCACCCCGACGAGTTCCCGGGCCGCGTCGGCGGTGACGGCCAGGGCCTCGTCGACGGTGAGCACCGAGTCGGCGCCGTAGCCGCGGCCCCGCTGCCAGGTGGCGTAGCCGACCAGGTCGCCATCGGCCTCCACGAGGGTGACACCGTCGCCGGGCAGCTCCCCCGTGGCGTTGAAGTGGTCGAACAGCTTCCCCTGGCGCGTCAGCATGCCGTTGCGGTGCCGGGTGACCCGCTCGTACAGGCCGGCGACGGCGGCCAGGTCGGCGGGCGTGCCCGCCCGCACGCTCAGGTGGGTGGCGGGCCGGTGCCGGGGCAGCGCGGCGGTGGCGAGGTTGACGGTGCGCAGCACCCCGGCGGCCTCCCAGCCGCAGGAGCGGTAGGGGGCGGCGATGGTCGGGTACAGGGCGCTGACCGCCGCGCCGCGTTCGTGGGCGCCGGCCAGCAGGGCGGTGAGCAGGGCACGGGCCACGCCCCGGCCCCGGGCCTCGGGGGCGACAGCCACCCCGGCGACGTCGGCCGCCGGCACGGCCCGTCCGGACCACCACTGGTCGTGGTGCAGGTCGACGGCCTTGCCGACGAGGCGACCGGCGTCGTCGAACGCGCCGTGGCGGGTCATGCCGGGCACCACGACGCTCGTACTGGCGGGACGCTCCGGGTTGCCGCCGAACGCGAACCGGCTCAACTCCCAGGCGGCGTCGAGGTCGTCGGTGGTGAGTTCACGCAGGTGCACAGTGGCGGGCATCGGGACAACCTAGCGGCACGGGTCCGCGCGGACCGCCGATTTTCCGGCGGGGCGGGGCCGCGTGGACGGGATCAGGCACGCGCATCCGTCAGCCCGAGCGCGTCCAGCACCTCGATGAGCGCCCGCCGGTCGTGCGCGAGCTGCGGAACGTACTCGGTGATGCCCACTCCGATCACGTCGTGGTGGGCGCGCAGCGCGCTCAGCGCCCGCGCCAGCGCGGCGGCTGGCACACCACCGGGGGTGGGGACGGCCACGGCCGGCAACGCGGACGGGTCCAGCACGTCCAGGTCGAGGTGCACGTACACGGCGGCGTCGGGCGGGGGCAGCGCGGCCAGCCGGGTCGGCTGCGCGCCCATCGTCGGGGCGTCCAGCACCGTCAGGTCGCGCCGGCGCACGTACGCGACCTCGGCGGGGTCGAGATCCCGCACCCCCACCAGGGCGACCTGCCCCGGCGAGAGGCAGCCCGGCGCCGGCAGCGCGCCCGGGGCGTCGTCGGCATCGTCGAGCAGCAGCCGCAGGGGCATGCCGTGCGCCGTTCCGCTCGGCGAGGTCGCGGGCGTGTTGAGGTCGCCGTGCGCGTCGATCCAGAGCACGAACAGCCGGTGCGCGTACCGGCTCGCGAGGTGGGCCACCGACGCGACCTCGACCGTGCAGTCCCCACCCAGGGTCAGCAGCCGCCGCGGACGGTGCCGCGCGAGCACGTCCCGGTGCGCGCGGTAGGCGTCGATGACCGCCGCCCGGTGCCGGACGCCGCCCTCGCGCGGCGACCCGCCGGCCGGGACCGGCACCGTGACCCGCCGGGTCCCCGGCGCGGTCAGGGCGGCCAGGGCTGCCGGTCCCTCGTGCACCCGGAGGTCGTCCGCGCCCTGCCACATCGGCACCAGTACGTCGAGATCCCGCTTCCACATGGCGACGATCCTTGCAGCGGCCGCGCTCGGCAGAACCGTGCGCCTCGGCCGGTCAGTGCTGCGGGATGTTGGCCACGCCGATGCGCTTGCGGAACACCCAGTACGTCCACCCCTGGTAGGCCAGCACGATCGGGGTGAAGATCACCGCCACCCACGTCATGATCTTCAGGGTGTACGGGGTGGAGGCGGCGTTGGTGGTGGTCAGCGTGCCCGCCGCGTCCAGCGTGGACGGCATGACGTTCGGGAACAACGCCGCGAACAGGGTCGCCACGGCCAGGCCGATCGCCACTGCGGTGCCGGTGAACGCCCAGCCCTCCCGGCGTACCCGGGCGGCGGCCAGAGCGCCGAGCAGGGCGAGGGCCGCGCCGACGGCGAGCACGACGGCGGCCGCGCTGGAGCGGATGCTCAACGTCCAGACCAGGAACCCGACCGCGAGCACCGCGGCGCCCGCGCCCAGGCGCACCGCGAGGGCGCCCGCGCGCTCGCGGATGTCGCCGGTGGTCTTGAGGGCGAGGAACACCGCGCCGTGGGTGAGGAACAGCGCGAGGGTGGTCGCGCCACCCAGCAGGGCGTACGGGTTGAGCAGGTCCAGCAGGCCGCCGACGTACTCGTGGTCGGCGTCCAGCGGCACGCCGCGCAGGATGTTGGCGAAGGCGACGCCCCACAGGATCGCCGGCACGAGCGACCCGATGACGATCGCGGTGTCCCAGCGGCGCTTCCAGGACGCCTCGGGGCGCTTGTGCCGGTACTCGAAGGCAACCCCTCGGGCGATCAGGGCCAGCAGGATCAGCAGCAGCGGCAGGTAGAAGCCGGAGAACAGGGTGGCGTACCACTCGGGGAACGCGGCGAACATGGCGCCGCCGGCGGTGATCAGCCACACCTCGTTGCCGTCCCAGACCGGGCCGATGGTGTTGATCAGGACACGGCGCTCCCGGTCGTCACGGCCGAGCACGGGCAGCAGCATGCCGACGCCGAAGTCGAAGCCCTCCAGGATGAAGTAGCCGGTGAACAGCACGGCGACGAGGAGAAACCAGATGGTGGTCAGGTCCACGATGGGCTCCGGGATCAGTAGGCGAAGGCGAGCGGGCGCTCGGCGTCGTCATGGGTGTCGTCGATGGGGTGCTCCTCGCTGACGTCGGGCACTCCGGCCCTGGCGTAGCGCAGCAGCAACTTGACCTCGATCACGGCGAGGGTGGCGTAGATCAGCGTGAAGGCGGTGAACGAGGTGAGCACCTCGGCCAGCGAGACGCTGCGGGACACGCCGTTGCGGGTGAGCATCTCGCCGAAGACGATCCACGGCTGGCGGCCCATCTCGGTGAAGATCCAGCCGAAGGAGTTGGCCAGCAGCGGCAGCACCGGCATGGCCAGTCCGGCGCGCAGCAGCCACTTGCTGCTCGGGGTGCGGCCCTTGCGCTGGCTCCAGAGCACCAGCAGGGCGATCGCGGCGGCCGCCATCCCGAAGGCGATCATGAAGCGGAAGCTCCAGTAGGTGACCGGGATGATCGGGGTGTAGCTGCCCGCGCCGTACTGGGTGGCGTACTGGGCCTGCAGGTCGTTGATGCCGTGCACGGTGCCGTTCGGGTCGCCGGTGCCCAGGTACGACAGCAGGTACGGGATCTTGAGGGCGAACACCTCGCGGCTGCCGTCGAGGCTGCCGATGGTGAGTACGGAGAACGAGGCGGGGCTCTCGGTGGTGTAGAGGCCCTCGGCGGCGGCCATCTTCATCGGCTGCACGTCCGTCATGATCTTGCCCTGGATGTCGCCGGTGAACAGCACGGCGGCGGAGGCGACCAGGACGACCCAGGAGCCGAACTTGGTGGCGAAGCGGTACGCGCCGGTGTCGGCGGAGTCGCGGTTGCGGATCACGTGGTACAGGCCGACCGCCACGACCAGCGACCCGGCGACCAGGAACGAGCCGGCCAGGGTGTGCGGAAAGGTGATCAGGGCGACCTTGTTGGTCAAAACGGCCGGGAAGTCGGTCAGCTCGGCGCGCCCGCTGTCCGGGTTGATCCGGAAGCCGACCGGGTTCTGCATGAACGAGTTCGCCGCGAGGATGAAGTACGCGGACAGGTTGGTGCCGATCGCGGCGGCCCAGATGCTGGCCAGGTGGGCGCGCTTGGGCAGCCGGTCCCAGCCGAAGATCCACAGGCCGATGAAGGTGGATTCGAGGAAGAAGGCGACAAGCGCCTCGATCGCGAGGGGGGCGCCGAAGATGTCGCCGACGAAGCGGGAGTAGTCGCTCCAGTTCATGCCGAACTGGAACTCCTGCACGATGCCCGTGACCACGCCCATGGCGAAGTTGATCAGGAAGAGCTTGCCGTAGAACTTGGTGAGCTTGAGGTAGCGCTCGTTGCCGGTGCGGTGCCACATCGTCTGCAGGATGGCCACCAGCACGGACAGGCCGATGGTCAGCGGCACAAAGAGAAAGTGGTAGACGGTCGTGACACCGAACTGCCACCGGGCGACGTCCAACGCGTCCACCTGTTACCCCCAGCTATGCGTACTACGAGACGTAGTAAATACTACTGCTCGTCGTAGAGAATGCGGCAGGGCCGGGCGGCCCAAAGCGGCCCGGGACCAATGACCCTGATCACCCCGGGCATCCGGCCGACCCGCCCACGCCACCGGGCCGTCGCGTGCGACGATGGCGCGCTGATGAACACCGCGCACTCCCCCTGGCAGCCGCCACTGATCTGGCGTGCGGCCCTCGTGCTGGCCCGCGTCCTGGTCGGCCTGCTCGCCCGCCTCGAGGTCACCGGCGACGTCCCCGCGCACCTGCGCCGCGGCCCGCTCGTGCTGGCCGCCAACCACATCAGCCCGTTCGACCCCGTGGTGATGATCGCCGCCTGCCAGAACCGCGGCGTCGCCCCACGGATCATGGCGACGGCCGGGCTGTTCCGCGCCCCGGTGCTCGGAGCCGCCATGCGCCACGCCGGACACATCCGGGTCGACCGGGGCACCAGCGCCGTGCACCGGGCCCTCGACGACGCCGCCACCGCCGTGGCGGCGGGCTCGGTGATCCTCATCTACCCCGAGGGACGCATCGGCCTGGACCCCGGCATGTGGCCCGAACGCGGCAAGACCGGTGTCGCCCGACTCGCCCTGGCCTGTGGCGCCCCCGTCATCCCGGTCGCCCAGTGGGGCGCGCACGAGGTGCTGCCCTACCGGGCGCCCAAGGGAATGCTGCGCGGCGTCGCCCGCGCGCTGTGGCGCCGCCCGGTGATCCGGGTGCACTTCGGCACGCCCGTCGACCTAGGCGAGGTGAGCGCCGTCAACCCCGGCGCCGCCCGGCGGGCCACCGACCGGATCATCGACGCGCTCACCGACGCCCTCGCGCCGCTGCGCCCCGACGAACCCGACCTGCCCCGGCACGTCGACCCCGGCCGCCCGAGCGACCCCAGTCGCGCGCACCGCCGCCGGTTGGGCTGAGCGCGGCGTCGTCGACGCGGGCGCGCACTGTGACGCCTGACAATTTGAGCGATTGTCGGAAACTTGTCTACGATGTCTACCGTGGACACGCTGGAACTGCTGCACGAGAACCCGAAGCACAATGCCGTCCTGGAGGCGGCGGTCGCCGTGTTCGGACGGTTCGGATTCCAGAAGGCCTCCATGGAGGCGGTCGCCAGAGCCGCCGGCATCTCCCGACCCGGCCTCTACCTGATGTTCCCCAACAAGGAGCAGTTGTACCGCGCCACCATGCAGGGCGTCCTGGAGCGGGCCCAGCGGGCCATGCAAGCGCGCCTGGCCGACCAGTCGCTGAGCTTCGACGAGCGGATCGTGGCGGGAATCGACGCGCTGATGGGCCCGTACATCGAAAACCCGGTGGCCCGCGACCTCAACGAACTGCTGGAGAACAGCCGGTCCCAACTGGGCTCGATGCTCGACGACTACGAGAGCAAGGCACAGGCCACGCTCAGCGCCTACATTGCCGAACACGCCCCACCCGGCCTGCTCGAGGCCGACCTCACCGCGCACGACGTGATGGACCTGCTGCTGTCCGCCGCGATCACCTGGAAGGCGACCTCCAGCAGCCGAGACCAGTACCGCCACCGGATCCGCCGTAGCCTGCGACTGATCCACCGCCCGGCGCGCTGAGCGCTGGCGGGCCCGCCAGCGCGGGGCCGGACGACCACCGACCGACGAATGTCGCCCGCAGGCCACCGCAGGTCCACCGGCGGGAGGCATACTGCCTCGCGTGCTGAACCGATTCGGCTTCCTGGACGCGCCCGCGCCACTGGCGTTCGCCCACCGCGGCGGTGCGGCCGACGGCGACGAGAACACCACCGAGGCGTTCGCCCGGGCCATCGGGCTGGGCTACCGGTACGTGGAGACCGACGTGCACGCCACCGCCGACGGCGTCGCGGTGATCTTCCACGACCCGACGCTTGAGCGCGTCACCGGCGAGCCGGGGCGCATCGCCGAGATGAGCTGGGCCGACCTCGCCTCGGTACGCGTCGGCGGCGCGGCCGTCGTACCCCGGCTCGACGAGGTGCTGGGCGCCTGGCCGCAGGTCCGCTTCAACATCGACGTCAAGGCCGACGGCGGCGTCGCGCCGACGGTCGCGACGGTGACCCGGGCCGGCGCCGCCGACCGGGTGCTGCTCGCCTCGTTCAGCGACGCCCGCCTGATGCGGCTGCGGGCCCTGACCGAGGGCCGTGTCGCCACCAGCCTCGGCATGCGCGGCGTGGCCCGGTTGCGGCTCGCCTCCCTGCACGGAAGGCCACTGCGACTGCCGCCGTCGGTGGTCGCCGCGCAGGTGCCACCCCGCTACGGGCGGGTGCCGGTGGTGGACCGCCGTTTCCTCGACTACTGCCACCGACTCGGCCTGCAGGTGCACGTCTGGACGATCGACGAACCCGACCAGATGCACGACTTACTGGATCGTGGTGTGGATGGCATCATGACCGATCACGTCGGCGTGCTGCGCGACGTCTACCGCAGCCGCGGCCACTGGGCCGCCTGAGCGTCGAAGGACCTTCGATGGCCGAGACCGTGACCCCCACGGTGGACGACACCCCACCCCCGGCGAGCACCCGCCGGGAGCGGCGCGGCTGGTACATCTACGACTGGGCGAACTCGGCGTTCCAGACCACGGTGATCACCGTGTTCCTCGGCCCGTTCCTGACCACCGTCGCCGAGCTGGCCGCCGGCTGCGAGCTGGGCGCGGACACCTGCGACGGGTACGTGCACCCGCTGGGCATCCGGGTGGCGGCCGGGTCCTACTACCCGTACCTGATCTCGCTGTCGGTGTTCCTGACCGTGTTCGTGCTGCCGGTCATCGGGGCGATCGCCGACCGGTCCGCTCACAAGAAGCGGCTGCTCGGCGGTGCCGCGTTCACCGGCGCCGCCGCGACCATCGCGATGGCCTTCGTCACCGGCGACCGCTACCTGCTCGGCGGGGCGCTGTTCCTGATCGCCAACATCTCCTTCGGCGCCGCGATCGTGGTCTACAACTCGTTCCTGCCGCAGCTCGGCGGCCCCGACGAACGCGACGGCATCTCCAGCCGCGGCTGGGCGCTGGGCTACCTGGGCGGCGGCGTGCTGCTGGCGCTGAACCTGGTCGCGGTCACCCTGCTCAGCGAGGACGACAACCCGCAGCGCACCCTGGACCTGGCCCGCTGGTCGATCGTCTCCGCCGGGGTGTGGTGGGCGGTGTTCACGCTGGTGCCCCTGCGGTGGCTGCGCGAACGCCCCAGCGCGGCGGCCCTGGTGGCGCGCGGCAACGTGCTCACCGACGGGTTCCGGCAGCTCGGCCACACCCTGCGCGAGGTCAAGGCGTACCCGCTGACGTTGTTCTTCCTGCTCGCGTTCCTGGTCTACAACGACGGCATCCAGACCGTCATCACCCTCGCCAGCCAGTACGGCACCGAGGAGCTGCGCCTGGAGCAGGGCACCCTGATCGTCACGATCCTGCTGGTGCAGTTCCTCGCCTTCGGGGGCGCGTTGGGCCTCGGCGCCCTGGCCCGGCGCATCGGCGCGTGGAAGACCGTGCTGCTCAGCCTGGTGCTGTGGACCGGTGTGATCCTCGGCGCGTTCCGGCTGCCGGCCGAGGCGCCGGTGCCGTTCATGATCCTCGGCGCGGCCATCGGCCTGGTCCTGGGCGGCAGCCAGGCGCTGAGCCGCTCGCTGTTCAGCCAGCTCATCCCCGCCGGCAAGGAGGGCGAGTACTACGGCTTCTACGAGATCAGCGACAAGGGCACCAGCTGGCTCGGCCCGCTCGCGTTCGGCCTGGTGTTCCAGCTCACCGCCTCGTACCGCGTGGGCCTGGTCTCACTGCTGATCTTCTTCGTGGTCGGGTTCCTGCTCCTGGCCGCCGTGCCGATCCGTCGGGCCATCGTCGCCGCCGGCAACACACCACCCCGGGTGCTCTGAGCACCCGTCCCGCACCGGACAGATCCGGGCCTGTCGATCGGCTAGGCTGCCCGACCGTGACTGACGACGCCGCTGCCGCACCGACCTGCCTGGCCCACCCGTTCCCCGGCCAGCCGCACGCTCCGGCGGGGTGCGCGGCGGCGCGCGGGCTCGACGGGCGGCCGGTGCACGCCGCGGCGTTGAAGTTCTTCTGGGGGCCGATGGACTGCGGCAAGTCCACCATGGCGTTGCAGATGAACTACAACCACGCCCGGCAGGGCCGGCGCGGGCTGGTCACCACCCGCATCGACAGGTCACTGGGCCCGCAGGTCACCACCCGCATCGGCCTGGCCCACGAGGCCATCGAGGTCACCGACGACCTGGACCTGCGGGCTCTCGTGCGGGGCCGGTGGGCCGACGGGGTACGCGTCGACTACCTGATCTGCGACGAGGCCTGCTTCTACACCGTGGAGCACGTCGAGCAGATGGCCGAGCTGGTCGACAGTTACGACGTGGACGTGTTCGCGTTCGGCCTCGCCACCGACTTCCGGTCCCGCGTGTTCCCCGCCGCGCAGCGCCTGTTCGAGCTGGCCGACGAGGTGGCCCGCATCCAGGTCGAGGTGCTCTGCTGGTGCGGCCGCGAGGGGCTGCTCAACGCGCGGGTCGTGGACGGGCGGGTCGTGCGCGAGGGCGCGCAGGTCGTCATCGGCGACACCGTCGACACCGCCGACGTGCGCTACCAGGTGCTGTGCCGCCGGCACTACCGCAGCGGCGACCTCGGCCCCCGCGACTGAGGCGCCGACGCGGTGGCCGGCCGCCCCGCGCTGGGGACGGCCGGCCGTGGTACGGGTGGGTCAGCCCACGCAGACCTGCTGCGCCCTGACGTTCCACGCCGTGGCGAACGCGACGATCTCCCGTCCGGTCGCCTCGGCGGTGTCCAGTGCCGGCCTGGGCAGCAACGTCGCCACCGAGCCGGCCCCGGTGAGCCCGGTCAACACCGCGCCGACCCCGGCGGTCTGCGATCCCGCGGGGCAGGCCGGCGTCGGCACGGACTTCGGCGAGTTCGCGTTGGACGCGCTCGTCGCCTCCGTCAACGCCATCGCCGCCAGCGGGGTGGCGCAGAACGCCTGGGTCTGCAACGTGAAGTTGCCCGCAGCGCCGAACACGTACGCGGTGCTCGACACCGAGCCGAGCGCCGAGGTGAACGCCAACTCGTCGATCGCCACCGCGGCATTGGCGTTGTCGATCCGGTACCCACCGCCGAACGTCTTCTTGCCCGGCGGGCACACGGCGGTCACCGCCACCTTGTTCAGCGCGTTGTTCGCCGACGTGGTGGTGACCAGTTGCAGGCCGGACACCGCCCCGGCCGGGGCGCAGACCGCGAACGCGTCCACCGACCAGGGCACGTTCGTGGCGTTGGCCTCCACCCCGAACACCGTCACCGTACGCAGGGTCGCGTCGGCGTAGACCCGGGTCATCAGGACGTCACCCTGACCGTCGTTGATCCGCCCACCCGCGCCGACCACCTGGTCGACGCCGTTGCACGAGATGGTCATCGTCTTGGCGTTCGTCGCGTCCAGAACGCTTGTCGCGGCGACCCGGTACAGGCCCACCGACGCCTGCGCCGGGGTGATCGGCGCGAGCAGCGTGGTGGCCGCCGCCATGCCGGTCAGCACTGCCAGACCAGCCAGTTTCCGCTTCATCGGATTCCCTCCGCACTGCCTCGTCGACTGTCGACGACGGCGTTGGGGCCAGACTCCGCACGGTCGTCAGGAGGGCGTCAGCAGCGTGGGCGCGGACGGCGTACTGACGCCACGATGACGTGCGACTGCGACCCTGCGCGTGACGTCATCGCGGCGTCACCGGGCTCCGGACGGGGTCCACGAACAGGAGGCTTCATCATGCGTATCCGAGCGGCGGCGCTGGCCGCCCTCCTGCTCAGCGGCACCCTGATCGGCGTCGGGGGTGGTACGGCGTACGCCGATCCGGACGCGAACCCGTGCGCCATCACCGACGGCGACCCGATCATGGGCACCGAGGGCGACGACGTCATCTACGGCGGCGCCGGCCCCGACGAGATCCACGGGCTCGGCGGCAACGACACCATCTACGGCGGCGGTGGCGTCGACACGATCTACGGCGGCACCGGCAACGACGTCCTGTTCGGTGAGGGCTGTGGTGACACCCTCGTCGGAGGTCCGAACGACGACGTGCTGGCCGGTCTCGACGGTAACGACCATCTCAACGGGGCTCACGGCGCGGACCTGCTGATCGGCAAGGCCGGCGTCATCGTCTGGGGCGCTGCCACCAACGGCGACATCCTCGACGGCGGGGGCGGGGAGGACACCTGCGCGCAGGACGACAACCCCGACGCCAGCGTGATCTTCTACTCGTACGTGGTCACCGACGCGGGTAACGAGAACCTCTACCCCTGCTGACCGGCCCTGGTGCGCAGCACGGCCGGGTTCGGGGGCGGTGCGTCGATGGCGCGCATCGCCCCGGCCCACCTGTCGAACGCCCGCCGGGCCTCCCCGTGCCGGCCGGCGGCGGCAAGCGTCCCGACCAGCGCCCGGTGCGCCCACTCGTCGTAGGGGTCGGCGTCGAGCAGCCGCACCAGGGCGGTGGCGGCCCGGTCGGGGTCACCGTCGCGCCGATACTGGCGGGCCAGCTCACGCAGCGCCCGCAACCACACCGAGCGGGCCTGTTCCCGCAGCCCGTCGGCCCAGTCCTCGTAGGGCTCGTCGGCGAAGGCATCCCCCCGGTAGGCGGCGTCCACCTCGGCGAGCAGCACGCGGGCCCGCGCCCGGTCACCGTCGCGGGCGAGTCGCTCGGCCCGCGGGACATCGGCCAGCAGGTTCTCCGCGTCGACGACCACCCGGGTCGGGTCGACGCGTACGCCCGTCAGATCGGCGCGCACATACCGGTCGGCGGGCCACCGGCGGGGTGGGTCGAGCACGGCACGAACGGCAGACAGCAACACCGACAGGCGGTGCGCGGTCCGCCGCGGCTCGTCGTCGGGCCACAGCAGCTCACACAGCTCCGCCCGCCCCACGGCACGACCCCGCCGGGCCACGAGGATCTTCAGCAGCGTGCGGGCCTGCCGCGACCGCCACGCCGGCAGGGGGACCTCCCGCCCACCGACGATGACCTCGAAACGGCCGAGTACCCGCACCTCGACGGTCCCACCGTCGACGGACAGCTCGGACAGTTGCCGCCCGTCGACCGTCTCCACCCCGAGCGCCAGCAACCGGTTGGCGGCCGCCTGCGCCGCCGAGCGCTGCGCCCCGTCCGCGCCCGGGACCCGGCCCAGCAGGACGACTGTCTGCTCGGCGGCCGGTCCCGCGCCCGCCGCCTGCCAGATCGCGCCGGCCTCCAGCAGGGCGTCCCGGCTCGCGGCCGGGTCGGCGGCGACCGCG
>NZ_MUZA01000035.1 GCF_021442385.1 Micromonospora sp. MH99
TGCGCTGCCCGAGGGTGCCGCGACGGAAGGCGGCGATGCGCTGGCCGCGGGCGGCGCGACGGAAGGCGGCCGTCGTCCTGGCGAGCCGGTCGGCAGCGGCCCGGCCGGGTCGGCGGAGGCCAGCGAGGACGCGCCGGCCGTCGGCGCACGGTGGCGGCTGGAGTTCGGGTTGCAGGCGGCCGACGAGCCGGGGCTGCACATCGACGCCGGGGAGGTCTGGCGGTCGCACACGCTCGACGGTCTCGCCGACTGTACGGCCAGCCCGCAGGAGACCCTGCTCGCGGAGCTGGGCCGCGCCAGCCGGCTCTGGCCCGACCTGGACGCCGCGCTGCGCACCGCAGCGCCCGAGGCGATGGAGTTGGACGTCGAGGGCGCGCACCGGTTCCTCAGCGAGGGGGCCCCGGTGCTGCACGCCGCCGGTTTCGGGGTGCTGCTGCCGTCGTGGTGGCGGCGTCCGTCGGCGCGGCTCGGCGCTCGGCTGCGCGCCCGCAGCCGGACCGCGCCCGGCACGGTGGCCAGCACCGAGGCCGGAGTCGGTTTGGACGCGCTCGTCGACTACCGCTGGGAGGTCGCGCTCGGCGATCAGCCGCTGTCCGCCGACGAGCTGGCCGCGCTGGCGGAGCTGAAGACCCCGCTGGTACGGCTGCGTGGCCGGTGGGTGGAGCTGGACCCGGGTCGCCTCGCGGCCGGTCTGCGTCTGCTGCGCTCGGCCGGCGAGCTGACCGTCGCCGACCTGTTGCGCCTCGGACTCGCCGACGGCGACGACACCGAGGCGCTGCCGGTGCTGGAGGTGACCGCCGACGGGGCGTTGGGCGACCTGCTCGCCGGTGCTGTCGAACGCCGGCTCACCCCGCTCGACCCGCCGCCGGGCTTTCAGGGGACCTTGCGGCCGTACCAGCGGCGTGGACTGGCCTGGCTGGCGTTCCTGCGGTCGCTGGGCCTGGGCGGCGTGCTCGCCGACGACATGGGGCTGGGCAAGACCGTGCAGTTGCTGGCGCTGCTCGCCGGGGACCCGCCGGACGCCGGGCCGACCCTGCTCGTCTGTCCGATGTCGCTGGTCGGCAACTGGCAGCGGGAGGCCGCGAAGTTCACGCCCGGGCTGCGGGTGCACGTACACCATGGGGCGGAGCGGGCGCGGGGGGCGGAGTTCACGACTGCCGCGCACGACGCGGACCTGGTCCTCACCACCTACTCGGTGGCCGCGCGCGACGCCGTCGACCTGGCCGGCATCGACTGGCACCGGGTGGTGGTGGACGAGGCGCAGGCGATCAAGAACGCGTCGACCCGGCAGGCCGAGGCGGTCCGGGCGCTGCCGGCCCGGCAGCGGGTGGCGGTGACCGGTACGCCTGTGGAGAACCGGCTCGCCGACCTCTGGTCGATCATGCAGTTCGCCAATCCGGGGCTGCTCGGCCCGGCCGCGACGTTCCGCAAGCGGTTCGCCGAGCCGATCGAGCGGCACGGCGACGCCGAGGCCGCCGAGCGGCTGCGCCGGATCACCGGCCCGTTCGTGCTGCGCCGGCTCAAGACCGACTCGTCGATCATCTCGGACCTGCCGGAGAAGCTGGAGATGGAGGTGCTCTGCAACCTCACGGCCGAGCAGGCCGCCCTGTACCGGGTGGTGGTCGACGACATGCTGGCCCGGATCGAGACCAGCGACGGCATCGAGCGACGCGGGCTGGTGCTGGCCACCATGACCCGGCTCAAGCAGGTCTGCAACCACCCCGCCCAACTGCTGCGCGACGGCTCGGCGCTGGAGGGCCGCTCCGGAAAGCTGGCCCGGCTGACCGAGATCCTGGAGGAGGTGCTGGCGGCGGGGGAGCGGGCGCTGCTGTTCACCCAGTACGCGGAGTTCGGCGCGATGTTGCGCGGTCACCTGTCCGCGCGGTTCGGCCGGGAGGTGCTGTTCCTGCACGGTGGGCTCGGCAAGGCCGAACGGGACGCCCTGGTGCAGCGCTTCCAGTCGGCCGACGGGCCGCCGCTGTTCGTCCTGTCCCTCAAGGCCGGTGGCACCGGGCTCACCCTGACCGCCGCCAACCACGTGGTGCACGTGGACCGGTGGTGGAACCCGGCGGTCGAGGACCAGGCCACCGACCGGGCGTTCCGGATCGGGCAGCGCCGGCGGGTGCAGGTCCGCAAGTTCGTCTGCGCCGGCACCGTGGAGGAGAAGGTCGCCGCGATGATCGCCGACAAGCGCGCCCTCGCCGAGCGGGTGGTGGGCACCGGCGAGCAGTGGATCACCGAGCTGTCCACGGGTCAGCTGCGGGAGCTGTTCGCCCTGGAAGCCGGGGCGGTGGTGGAGTAGTGAGCACCGACCGGTTCGCCGACTACGGGCGACCGCGCAAGGTCGACGGCGGGCTGCGGGCGCGCAGCGCCAAGGGCGCGATCGGGCGGTCCTGGTGGTCCCGACGCTTCCTGGAGGTGCTGGAGTCGTTCGCTCTCGGCACCCGGCTGACCCGCGGCCGGTCGTACGCGCGGGCGGGCCAGGTGCTCCGGCTCGACATCGCGCCGGGCCGGGTCACCGCCCAGGTGCAGGGTTCCCGGCCCCGGCCGTACGAGGTGTCCATCGCGCTGGCGGCGTTCCCGGCCGAACTCTGGACCCGGATCGAGGACGAGTTGGCCGGGCAGGCGTTCTTCAGCGCCCGCCTGCTCGCCGGGGACCTGCCCGACGAGCTGGAGGAGCTGTTCGTGGCGGCGGGCGCCCCGCTCTTCCCGGCCGCCGTCGACGAGCTGACCCAGCGCTGCAACTGCCCCGACTTCGCGGTGCCGTGCAAGCACCTCGCGGCCACGTTCTATCTGCTCGCCGAGGCGTTCGACGCGGACCCGTTCGAGCTGCTGCACTGGCGTGGTCGCTCGCGGGCGGACCTGCTCGACCGGTTGCGCGCCCGGCGGGCCGAGGCCACCGGCACTGCGGTGTCGCCCGCGCCGACCGCCACCCGTGACAAGGACGGGTCCACATCGGACGAGGCTCCGTCCGTAGTGGACGCCCTGCCGCCGGTCGGTGCGGCCCGGGCGCTCGCCGGGCTGACGGTCACCCCCCTCGCGGAGGCGGCAGACCGCTTCTGGGCGTCGCCGGTGCCGCTGCCCGACCGGCCACCCCGGCTGGCTACCGGGCCGGATCTCCTGCTGCGCCAGCTCGGTCCGCCGGCCCCGGCCATCGGAGGGCCGGGCCTGCTGGAGCGGCTACGTCGCGCGTACCGGGCGTTCGGCCCGGGGTGAGCTGTCACGTCCAGCGGCGGCGGAACCGCCACATGATCGCCGCGTTGGCCACCAGCACCACCGCGCAGATCGCGCCGGCCAGCCGGCCGGCGAACACGGCCATCGCCGGGAGCGACGCCCACAGCACGATGGTCAACAACATCAGGTAGCGGCCCCTGCGGGCTCGGACCCGGTGGTCCAGCCGGGCGAAGAAGGCCGGGTCACTCTCCCGGAGCTGACGGGTGATCTGGTCGAACCTGCGCTGATCCTCTTTACTGAGCATGGCGCTGCCTTCCCCTCACGCGTTCAGCGGTTCGGCGGCATACCCGCTGCGGCGGCGGCTCACGCTCGCCCGCTCCTCCTACTTTTCCCAGCGTGAGGACACCTCACGTCCGGCTTAGCCGAACCTTAAGTTTGCCTGTGGTGGTGAACGGCGCGGAACGTGTCGCGTACGGCGGTGTGGTCCGATCCGTACCCGGCTGCCGCACGTCCGCCCTGCTGGGAAGGTCCGAGCCCGGCCCGGGTCGCCGGCCCGCCCCGAAGGCTGTGGTGAGGGCTGTCTTAAGTGCCCTCACCGGCGTGTTGCGCTCACCTTGAAGGCACCTGAGCGCTTGGTTACCTTGCCGTAGCAACCCCCTCAGGCAACAGTCGCCGCACCTGCCGCACCCGCTCGGTCGCAGCTTCCGGCGCTCATCAGAAATCGGGATTGGTACATGGCCGACCAGAATGTGCCACCACGTCGACCGCGGGACGACCGCGGCTGGGACGGACGCCAGCACCACACCTCGGACAGCTACGGCGACCCCACCGCGTCCGCGTCGTACGGATACGACTCGCCCCACCCCTACCAGGGCGGCTACCCGGCGCAGGGCGACCCGCGCGAGCAGTACGGCGACGGGTACGCGCACGCCGGACAACCCGCCCCCGCCCCGCGTGGGCCGCAGTGGGTCGGCCCGGAGGGTCTGGGCCGTCCGGCCCCGGCGCGTCCGGCCGGCGCCGGACTGCCCACCCTGGACGATGACGACGAGCCGGGCCGCAAGGTCGGCCGGCGCAAGGCCATTGTCGCGATCGGTGGCACCGCCGCCGTCGTGGCCGGTGGCGCGGCGCTCGCCATGACTCCGCAATTCCGCAGCCTCTTCGGTGACGAGGCGGCTGCGGACGCGACGGGCAGCACGGTGACCGACGGGACCGCGGCGCGGCCCAGCGGCCAGCAGCCCAGCACGGTGCGTACCTACACCGAGCAGAACGAGAGCTACATGGGCTCCCGGGCCGGCGAGGCGCTGAAGAAGAACGCGCCGACCGGCGGCCGGACCTTCTCCGGCCCGGCGGCTGCCGCCGCGGAGACCAAGGTGACCGTCAAGACGGTGCTCGCCAAGGACCCGATCCTGCACCTGGCCCGGCGGGCCACCTTCGGCGCGACGCCCGCCGTGGTCGCCGACATCAAGCGCCAGGGCATCGACGCGTGGATCCGCGGGCAGCTCGACCCGGACAAGATCGAGCCGAGCAAGGCCGAGCTGAAGCTCGCCGAGCTGCCCACCCAGACGCTCTCCGTCCAGCAGTTGCGCGACCAGCGCGACAAGCTCAACGACCAGGGCGCCCAGCCGGAGCGCGAGGTCGTCGACGCCACCCTGGCCCGGCAGATCTGGTCGAAGCGCCAGCTGTTCGAGGTGATGGTCGACTTCTGGAACGACTTCCTGCACGTCGCCGCCGACTTCGACGGCGGCGAGGTGTACCGCACGTCGTTCGACAAGGACGTGGTGCGCAAGCACGCGCTGGGCAGCTACCCCGAGATGCTGGTCGCGGCGAACAAGCACCCCGCGCTGCTGATCTACCTGAACCAGAAGGACTCCCGCAAGGACGCGATCAACGAGAACCTCGCCCGGGAGAACCTGGAGCTGTACTCGGTAGGCGTCGACGGTGGCTACACCGAGAAGGACGTTCGCCAGGCCGCCATGCTGCAGACCGGCCGTGGCGTCGACGACAAGGGCCAGTACGTCCTGCGCGTCAACCAGCACTACATGGGCAAGGTGAAGGTCCTCGGCTTCACCCACGCCAACACGTTCAGCATCAAGGACGTCAACAACCCGACGGCCAAGGAGATCGCCGCCGTGGACGCGGCGATCGACAAGTACATCACCTACATCGCGCTGCACCCCTCGACCGCGAAGTACGTGGCGCAGAGCCTCGCGACCCGGTTCGTCTCGGACACCCCGCCGAAGTCCCTCGTGGACCGGCTGGCCAAGTCGTACACCAGCAACAACGGCATGATCAAGCCGGTGCTGATGACGCTGTTCAGCTCGTCGGAGTTCTGGGCGGCGGTGGGTCAGAAGGTGCGCCGGCCGATGGAGTACCTGGTCGGCACGTACCGCGCCCTGGGTGTCTCGCCGGAGGCGTCGGCGAAGAACGACAACGGCGACAACAAGCGCACCCCGTTCGCCCGGGGCCTGCGGCAGATCCACGACAAGCTGCGCGAGCTGGGTCAGTACCCGATGGGCCAGCCCACCCCGGACGGCTACCCCGACGTCTACGTCGCGTGGACCTCGGCCGGCACGATGGTCAACGGCTGGAACGAGGCCGGCGAGATCGTGGCGGGCTACCGCACCGTCTTCACGTACACGGCGCCGGAGAAGCTGGTCGCCAAGCCGCCGGCCACCGCCGGGGCGTACGTGGACGCGCTCTCGATGCGACTGGTCAACCAGAAGCTGAGCACCCGGGAGAAGAACCTGATCCTCGGCGTGGCCGGCGTGCCGGCGACCGCCAAGGTCGATGCCACGTTCAACGGGGCCATCACCGCCGTCGCGCGGGCGATCCTCGCGTCCCCCCAGCACCACCTCCGGTGAGGCACCCGATGGAGAAGACTGTGTACAACTCTTTCCCCCTGCACCCCGAATGCCCCGACCTGGGGCGGCTGGCCGACAACCCGGCCGAGGCGCTGCTGCGCGCGGAGGCCGACCTGGTCGCCGCCGAGAACGCGGCCGAGGCCGACCGCTACCGCACGCTTGAGGACCTGGAGGAGGCCCAGCAGGACGGCCGCGGCGTCACCCGGCGGACGTTCGTCGCCGGTGCGGCGGCGACCGCCACCGCCCTGGCCACCGCCCAGTTCGTCACCACCTCGGCGTCGTTCGCGGCGACCAAGACCGGCACCCTGATCCACGTCTTCCTCTACGGCGGGCTGGACGGGCTGAGCCTTGTCGCGCCGGACAACGACCCGGTGCTCGCCAAGGGTCGCCCCGAGCTGTTGCTCGGCAACGACTCGCTGGCCCTGTCCCGTGGCTTCAAGCTGACCAGCGCGTTCAAGCCGCTGGAGCAGTACCTCAAGGCCGGTCAGCTCGGCTTCATCCCGGCGGTCTCCGACGAGCGGCTGTCCCGCAGCCACTTCCAGGCCGCGGACGCCTGCAACCTGGGCGGCCTGCCCAACGAGACCGGCGGCCGGGGCTGGCTGGACGGACTGGTCGACAACCTCGGCAAGGGCACCGCGTTCCGCAGCGTCGGCATCGGCAGCACGCTGCCCCGCTCGCTGGTCGGCAACAACGGCGCGCTCTCGCTGAACAACGTCGGCTCGCTGCGGCTCAACGGCGACGACAAGTTCCGGGCCGCCACCGAGAAGGCCATCAAGGGGCTCTTCACCGGGATCAACCACCCGGTCGAGGAGGCCGTGCAGGAGGGCATGGGCGCGCTGGCCACGGCGCAGAAGCTCGCCGCCAAGCCGTACCAGCCCGCCGCGGGCGTCAAGTACGAGGGCGTCGGCAACGCGTTCCAGCAGCTCGCCCAGTTGATCAAGGGCGGCGCCAACGTCCGGGTCGCCACCGTCGGCATGGGCGGCTACGACACCCACGAGAACCAGGGCACCCAGGCGGGCGGTCAGCTGCACCGCCGGCTGGGCGAGCTGGCCAGCGCGATGGCCGCCTTCTTCACCGACCTCGGCCCGCAGGCCGCCGACGTGACGATCATGGTGTCCAGCGAGTTCGGCCGCCGGGTCGGCTCCAACAAGGGCGGCACGGACCACGGCCACGGAGGCGTGATCACCGTGCTCTCCGGCAAGAAGCTGGCCGGCTCGCTGCTGGGCACCTGGAACGGCCTGGACAAGCTGGACTCCGGCGACGTGCCGGAATACAACAACATGTTCAACGTGTACGGCTCCCTGGCGCAGGGCCGCTTCGGGCTCACCAACGCCGAGGTGCAGAAGGTGTTCCCCCGCATGAAGTACGCACCGATGAAGTTGTACGCGTGACGCATTCGCACACCCACGCCGCCGGCCGCCGCACCGGGACGACCTCGTCCCGGCACGGCGGCCGGTCGGCTGCGCCCGTACCCCCGCAGATCCCGGCGCGGCGCGGACCCGGCGGCCGGCGGCTGCTGGCCGCGCTGCTCCTGGTCGGGCTGCTCGCCAGCGTGCTGCCCTGGTGGCTGGGCACTCCCGCCGGCTCGCTGCGGACCACCGCGGCCACCGTCACCGCCGCCGGCCGGATCACCGGCCTGATCGCCGGCTACCTGCTCCTCGTGCAGGTGCTCATGATGAGCCGGCTGTCGGTGCTGGAGCGGTGGATCGGCGGCGAGCAGCTCGCCCGCTGGCACCGCGACATCGGCGCGACGCTGCTGGTAGCCGTGCTGTCGCACCTGTCGCTGATCCTCGTCGGGTACGCCGACCTGCGGAACCAGTCGGTCCTGGCCGAGGTGGGCACGCTGCTGGGCGACTACGAGGACATGCTCTCGGCCTTCGTCGCCACCGGCATCATGCTCGTGGTCGGCTTCAGCAGCGTCCGGGCGATCCGTCGGGCGCTGCCCTACGAGGTGTGGCACCTGCTGCACCGGTCGAGTTATCTGGTGCTGCTGCTCGGTTACGGGCACCAGTTCACCCACGGCGCGCAGCTCTACAAGCCGGGACCGGTGCGGACCGGCTGGATCGCGCTCTACCTGCTGGTGGTCGCCGCCCTGCTCTGGGGCCGGGTGATCGCGCCACTGGCGTTCAACCTGCGCTACCGGCTGCGGGTCGCCGACGTGGTCGCGGAGAGCCCGGACACCATCTCCATCTACCTCACCGGGGAGCGGCTGGGCCGCCTGGAGATGCTCGGCGGGCAGTACTTCCGCTGGCGCTTCCTCACCCCCGGCTGCTGGTGGCAGTCGCACCCCTTCTCCGTCTCGGCCGCCGCCAACGGCCGCTGGCTGCGACTCACCGTCAAGGTCGTCGGCCGGCACACCGCCGACCTGCGCGACCTGGAACCGGGGACCCGGGTGTGGGCGCACGGCCCGTCGGGCACCTTCACCGCCGCGCACCGGGTGCGCGAGCGGGCGCTGCTGATCGCCGGTGGCAGCGGCATCACGCCCATCCGGGCCATGCTGGAGGAGCTACCGCCGGGCGCCGCCCTGATCTACCGGGCCCGTACGCCTGCCGACGTGCTGCTCAGCCGGGAGCTGGACTGGCTGGCCCAGGAACGCGACACGTCGATCTGGTACGTCATCGGCTCCCGCGACGACCCCGGCCCCCGCCAGCTGATGAGCCCGGACGGGCTGCGCCAACTGGTGCCCGACGTGGCCCGGCGCGACGTCTATCTCTGTGGGCCTCCCGGGCTGGTCGAGCAGTCGGTGCGCGCGCTGCGCCGCGCCGGCGTGCCCCGCCGGCAGATCCACCTGGCCACCTTCGAGCTGTAGGAAGGCATCGCATGCGTCGCGCGTTGTTCGCGATCACCGGACTGGCTGCCAGCACGACCGCTCTGGTGGTGCTCAAGGGCTCGCCCGGCGCCACCCAGGTCGCCCAGAACCTGCCGACCGCGCAGCCGGTCAACCCCTCCGGGCCGGGCGTCGACCCGAGCGCCGACCCGGCCGCTCCCGCCGCCGACCCGACGGGCGCGGCTCCGAAGCCGTCTGGGACCGCCGACGCGCCCACGTCGCCCAAGCCCACCAAGAGCAGCACCACCCGGCCGTCGGGCACGAAGACCACCGCGAAGGCCCCGACCGCGCCGAAGACCACCACCAAGGCGCCCCAGTCGACCACCCGCCGGGTCACCGGGCCGACTGTGGACACGGCCGAGGACTACGGGTACGTGCAGGTGCAGATCGTGGTCTCCGGCAACAAGATCATCGACGCGGTGACGTTGTCGTTGCCCAGTGGCGGCGAGTCCGACATCCACAGCGGCGACGTAAGGAACAAGTACAACGGCACCGGTGGAGAGGTGGTGCAGAAGCAGAGCGCCAACCTGAACACCGTCTCCGGCGCCACCGCCACCAGCAACGCGTACAAGCAGTCGCTGCGGGCCGCGATCGAGCAGGCGTTCTGACGTGCCGCCCGCGCTGACCCGACCCGGGCTGTGCCGGGTCGAACAGATCATGGGTACGACGATCACCCTGGACCTCGCCGACGACCTGCCGCCCGCGCGCCTGCGGGAGCTGGCCGATGACGTCTTCGCCTGGATGCGCGAGGTGGACGGCCGCTTCAGCACGTACAAACCCGACAGCGAGGTGTGCCGCTTCGACCGGGGCGAGGTGCTGCTCTCCGAGGCGTCGGCGGACCTGCGCTTCGTGCTGGAGGCGTGCGCCGACCTGTGGGGCGCCACCGACGGCTTCTTCGACGCGTACGCCACCGGGCGGCTCGACCCGTCCGGGTTCGTGAAGGGCTGGGCGGCGCAGGTCGCCTCCGACCGGCTGCTCGCCGCCGGCGCGGCGAACCACTGCGTCAACGCCGGCGGCGACGTGCGCGTCCGCGGCTTCTCGCCGACGGGGGAGCCGTGGCGGATCGGCATCCGGCATCCCTGGGACGCGATGGCGACGTGTATGGTGCTCGCCGGCACCGACCTGGCCGTGGCCACCTCCGGGGTCTACGAGCGGGGTCGGCACGTGCTGGACCCCCGGCGGGGAGCGCCGGCCGGCGGGCTGCGCTCGGTGACAGTGGTCGGCAGCGATCTCGGCGTCGCCGACGCCTACGCCACCGCCGCCCTGGCCATGGGGGCGGCGGGGATCGGCTGGCTGGACCGTCTGACGGACCACACACACGCGGTCGTCACCGACGACGCCCGCCAGTTCCACTCCACCGCGCTTCCCCTGACGGTCTAGACCCCCGCGCCCGTGTCCGCGATCTTGCAGTTTCTGTCGCTGCTTCGTCGCCTTTTGACAGGGTTTGCCGCGACACAAAGTGCAAGATCGGCGGCGTGGGGTGGGTGGGGGTGGGGTCTAGCGCAGTGGGCGATGGGTGCCGGCGGGGCGGGTGCCGGTGGGGCGGGGCCGCCCGGGGCGCGAGCCGGCCGGGCGGGTGCCCGCCCAGCGGTGCCGCCGGTGGCTGCGACGGGGCGGTTCGGTGCCGCCGGGATACGGCGATCTGTCGTGCGTGGACATCGTTCCCCCGTTCGTGGCGCGCGTTCGCGCTGTCACCTGCTCAACGAGCACCGGCCGCTCGGCGACGCTGTCGGTCACCGGATCGAATCGTCGGCCGGGGCCGGATCACCTGCCCCGGCGGGGCAGGGGCAGGTGACCCGGGAGCAGGTCGGGGGCGAGCGTCACCCCGCTGGCCAGCAGCGCCTCGATCAGGGTGTTCTGCACCAGGTAGGAGTCCGGGAGTTGCCAGCGGGCCTGCTCCGGGGCGACCGCCCAGCGGACGGTCCCCTCGGGCAGCCGGGTGGGTGGCGCCGGGATCCACGAGCCCGGCCCGTGCCGCACGACGTGGAAGCAGTGCTCCAACTCCGGTCGGAGCGCGTCGCCGGGGCGGACCAGGAACATCCACCTGCCGGTGGGCGTGACCAGCACGGGTCCGCGTACGCCGGTGCCGGCCGGGTGGACCTGCACGGCGTCGAGCACGTGCCGGCCGAGGTGGGCGGGCACCTCCAGCACGTCGAAGGTCCGTCCGGTGGGCAGCAGCACGCCGTGCGGGCGGGTGCGCCACCAGGTGGCCACCCGGGCCGGGTCGGTGGTGGCGGCCAACTCCCAGTTCTCCAGGGCGGGGTGGCAGCCCACCGTGGGGCAGCCGGCCCGACCGCACACGAACCGGCTGCGGGCGAGGCACGCGCCGGGGGTCACCTCCCAGCCGTGTACGGCGTACCGGATGGCGACCCGGCGCAACCGGACGCGTTCCAGCGGCGACAGTTCGGCGACGCGCGGTACGACGTTCCCCCACATGTGTGCCATCTCCCCTCGTCGGGCCCGGCGAACGCCAGGTCGCATGTCGAGCACCGTCACTGCCGTAACCCACGATCGTTGAGGTTGACGAACGGCTCGTGCAACTTGCACGAAAAGTACGAGGACTGGCTGTCCGGCTGACGTACAGACTGTGCGACCAGCGAAAACTGCAAGACGAACGATGGATCGCCGCACCCGCGGACATCGCCGGCACCCGATGGGTGGAGGCGGCAGGGGAGGGATGGGGAGATGGACGAGCTACCCATTGGACGGCGAGTGGCCTACTGGCGTGGGCGACGCAAGATGTCGCAGCAGGTCTTCGCCGACCGCCTGGGCAAGTCGAAGAGCTGGGTGGACAAGGTC
The DNA here is from genome assembly GCF_021442385.1 of Micromonospora sp. MH99. GTDB lineage: Bacteria > Actinomycetota > Actinomycetes > Mycobacteriales > Micromonosporaceae > Micromonospora. The sequence goes on from NZ_MUZA01000035.1 coordinate 11,662, forward strand.
GAGCGGGGCGTTCGCCGGCTGGACAAGTTCTCCGTCCTCTACGAGATCGCCGACATCCTGCAGATGGACGTGCAACTGCTGCTGGGCCGTGACCCGGAGCGGCGTACCGACGCGCTGAACTGCATCGACCAGGTCGAGGTGCAGGAGATCCGGGCGGCCCTGGAGCGGTACGACTCGATGAGCGCCTACTTCGACGCCGTGCCGTACCCGCCTCCGCTGGACGACATGCGCAAGGCCGTCAACCACGCCTGGCTCACCTACCAGTACGGCCGCTACGGAATGCTCACCCGGGCGCTGCCCAAGCTGCTGCGCGACGCTCAGGCGGCCGACGCCGCCTACGGGGGAGCGCAGGCGCCGGAGGCGGCCCACCTGCTCGGGCAGGTCTACCAGATCGCCTCGTCGGTGCTGCGCAAGCTCGGCGAGTGCGAGCTGGCCTGGCTGGCCGCCGACCGGTCGATGGCGGTGGCCCAGCGGGCCGACGACCCGCTGCTGGCCGGCATCGCCACCACCCGGGTCTGCAACGCCCTGGTCGCCATGGGTCGGGCCCGGCCGGCTCTGGAGCTGAACGTCCAGATCGCCAACCGGTTGGCTCCGGGCGGCAGCAACGAGGTCTCCCCGGCCCGGCTGTCCGTCTACGGGATGCTGCTGTTGCAGGGGGCCATGGCGGCGTCGCGGATCGGCGACTCGGCAAGCGTCGACGACCTGATCAACTGTGCGCAGGAGGCCGCCACCCTGCTCGGCGGCGACTACAACCACTACTGGACCTCGTTCGGCCCGACGAACGTCGAGTTGCACCGGGCCGCTGCCGCCGTCGAGCTGGGTGACGGGGGCCGCGCGGTGGAGGTGCACCAGGTACGCATCGTGGAGCCCGCGTTCAACGCGCTGCTGCCCGAGCGCCGCGCCCACCACCTGCTCGACATCGCCCGGGGGTACGCCCAGATCGGCGACGTGGCGAACGCCGGCGAGATGCTGCTGCTCGGCGATCGGCTCGCGCCGTCGGAGATCCGCTGCCGGCCGATCGCCCACGAGGTGATGTCGGACGTCCTTCGTCGCACACGTGGTGCGCCGCCTTCTCCGATTGCGGAGTTGGCTGAGCACATGGGAGTAGGGGTATGAGCGCGGAGCCGGCGTGATGACCGGCGCACCACACACCAGCGAGCACCGTGCGGTGCTCTACGTCATCGCCTGCGGTTCGCCGCTGGCCCGCCACGTCGGCCGTCTGGTGGAGCTGGCCCAGTCGGACGACTGGGACGTCTGCGTGGTCACCACGCCGGACGGCGCCAAGTTCGTCGACCAGCCGGCCCTGGTCCGGCAGACCGGCCACCCGGTGCGGACGCACTACAAGAATCCCGGCGACCCGGACGTGCTGCCGCCGGCCGACGCCATGATCGTCTGCCCGGCAACCGTCAACACGGTCAACAAGTGGGCCGCCGGCATCGCCGACACCCTCGCTCTCGGGCTGCTCGTCGAGGCGCAGGGCAAGGGCATCCCCATCGTCGCGGTGCCGTACACCAACGTCGCGATGGCCGCCCACCCGGCGTTCCGGGCCGGCGTGGCCCGGCTGGCCGACTGGGGCGTCACGGTGCTCTTCGGTGATCATGTCGTCGCCCTGCACCCACCCGGGACGGGTGAGCAGCACCTGCACGCGTTCCCCTGGCAGATGCCACTGGCCGCGCTGCGGACCGTCGCGTACCGGGCCGCCTGAGCGCCCGGCGGTCGCCTTCCCCGGGTCGACGGACCGGCGCGGCCGGGCCGGGCGTCGCCGCCCGACGGTCCCCGCGCCGGTAAGCTGGCCCGCCGTGAGCATCAGCGCATCCACCCCCACGGTGGCGGACGTGGTCGCCGAGTTGGAACGGCGGTACCCGCCGAGCTGGGCCGAGGAGTGGGACCGCGTCGGCCTGGTGCTCGGCGAGCCGACCGCCCCGGTCCGCCGGGTGCTCTGCGTGGTCGACGTGGTGCCCGAGACGGTCGCCGAGGCGCTGGCCGTCGGCGCGGACATGATCGTCGCGCACCACCCGCTGCTGCTGCGGGGTGTCTCCTCGGTCGCGGCGACGACAGTCAAGGGGCGGATCGTCCACCAGCTGATCCGGGCCGGCGTGGCGCTGTACGCGGCGCACACCAACGCCGACGTCGCGTCCCCCGGCGTCTCCGACGCCCTCGCCGCCCGGTTCGGCCTGACCGGGCTGCGCCCGTTGCAGCGGCCGGCGACCGGCTCCGCCGCCGAGGGCGACGACCGGGGCATCGGCCGGATCGGGGAGTTGCCCCGCCCGATGACCCTCGCCGAGCTGACCCGGCACGCCGCCGCCGTGCTCCCCGTCACGGCCTGGGGAGTTCGCGCCGCGGGGGATCCCGGGCGTATGGTTCGTACCCTCGCCGTCAGCGGTGGGTCGGGGGACAGCTTCCTCGGCGCCGCGACCGCCGCCGGGGTGGACGCGTATCTCACCTCCGACCTGCGGCACCATCCGGCCAGCGAGCACCTCGCCGCCGATGGTCCCGCCCTGATCGACGCCGCCCACTGGGCGACCGAACGACCGTGGCTGGACGACCTGGCCGCCCTCCTGCGAGAGGCGCCGGGCGTCGAGACGCTGGTGTCCGACCTGGACACCGACCCGTGGACCGTGCACGCCGCCGCACCCGTTGTGGACGACAAGGAGCCCGACCGTGAAGGCTGACCCCCAGGTCCAGCGCCGCCTGCTCGACCTTCAGGCGATCGACACCAACCTCGCCCAGCTCGCGCACCGCCGCCGCTCGCTGCCGGAGCGCGCCGAACTGGAGGCGCTGGCCCGGGAGCTGTCGTCGCTGGAGGACGAGCGGGTACGCGCCCAGGTCGCGGTCGACGACCTGGACCGGGACATCGCCCGCCTGGAGAAGGACGTCGAGCAGGTGCGGGCCCGCAAGGAGAAGGACCAGAACCGGCTCGCCGCCGGCACCGGCCCGGCCCGGGAGCTGGAGGCGCTCCAGCACGAGCTGACCTCGCTCAACCGGCGCCAGGGTGACCTGGAGGACGCCGAGCTGGAGCTGATGGAGCAGCGGGAGACCGCGCAGGGCGTGCTGGACGGCGTGGAGCAGCGGCTGGCCGACACCCGCGAGAAGCGGGCCACGACCGAGCAGCGCCGCGACGACGCGCTGGCCGAGATCGCCAAGGAGGAGGAGTTCAAGCGGGGGGCCCGGCAGCCGCTCGCGGCCGACCTCCCGGCCGAGCTGGTCACCCTCTACGACAAGATCCGCGAGGACACCGGGTTGGGCGCGGCACTGCTCACCGCGGGTCGCTGCGGCGGCTGCCGGCTGGACCTCTCCGGCGCCGACCTGGCGCGCATCCGCAAGGCGGCCCCGGACGACGTGGTCCGCTGCGAGGACTGCCGACGGATCATGGTCCGTACCAACGAGTCGGGCCTGTAGGTCATGGCGCCGCGCGTGGTCGTCGTCGAGGCCGACGGCGGGTCCCGGGGCAACCCGGGACCGGCCGGCTACGGCGCGGTGGTGCGCGACCCGGAGACCGGCGAGGTGCTCGCCGAGCGCTCCGAGTCGCTGGGTACGGCGACCAACAACGTCGCCGAGTACCAGGGCCTGATCGCCGGTCTGCGGGCCGCCGCCGAGCTGGACGCCGCCGAGGTGGACGTCCGGATGGACTCCAAGCTGGTGGTCGAGCAGATGTGCGGCCGGTGGCAGATCAAGCACCCGGGCCTGCGGCCGCTCGCCGCCCAGGCGGCCACGCTTGTGGGCCGCTTCGACGCGGTCCGCTTCACCTGGATCCCCCGCGAGCAGAACCGGCACGCCGACGCGCTGGCCAACGCCGCCATGGACGCCGCCGCCGGCCGACCCACCCCCCCGCCGGCCTCCCTCGGCGCACCGGCCTCGGCCAGCGCCCCGGCCGGGGGCGCCGCGACGGGCAGCGACCCGGCCACCGCGCCGGCCTCCTGGGAGCCCCGCCCGAGCTTCACCGCCACCCGCCTGATCCTCGTGCGGCACGGCGAGACCGCGTACACCGAGCAGGGTCGCTACTCCGGCCGCGGCGACGTGCCGCTCTCCGATCGCGGCCGGGCCCAGGCCGCCGCCACCGGCGCCCGGGTGGCCGCGCTGGCCCCGTCCGTCGCGGCCGTGCTCAGCTCACCCCTGTCCCGGTGTACGGCCACCGCCGCGGCGATCGCCGAGGCGCTCGGTGACGTGCCGGTCCGCACCGAGGCCGACCTGATCGAGTGCGACTTCGGGCAGTGGGAGGGGCGCACCTTCGCCGAGGTACGCCAGCAGTGGCCGGGGGAGATGGACGCCTGGCTCGCCTCACCGCGGATCGCCCCGCCGGGCGGCGAGTCGTTCACCCACGTGGCCGAACGCGTCCACCGGGTCGTCGGCGCGCTGCCGGCGGCGTACCCCGGGGAGACCGTGGTGGTCGTCTCGCACGTCTCGCCGATCAAGCTGGCGCTGCGCGACGCCCTCGCGGCCAGCGACGCCTTCCTGCACCGGCTCTTCCTGGACGCGGCCGGCATCTCGGTGCTCGACCTGTGGCCCGACGGCGGCATCGCGGTCCGCACGGTCAACGACACCGCGCACCTGCCCGCCGCCTGAGCCGCGCCCCTGCGGCGTCCGTCGCACCTCGCTGCACCGCCTGAGCTGTGGCCCTCGGGTGCCCGCTGCACCTCGTCCGCCGGCGGAACTGTCGCGCCGTTCGGCGCAGCCGGTGCGCCGTTCGGCGCAGAGCCGTCCGCGCTCTGATCGTGACGGCGGTCACAGAGTCGTAGCCTCCGGCCGTTACATCGAGTGCCACGACTCCCCGGAGGTGTGTCAGATGGCTGCACCGGAACCGGAGGCGCCCACCACGGCGCGATCCCGGGCGAAGGATCACAGCCCTTGGAACTGGTTGCTCTTTCTCCCCATCGTGGTGCCGCTGATCCCGGTGTTCTTCAACGGTGACGCGCCCCGGATCTTCGGGTTTCCGCGCTACTACTGGCTGCAACTGGCCTGGATCCTGCTCGGCGTCTCCACGACCACGCTGGTCTACCAGATGACGAAGAAGCGGGGTGAGCACTGATGTGGCGGGACCATCTCACCGAGATCATCGTCTTCTCGCTGCTGTTCCTGCTGGTCAGCGCGATGGGCTTCGTGGCCGCGCGGTGGCGGCGGCCGACGGACATGGCGCACCTCGACGAGTGGGGCCTGGGCGGGCGCAGCTTCGGCGGCTGGATCACCTGGTTCCTGGTCGGCGGCGACCTCTACACCGCGTACACCTTCGTGGCGGTGCCGGCGCTGATGTTCGGCGCCGGCGCGGCCGGGTTCTTCGCGGTGCCGTACACGATCGTCGTGTATCCGCTGGTCTTCCTGGTGCTGATCCGGCTCTGGTCGGTCTCGCACCGGCACGGCTTCGTCACCCCTGCCGACTTCGTCCGGACGCGGTTCGACTCGCCGGTGCTGGCGCTGCTGATCGCGATCACCGGCATCGTGGCCACGATGCCCTACATCGCGCTGCAACTGGTGGGCATCGAGGCGGTCCTCAAGACGATGGGCGTCACGGGTGACAGCGCCCTCGCCCGGCACCTGCCGATCATCATCGCGTTCGCCATCCTGGCGGCGTACACCTACCAGTCGGGGCTGCGCGCACCGGCGCTGATCGCGTTCGTCAAGGACAGCCTGATCTACATCGTGATCCTGGTGGCGGTCATCTACCTGCCGTACAAGCTCGGCGGTTGGGGTGACATCTTCGACGCGGCGGACGCGAAGTTTCAGGCGTCACCGAACCCGAACGACGGCATCCTGCTCAATGGCAACAACCAGTTGCAGTACGTCACGTTGGCGTTCGGCTCGGCGCTGGCGCTGTTCCTCTACCCGCACAGCATCACCGGTGTGCTGGCCAGCCGGAACCGGGACGTGATCAAGCGCAACATGTCGGCGCTGCCGGCGTACAGCCTGCTGCTCGGCCTGATCGCGTTGCTCGGCTACATGGCCATCGCGGCCGGGGTGAAGCCGCTGCCGGGAGCGTCGGCGGGCAGCGTCGACAACAACACGATCGTGCCGCTGCTGTTCGACCAGCAGTTCCCGGACTGGTTCGCCGGGGTCGCGTACGCCGCCATCGGCATCGGCGCGCTGGTGCCGGCGGCGATCATGTCGATCGCCGCGGCGAACCTGTTCACCCGCAACATCTACAAGGAGTACCTGAAGCGGGACGCCACCGCCGCGCAGGAGGCGAACGTCTCGAAGATCACCTCGCTGGTGGTCAAGGTCGGGGCCGTGGCCTGCATCGTGTTCCTCGACCCGCAGTTCTCGATCGACCTCCAGCTCATCGGTGGCGTGATCATCCTGCAGACGCTGCCGGCCGTGGCGCTGGGCCTCTACACCCGCTGGTTCCACCGGACCGCCCTGATCGTCGGCTGGGTCGCCGGCATGGGGCTCGGCATGTGGATGCTCTACCAGGTGGCCAGCCCCACCCGGAAGCACTTCGGCGGGTCCGCGTTCCCGCTGGAGAAGTTCGGCTTCGACACGCCCAAGACGATCTACGTGGGCATCGTGGCGGTGCTGGTCAACCTGGCGGTCGCCGCCCTGCTGACGCTGATCCTGCGGGCCGTCAAGGCACCCGAGGGAGTCGACGGCACCACGCCGGACGACTACTTCGCCGACGAGGGCGACCCCCGCATCACCCCCGGCGTCGACCGCGACGCCGACCCGGCCCGCGAACCGGTCGCCTGACCCGCCCCCCCCGGGCGAGCGCAGCCGCCCCGGCAGACCGTCGCGTCGGTCTACCGGGGCGGCTGCGCTTTCGCGGCGTACGGCTACGGTCGGCTCGCGGAGCCGATCCCCCGCAGGGCAAGGGTCAGCAGCTGTTCCGCCTTGGCCGCGCCCATTGGTTGCGCAGCCAGCGAGATGCCGTTGGCGAGGATCATCAGGTCGGCCATGGTGATGTCGGGCCGTACCGAACCCTCGACGACGGCTCGGCGCAGCAGTGGTTCACCGGCGGCGACGAGCGTCGCGCCGCAGGCGTCGGTCTGCTCGACGGGCTCGTTCAGGAGCGAATCCGCGAGGCCGCGGGTTGTCGTGGCGTACGCGGTGACCTCGTGCAACCAGGTCGTCAGCGCGTCGAGGGCGTCCGGTGCGGCGAGCAGGTCGCCGGCACGCGTTGCCAGGTTGTGCACACAGCCGCGGAAGACCGCCTGGAGCAGCGACCACCGGGTGGGGAAGTGCCGGTGCAGGGTCGCCGATCCCACCCCGGCGGATCGGGCGATCTCCTCCAGTGAGGCGTACGCGCCGTCGCGGGCGATCGCCTCGGCGGCCGCCGTGACGATGAGGTCGTAGTTGCGCTGCGCGTCCGCTCTCATGGTCCGCCTTGCAGAAGTGGGGTAGTCCCCCATATCGTAGCCGACGAGAAGTGGGGGACCACCCCGCTTGTTTCTCGGGAGGCATCATGGCCGTTCTCGTCATCGGCGCGACGGGCAAGCAGGGCGGGGCCACGGCCCGAGCGCTGCTCGATCGGGGCGTCGACGTTCGTGCCCTGGTCCGTGATCTGGGCGCCGACAGCGCCCAGGCGCTGCGGAATCGGGGCGCCGAGCTGGTCAAGGGGGACCTGGACGACACCGAGTCGCTGCTCGCCGCGGCGGACGGAATGGACGGCCTCTTCTCCATCCCGTATCCCGATGTGACGGACCTGCAGGGCAACGCCGAGGTGACCCGCGGCCGCAACGTCGTCGAGGCTGCGCGCCGCGCCGGTGTGTCGCACGTCGTGCACAGCAGCGTCTCGGGTGCCGGCGAGTTCCACCGCAACCAGCCCGGCTGGGCCGAGGGTCGGTGGGACAGGCACTACTGGGAGAGCAAGGCGGCCATCGACGAGATGTGCGCTCTGGTGGCTTCGCGCACTGGACCGTCCTCAAGCCCTCGACCTTCATGGAGAACCTCGTCGGCTGGTCCTACCTCTTCGGCGACTGGTCCAGCGGCACGATCATCACCGGCTTCGCCGCGGACACCCGGCTTCCGTGGATCGCCGTCGACGACATCGGGGAGGCCGCGGCGACCGCGTTCGCCAACCCGGAGAAGTTCGACGGCCTGGATGTCGAACTCGCCGGTGACCTGCTCACCATGACCGACGTCGCGGCCATTCTGAGTGAGGTCACCGGGCGCACGATCACCGCGCCCGTGCTCACCCCGCAGCAGGCCGTCGAGCGTGGCCTGCTGCCCGCCATGGTCAACGCTGTCGAGCAGATCAACGAGAACGGCAGCCCCGCCCGCCCGGAGATGACCCGGGCACTCGGCCTGCCCGCCACGGACTTCCGCACGTGGGCGCGGCGGACGTTCTCCTGAAACCCGGTCCCGTGCCAGGCGTGGGCTTCCGCGCCGGGCGGGCCCGGCGGCTTCACCGCAAGATCGTGCTCGATCGTGGTTGTAGTGGTGTTGGCCGCGCAGGAGGCCACTACAACCAGGATCTTGCGCGATCTTGGCGGGGAAGGGCTTTTCGCGCGACTGGATGGCGCGGTGAGCCAGACCACGACACCGCCACGCGGGGTCAGCGGGTGCGGTTGCGGTTCACCAGGGCCTGGTTGAGGCGGCCCAGCAGGGTTGCCAGGGAGGCCCGGTCCTCGGCGCTCCAGTCGGCCAGCATGTCGCCGTAGAGCCGGGTGCGGGCGGACTGCACGGCGGCCATCCGCTGTAGGCCGGCCGGGGTGGGGGAGATGACCGTGCCCCGGCCGTCCGTCGGGTCGGGGGTACGGGTGATCAGGCCGTCCCGTTGGAGCGCGGACACCTGCCGGGTGACGGTGGAGCCGTCCAGGTTGAGTCGGGCGGCGAGCGCTGAGACGTTCTGTGGGCCGGCGTCGGCCAGGTGGCGCAGGATGACGTACGCCGCGCGGTCGAGCACCCGGTGCTCGGCGGTGCCGGTGGCCCGCCGGGTGGCCTCGCCGAAGCGCATCAACAGGGCCACCTCGGTCTCGATCCGGCCGAGGGTGCTCGCGTCTTGGTCGTCGCTCATAGCTGTATGATACAGAATAAGTACCTGTACGATACAGCTAATTGAGGAGTCGGAGTGGATCGGCGTTCCGAACCGAACCGCAGTGCCATCTACGCCACCACGCTGGTGGCCTTTCTCGCCATCGCCGGCATCGCCGTCGTCGACCCGATCCTGCCGGCCATCGGCGAGGCGATCGGCGTTACCGCCTGGCAGGTCGAGCTGCTGTTCACCGCGTACATCGCGGTGATGGCCATCGGCATGATCCCGGCCACGCTGGCCAGCGGCCGGTTCGGCTTCAAGCCGGTGCTGATCACCGGCGTCTCCGTGGTGGGCCTCGCCGCGATCCTCGCCTCGTTCAGCGACAACATCGTGCAGCTCTCCGTGCTGCGGGGCGTCTGGGGGCTGGGCAACGCGATGTTCTTCGCCACCGCCATGGTCGTGCTGGTCAACCTGGCCGTCGACCGGGAATGGGTGGTCGGCCTCTTCGAGACCGCCCTGGGTCTCGGCTTCGCCGTCGGACCGCTGATCGGTGGCCTGCTCGGCCAGGTCAGCTGGCGGCTGCCGTTCTTCGTCTGCGGCGTCTTCATGGTCCTCGCCCTCGGCGTGGCCTCCCGCAAACTCCGCGAACCCGCCAACCGGCAGGCCCCGGTACGCGTCGGCCAGATCTTCGCCACCTACCGCCGACCGGCGTTCATCGCCCTCTGCGCGGTGACCGCCGCGTACAACTTCGTGTTCTTCGTGGTGCTCGGCTACACGCCGCTCTTCCTCGGTCTGGACATCGTCCCGCTGGGGCTCGCGTTCACCGGCTGGGGTCTCGGCCTGGCCACCGGCATCCTGGTGATCGGTCACCGGCTGGCCCACCGCATCGGCGCGGTGCAGACCGTAGGCGTGGCCATCGCCGGTCTGCTGGTCTGCATGGTCCTCTTCGCCACCTCCACCAGCACCACCGAGGCGATCGTGGTGCTCGTGCTCGCCGGCCTCTGCATGGGCCTGGCCAACGCCAACCTCACCGACCTGGCGCTCGGCCTCGGCTCCAGCGACCGGCGCGTCGCCACCGGCGCGTTCAACCTGGTCCGCTGGGGTGCCGCCGCGCCCGCGCCAATCATCTCCGGCAAGCTCGCCGAGCAGTCGCTGTCGCTGCCGTTCTGGGTCGGCTTCGGGGTGCTCGCCGTCGGCGTGCTGGTCTACCTGGCCTTCGCGCACGTCATGGCCGCCGGCTACGGCGAGCGGGTGCTGTGGTCCCGCTGGAACCGCAGCGCCGCGAGCGCCGAGAACACCGCCGAGGAACCGGTGGGCGAGGCGTACTGACGGGGCCTGCCGCCGCTGGTCCGCTGGACCGCCCAAGATCCGCGCACGTTCGGGGAAACTGCTGCCTCCGGGCTCACTGAGGCAGCACCATCCCGGAAGTTGCGCGGATCTTGGCTTGCCGCCGCTCAGTTCAGGGCACGCCAGAGCAGGTAGAGGCCGATAGTCGTACCGAACACCACGATCAGCGTCTTGAGCACCACCGGCGGCAGCCGGCGGACCAGCCGGGCGCCCGCGTACCCCCCGATCAGCGTGGCCGGCGCGACCACCGCGACCGCCGCCCAGTTCACCGGGCCGAACAGGGCGAACACCACAAGCGTCGTGAGGCCCACCAACGCGGAGAGCAGATTCTTGATGGCGCTCACCCGCGCCAGCGTCGCGTCCAGCACCAGGGCCAGGCCGGCGACCAGCATCACCCCGAGCGCCGCGCCGAAGTATCCGCCGTACACCGCGCCGAGCGCGACCATCGTCTGCACCGCGATCGTCCGCCGCCGTGGCGACAGGGCGCGAGGGTGACCGACCAGCCGGCGCAGCGGGGCCTGGAAGGCCAGGACCGCTGTCGCGCCGAGCACCAAAAATGGTACGACCAGCTCGAACGCGCGAGCCGGGGTGGCCAGCAACAGCAGCGCCCCGACGATCGTGCCCACGATTGTGGTGGGCACCAGCGTGGCCAGCGCCCGAGGGCGCGGCAGGTCCTGCCGGCTGCCCGCCACACTCGCCACGTACCCGGGGAACACCGCGACAGAGTTGCTCACGTTTGCCGGCACCGGCGGCAACCCGATCGCGATCAGCGCCGGGAAGGTGATCAGTGAACCGCCACCGGCCACCGCGTTGACAGTGCCAGCGGCGAGACCGGCGGCGAGCAGCAGCGCGGCGTGGGAGAGATCCATAGACCCACGAGGCTAGCTGTCCCCTTCTGAGCTGGCGTCGCCGGATCGTCCATGAGCTGCGCGATCTTGCCCGGGCGGGGCGGCAATACCGGCCGCACGCTCGTCGTTAGGATGGGAGCGCGACGGACGAGTCGACCGGGCGGTCGCGTCGGCGGGCTCCGGCCCGCCGCCGAGGAACGTCCGGACTCCACAGGGCAGGGTGGTTGTTAACGGCAACCCGGGGCGACCCGCGGGACAGTGCCACAGAAAACAGACCGCCGACCCCAACGGGGACGGTAAGGGTGAAACGGTGGGGTAAGAGCCCACCAGCACCCCGGGTGACCGGGGTGGCTCGGTAAACCCCACCCGGAGCAAGGCCAAGCAAGGGCCGTCACCGCAAGATGACGACCCGGCGCAGACGCTTGAGGGCTGCCCGCCCGATGTCTGCGGGTAGGCCGCTGGAGCCTGCCGGCAACGGCAGGCCGAGATGGATGGCCGCCGCCGGCGCAAGCCCTTCGGGGTACGCGCCGCGCACAGAATCCGGCGTACAGGTCGACTCGTCCGTCGCCCACTAAACCAGAGCCTCGGTCATGGCTGTAGGCTGGACGATCATTGGTGCCACCTCGTCCCTCAACGCACCTCGTCTCGGTTGAGCCGCGCTGCACGAGCCTACGACTTGATACAGGCAGTTGGCAGCGTCTCCGCTTGGACAAAGCGACGACCCAGGGTGGCTAAAACGTCAGGCTCCAGCAGTACTTCACGGTGATCCACTCCTGCTCAAGGTGCACCGGTACGACGACCGGGGGCGGAAGATTCGGTCAGCGCCCGAGTAGCTTTGTGAGGGCGCTCTTCTTGGCCACCGTAAGCAGGCCTTGGTCAGCGAGGTCCTTCGCTAAGGACTTCGACAAGGCCTTGTTGTGTTGTTTGACCCCTGCCATGAAACCTTCGCGCAATGAAAGCGTGTGACCATAGCCCGCACCTCCAGCCCATACGACGACTCTGGCCGCAGACCGCAGATCGCCGGCGACGTTTCGGGCCAATAGGTCTTCGGCCAGCTCGCTGGCGGCTTTCCTGACTTGGGTGGATACACCGGGATCGGGGGACACCCGAGCTCCTAACAGGAGTTCGATCTGCTCAGTCCTTTCGGCTTCACGAGTCTTGCTCTTGACGACAGTACGGGCATATTCGACAGCCGCAGCTCCGATTCCGGCTTGTCCGGCCGCCTGCAGTAGTGCGGCCGTGCCGTTCGTCTCGGCGACGGCCACCCAGATCCGGGTGCGGTCGTCGGTGCTCAGACCAACACAGTAGCGACTAAGGGTAAGGGGTGTGATGGCTACCTTGCCGATCAGAGAACGAACCTCGTTAGGAGCGGGCGAAAGCGCGAACCAGGCGTCAGTGATTAGCGTGGTCTGCTCTGCCTCAGGGATGCGCGCGACCTCGGCCGCCGCTGGGGCGATACCGCCAAAGACTGCTCTTACACCGAGCTTGAGCCGCAGGGTGGCTGCCTCTTCGCCATCGCCCGGCTTGTATTCGTCGATGCGAGCAGACAACGAACGAGCGGCGGCTGCTGGGAGCAGCGCACACAGCTTCACCCAGTTCGTCGTCACTGATGACGGCAGCGGAATCGTCTCCGGCACTAGCGCTAGGTCATCTACCAAGGGCTTCGCCAGCCGCGCTTCGGTTTCAGGCGTGAACAAGGCTGCAGCTATCCCGAACAGTGCTTCTTTGCGCGCCCATAGTAGCGAGGCTGCCTCGTCGTCATTAGCGGCCCCCTCCCATCCCATTGAGGACAACGTCTGCGTCAGCACTTCGGCTACCTTTTCGACGTCCATCGCAGACAGGTCATGAACCTTGGCTGCCAGTAGCGGCAACAGCGACAGAGTGTCGGGGTGTACAGCGGCCCCAAGAGAGGGCACGAGCGTGGAGGTGAACACCTCGGCAGCAAGCGCTGCAACTTCGGTGTCGTCCGTGGTTGGGATGCTTGGGAGCATGGCGGACCAGGCGGCGGTGTCTTCCATGGGGTAGTCGCGCAGGCCAAGCAGCGCGTGTCGGGCGCGCAGGACTGGAGAGCCCATCGTGGCCACGTGCTTATCCGCGTTGTCTAGAGCCCACTGACGGAGCGGAGCGCACGCGGTCGTGGACTGTGCCAACGCGAAGATTGACGACAGTAGCCTCTCGCCGTCGGGACGGGACGTGGCGGCGTCTACCAGGTCCTCGAGTCGCTGGACACCCTTGCCGGTGTATTCGGGCTTCGACGCCGGCCGGGCACGCCCGGGCGGAACCGGTGCTGGCTCGGACGTTTCGAGGTCGTTCAAGGTGTCGAGCACAAGGTCTTGTACCCGATGCCAGAGGGTCTCCGCGCTTTCGATGGGGGCCGTGCTCAGTGCTGTCAGCAACGGCTGCGGGAGGTCGCTGAACCAGTCGGCGAGCATCTCGACCAAGACCAGTGACGCATCGCCTTCCATATGCGGTAGGAGCAGCGCAAGCCTGCCGAGGAGGTCTTCTGGATCGGACTCTCGCCGAAGGCCGTCGAGGGTGTCTTTGACTGCGTCAGAGGCGCCCGACCAGCAACCAACTAGGAGAGCGCCTGGCAGGGAGTCCCTCGAGAGGGTCCTTGCCTTCAGAGCTGCGATGAGCGACGGTGCAGCCTCGCGAGCGATGACCTCGCCGTAGTCCGGGTCGACGCGTTCGATGAGCTTGCACGCGGCCTCGTAAGCGAAGACCCGGCCCGGCCCGGTCGTGTTGTCACCCTCAGTAACCAGAAGTGGGATGGCGATCACCAACGTCGACGATTCCTGGGCTTCGAACTCGGCGACCACCTGGTCGGGGGCGGTATCAGTTGCGAAGTCGATGACATCACCGAGGCGTGGGTCCCCTAGGGTTTGATGGCCCGCTGCGCCTTGGAGATAAAAGAGGTCAGGACGCGGGTCGCCGATCCCTGCGGCGGCAACCTTGGCTAGGTATGTGCCAAGATGGCGCCGTAAGGTTTCATTCGCCTGTTCAACCTGGCCCGACCGTCCCTCGGCCGCATCGGCTAGCAACTCGCCTGCTGGAGCCTCTTCCCCAGCGTCGGGGACACGCTTTGCAGGATCTGGCTCTATCGAAAGTCGCCGAACGGCGTCGTGCGCTTCGTCCGTCTGAGCACCCTCGTCTCCCCTCAAATACGCGAGGAGCCGCGGGATGCGTCGCATCTCGTCAGCAACGACGGGAAATTCTGTCTGCAGCACAGTTAGCACAGCTAACTCATGTGCTCGATCCAGCCAGGGAATTGCTCGCGCCTCGGCGATGCGCACGGTGGTCGCGTAGTTGTTAAGGAGTACCTTGACCCGCCGAGGACTTCGGACGTGGACTGGAATGAGAGCGAAGATGGCGATCTCGTAGGCCTGCTGGCTCCTGGTTCGCAACTCCTCCCAGATGCCGCCGCGTGCGTCGGCTAGATCGCGGGCGAACTTGGTCAGGGCGCGGGACCGCAGCGGCGGAAGCGCGATCTGGTGTTGGAAGATCTTGTCGAGGAATGCGCCTGGTGTTGAATAATACGGCTCGTCTTCGCGGACAGGCTTGGCCTGTGGAAGCTTCCGCAGGGCTCTTTCGAGTACCTCCCTATCGGCTGCCACGATGAATGCGCAAGCGTCCTGATCAAGGAAGGTCTTGAGGTCGATCAGGGTCGCCACGACGTCCTCAGGAGCACATCGATCGAGCTCATCGATGAAGACCACGAGCCGCTCGGGCCTGCCGGAGAGAACCTTCTTCACAAGGTTATGGAATCTCTTAGCGAACTGGTCGGCCCCGACTGGTGCGGGCTTCTTCCTGGTAGTTACGGCACCCTCAAACGCCTTGGGCCCAACCAAGACCGCCACTAGGGCCAGACCGAAAACCGTCCCGGCCTGAGGCAGGAGAGCTTTGACGGTGGCTTGGAAGTTGTCGTCCGTGAACGCCTCGGCGGCTGCGGCTTGTAAGACGACCCATAACGTGGCGACGACGGCGGCTAGCACGATACCAGCCAGCAAGGAATGCCAGTTCTCCTTCACCCATTTCGGAATGCTTAGGTGCGTCTGAGTCTGCTCTTGATGGAGGCCGTCGTCGAATTCTTCCTCCTTGCCCAAGCCGAGATCATCGGATATAGAGTCGATGAAGTTTCGCTTGAGATCTTGACCGCCATACTTCCAGGCGTCGTAGCGTGCAACCCGCACCTTCTTGCCGGCTACAGCACTCAGGTGCTTTGCAATCATCGAGTAGACACTGGACTTACCCGAACCCCAAGGCCCAAAGAGAGCAATGTTAACTGGCGACTGCGCCTTCAGCGCGATCTCGGCAACGGCCTTGGCGATGGCTTCGTGTTCAAGAAGGTCTCTGTAATCCTCGCCGAGACGATTGTCTGGAATTAAATCTTCACTTCGCACCACCTCCGCAGGTAGTGCTGTTCGTCTTCCGAACATGCGCGACCCTTCTGCGCCGCAGGGAACGCTAGACGGCGGCCACCGTTTGACATGCGAGGTGGGGCCGGGCGGGCGCGACGCAACCATGCCGTGAACATCTGTCTGCTGCGGACACACGTGAGATCTTGGTCGCAGCGTGCCATAGCGTAGACCCTGGACAACGAGTCAGCTATGTCTGGCGGTGTCCAGGAGCGATTAGTGCTTCGTTGGCCGTCCACGATCGGCCCTCGGCGGGCCCGGGGCCTGGTTCTCCTCGACCCACCCGCAGCCGGCACGCCGGCATGCGCTGACCTTCGGTTAAAGGGAACTCCCGGTGAAGGTCGTCACGTCTGTTGACGTTCGGGCCTCGACCGATACCCTATCCGGCCTCGGCCTCGGCCGTTAATGTCAACGACTGATGTCACGTCGTCGCTGCTGCATTCGGCCGGGCCGGATCGGAGTACCGCTGGCGACGGGCTCGCCTATATGTGTGTCCCCGGTGTGCTCCGACAGATGGATGTCGACATCGCCGAGGGCGATGCTCACGTAGAGGGGCAAGTCAGAGGCGAACCGGTGCTCCCACTGCTTCACGAACCAAGGCCGGCGTCCAGGTCGCGGCGGTGTTCGCGTCCGCTGTCCGGAGGACAGGCGCAAGGCGTTCGGTCATCCAGAACGTCTGGCACCGAGTCGCGATGAGTGGGCCGGTCCGATCATCGGACGTGCCCTCAGCGCTGCCTCGCACCGGCCGGCCATCGGGCTCTGCGTCCGGCGTCTATCACGGCCGCTCAATGACCTGAGCGACGAACGCCCGCCAAGCCGACGGACCGAAGGTCAGGGCCGGGCCGGCAGGGTCCTTGCTGTCTCGCACACCGACGACACCGGGCAGATTGCTTGCCACCTCGACGCAGTTCCCGCCGCTCGCGCCGCTGCGGGTGGACTTGCGCCACCGGGCGTTACTGAGGTCCATGATGGCTCTCAACTTCCTTCAGCAGGTCGATGGACTGCCGGCGCGGTAGAGCCTCGTTGCGGACGCTCTCCCACCGTGCCTGAAGCGTAGCCACATCATCGTCCTTGTCGATGACGTCACCGCCAAGCTGGTTTTCGAGGTGGCCTACCCATCCGCCCTCCTTGGAGCGGGCAAGCGCGAACGGTCCGGATAGCCCGATGTGCAGGCCGCTGGCGGCCGGTACGACGTGGACGTGAACGTGTGGAAGCTCGGCCATCGCGATGAGATGGGCGATCTGCTGAGCCATGATTCCGCCGAGATCATTACCAGTACGCCGTATCGCGCCTTCGTCCAGCACGGCGACGAACTGCGGCCGGTGCTCTCCGGTGAGGATCGCCTGCCGGCTCATGCGCGCCCGCACGCGCTGCTCAACCTCGTCGTCGGTGAGGCTTTCGTCTGTCCGCAGGACGGTGCGGGCGTAGTGCTCTACCTGTAGTAGGCCGGGAATCAGGTTGGGCTCGAAGTAGCGAAGCTGTGTCGCTTCGCGCTCAGCGTCGAGCCAGGGCAGGAACCACGACGGTGCGCCAAATTTCGTCGCCAAGCGCTCGAAGAGCCCGCCATTTTTCAGCGCCCGATCGGTGCCCTTGATGAAGTCCATCGTCAGTGCTCGGGTGCCGCTCTCCACGGCGCTGACATGCGAAGCGCTGAAACCCGCAGCCCGGCCGAACGACTCCTGCGTAATCCGGGACGCTCCACGAGCACGGCGGATCTCGCTCACGATGAAGTCCGCGAGGGGACTTGGCACGTCAGCCATTCAACGCTCCTCAAATCGGAGATCGACTACCCGAGGTGCCACATCCCGGGGTCCTGTCCGCCAGCTCCGGCCCGGACACCTGGAACGCCTTCCGAGCGTAGCGACATGGGCAGCAGAGTGTCACCAGGCGGCGCGGCCGGTAGGGACCACGAGACCCGGCGGTCGCGTTCGTAGCGGGGCCGCTCCCAACGGGCGAGCACTCACGGGAGTGGCCCCTTCCCAACCGCACCAAGGGGCAGACCATGCCCGACAACAAGCCCGAGAAGGTTGGGAAGATGAAGGCCGGGGACGTGATTCACCTGACCACCGCGGCGAGCGTGCAGTTCCTGCGCCCGATCTTCGTACGCGTCATCCGCGAGTTGCCCGAGCGGCACACGTACGACGGGTGGGTCTGGATCGAGGGCTACCAGCTCAACGCGGCGGGCGACGCGGTGGCGCGGCGCGAGTTGTACGTGCGGCGGGCGGGCGTACGGATGCAGAGCCTGCCAGCCGAACGCCGACGGGTTTCGGTGCGGGTCGGATGATCGCGCGCCCACGCCCGCACCTGCCGATGCGTCCGGCTTGGCTGTGCCGTAACTGCGCCGCGCCCTGGCCGTGCGGACCGGCTCAGCTCGCGCTCGCGGCCGAGTTCTACGGTCATTCCATCGCGCTGGCGTTCTACCTCGCCGCGTCGATGCAGGAGGCGATCCAGGACGCGTACGGCTTGGGGCTGCGTCCGAACCCGGCGGCGATGCACGCCAGGTTCCTCGGGTGGTTGTCCCTGGCCCGACGGCCTCGCCGGTCCGGTCGAGTCTGAGGTCCTGTGCGTGCCGGCGATGGTGGCCCAGTCAGGCAGTCGGGCTTGCATCCGATACCCAGGTACGGGCTTACCGTCGAGGTATGAGTGATCGCCACATCACTACTGACGACGCCTGGGTGCCGGATGCCTGCACCCTCCCGACGGCCGAGCGGCCGCTGCGGCTCGCCGAGTGGGATCGGTTCTTCACCGGCGCGGTGCGGGGCATCGACCGGCTGTCGGCGCGGCATCTGCGGTTGCAGCTCGACGGTGCCGCGCGGGTCGAGGAGGTGGCGCGGGACCTGACGGCCAGGGAGTCATCCTGCTGCTCGTTCTTCACCTTCGGCCTCTCCCGGCCGGACCCCGACTCGCTCTCGCTGGACGTCCTCGTGCCGCCGGCCCACGTCGACGTGCTCAACGCCCTCGCCGAGCGGGCCCGGTCTCCGCGGACCCGGAGTTGACCGGGTCGGGCCTGCGCAGCGGTCAACTGGCCGACGCGGCAGGGGTCAACCAGCAGACGCTGCGCTACTACGAGCGGCGGGGCCTGCTCGACCCGCCGCAGCGTTCGCCGGGCGGGCACCGGCTCTACCCGGCCGAGACGGTCACCCTGCTGCGCGTCATCAAGACCGCGCAGCGCCTGGGCTTCACCCTCGACGAGGTGGCGGACCTGCTCGACGCTGGCAGACACCGGCACCGGGGTCGATCCGACACCGGCCTCCAGGCGCGAGCGAGGGAAAAACTTGTCGAGATCGAGCAGAGGCTGGCGGACCTGACGGTCATCCGTGACACCCTGCGGGACGCCATCTCGGCCGGCTGCGACGACCTGGTCACCTGCGCCGCAAACACCTGCTGCCCCCTGCCCTTCGCGGAACTGGCGGAGCAACGTCAAGAGGGGAGCCGCGCCCGCTGAGTCCAGCCAGGCGACGAACCGGCCGGGTGGGTTGCCCCACCCGGCCGGTGTTTTCGAACGCCGTCTCAGTGCTTCTTGAACACCGGCATGGTGTCCAGGGTGGTGGTGATGTTCTGCGTGGTGCCGCCCCGGTACGTCTTGCCGGTGAAGATGTCGGTCCAGGTGTTGCCCGGCGGGAACCACACCGACGTCGTGGCGGTGGTGCCCGGCGTCGTCACCGGTGCCACCAGGTAGTCCGGGCCGTAGAGGTACTGCGAGCCGGCGGTGGCGTACGCGCCCTGCTCGTTCGGGTACGCCAGGTACATCGAGCGGACGATCGGCGTACCCGTGCGGGTGGCCTCCTTGGCGGCGGCGTAGGTGTACGGCTGCAGTTCCTTGCGCAGGTTCAGGAACTTCTTGGCCGACGCGTTGGCCGCCGGGCCGTACTGCCAGGGCAGCCGGTCACTGTGGTTCGAGTGCAGCCTGTCGATCGGCTGGAACGTGCCGAACTGCACCCACCGGGCGTAGAGGTCGTCGGGCAGCTTGGTGCTGCCCGGTTCGGTGCCCGGCTCCTGCAGGCCACCCGTGTGCCCGCCGATGTCGTGGCTGACCGCGGCCAGCCCGGTCGCGGCCGACTCGCCCGGCGTGTAGCCGACCTCCATCTGCAGCGTCGACCAGTCACTGGTGGTGTCGCCGGTGAAGTGCAGCGTGGTGCGCTTGTCGGCCCACGGGCCGGTCGCCACCGGGGTCGGGCTGCCGTAGCCGCCGGCCTGCAACGAGCCGTACGCCCGGGAGAAGGCGAAGCCGGTCTTGTCGGCGTACTGCTGGTTGATCCACGCGTCGGCGGTCACCCCGGCGAGGGAGGACTTCGTGTTGTCGCAGCACCAGTCCAGCCACCAGAGGTCCGGGCCCTTGCTGCCCTTGGGCAGCATCTCGTCGTGCAGTTGCAGGTACGCCTTGAGCTGGTCCGGGTCGCCGAAGTCGAACGCGTAGCAGTCGGGGCCGCCGTTGCAGCCGACGCGCTGGAGCTTGCCCTTCGCGGTGGCCTGCGCCTGGGCGAACTTCGGGTCCGAGCCGAGGATGCTCGGGTGGATGTTGATGCCGGTGTGCAGGCCCTGCCTCTTCGCCCAGTCGAAGAACGCCTTCGGGTCGGGGATCCGGGTGGGGTCGATGCTCCAGCCGTTCCACTTGTCCGGCGCCTTGATGTCGGTGTCGAGGACAAGCACATCCATGGGTACGCCCTCGGCCTTGGCCCGGGCCACCAAGTTCTGGAACTCGGTGGCGGTGCGGTCGTAGTACTCGGAGTACCACACCCCGTACGCCCACTTCGGCAGCAGCTTCGTGGGCCCGGTCAGGGTGGCCAGGTCCTTCAGGGCCCGGGTGAAGTCCTGCCCGTACGCGAAGACGTAGCCGTCCTGCTCCGCGGCGGGTCGGGGCTTGGTGGTGCGCAGGGCCGAGGTCGAGTCGTCGAGGAGGTACCAGCCGTCCTGGTAGAGCAGGCCCGGGGCGGTGAGCGCGGAACCGGTCACGCCGTCCAGGCCCCGGCGGTAGCCGCCGAGCGGCGCGTGCGGGGCGAGCAGCGGGGCGTCCTTGCTCGTGACGGCGACCGTGTCGACGTTGACGTTGCAACTGGCGTCCGTGGGGCACCCCAGCGTCACCGTGTTGGTGCCACGGTCGAGGTGGACCGGGACGGAAACGGTGTTCCAGTAGTCCCAGCCGCTGGTCGGCGGAAGGGTCGCCGTGACCGCCGCCGTCCCGGCCGTGACCGACATGGTGCGCGCCTGGCTCGGCTGGGCGCCGGCCTGGCCGTTGGCGTAGCGGATCTGCACCTGGTAGTCACCCGGGGACGGAACATCAGTCACGGTGAGCGCGACGGCGGCCGTGGTGCTTTCCAGGCCGGCAAGGAATCCCGTACCGGAAGCGCCGTTGTGGTCGTTCGCAGGCCGCGCGCCGCCGGTCAGGGCGCCGGTCTCGGCCTCGCCGAGGGTGCCGAAGCGCAGGGGCTGCGGCTGGGGTGCGGCCGGCGCCGGGAACGGATCACCCGGGTTGACCACCGCGAGGCTGTCGACGTTCACGTTGCCGGAGTCGGTGGGACCCCGTACGACGCTGATCTCGTGCCGACCCGCGGTGAGGTCGACAGGCACGCTGGCCAGGCCCCAGGTGTCCCAGTTCGCGGTGGGCGGCAGCGTCAGCGTACGGCCGGCGTCGCCGTCGACCGTGACCGTCAGGGTGCGGGCCACGTTCTGGCCGTCGCCGCCGGTGCTGTTGGCGTAGCGGACCGAAAGTTGCTTCGCGCCGCCTGCCGGCGCGTCGAGCGCGAACGTGGCCGAGTCGCCGGACGAGGCGAAACCTGCCGCGAAGCCGCGCCCGGTGTATCCCCGGTGGTCGGTGGCCACGCCGGGACCGTTCAGCTGTAGTGACTCGGCCTCGCAGAGCGTGCCGAACGCGCACGCCGGAGCGGTGTGGCCGGCCCAGGGCTGGCCCTGCACGACCTGCTTGCCGGTCTTGAGCCGCACCGTCAGGTTGTCGGCGGTGAACGCGCCCGAGCCGACCTGGTAGCGCAGCGTCATCTCACCTGTGTCGATGGTGAGCCAGCCGTTGTCGACGTGCTTGGTGAACCGCGTACGGGGGAAGTCGTCGCGCCCGATGGCGTTGAACGTGGCGGCGTCGGTGAACCTGCCGTCCTTCTGGTACTCGGTGCGGATCAGGGTCGGGGACAGCACCTCGAACCGAGCGTTACCCGACCGTACGGCTGTGTCCTGGCCCTTGTTGGGCCTGGCCTGCGCCGGCCCGGCCGGAGCGAGCGCCAGCCCCGTGATGAGAATGCCGGCCGCGGCGGCTGCCGTCGCGCGGCGACGCGGTGAGTTCCGATAGAGCAAGATGCGCTCCTCGTCTCATATGGAGGTAATGAGTCGATGACAACGCTGTCACTCGCCGGAAACACATGTCAACGGCCCTCGGAGGGTGTCGCTTCTCTCTTTCCCGCACCGCCCAGGCATGACCAGCAGCTCGCCTCGACGCCGCACCTGTGCCGCGTGCCGACGCCCGGGATGATCCACTCCAGGTCGGCGATCCGGGGCCATCGGGCCGCTCGGATGCCGCCACATCGGCGATCCGGAGTGGATCACGCCGCGCCGCACGCCGCGCCGCAGACGCGGGCCGACGCCGGTCAGCAGTGGGCGGCGGCGAGTGGGGCTGCGCCGGCCAGGGCCTCGACGGTCGTCGTCGGCGCGGCTGACTCCGCCACCGGCGTCGACGAGAGCGAGGGCGAGGGCGAAAGCGAGGGCGAGGGCGACGGCGGGACGGCGGCGACCAGGGAGGCCGTGCTGCGTTGGACCTGCTTCGGCGTCATGCGGATGCCCGTGGCGGTGCTCTGGTGGCCGTACACGTCGGTGACCCTGATCGTGTACGGCCCGGGGCCGATCCCGTCCTTGACGGTCCAGTAGTTGTCGACCTGGCGGGCCGCCTTGCGGAATCCGCCGCTCGACCCCTTCGCCTCGACCGAGCGCAGCGGGTTGCCGTGGTTGCCGACCTGCACGGCGAACCACCACTGCGATGCGCCGCCCTTGATCCGGAAGGTGAGGCCACCGTCGAGCGGGGGGTCCACCACCGCCCGGTACGTCACAGGCGCGATGCCCTGCGCCCGGTCGGCGATCCTGGCGAACGCCTCGTCGGAGAGGTCGATCTTGCTGGATCCGCACCCGCCGCACTGGTCCATGACCAGCACCCGGACCGTGCCCTTCGGGCCGCTGACGTCCAGGTAACTGCCGCAGGCTGCCGCGCCGGCGTACTGCGCGGCGCCGAGGGCCACGTAGAGCCGGTCCGCGGGAGGGCCCGGGAAGGAGCAGGTGCCGCCCGAGCGGCCCGCGTCGTAGAAGCTCGCAGTTCCCCTGTGGACGGTGGTGCCCGCGGGCGGCGCCGCGCAGGCCGGGGTGGCGCCGCCGCGTACGGCGAGGGTGATGCCGAGTACGGCGGCCAGAGCGGCGATCCCGGTGCCGGCTAACCAGTGCCGGACCCGCCGCTTCAACCGGGGCGTGCCGTTGTCGCCGGCCGGGGTGGCGTTCTCCGGATCGTGCCTGGTGCTGCCGTCACGGCGGCTGATGTTGCCGCACCGAGCTACGACAGCGCAAAGCCGTGGGACGGACCATCACTCGCTGGCCCGGCAAGGGTGCAGTGCGTGCGGGCGATCGGGAGGTTCGCGTCGGACAGGTCGCGAAGGCCCCGGCGCACTTCGCCTGCCGCAGGCGGACTGATCGCGGCCGTCTGCCGGTATGGCCACGACGCCCGTCGGCGTCGTTCTACGCTCCGAGATATGGCGGCGGCGTGCCCTTCTCGAAATCGGCGCACAAGTCCGGGCAGTGCCCTCACCGCATGATTCCCCTCGCGAGGCGCGAACTCAGACAGAGAGGAAGCACGCATGGCGGTCAAGACGAAGACACGTCCCGGCACCACGGAGATCCGCCCGTTCACGGTGGAAATCCCCCAGGCCGACCTGGACGACCTGAAACGACGGATCGCGGCAACGCGGTGGCCGGAAAAGGAAATCGTCGACGACCAGTCGCAGGGCGTGCCACTCGCGACGATCCAGGCCGTCGCGCGGTACTGGGAAGATGAGTACGACTGGCGCAAGGTCGAATCACGGCTGAACGCCCTACCGCAGTTCATGACCACCATCGACGGGGTGGACATCCACTTCATCCACGTGCGTTCGAAGCACGAGGACGCTCTTCCGCTCATCGTCACGCACGGGTGGCCCGGATCGGTGATCGAGCAGTTGAAGATCATTGAACCGCTCACCGACCCCACCGCCCACGGCGGCAGCGCGTCGGACGCCTTCCACCTGGTGATCCCGTCGCTGCCCGGCCACGGCTTCTCGGGCAAGCCCACCTCGACAGGCTGGAACCCGCAGAAGATCGCGACCGCCTGGACCGAGCTGATGACGCGTCTCGGCTACGACCGGTTCGTGGCCCAGGGCGGCGACTGGGGCGCGGTGATCGTGGACCAGATGGGCCTCCAGGCGCCTCCGGAACTGCTCGGCATCCACACCAACATGCCCGGCGCGATTCCGCCCGAGATCGACCTGCTGTTCCAGGGCGACACCACCGGCGCGAACAACGCCATGGGCTCGCTGCCCTCCGGCCTGTCCGACGACGAGATGCGTGCCGCCGAGGAAGCCAACTACGTCTGGAAGCACGTCGCGTACGCCCTCATGATGGCGACGCGGCCGCAGACGCTCACCGCGCTGGCGGACTCTCCGGTCGGCCTGGCGTCGTTCCTGCTCGACCACGACGCGAAGAGCCTGGCCCTGATCGCGCAGGTCTTCGAGGGCGCCCAGGCGGGCCTGACCCGCGATGACATCCTGGACAACATCTCGCTCTACTGGCTGACGAACACCGCGATCTCGGCGTCCCGCCTTTACGCGGAGAACAAGCTCTCGTTCTTCGCCGCCAAGGGCGTCAACGTGCCGGTGGCGGTGAGCGTCTTCCCCGACGAGCTGTACGAGGCCCCGCAGAGTTGGGCGGAGCAGGCGTACCCGAACCTCATCTACTACAACAAGCTCGACGTGGGCGGGCACTTCGCGGCCTGGGAGCAGCCGAAGATCTTCTCCGAGGAGCTTCGCACCGCCTTCCGGTCGCTGCGCTAGATGGCCGTGCACCTGCCCCCGTTCAACGGGGCGGTCGAGTGGCTCAACTCCGAGCCACTCGACCCCGCCGACCTGCGCGGGCGCGTCGTCCTGGTGAACTTCTGGACGCTCACCTGCATCAACTGGCTGCGTCAGGAGCCGTACGTCCGGGCCTGGTCGCAGGCCTACCGCGACGACGGCCTCGTCGTCGTCGGGGTGCACACGCCGGAGTTCAGCTTCGAGCACCAGGTCGACTGGGTGCGCCGGGCGGTCGCGGCGCGCTCGATCGACTACCCGGTCGCGGTCGACAACGACTACGCGATCTGGCGTGCCTTCGCCAACCAGTACTGGCCGGCGCTGTACTTCGTCGACACCGACGGGGTCATCCGCGACGAGCACTTCGGTGAGGGGCGCTACGAGCAGTCCGAGCGGGTTCTCCAGCAACTGCTCGGCGTCGAGCGGGACCCCGTACCCGTCAACGGGCTCGGCCCGGAGGCGGAGGCCGACTGGGACAGTCTGCGGACGCCCGAGACGTACCTCGGGTTCAGTCGCGGCGAACACTTCGCGTCGCCGAACGGCCCCGCGCTCGACGAACGCCGCGCCTACGACCTCCCCGAGAGCCTGGCCCTCAACCAGTGGGCCCTGTCGGGCGAGTGGACGATCGGGTCGGAGAACGTCGCGGTCGGCCGGGCCGGCGGCAGCATCGCCTTCCGGTTCCACGCCCGGGACGCGCATCTCGTGCTGGCCCCCGGGACGGGACGGTCGATCCCGTTCCGGGTGCTCCTCGACGGCGAGGCCCCCGGCCCGTCCCACGGCGTCGACGTCGACGAGGACGGCAACGGCGTGCTGGCGGACGGCCGCCTCTACCAGCTCGTCCGCCAGGACGGCGCGGTCCGCGAGCGGACCCTGGAGGTCACGTTCGGCGAACCCGGCGCCGAGGCGTACGCCTTCACCTTCGGCTGACGCGCAGATCGACAGTGCTCACCGCGTTGGAGACCGGTGAGAAGCTGCGTACCCGAGCGCCGGGACGCAGACGGCTGTCGGTGGCGTACCGGTCGGCGAGCGCCTGCTCCGCGGCCTCGTCGCCGTCGTCTGCCTTGAGCAGCAGCGCGGCGATCTCGTCGGCGAGCGTGACGTCGGCGTCGGCGAGGTCGTCGGTCATCGCGCCGAAGCTGTCCCACAGCAGCAGCTCGTCCTTGCGCCGATGGGCCAGCTCGTGCAGGACGTAGTCGTAGATGAACCAGGCACCGTGGACCGGCAGGTCGGGGGCCACGCCGTAGACGTCGGGATCGATCGCCCCGGCCCGGTACGCCGACCAGACCCGCGCCGCCGAGTCGAAGAGCCCCGCCGTCGGATCGATGTCGTAGCCGTCGAACCGCCAGTCGCCGGCCGGGTCGACCTCCGGGTCGGCCCAGATCCAGCGGTGGCCGTTCCAGTACTCCACCAGCACGTGATCGTGGTGCCAGCCGGGCGTGAAGTAGGAGGCGAAGCCGACCCGGCTGCGGCTCGGGACGCCGTGCTGACGCAGCAGCGCGACCGAGAGCAGCGTGTGGTCCCGGCAGCAGCCGGCCACCCGGTCGACGGCCGGGCGCTCGGTGCGCAGGGGCAGGGCAGAGCGGGACTGGTCGGTGTCGAGAATGCGCTCCACCCAGCGGCTGTTCACCTCCTCCAGCCGGTCGCCGGGCAACTCGACGCCGCCGGCCCGGTAGTGGACGATCACGTTGCGGGCGGTCGCCGCCACGGTGGCGATGTCGGCGGGCACGGCGTCGAGCAGAGCGGCATGCCGGCCCGGGTCGCTGTACGGGGAGTGCTTGCGGTAGCTGTCGACGTCCATGAGGCGAGTCTTCGTCCTGCCACGGTGTCAGGGTCAAGGCGCTTTTCCGGCTAGTGTCGACTGCTGTGACAGCGCCCGAGATCACCATCGCCACCCCAGCCGACCGCGATGCGGTGGTCGGTTCACTGGTCGCCGCGTTCGTCAAGGATCCCATCCTGCGGTTCCTGTTCCCCGACGAGGAGACCTACCCGCGCCACGCCGCCACCTTCTTCGGGGACCTCTTCGACAAGCGGGTGCACCGGTCGTCGATCTGGATGACAGGTGGCGGTGCGTCCGTCGCCATCTGGGAGCCCCCGGCCGAGCCCTCGACCGGATCCCCGGCGGCCGGGCACGGATCGCCTGCGGAGGCGCGATACCCCGCTGACGTGCGGGCCCGCGTCCAGGGCTACGACGAGGCCGTGCACGCGGCCCTGCCGACGTACCCGTTCTGGTATCTCGGTGTCCTCGGCACCCACCCGCACAGCGCCGGACGTGGCTGGGGCCGCGCGGTCATGCGGGCCGGGCTGGCCCGCGCCGCCGCCGACGGCCTGCCGGCGATCCTGGAGACCAGCAACCCGGCCAACGTCGAGCTGTACCGCCGCGCCGGCTGGGAGGCACTGGGTTCGCTGCCCGAGCCCGTGCCGACCTGGATCATGCAACAGTCGCCCCGCTGAGAGCCGCCCGCGCCAGCCACCTCGGCCCGCGGTCCCGGACCGCCTGCTGGCAGTCGTGCATT
Source organism: Micromonospora sp. MH99 (assembly GCF_021442385.1). Classification (GTDB taxonomy): domain Bacteria; phylum Actinomycetota; class Actinomycetes; order Mycobacteriales; family Micromonosporaceae; genus Micromonospora. The sequence continues at coordinate 38,767 of NZ_MUZA01000035.1, forward strand.
CGCCGGCTGACCTCAGTCGGCGAAGATGCGTGCGTAGATCTCGTCGATGACGTCGTTCTTCGCCAGGCTGTAGTCACGGGGTCGGTGCGCGGTGTCCCGCGCGAGGCGCCGCTTGGTAGCGCCGTAGAGCTCCCGGTCGTGCGGGTGCGAGCGCAGCCAGTCGCGGAAGAGCCGGTGCCGGACGGGTTCGGGCGCACCCTGTGGCCAGACGTGCAGGTTGACGTCCTCGGCGGGGCTGAGCAGCATCCGGTGCCCGTGCCACCAGGGTTCCCGCAGGACGAGCCGGTAACCGAGCCGGACCAGGGCGGGGAGATAGGTGGCCTCCTCGGCAGCGTCCGCGATGACCAGGTCGATGTCGATGACGGGCTTGGCCGCGAGCCCCGGCACCGCCGTGGACCCGACGTGTTCCACCTCGATGATCAGAGCTCCCAGCGCCTCGGTGAGCGACGACCGGACGGCGGTGAACCGCTGCGCCCAGGCCGGGTCGTGCTCCTTGATGACGACGGAGTCCCACGTCCGCGGCGGCTCGCTGACCAGTCCGGCGTCCACCTGTTCGGGGGTGCCGTGGAAGCGCTGCATGACGTCCTGCGGATACTCGGCCACGTCAACCTCCTCGAGAAGCAAAGTCCGCCAGGCTACGACACGGCGATCGGTTCCGGCTGACCCGACCGATGCGGGCACCGGATGTCGGGTGGGCCACCTGGCCTGCCGCCTAGCGTTGCTGCTCGTAAGGGAAGGAGGCCCGGGTGCTGGAGCGGCTCAACGAGGCCATGGCGCACATCGAGCGGCACCTCGACCAGCAGATCGAGGTGGCCGACCTGGCCCGGATCGCGCTGACGTCGGAGTACCACTTCCGGCGGCTGTTCTCCGCGCTGGCCGGCATGCCGCTGTCGGAGTACATCCGTCGGCGTCGGCTCACCGTCGCCGGGGCGGACGTGCTGGCGGGGGAGCGGACGTTGCTCGACGTCGCCGTGCGCCACGGCTACGGATCGGCCGAGGCGTTCGCCCGGGCGTTCCACGCCGTGCACGGCGTGGGGCCGGGAGAAGCTCGGCGTACGCAGGCAGCGCTGCGCGCCCAGCCCCGGATGTCCTTCCGACTCACCGTGGAAGGGAGTGGCAGCATGGAGTACCGCATCGTCACGAAGGACGCGTTCGCGCTGGTGGGGCGCAAGGCCCGCGTCCCGCTGGTGCACGAGGGGATGAACCCGGCGATCGTCGCGTTCATCCGCAGCATCGACGCGGAGACGACCGCCCGGATCGAGGCGCTCTCCGATCAGGAGCCGACCGGGATCGTCAACGTCAGCGACAACCTCGCCGACGGTCGGGCCGAGGGCAGCGAGTTGGACTACTGGCACGGGGCGGTCACCGGCGCCACGCCACCGCAGGACCTGGACGCGCTGCCGGTGGCGGCCGGAACGTGGGCCGTGTTCACCACCTCCGGAGCGTTTCCACAGGCCGTGCAGTACCTGTGGCGGGACGTCTTCACCCAGTGGTTCCCGTCCAACCCGTACCGCAGCCGGCCGGGACCGGAGATCTCCCGGGTCCGGGTGTCGGCGGACGGGACCACGGCGGACGCCGAGCTGTGGATCCCCGTCGAACGGGTCGCGTCCTGACGGGGCGGCTCAGTCGGGGACGTCGTCCCAGGTCGTACCGGGCGGCAGGTAGCCGGCCGACTGATTCTCGCGCAGCGCGTAGGCGAGGACCAGCAGCGCGTGCTTGTCCAACTCGGGCAGCCGATCCACGTCGAACCACCGCACGGCCAGCGACTCGTCGTCGTTGACCCGGGCGGTGCCGGCCACGACCCGGCAGACGAAGCCCAGGTTCAGGTATTCGCAGTGGTCCCCGTTGGGGTAGGTGTGCGGGTGCGAGACGGCACTGGACAGGCGTACCGGCGTCACGTCCAGGCCCGTCTCCTCCCGTACCTCCCGGACGAGCGCCGTGGCCGGCTGCTCGCCCGGCTCCACGAAACCGCTGATCACCGACCACCGTCCGTCGTCAGAGCGCTGGCCCAGCAGCAGCTCGCCGGCGTCGTTGCGGATCACCGCGCTGACGCTGGGCAGCCACAGCAGGTCGTGACCGACGTGTTTGCGCATCCCCACGATGTAGTCCGGTACCGCCATCGGGCGATCATAGGCCGCGCGTGGGCGGCCGCCGCCGTCCCGTCGACGCCGCGTCGCGCTCAGCCCGACCAGGCGACGGTACGACGACAGCGCGCGTACTCCCCCGGCTTTTTCGCGTGGCCAGTGCCCCCACCTGCACTTCTTTCGGTGTTTTCGCCCGCAGCGCGGTAAGCGTCTCTACTGTGGAGAGGGTTCGGCGACTTGTGTGATCCGGTGGCGGTCAGCCGGTTCGCGGTGCACAGTGATTGCCATGAGCGACAGCGAACGTAAAGGGCAGTTCTACTGGTGCACGCGGCATCACCGGGTCGAGACGGACGCCGACGTGTGTCCGGCGAAGCACGTCCTCGGCCCGTACGACTCGGCGGCCGACGCGGAGAACGCCCTGCAGCGAGTGCAGGAGCGGAACGAGGCGTGGGAGGCCGAGGACGCCCGTTGGGCCGGGGAGGACAGGTAGACGGCGCGGGACGGCCCGCGTCGCGGTAGTTCGTGCTCCGCGAGGACGCACGCGAGAGCACGTCCCCCGAGGAGGGAACCACGATGGCCGAAGCACAGCAGGCCACCACCCGTCCGACAGTCCGGCGCACCACCGCGAAGAAGACCGCAGCGGCGGAACGCAACACGGCGGCGAGCCGGACCACCCCCGTACGCAAGTCCACCACGGCCGCCGCGAAGGCGCCGGCCCGCAAGGCGGCCGGCGGCGCGGGGCGTGCCCCGGCCGGGAAGACCACCACGGCGGCGAAGAAGGCCCCGGCGAAGAAGGCCGCGACCAAGACCACCGCGAGTAAGGCCGCCCCCACCAGGACGACCGCCACCACCGCCAAGACCGCGGCGGCGAAGAAGACCGCAGCGGCGAAGAAGGCCACGACCCGGACCAGCGCGGCGGCCAGGAAGGCGCCGGCCAAGAAGGCGTCGGCCGGCACCTCGCCCGCCACCCGCAAGACGACCACCGCCGCGAAGCGGACCTCGACGTCCCCGGCGCGCAAGAGCACCACCGCCGCGAGCAGGACGACGGGTACGGCGAAGAAGACGACAAGCGCCGCGAAGAAGACGACAGGCGCCGCGAAGAAGACCACGGCGTCGGCGGCGAAGAGGACCACCGCCGCCGCGAAGGCGCCCGCGCGCAAGGTCGCGACCAAGGCGTCCACGGCGAAGAAGACGGCAGCCAAGAAGGCCCCGGCGAAGAAGACGGCGGCGAAGAAGGCCCCCGCGAAGAAGACGGCGGCGAAGAAGACCGCTTCCACCCGCCCGAGCGGCGGCGCCCGCAACGCCCCGGCGAAGAAAGCGACCGGCACCTCGTCGACCACCGCCCGCAAGGCCGCGGCGAAGAAGGCTCCGGCGAAGAAGACCACCGCTGCCAAGGCTCCGGCCCGCAAGGTGACCGCCCGCAAGTCACCCGCCCGTCCGGTCGCCGCACGAGCCACCACCCCCCGGGGTACGCGCAGCACCGCCCGGAAGGCGACCGGCTGAGCGCACGGCAGCCTCGACTCGACACCGACGGAGATCTCGGCCGGTCACCGGAAGCGGATCACCGGCGGCGCTGTCAGGATTGACCCGTGGTCATCCGACGCGTACTCGCGCCCCGCATCGACTTCGGCGCGCTGCGCCGCGAACTCGGCCTGCCCGAGGGCTTCCCGGCGGACGCCCAACGGGAGGCCGACGCGGCGGCTGCCGCGCCGCCCCGGCCGTCCGTCGACCGCACCGACGTACCGTTCGTCACTGTCGACCCGGCCACCTCGCGTGACCTGGACCAGGCGATGCACCTGGCCCGCCGGCCGGGCGGCGGCTACCGCGTGCGGTACGCGATCGCGGACGTCGCCGCGCACGTCGACCCGGGCGGCGCGCTCGAGGAGGAGACCTGGCGGCGCGGGCAGACGGTCTACCTGCCGGACGGCAACGTGCCGCTGCACCCGGTGACGCTCAGCGAGGGCGCGGCCAGTCTGCTGCCCGACGACGACCGGGCGGCCGTGGTGTGGACCATCGACCTGGACGCCGACGGCGGCACCGTGGCCGTCGAGTTGGAGCGCGCCCTGGTGCGCAGCCGGGCGAAGCTCGACTACACCGGGGTGCAGGCCGCCGCCGACGCCGGTCGGCTGCCCGAGCCGATCGCGCTGCTGCCCGAGATCGGCGAGCGGCTGACCGCCCGGGGGCTGCGCCGGGGCGCCATCAACCTGCCGCTGCCCGAGCAGGACGTGGAGCCCGACGGCGACGGCTGGCGGCTGGTGCTGCGCGGGCCGGTGCCGATGGAGGAGCACAACGCGCAGATCTCGCTGCTGACCGGGATGGCCGCCGCCGACATCATGCTGGCCGGCGGGGTGGGCCTGCTGCGGACGATGCCACCGCCGAAGCCGGAGCCGGTGCAACGCCTGCGGGCGGCCGCCGCCCCGCTGGGCGTGCACTGGCCGGACGGCGCGGGCCCCGGTGAGGTGATCGCCGGCCTGGACGCCGCGCAGCCGCGTTCCGCCGCGTTCATCGACCAGGCGGCAGAGCTGATGCGTGGCGCCGCGTACACCGCCTTCGACGGCGCCCGGCCGGAGCAGCCGGAGCACGGCGGGGTGGCCGCCGCGTACGCCCATGTCACGGCGCCGTTGCGGCGCCTCGCCGACCGGTACGCCACCGAGGTCTGCCTGGCCCTGCACGCGGGCCGCGAGGTGCCCGACTGGGCCCGCGCGGCGCTGCCCCGGCTGCCCGAGGTGATGGCCAGCACCGACCGGACCGCCTCGGCGGCCACCCGCGGCGCCGTCGAACTCACCGAGGCGGTGCTGCTGGAACACCGGGTGGGTGAGACCTTCGACGCGGCGGTGCTCGACGTGGACGCCCCACCCAACGGCAAGTCCCGACCCCGCCCGCCCGGCGGAACGGTGGCCCTGGACGCCCCACCGGTCCGCGGCCGCTGCCTCGGTGCGCTGCCGCTCGGCGAACGGGTCCGGGTCCGCCTGGTCACCGCCGACCCGGCGGCCCGCACGGTGCTGTTCGAGCTGGCCTGAACCGGCTGTTCCGGGCGTGCCCTGTCGGCTGGTCCTGGCAGGCTTCGTCGACGTTGCTGCGGGGCTGTGTCGGGGCTCGTCTGGCTGGGCCGTGCCGGCTTGTTCCTGGGCGGCCGTGCCGGCGGGTCTGGCTGACCACGCCGGCGGGGCTTCGTCGGCGGGCGGTCGGGTAGCGGGGATTGTCACAGCGGCCAGCGCTGCTGACGGACCGGGCGGTTTGCGAGGATGAGCCCATGGCATACGACGCGAGCACGCTGCCCGACGTGTCCGGGCTGACGGTCGGCATCATCGGCGGCACCGGCGATCAGGGCCGTGGCCTCGCCTACCGGCTCGCCCGGGCCGGGCAGACGGTGCTGATCGGCTCCCGATCGGCGGAGCGGGCCGCCGAGTCCGCCGCCGAGATCGCCGCTCTGCCCCGGATGCCTGCCGACGTCCGCATCACCGGCGCGGCCAACGACGAGGTGGCCCGTCGCAGCGACGTCGTGATCATCGCGGTCCCGTGGGACGGGCACGCCGCCACCGTCGCCGCCCTCGCCGAGCCGCTGGCCGGCACGATCGTCGTCGACTGCGTCAACCCGCTGGGCTTCGACAAGCAGGGCCCGTACGCCCTCACCGTCGACGAGGGCAGCGCCGTCCAGCAGGCCGCCGCGCTGCTGCCCGACTCCCGCGTCTGCGCCGCGTTCAACCACGTCAGCGCGCCGCTGCTGGCCGACCCCGAGGTCGACCGGATCGACCTCGACGTGCTGATCTGCACCGAAGACCGGGAGCTCGTCGACATCGTCGGCGCGCTCGCCGCCCGGATCCCCGGGATGCGCGGCATCTACGCCGGCCGGCTGCGCAACGCCCACCAGATCGAGGCGTTCACCGCGAATCTGATCGCCATCAACAAGCGCTACAAGGCGCACGCCGGCATCCGCGTCACCGACCTCTGACAGCTTCTGACACAACGGCTCGGTTCTGGGCGTGCCTTCGCCCGATCAGCGTCGGGGCATCCCGCCGTGTGGACTGTTGAGGATGAGCGGCACGCTGTCCGGCGCCAGATGCGGGTGGCCCTCGACGTGTTCCAGGTGGACGTGGCCGCCGTCGTCCATGGCGGCCACGTCCCGTAGTAGATCGGCGAGGAACGACCGGCTCTCCGCGCCGCCGCGGACGGTCAGATAGCCGCGATCATCGACACCGACGGCAACGGGACCCTGCGTCACCTCGACGACGACACCGCGCAGGTGTCGCGGATGCGCGGGCTGCGCGAGGCTCTGCTCGCCCCCTCCCGCCACCAGGTCGGCGAGGCGACAGAGATCGGCCCGATCGGCGGTGATGTCGACGCCTTCGCCGACCGAGTAGTAGTCAAGCTCCACCCCGCGACAGTAGGCACCGCTCGCGAGGCGTGTGTTCCCCTCCGGCCGCGCCGCACGCTCGGCCCCGGGATGGGGTTGCCCGACCACCGAGCGCGGCCGGTCCAGGGATGGTTGCCCGACCACCGACCACCGAGCACGCGGCCGACCCCGGGATGGTTGCCCGACCACCGAGCACGCGGCCGGCCCAGGAATGTGGGGTCGCCTCGGTGTGGTCACGTCCTCCGGTGGTAGTGGTTGCGGCGGGGGACCTGTTCGGGGTCGAGCCAGGCGGGTGGGATGAAGTCGGGGTGGCCGTCGTTGCCGGGGCGGATGGTCCAGTCGCCGTGGTGGATGTGTCGGTGGTGGTGGCCGCAGAGCAGGACGGCGTTGGTCAGGCTGGTGTTGCCGCCGTCGGCCCAGTGGTGGATGTGGTGGGCGTCGCACCAGCGGGGTGGGCGGTCGCAGCCGGGGAAGGCGCAGCCGCGGTCGCGGAGCACGAGTGCTCGTCGGAGTGGGCCGGTGATGAGGCGGCGTTGTCGGCCGACGTCGAGGGTCTGGCCGGTGCTGCCGAGGACGGCGGGCAGGATGGCGGCGTCGCAGGCGAGGCGCCGCACGGTCTCCGGGGCGAGGTCGAAACCGGTGTCCAACGTGCCTGCGCCGAGCTGCCGGCCGAGGTTGTCGTAGCTGGTGGTGACGACGAGCTGCGCGGGCTCGCCGCCGTGTACGGGTAGCTCGCCGGTACGCAGGCTGAGTCGGCACAGGTCGGCGAGCGCGTCGTGGCGGCGTTGGCCGGGGGAGCGTTGGTCGTCGGGGCCGGTGGGCGCGGTCAGGGGGTCGATGGCCGCGCGGAGCAGGCCGGCGGTCTCGGTGTCGAGGGTGCCGGTGAGGCGCAGGCGGCCGTCGGTGAGGGTGGAGATGGTGACGTGGCGGTCGCGGGCGGCTCGACGATCCTCGGCGTCGAGGGCGGCCTGGGCGGCTCGGTCGGCGACGTCGGGTGCGACGTGATCGAGGATGCGGGTGCCGAGTTTGCGCAGCAGGGTCGGGTCGAACTGCCCGGCCCACTCGACCAGCAGGCCGACCGCCTTGTCGGCGGCCGCGCTGCCGGCGGCGCTCTCGACTGTGGTGACGGTGTCGGCGATGACCCGGGCCTGGTCGAGGGTGATGTCGGCGTCGGCCAGCGCCTGTCGTACACCGGGGTTGCCGGCGTCGAGGGTGGTGGCCAGGTCGACGAGGCGGCGGGCGGTGGGAACGGTGAGGTGCAGGCGCTCGCGCAGCCACACCGCCGTGGAGGACGCGCCCTGCGCGATGGGCGTGCCGCGACAGTCGAGCTCGCGGATCAGGGCCAGCTTGATGGCGGCGAGGCGCTGCTCGATGCGGTGCGCGGCGTCGAGCGCAGCGATCAGGCCCTGCTCGGGCAGAGCCCAGGCGGCCGAGTCGGCGCAGGCCGTGACCGTGGCCTCTGCCTGCGCCAACCCCTCCATCATGACCCGAGACTAGAACACCTGTACGACACTTTCAGTTGTCATGATCGATTGATTCGTCACGGTCCGGACCGCTCTAGAAGGTGTGTTCGGCAGTCGGGAACTCGCCGCCACGGACCTCGTCGGCGAAACGGCGGGTGGCGTCGGTGAGGACGTCGGCCATCTCGGCGTAGCGCTTCACGAAGCGCGGGGCCTTGCCGGTGCGCAGGCCGGCCATGTCCTGCCAGACCAGCACCTGGGCGTCGGTGTCCGGGCCGGCGCCGATGCCGACAGTGGGGATCGCCAGTTCGTGGGTGATCTGCTTGGCCACCTCACCCGGCACCATCTCCAGCACCACCGCGAACGCGCCGGCCTCAGCCACCGCCCGCGCGTCGGCCAGCACCTCGTCGGCCGTGTCGCCCCGGCCCTGCACGCGGTAGCCGCCCAGGGTGTGCTCACTCTGCGGGGTGAAGCCGATGTGCGCCATCACCGGGATGCCGGCACCGACGATCGCGGCGATCTGCGCGGCGCAGCGTCGGCCGCCCTCCAGCTTCACCGCGTGGCAGCCGCCCTCCTTCATGAACCGGACGGCGGTGCGCAGCGCCTGGGTCGGGCCCTCCTCGTACGAGCCGAAGGGCAGGTCACCCACGACGAGGGCCTGCCGGGTCGAGCGCACCACGGCCCGTACCAGCGGGAGCAGGTCGTCGGCGGTCACCGGCAGGGTGGTCTCGTAGCCGAACACGTTGTTCGCGGCCGAGTCGCCGACCAGCAGCACCGGCACGCCGGCCCGGTCGAAGATCCCCGCCGTGTACTGGTCGTACGAGGTGAGCATCGGCCACCGCTCGCCACGCTCCTTGGCGGCGATCAGGTCGCGGGTGCGGACCCGACGGGTGGCCGGTCCGCCGTACAGCGCGGTCACCTCGTTCGGAGTGGACTCGGTCATGACTGTCTCCTTCCTCGAGGCCGCCTGCGCGGTCCCCGGGTTCCGTCGCGATCGTCGCACCGCCAGGCCCGGCGACGGCAGAGCCCAGTGGAAGATGTCACTCACGACCGCCGCGCACCGGGCCCGCCGCACCGCGCCGGGCCGGGTCCGGTGAACCCGACCCGGGTGTACGAGGTCAGCCGTGCTCGCGCCACCGGTTGGTGATCGGCAGTCGACGGTCGCGGCCGAACGCCTTCATGGAGATCTTCGTGCCGGGCGCCGACTGGCGTCGCTTGTACTCGGCGGTATCCACCAGCCGCAGCACCTTGTCGACCACGGCCGGGTCGTGGCCCGACTCGACCAGCCCGTCGCGGCCCAGGTCGCCGTCGACGTAACCGATCAGGATCGGGTCCAGTACGTCGTAGTCGGGCAGGGAGTCGCTGTCCAGCTGCCCCGGGCTCAACTCGGCGCTCGGCGGCTTACCGATCGAGTTCTCCGGGATCGGTGCGGTGTCACCACGGCGGGCCGCGTCCGCGTTGCGCCACTTGGCCAGCCGCCAGACCAGCGTCTTCCAGACATCCTTGATCGGGTTGAAGCCGCCCACCGAGTCGCCGTACAGGGTGGAGTAGCCGACCGCCAGCTCGCTCTTGTTGCCGGTGGTGAGCACCAGGTGGCCCTCCTGGTTCGACAGCGCCATCAGGATGACGCCACGTACCCGGGCCTGGAGGTTCTCCACGGCGATGCCGGACAGCGACAGGTTGGCCAGGAAGGCGTCCACCATCGGCTGGATCGGCTCGACGCGGTAGTCCAGCCCGGTGCGCTTGGCCAGGTCGGCGGCGTCCTCACGGGAGTGCTCGGAGGAGTGCTGGCTGGGCAGCGACACCCCGACCACCCGGTCGGGGCCGAGCGCGTCGACGGCGAGGGCGGCCACCACCGCCGAGTCGATGCCACCGGAGAGGCCGAGCACCACCGACGCGAACCGGTTCTTGTTGACGTAGTCGCGCAGGCCGAGCACCAGCGCGTGCCACACCTCGGCCTCGTCGGCCACCGGCTCGATCAGCCCGCCGGCGGCGGCCGGGCCGGGCGGCGCGGGCGGGATCACGTCCAGCGTGTGATGAGCCACCCGCATGCCGTCCGCGACGTTCTGGCTGCCCGGGGCCGTGGTCGCGGCCGGCAGCTCGACGTCGTGCACGAGCAGGTGCTCGACGAACTGCGGGGCGCGGGTGAGCAGTTCGCCGTCCGGGGCGACGATCATCGAGTCGCCCTCGAAGACCAGCTCGTCCTGGCCGCCGATCATGTTGACGTACGCGATGACGGCGTTCGCCTCGGCGGCCCGGCGGCGAACCAGCGGCAGCCGGATGTCGTCCTTGTTCAGCTCGTACGGCGAACCGTTGATGTTGACCACCAGGCCGACGCCTGCCTGCCGGGCGGCGGCGAACGGCCCGCCGGCCTGCCACAGGTCCTCGCAGATGGTCAGCGCGACGTCCACCCCGCCGATCCGCACCACTGTCAGCTGGTCGCCCGAGACGAAGTAGCGGTCCTCGTCGAAGACGCCGTAGTTGGGCAGGTGGTGCTTGAAGTAGCGGGCGACCACAGTGCCCCGGTGCAGCAGCGCGGCGGCGTTGCGGGCACCCCTGCCCGGTTCGGCGTCCCCGCTGACCTGCGGCGGCCCGTCGGCGTCCAGGTAGCCGACGACGACCGGGAGGTCACCGAGACCGTCCTCGGCCAGGTCGGCGGCGAGCCGCTCGATGGCGGCCTGGGACGCGGCGACGAAGGAACGCCGAAAGACCAGATCCTCGACCGGGTAGCCGGTCAGCATCATCTCCGGAAAGAGCACGAGCTGGGCGCCGGCGTCGGCGGCCTGGCGGGTCCAGCTGCGGACCAGGTCGGCATTGCCGGCGAGGTCGCCGACGCTCGGGTTGACCTGGGACAGGGCGAGACGCAGGGTGGGCATGTCCTCATCTTGCCCCAGCATGGCCGGAGCAATCCGCACCGTCGGACGAGACGGCGGCCACGCGTGAGCGGCCGTGACCGACCAGGCCGGATCGGTACCGCTCGGCGGGCGGGACACGAGGGGACGGACGGCGGCGGTTCGCGTAACGTCTGCGTAACCAGGCCCGGGAACACTGGGCGGTCAGGTCGGGTACACCCCGACCAAGGCGGACAAAAAGAGTGTCGCGAGGGGTTGGGGAAGTGGACCGTCAGCAGGAGTTCGTCCTCCGTACGCTGGAAGAGCGGGACATCCGGTTCGTCCGGCTGTGGTTCACGGACGTGCTGGGCACGCTCAAGAGCGTCTCGGTGGCGCCCGCGGAGCTGGAAGCGGCCTTCGAGGAGGGCATCGGCTTCGACGGCTCGGCCATCGAAGGCTTCGCCCGGGTCTTCGAATCGGACATGGTGGCCATGCCCGACCCGACCACGTTCCAGGTCTTCCCGTTCGAGGGCGGGGTCAGCGGCGAGAGCGCCCGGATGTTCTGCGACATCCTGCTGCCCGACGGCGGCCCCTCCTGGGCCGACCCGCGGCACGTGCTGCGCCGCGCGCTGTCCAAGGCGGCCGAGAAGGGCTTCACCTTCTACACCCACCCCGAGATCGAGTTCTTCCTGCTGGAGAACGGCCCGCAGGACGGCTCGGTGCCCACCCCGGTGGACACCGGCGGCTACTTCGAGCACACCACCCACGCGGTGGCCCGCGACTTCCGCCGCCAGGGCGTGCTGGCGCTGGAGCGGATCGGCATCTCGGTGGAGTTCAGCCACCACGAGGTCGCCCCCGGCCAGCAGGAGATCGACCTGCGCTACGCCGACGCGCTGACCACCGCCGACAACATCATGACCTTCCGGCACGTGGTGAAGGAGGTCGCGCTCTCCACCGGCGTGCAGGCCAGCTTCATGCCGAAGCCGTTCACCGACCAGCCGGGCAGCGGCATGCACACCCACCTGTCGCTGTTCGAGGGCGAGCGCAACGCCTTCCACGACGGTGGCGACCCGATGAAGCTCTCCAAGGTGGCGAAGTCCTTCATCGCCGGCCTGCTGGTGCACGCCCGGGAGTACACGGCGGTCACCAACCAGTGGGTCAACTCGTACAAGCGGCTCTTCCCGCAGGCCCTGCCCGACCGGATCACCGAGAGCCCGGCGTACGTCTGCTGGGGTCACCTGAACCGGTCCGCGCTGGTCCGCGTCCCGGCGTACGGCAAGCCGAACTCCGCCCGCGTCGAGGTCCGGTCGCTGGACTCGGCGACCAACCCGTACCTCGCCTTCGCGGTGCTGCTCGGCGCGGGCCTGAAGGGCATCGAGGAGGGGTACGAGCTGCCGCCGGGCGCCGAGGACGACGTCTGGTCGCTCAGCAGCGCCGAGCGCCGCGCCATGGGATACGAGGCGCTGCCGGAGAACCTGGCCGAGGCGATCGACGTGATGGCCGAATCCGAACTGGTCGCCGAGGTGCTCGGCGAGCACGTCTTCGACTTCTTCCTGCGCAACAAGCGGGCCGAGTGGGAGCAGTACCGCCGCGAGGTCACCCCGTACGAGCGGCAGCGCTACCTGGCGCTGTAGTCGCGGGGCTGACGCGGTGGCGCGCTGCCGCTATCGTCTCGATCACCGCGCCGGTACCCCTCCGGGCGGAGAGTCGGGAGGCAGTCGGTGCTGGAGGATCTGCTCAGCGGTGCCTGGCAGAGCGTCGTGTTCGGGATCGTCGGCGTCGGGCTGATGGCTGCCGGGTTCGGGCTCGTCGACCTGCTGACCCCGGGACGGTTGCGGGAGCTGATCTGGGTCGAGCGCAACGCCAACGCGGGGTTGCTGCTCGCCGCCAACCAGCTCGGCATCGCCGGCATCGTCTTCACGGCGATCCTGACCAGCTACAGCGACTTCGGCCGGGGGCTGGCCTCCACCGTGCTCTTCGGGCTCGTCGGGCTGGCCATCATGGCGCTGGCCTTCTTCGTGCTCGACCTGCTCACCCCGGGCAAGCTCGGTGAGGTCATCTGCTCGTCCGAGCCGCACCCCGCGGCCCGGGTCAGCGCCGCCACGCACTTCGGCGCGGCGCTGATCGTCTGCGCCTGCATCGCCTGAGGCCGGTGGCCGGTGGCCTGAGGCCGGTGGTTTGAGCGCGGTGTTCTGAGCGGGGCCGCTCGAGCCTGCCGCGTCCGGGGTCGGTCGTCGTACCCCGGCCGTAGCGTGCCGGGCATGAACCGCACGGACCGGCTCTACGCCCTGGTCGAGGAGCTGCGCGCGGTGTCGCCCCGGCCCCGCAGCGCCCGCTGGCTCGCCGCCCACTTCGAGGTGAGCAGCCGGACCATCGAGCGGGACATCGGCGCGCTCCAGGAGGCCGGGGTGCCGATCTGGGCCGAGCCCGGGCGCACCGGCGGCTACGTCCTGGATCGCAGCCGCACCCTGCCGCCGGTCAACCTGACCCCGGCCGAGGCGGTGGCGATGGCCGTCGCGCTGCACCGGCTCGCCGGCACCCCGTTCGCCGGGCCGGGCGCCACCGCGCTGCGCAAGCTGGTGGCGGTGCTGCCGGCCGCCGACGCCGCCGAGGCACACCGCCTCGCCGGCCGGGTGCACCTGATCGGCGACGGGCCGGCCACGCCCGTCCCGGCCACCGTCGCCGACGCGGTCACCGCGCGGCGGGTGCTGCGCATCCGGTACGCCGACCGCGCCGGCGTCGACTCGGTGCGCGACGTCGAACCGCTGGGCTACCTCGGCAACCCCCGACACTGGTATCTGCTCGCCTGGTGCCGCATGCGCGACGAGCTGCGCTGCTTCCGTACCGACCGGATCGGGGACGTCCGGGCGCTGCCCGAGGTGGTGGTCCGGGAGCTGCGCCTGACGGATCTCGACATCCCCCGGGAACGGGTCCGGCCGCTGAGCCTGGTCTGAGGCGGGTCCTTCACACACCGATATCCGTCGGGTGATCCGGAAACACCGACAGGACGGTGTCGCGGACGGCCTCGAAACTGCTCTGGACGACGGCGAACCGCCGTCCCGGCAACTCTGGAGGCAGCACGTGTCCACGACGCCCATCACCTGGTTCGAGATCGGCACCGACCGGCCGGAGGAGGCCGAACGCTTCTACGGCGAGCTGTTCGGCTGGACCTTCGAAGAGCAGGGCGCGGGTAGCGGCGGGTCCTATCGGGTGACGGGTGCCGGCGGTGACACCGGAATCGGCGGGGCCATCCGGGCGACCGACGGGACGTCCCCGAACTACGCGGTGTTCTACGCCGAGGTCGACGACGTCGCGGAGACCTGCCGGCGAGCCGAAGCCGCCGGCGCGAAGGTGCTGATGCCCGCACGGACCGCACCCAGCGGTCTCACGCTCGCCCACCTGCTCGACCCGGCGGGAAATCGCCTCGGCGTGTTCGCACCCCCGCCCAGCAAGGGCTGAGCCGCGCGGATCCCCGCGCGCCGGGGGCCGACGTCGGTCCCGCCAGCAAGGGCTGAGGCGCGCGGATCTCGCGCGCTGGCGGGCCGACGTCGGTCCCACGCGCATGATCGACTCCAGGTCGCCGATGTGGCGGTGTCCGGGTGCGAGGGACGCCGCCACATCGGCGAAACGGGGTGGATCACGCCGGACCACCCCAGCCCGGGGTGGTCGGAGGCCGACCCGTCGGGCTACTTGCCCGGCGTACCTGCGGGAGCGCCGTGGCCGGCCGGCCCGCGGTCACCGCCGCCCGGCCCACGGTGGCCGCCGGGGCCGGGGAAGACGCCGGCCTCGACGGCCTTGGTGATGGCGTCGGCCTGCTCCTGGGTGAGCTTGCCGTCCTTGACCGCCTGGTCCAGCCGCTCCTTGAGCGCGGCCTGCCGGTCCTCGGCGGACGGGCGTGCCGGACGGTCGGCGGGCCGGTGCTGCTCGCGGACCTTCTCCAGTGCGGCGGTCACCTTGTCGGTGGGGACTCCCAGCTCCTTGGCGAGCGCCTCGGCGAACTCACCCTGCCGGTCGGCCTTCGCTCCGGGGGCGGGGGCGGTGCTGGCGGTCGGGGTCGGGGTGTCCGCGGCGAACGCGATCGTCGGGGCGGCGATCCCCACGCCGAGGACGCCCGCGGTGGCCAGGCCGGCCAGCAGGTGCTTCCTACGGATGGTGCGGGACATGCTGTCCTCCAGAAGGTCGGTGATGCGGCAATGTCGTCACCGACAGTGACGGGCGTTCCTGGGCGCGACCCATGGCGACCCTGTCAGCCAGCTGACAATCGAGCAGCGGGCTGCCGATCGAGGCGGCGCTCGGTGAAATCGGTTGTGTCGTCGTTGGTCCGGCGGTCAGGGTGGGTGGTCGCCAACGGAGGGACACCGCACGATGACCGTCGACATTCGGGAGATTCCGCTCGCCGGGTCGGACTCCGGCCCGTACGGCATCACGGTTGGGCCCGACGGCGCGTTGTGGCTGACGCTGGTCCAGGCCGGCGGGATCGCCCGCCTGGGGTCCGACGGCGAGGTCCGGACGTACCCGCTGGAGCCGGCCGGCGGCCGCCCGTTGATCATCACGGCGGGTCCGGACGGCGCGCTCTGGTTCACCCGCTCCGGGGACGACCGGATCGGTCGGCTCAGCGTCGACGGCGAGCAGCGCACGATCGCCCTGCCGGCCGGCACCGGGCCGGGCGGCATCGCGGCCGGGCACGATGGTGCCCTCTGGTACGCGGGCATGACCTCCGACGCGATCGGCCGGGTGGACACCGACGGGACGGTAACCGCGTTACCGCTGCCGGTGACCGGTGGGTTCGCCTCGATGATCACCGCTGGCGCGGACGACGCCCTCTGGTTCACCCTCAACCGGGCGAACGCGATCGGCCGGATCGACCTCGACGGCCGGATCACACTGCACCCCTTGCCCACCCCGGACGCCGGACCGGTCGGCCTCGCGCTCGGCGCGGACGGGGCCATCTGGTTCGTGGAGATCGCGGCCGGTCAGCTCGGCCGGGTCACCCCGGACGGCGAGGTGACCGAGATCCCGTTACCGGACCGGAGCGCCCGGCCGCACGCCATCGTGGCCGACCCGGCGGGCGGCGCGTGGTTCACCGAGTGGGGCGCGAACCGGATCGGGCACATCGGTCCCACCGGCCGGATCGAGAGCTACGACCTGCCCACCCCGCGCTCGGAACCCCACGGCATCACCCGGACCTCCGACGGAGTCTGGGCAGCCCTGGAGATCGGCGCAGTAGCCCACCTGACCCCGAACCCCATCCCCTGACCCGCCCCTGACCCCGGTGATCAAGAGGTTCGCGTCACGATCCGGCCCGGAAATGACCCAAACCTCTTGATCACCGCCGGGAAAGGGGTGCGGGAGGGTGGGTGGGGTTAGCGGACGGCGGGGGAGACCGTGAGGGTTCCGGTGTCGGTGTCCAGGGTTGCGGTGGTGCCTACCGGGACAGTCAGCTGGTCGGGGCCGTGGCCGATGGGGAGGCCGCCGAGGATCGGTACGCCCAGGTCGCCGAGGCGTTCGGTGAGGACGTCGACGATCGTGGTCTCCCAGCCGTCCCCGCATTCGGTGAACTGCCCGATCGCCACACCGGCCAGCCCGTCCAGCGCGCCGGCGCGGCGCAGGTGGGTGAGCATCCGGTCGACCTTGTACGGGGGTTCCTGCACGTCCTCGATCAACAGCACGGCACCGGTCAGATCGGGCAGGTCCGCAGTGCCGACCGACGCGGCGATCAGGCACAGGTTGCCGCCCAGCAGGGTGCCGGTGGCGCGACCCGGCACCCGTGCGCCGAAGGTCTCCTCGGTGGGCACCGCCTCGACGGTCACCGGCTCGGTGGTCATCAGCGCCGCGTGCAGGGACTCGGCGGAGCGCAGCGACGTGCGCTCGTCCCGCCAGGCGGCCCCCGGGCCGTGCACCCCGGCCAGCCGGGCGCCCCGCCACAGGGCGAGCTGCAACGCGGTGATGTCCGAGAAGCCGGCCACCACCTTCGGGTCGCGGCGGACGGCGGCCATGTCGATGGCGTCCACGATCCGCTGTGCGCCGTACCCGCCCCGCGTGCAGATCACGCCGCGCACCTGCGGGTCGGCGAACGCCGCGTTCAGGTCGGCGGCGCGCAGGTCGTCGGTGCCGGCGAGGTAGCCGTGGCGGGCGTACGCGTTGGGCGCCGGCACCGGCCGCAGGCCCCACCCGGTGAGCAACTCCATCCCCCGGGCGACCCGCTCCGGCGAGGTCGGCCCGGACGGTGACACCAGCAGCACCGTGTCCCCGGGGCGCAGGACGGGCGGGCGGACGACAGCCGAATCCTCGTTGATCACAATCGCAGAGCCTAACGACACCGCGGAGCCCGACGAGCGGCGAACTCCGGCCGTCGACGCCGACGCCCGCGCCGGCCGCCAAACCCGTGCCGGGAGGGGCATCCGAACGACGGGGGCCGTGGCGGGGCGTGGCGCTGTGCGACGTACCGGCTAGCCTCGACGCGTGGCAACCGCGCTGGTGATCGAGAACGACCCGACGGACGACGCACGCCGGTTGGGTGAGTGGCTGACCGAGGCTGGGCTGGAGCTGTGGGTGGTCCGCCCGCACGCCGGCGACGAGCTCCCCGCCGACCTGGAGGGGTACGCGGCGCTGGTGGTGCTCGGCGGCGACCAGCAGGCGTACCCGCTGCCGGACGGCTCACCCGGCGCACACTGGTTCCCGGCGGTGGAGGGCCTGCTGCGCAAGGCGGTCCGCTACCGGGTGCCGACGCTGGCCGTCTGCCTGGGAGCGCAGCTGCTCGCCACCGCGCACGCCGGTCTGGTCGAGCGGAGCCCGTCCGGGCCGGAGATCGGCCCCGGCGTGGTCGGCCGGCGCGACGCCGCCGAGGGCGACCCGCTGTTCCGGTACGTGCCGCTGATCCCGGACGTACTCCAGTGGCACTCCGACGAGATCACCGAGCTGCCTCGGGGCGCCACCCTGCTGGCGGCCTCCACCCGGTACCCGCACCAGGCGTTCCGGCTCGGCGACCGGGCCTGGGGGCTGCAGTTCCACATCGAGTGCGACACCGCGATGATCGCCGACTGGGCCACCGACTCGGCCCAGCTCGCGGAGCTGGGCTACGACCCGGAGCTGGTCGTGGCTGCCTGCGACTCGGTGATGGTGGACGTCGAGGAGGTCTGGCAGCCGTTCGCCGCCCGGTTCGCGGCGCTGGCCCTCGGCGAGTTGGACGACAGCACGACGCGGCGTGGCCTGCCGCTGCTCGGGCACTGATGAGCCGGCCGACGAGGGCGCCGGGTCGGCTCGCCCGCTACGGCTTCGGGGTCGCCGACGGCGACGGCGGCGCCCGAGCCGCCGACCTGCTCGGCCCGGACGGGTTGGGCCTCTGGCAGCCGGTCGAGCAGGAGCCGGTCGACGAGACGGCCACGGAGCTGCTGGCCGCGCTGTCCCGGGCCGCCGACCCGGATCTGGCGCTGCGCCAACTGCACCGCATCATCGAGGCCGAGACGCGGACCAACGGCACCAGCGCCGCCAGCACGCGGGCCGCCAGCGCGCCGAGCGGCAGCGCCGCCGGCGGCAGCGGCGCCAGCACGCCGAGCGGCAGCGGCAGCGGCGCGCGCTCGCCGCTGATCGCGGAGCTGCACGCCGATCCCGGGCTGCGGCGTCGACTGATCGCCGTCCTGGGCGCGTCGTCGGCGCTCGGTGATCACCTGGTGGCCAACCCGGAGCACTGTCTGGCGCTGCGCACCGCCCCGGACGGGCTCGCGCCGATCGCCGAGGGTCGACTGGAACCGGCCGGCGACGGCAACCCCGTGGCGGTGCTGCGGACCGCGTACCGGCTGGCGTTGCTGCGGATCGCGGCGGCCGACCTCACCGGCGGCCGCGCCCTGGAGCAGACCATGGCGGCGCTGTCCGCGCTGGCCGACGCGACGCTGGCCGCGGCGTACGAGATCGCCGTCGACGAGCTGGCGGAGGGCACCGAGCGGCCCCGGCTGGCAGTGGTGGCGATGGGCAAGTGCGGCGGCGGCGAACTGAACTACGTCTCCGACGTGGACGTGATCTTCGTGGCGGCCGAGGACGGCGACCTGCCGGCCGCGACCCTGGTGGCGACCCGGCTGATCCACATCTGCGGGCTGGTCGCCTGGCCGGTGGACGCCGCGCTGCGGCCCGAGGGCAACCGGGGCCCGCTGGTGCGCACCCTCGCCAGCCACCTGGCCTACTACCGGCGGTGGGCGCGCACCTGGGAGTTCCAGGCGCTGCTCAAGGCCCGTCCGGCCGCCGGTGACCTGCCGCTGGCCCAGGAGTGGATCGACCAGCTCGCTCCGCTGGTGTGGCGGGCCGCCGAACGACCCGAGGCGGTCGAGGACGTCCGCGCGATGCGCCGCCGGATCATCGACAACATCCCGCCGAAGGAGCTGGAACGCGAGATCAAGCGCGGTCCCGGCGGGCTGCGCGACATCGAGTTCGCCGTCCAGCTCCTGCAACTCGTGCACGGCCGGGGCGACGAGACGCTGCGGGCACCGGGCACCATTCCGGCGCTGCGCGCGCTGGTCGCCGGCGGCTACGTCGGCCGCGCCGACGGCGAGTCACTGCTGCGCGGCTACCGCTTCCTGCGCGGCGTCGAGCACCGGCTCCAGTTGCAGGCCCTGCGCCGTACGCACACCGTGCCCACCGAACCGTCCGCGCTGCGCTGGCTGGCCGCCGCGCTGGGTTTCACCGCCACGCCGGGACGCAGCGCCGTGGAGAGCTTCCGGGCCGAGTGGGTCACCCACGCCACCGAGGTACGCCGGCTGCACGCCAAGCTGCTCTACCGGCCGCTGCTGGAGTCGGTGGCCCGGGTGCCCGCCGACGGGCTGCGGCTCACCCCGGAGGCCGCGCGGCACCGGTTGGAGATCCTCGGTTTCGCCGATCCGGCCGGGGCGTTGCGGCACCTCCAGGCGCTCACCGGCGGGGTGAGCCGCACCGCGGCCATCCAGCGGACCCTGCTGCCGGTGCTGCTGAGCGAGTTCGCCGACGCGCCGGAGCCGGACCGGGGGCTGCTCAACTACCGCAAGGTCTCCGACAAGCTGGGCAGCACCCCCTGGTACCTGCGGCTGCTGCGCGACGGCGGTCCCGTCGCGCGGCGGCTGGCCCGGGTCCTGGCCCTCTCCCGGTACGTCGCCGACCTGCTCGCCCGCGATCCGGAGGCGCTGCGGCTGCTCGCCGAGGAGAACGAGTTGGCGCCGCGCCCACGGGCGGTGCTGCGGGAGGGCTTCCTGGCGGCGGCGGCCCGACACACCGACCCGGTCGAGGCGACCCGCGCGGTGCGGGCGCTGCGCCGCCGGGAACTGGTGCGCGTGGCGTGCGCCGACGTGCTCTGCCGCGCCGGCGCGCTCGCCCCCACCCCGACCCGGCCGGACGGCACGACGCGGCCGGCCGTCGGCCTGGCCGACATCACCGAGGTCGGCACGGCGCTCTCCGACGTCACCGACGCCACCCTCGCCGCCGCGCTGCGCGCCGCCCGGGCCAGCCAGAAGGCGCCGGACGGGCTGCGGTTCGCGGTGATCGGGATGGGTCGGCTCGGCGGGTACGAGTCGAACTACCTCTCCGACGCCGACGTGCTCTTCGTCTACGACCCGCCCGCCGGCAGCAGCGAGAGCGCCGCCAGCGCCGCCGCCCACGCCATCGCGGAGGAGCTGCGTCGACTGCTCGGGGTGCCCGCGCCCGACCCGCCGCTCGGTGTCGACGCCGACCTGCGTCCCGAGGGCCGGCAGGGTCCGCTGGTGCGCAGCCTCGCCGCGTACGCGCAGTACTACGCCCGCTGGTCGCGGGTGTGGGAGGCGCAGGCGCTGCTGCGGGCACGGTTCGTCTGCGGTGACGCCGACCTGGGCGCCGAGTTCGAGGCGATGATCGAGCCGGTGCGCTACCCGGCCGACGGGCTGACCCGCGAGCAGGTCGTCGAGATCCGCCGGATCAAGGCCCGGGTGGAGAACGAACGGCTGCCGCGCGGCGCCGACCCGGCCACCCACACGAAGCTGGGCCGGGGCGGGCTGGCCGACGTGGAGTGGGCCGTCCAGCTCGTCCAGCTCCGGCACGCGGGCAGAGTCCCGGAGCTGCGCGGCACGCGTACCCTCGACGCCCTCGCGGCGGCCGAGCGGGCCGGCCTGGTCGACCCGGCGGACGCCGCGGAGATGGCCGCCGGCTGGTCCCTGGCCGCGCAGGTCCGCAACGCGTTGATGCTGGTCCGGGGTCGCGCCGGTGACCAGCTGCCCCGGCACGGGGTGGAGCTGGCCGGGGTGGTCCGGCTGCTCGGCCGCGACGACCCGGGGGAGTTCCTCGACGAGTACCTGCGCACCGGCCGGCGCTCCCGCGCCGCCGCCCAGCGGGTGCTGGAGGCGTAGCGCCGGGTCAACTGCCGACGGTGTACTCGCCGGCGTGGGGAACGGTGACGGTGCTCCAGTCCCCGTCGGCGGTGACGGTTGCGCCGCCGGAGGCGACCAGCCACCGGCTGTGCCGGACCCGGACGGCCACCGGGCCGGCGGTCGGGGCCCGGAAGGTCAGCGCCGCGCCGTCGGCGCGGACCAGTTCGGCGGGCGCGGCGACCAGCGGCGTCGGGTCGGCCACCGCCCAGACCCGCCAGTGCGCGCCGGACCAGACCGGCGTCAGGTACGGCAGGCCGCTCTCGACCAGTTCCGCCTCGGCCCGTCCCACCCAGGACAGCGGGGCGTCCGGCACCGCCACGTACTGCACGGCGTTCTCCGCCAGCCACGCCCGGTAGCTCTCCCGGGTCAGCGGCACGCCGGTGCCCGCCGCGCCGGGCACTGTGGTGAAGAACAGCGGGTTGCGGTCGATGTCGGCCTGCCGCAGCCAGCCGCGGGCCAGTGGCGCCTCACCGAGGCGGGCCGCCTCCCAGTAGTTGCGCGTCGGCGGCACCTCCACCCGGCCGGTCAGCCGCTGCCCGGCCAGGAACGCCCGCAGCGGCGCGTGGTAGCCGGGCGCGCTGGTCGGGTCGCCGATGCCGCGCAGGTCGGCGGGGACCACCGGCGGCTGCCACCCGCAGACGGCCACCAGCAGCGCGGTCAGGCCCACACCGCCCAGCAGGCGGGCCCGCC
>NZ_MUZA01000036.1 GCF_021442385.1 Micromonospora sp. MH99
GCGGCGGCCCGGCGCACGGCGGCCCGCCCGGGCCGGCCGGAGGGCCACCGCACGACGCCGGGCCACCGCACGACGGCGGTACGGCGCACGGCGCCGACGATCCGCCGGACACCGACGGGTCCGACGCGGCGGAGCCCGGGTCCACAGCCGATCCGCTGGTGCCCGATCATGCGAGCGAGGCCGAGTTGCGGCTGCTCGGCAGGGAGGTGCACAGCATGACCGAGCTCGACCCCGGTGGGCACGTCAACGACGCGTACGACGTGACGTTCACCGACGGCACGCACGGTGTCTACAAGCCGAATGTGCCGGAGAACGAGTTCGTCCAGGTGCGCTCCACCATCCCGGAGAATCAACTGGCCGCCCGGGAGGTCGCCGCCTCGCGCCTGGACGAGGATCTGGGCTTCGGCCTGGTGCCCACGACGGCACGGTGGGACGGTCCGCACGGGGCCGGGTCGATGCAGGAGTTCGTGGAGAACGCGAGCCCTGGTCGTCCCGCCGGCGACTACCCCGTCGCGGAGCGCGAGCGGATGGCGGTGCTCGACTACGTCAGCGGCAACACCGACCGGCACATGGGTAACTACCTGACCGGCCCGGACGGCCGCCTGGTCGCCATCGATCACGGCTACTCGTTCCCGGAGTCGAACGGCGAGTCGCTGCGGTCGGACTTCGTTGCGCAGCAGATGAACCAGCCGCTCAGTCCGGACACGATCGCCCGGATCCAGGCCACCGACCCGGCCGTGCTGGCCGACCGGCTGCGCGGCACCGGCCTGAGCGAGCAGGCGCTGTCCGGTGCGATGGACCGTTTCAACGAGATCCGCAGCCGAGGCACGATCACGGGCGAGGCGTGGAACGCGTTCCGTCCGCCGAGCCCGTGGTGAGCGAAGGAGCCGTGGTGAACCAGGAGGCAGGCATGACCGAGCAGGCAGGCATGACCGAGCAGGCGGCGACTCGCGTGGCGCTGTACACGTTCGCCCAGCACACGAACCGGCGGGTGGCCGAGTTCCGTTGGCAGCCGGGCCAGGCGGTGTCGCTGACCATCCTCGACCCCGAGTGGGGTGCGCTCGCACAGGACTTCTACGACAACGGTGTGCCGGTCGGCGCGGAGCGGGTGCCGCCGGAGGCCGGCCCCGACTTCATGCGCGCCCTGCTGCAACGCTTCCGGATGAGCTACTACAAATTCGTGGACGAGAGCGGCTGAGCCGCCACCGCCCCGGTACAGCAGCCATCGGTACGCTGCACGGCGGCCTCGCGGTCTCCCCCGTACTCTGGCGACCGTCAGCGGGCGGTGGACCATGAGCCATCCGACGAAGTCGTACGTGAGAGGGGCGACCACGGCATGACGGCGGTATCGGACCAGCGGTCGACTGCGGTGAGTGCCGGGGAGTCGGCCGAGGAGGACCTGCGGGCGCTGTTCGGGCAGTCCATCGCCGTTTTCGCGTCGCTCGTGGGGCCCACGCACGTGGTGGAGACGGCGAACCCGGCGTTCTTCGCCACCATCGGTGAGGATCGGGCGCGTACCGGGGTCCCGCTCTCCGAGCTGATGCCGGAGTTGGCCGGTCAGGGCTTCGTCGCCCTGCTGGACGAGGTCTACCGCACGGGTGAGCCCTACACCGGTCGGGACGCCCGGATCGTGCTGGGGACCGGCCCGCAGGCGCGGGAGGTGTTCTTCGACTTCACCTACGAGCCCCGCCGTGACGCCAGTGGCACCGTGACCGGGATCCGCGTGATCGGTGTGGAGACCACGCAGGTCAAGCACGCCCAGCGGCTCATGGTCGAGCACCGCGCCATGCTGGAGCAGATCGCCCGCCAGGCGCCCCTGGCCGAGGTGCTCGACGGGATGGCCCGCTGCATCGAGAATCTGGCGCCGGAGCAGGTGCTCGTCTCCGTGCTGCTCGCCGACCCGGACGGCCGGCACCTGCGCCACGGCGCGGCACCGAGCCTGCCCGAGTTCTACAACCAGGCCATCGACGGGATCGCCACCGGCGAGGGTGTCGGCTCGTGCGGCACCGCCGCGCACCGGCGCGAACCGGTGATCGTCACCGACATCGCCACCGACCCGTTCTGGGACGACTTCCGCGACCTGGCCGAGCGGGCCGGGCTCGCCGCCTGCTGGTCGATGCCGGTTCTGGCCCGCGACGGCAGCCTGTTGGGCACCTTCGCCATGTACCACCGCACCCCGCGCGTCCCGCAGGACACCGACCTCGCCCTGGCCCGGGTCTTCGCCGACACCGCGGCCCTGGCCATCGAACGCCACCACGTCGAGCAGGCGAAGATCGCCGCCGAAGCCCGCGCCAAGGCCGCGCACGAGGAGCTGGCCAAGGCGGTACGCGCCGAGCGGCAGCTGCGCGCCGAGGCCGAGCAGCGCGCCGCCGCGGCGGCGGAACTCGCCGACCGGATGCGCGCCGCGGCGGCCGCACAGGCCGCCCGACCGCATCCCGAGCACTGCCAGCTCGGCGGTGCCCAGGGGTGCGCCGCACCGGCGAAGGTCAAGATCGCCGATTCGTGGGGTGACGCGGCGTGGGGCTGTGAGTCCCACGTCGAGGAGGCCATCCTCAACGTGCGGTCGGTGTTCATCGCGAGCGAGGAGCTCGGCGGCCTGGCCGCCTACGTCAACCGCTGACCCACCGGAGCACCGCAGCGTCGACTGGCGGCGCCTCGTGGTCAGGCCGCGACGGCCGCCCGGACGTCGTCGTCGGCGGCGCGCAGCCGGGCGGCGGCCTCCTCGGCGGTGCAGTGGGCCAGCAGCAGCACGATTGCCGTCTTGGCGTGCCCGTGCGCCGCCGCGAGCGCCCGCTCGGCCGTGTCGAGGTCGGTGTCGGCGGCCTCGGCGACGATCCGGCGTGCCCGGTCGACGAGCTTGGCGTTGGTGGCGTTCATGTCCACCATGAGGTTGCCGTAGACCTTGCCGAGCCGGGCCATCGCGGCGGTCGAGAGCATGTTGCAGACGAGCTTCTCGGCGGTGCCGGCCTTGAGCCGGGTGGAGCCGGTGAGCACCTCGGGGCCGGTCGGCACCTCGATGGCGACATCGGCGTGCCGGCTGATCACGGCGTCGGTGTTGCAGGCCACGGAGACGGTCGCCGCGCCGCGCGCGCGGGCGTGATCCAACCCGCCGACCACGTACGGGGTACGGCCGCTGGCGGCGAGCCCGACCACCGTGTCGCGGGCGGTCAGGCCTACCGCGTCGAGGTCGGCGACGGCGCGGTTCGGGTCGTCCTCGGCACCCTCGACGGCGACGCCGAAGGCTCGTGCCCCGCCGGCGAGCAGACCGACGACCCGGTCGGGCGTCGTACCGAAGGTGGGTGGGATCTCGACGGCGTCGAGCATGCCGATCCGACCGCTGGTGCCCGCGCCGACGTAGATCAGCCGTCCGCCCTGGCGGAGCGAGGCCACGATGACGTCGACGGCGGCGGCGATGTCCGGCACGGCTCGACGAACGGCGTCCGCGACGGAGCGGTCCTCGTCGTTCATCGCGAGAAGCAACTCGGTGGGAGACATCCGGTCGAGGTCGCTGGTCTTGTCGTTGCGGGTCTCGGTGCCGAGGGTGCTGAGGTCCATCAGGTGTTCGTTCCTCTCGCTGATGTTCAGCCGCCGAGCGCCGACGGGCGCGTCCTGCTGGGCCGACGCGCCCTCTATCAGCAGGCTGAAACCACAGCGTAACCAGCCCGGACGGGCGCTGGCAAAAAGTTTCGCGTTACTGTGGGCCAACGTCACTTATTGACAACCCGCTGCGTGGGGAGTGAACCGTGCGCCAACTCGACCTTGTCGTGATCGTGCTGTACCTCGTGGTGATCGCCTTCGTCGGTCTACGCCTGTCCGGCAAGCAGAAATCCGCCAAGGACTACTTCGTGGGCGAGGGTCGCCTGCCGTGGTGGACCGTCTCGTTCTCCGTGGTGGCCACCGAGACCAGCGTCCTGACCGTGATCAGCGTGCCCGGTGGCGCCTACAGCGGTCAGGGGTTCGGCAACGTCGAGCTGGCCCTGGGTTACGTCATCGGTCGCGTGGTCGTGGCGACGGTGCTCATCCCGCTCTACAAACGGGGTGGGTTCGTCAGCGCCTACCAGTACCTCGGTGAGCGGTTTGGCCTGAAACTTCAGGGTCTGGCGTCGGTCACGTTCGTCTTCACCCGCCTGCTCGCCGAGGGCGTACGCCTGTTCGCCTCGGCCATCCCCATCAAGCTGCTCCTCGACGAGTTCGGCCTGCACGTCGGCTACCAGGCCATCATCGTGGTCCTCACGCTCATCACCGTGGTCTACACCTACCTCGGTGGCATCAAGGCGGTCATCTGGACCGACGCCATCCAGATGGGGTTGTACCTGGGCGGGGCCATCCTGGCCATCGCGGTGCTCAGCCACGCCGTCGGCTTCGACGGCTACTCGCAGGCGCTGGACGCCGGCAAGTTCCAGCTCTTCGACACCAACTTCGCCCTCGCGCACGTGCTCACCAGCCCGTTCGCCCTGCCGACCGCCATCATCGGTGGTGCGATCTTCGCGATGGCCAGCCACGGCTCGGACCAGCTGATCGTCCAGCGCATCCTGTCCACCCGCACGCTGCGCGACGGGCAGAAGGCGATGATCTCCTCGGGCGTCTTCGTGGTCATCCAGTTCGCCGCGTTCTCCCTGGTCGGCGCGCTGCTGTGGTCGTACAACAAGGGTCAGACCTTCAAGGAACTCGGCCTGGCCAGCAGCGACAACCTCTACCCGAGCTTCATCCTGCACGCCCTGCCGGTCGGCATCTCGGGCCTGCTGGTGGCCGGCATCCTCGGCGCCGCGATGGGTTCGCTGTCGTCGGCGCTGAACTCGATGTCGAACTCCACGGTCGCCGACTTCATCCACAGCTTCTTCCGCAAGGTCCCGTCCGACGACGCGATGCTCCGGCTCGCTCGGGTGATGACCCTGGTCTGGGCGGTGTTGATGGCGGTCTTCGCCTGCGCGTTCAGCTCCAGCACCGGAAACGTCTACCTGACCGGCCTGACCATCGCGGGCTACACCTACGGCGCACTGCTCGGGGCCTTCCTGCTCGGCCGCCTGGTCAAGCGGGCCAACCAGGTCGACGCGTTCATCGCCTTCCTCGTCACCGTGGCGGTGATGACCTACATCGTCCGCTTCGTCAAGATCGACGTGACGACGGCCGGCACCACCACCGCCACCGCCATCGCCGCGCAGTGGCTGGTGCCGATCGGCGTCCTGATCACCCTGGTCGTCGGCGCGGTGTCGAGCCGGTTCCACCCGGCCCCGGAGACGCCGTACGACCATGGACGACGCGACGACGAGATCGACGACGACGCCGCGGCGACGCCCGCCGGCCGGGCGTGAAGGAGAACGCGATGCGCGTGATCGGCCTGATGTCCGGAACCTCCTACGACGGCATCGAAGCCGCCGCAGCCGAGTTCGACAGGAGCGACGACACCCTGCGGATGCGACCGCTGGGCCGGCTCAGCCACCCGTACCCCGAGTGGTTGCGCGCCCGGATCGCCGCGGCCCTGCCACCCGCGGCGACCACCACCGAGGCGATCTGCGTGCTGGACACCGGCATCGGTCAGACCTTCGCCGAGGCGGGCGTGCGGGCCGTCGCGGAACTGTGCGACGGCAACGCCGACCTGGTCGTCTCGCACGGCCAGACGATGCACCACTGGGTCGAGGCGGGTACGGTCCGCGGCACCCTCCAGCTCGGTCAGCCGGCCTGGATCGCGGAGGCCACCGGCCTTCCGGTCGTGGCCGACCTGCGCAGCCGCGACGTCGCCGCCGGTGGCCAGGGCGCTCCCCTGGTCGCCCTGTTCGACGCGCTGCTGCTGCGGGGCCTGCCCGGCGTCCCCGCCGCACTCAACCTGGGCGGCATCGCCAACATCACAGTCGTCGCACCGGACGCGGATCCCCTCGCGTTCGACACCGGGCCGGCCAACGCGCTCCTCGACGCCGCCGTCCGCCACTTCAGCGGTGGCGCCGAGGAGTACGACCGGGACGGGCGCGGCGCGGCGGCCGGGCAGGTCAACCCGACCCTGCTGCGGCGGCTGCTCGACGAGCCGTACTACCGGCAGCCCGGCCCGAAGAGCACCGGCAAGGAGCTGTTCCACCTGCCGTACCTGCTCGCCGCCCTCGCCGACGCCCCCACGCCGGAGCCGAACGACGTGCTGGCCACGCTCACCCGGCTGACGGCGGTCACGGTGGCCGACGCCTGCCGGGCGCACGGCGTCACCCGGCTCGTCGTCTCCGGCGGCGGGGCACACAACCCGACCCTGATGGGCCTGCTCGTCGACGAGCTGCCCGACGTCGACCTGACGTCGAGCGACGAGGTAGGTGTCGCCTCGGACGCCAAGGAGGCGCTGGCCTTCGCGCTGCTGGGCTACCTGACCGTGCACGGGCTGCCGGGCGCCCTGCCCTCGGGCACCGGCGCGCGGCACGCCTCGGTGCTCGGCAGCATCACCCCCGGCCGCCAACCGCTGCGGCTGCCGGCACCTGTCGACACCGCACCCGAGCGGATGCTGATCATCGCCGACTGACCACCTTTCCCGGGAGGATCCGCCCATGAGCACCGTCGTTCCCGCGCCGAACGCCGCAGGCGTCCGTGCCCGCGAGGTGGCCGACCTGCTGCGCCCGCACCTCGACGATCCGACCCGGGTCAGCGCCGAGCTGCCCCGGAGGCTGGCGGCGGCGCACGACGCCTCGCCGTACCTGTTCGAGCCGCAGGCAGTGGTCCGCGCGGCCTCGGCTGCCGAGGTGGGCGCGCTGATGGTCGGCGCCCGGGAGGCCGGCGTGCCGCTGACCCTGCGCGGTGGCGGCACCAGCCTCGCCGGGCAGGCCGGCGGCGCGGGCGTGCTAGTTGACGTCCGCACCGACTGGCGGCACGCCGAGGTGCTCGACGACGGCCGCCGCATCCGGCTCCAGCCGGGACTGACGATCCGGCAGGCCAACGCCCGGCTGGCCCGCTACGGCCGCCGGCTCGGACCGGACCCGGCCAGCGAGGCCGCCTGCACGGTCGGCGGCATGGTGGCCAACAACTCCAGCGGGATGACCTGCGGCACCACCGACAACGCGTACCGCACCATGGAGTCGCTGCGCTTCGTCCTCCCGTCCGGCACCGTCGTCGACTCCGCCGCCCGCGACGCCGACGACCGGCTGCGCGCCACCGAGCCCGAACTGCACGCCGGGCTGCTGCGCCTGCGCGACCGGGTGCGCGCGACGCCGGGGTCGCGCGCAACCATCGAGCGGCTGTTCGCCATGAAGAACACCATGGGGTACGGACTGAACTCGCTGCTCGACCACGACAGCCCGGTCGACATGCTGGCCCACCTGATGATCGGCAGCGAGGGCACGCTCGGGTTCGTGGCCGAGGCCGTCTTCCGGACCGTCGAGATCCACCAACACGCCGCCACCGGCCTGCTGATCCTGCCCGGTCTCAGCGCCGCCACCGACGCGTTGCCGGCCCTGCTCGCCGCCGGCGCGCGTACCGCCGAACTGCTCGACGCCGCCGCGCTGCGGGTCAGCCAGCGCGACCCCGACGCGAGCCCGGCCCTGCGCGGGCTGGCTGTCGTCGGGCACGCCGCGTTGCTTGTGGAGTTCGCCGAGGACAGCGCGGAGCGGCTGGCCGCGACGCTTGCCGACGCCCAGCCCGTGCTCGACCGGCTGCCCGCCGTCGCCGGCACCGAACTGACCCACGACCCGCGCGAGCGGGCCCGGCTCTGGCACCTGCGCAAGGGCCTCTACACGGCGGTCGCCGGCGCCCGCCCGCCCGGCACCACGGCCCTGCTGGAGGACGTCGCCGTGCCGATGCCGCGCCTGACCGGCACCTGCGACGGCCTGATCGGCCTGTTCGAGCGGCACGGCTATCCCGACGCGGTGATCTTCGGACACGCCCGCGACGGCAACCTGCACTTCATGTTGACCCAGTCCTTCGACACACCGGCCGAGATCGACCGCTACGCCCGGTTCACCGAGGACATGGTCGACCTCGTGCTCGCCGAGGGGGGCACACTCAAGGCCGAGCACGGCACCGGTCGCGCCATGGCGCCCTTCGTCCGGCGACAGTACGGCGACGAGCTGTACGACGTGATGCGCGAGCTGAAGCGGCTGTGCGACCCGAGCGAGCTGCTCAACCCCGGCGTGCTGCTCAACGACGACCCGACGGTGCACCTGCGGCAGCTCAAGGCCGTCCCGACCGTCGACGCGGAGCTGGACGCCTGCGTGGAGTGTGGCTACTGCGAGCCGGTCTGCCCCACCGCCGACGTCACCACCACGCCCCGACAGCGCATCGTCCTGCAACGACAGATCGCCCTCGCCACGGCCGCCGGGGACGAGGAACGCCGCCGGGAGCTGACCGCCGACTACGAGTACGCCGCGGTGGACAGCTGCGCCGCCGACAGCCTCTGCGTCACCGCCTGCCCGGTCGGCATCGACACCGGTGCGGCGATGAAGCGGCTGCGCGCCGAGCGGCACAGCCCACTCGCCCAGCGCACCGCCCGCGGTGTCGCCCGGCACTGGAAGGGCGCCGTGGCCGGCGTCCGGGTCGGGCTGAAGGCCGCGCACGCCGTGCCGACACCGCTGACCCGCGCCGCCACCGGGGTGATCCGTTCCCTCGGCGCCACCGAACTCGTACCACAGTGGAGCGACGACATGCCGCGCGGCGGCGGGCCCCGGCCCGAGCGGCGCAGCGCGCCGGACGCCCGGGCGGTGTTCTTCGCGGCGTGCATCGGCAGCGTCTTCGCGCCGGAGGACGGCCCGTCCGGCGGCTCGGCGGCGGCGTTCCTGCGCCTGTGCGAGCTGGCGCGGGTGCCTGTCGTCGTGCCGGCCGGGACCGCGGGCCTGTGCTGCGGGACGCCCTGGCAGTCCAAGGGCTACCCCGCCGGCCACCGGGAGATGGCCGAGCGGACCCTGGCGGCGCTGTGGACGGCCAGCGACCATGGCCGGCTGCCCATCGTGTGCGACGCGTCCTCCTGCACCCACGGGCTGACCCAGCTGACCGCCGCGCTGGCCGAGAAGGACCGGGCACGGTACGACACGCTGCGCTTCGTCGACAGCGTGACCTTCACCGCCGAACACCTCCTGCCGGCGCTGCCCGAACCCCGGCGGCTGGGCTCGCTGGCCCTGCACCCCACGTGCTCCACCGTCCACCTCGACGGCATCGAAGACCTGCACACCGTGGCCCGGGCGGTGGCCGACACCGTGACCGTGCCGGACAGCTGGGGATGCTGCGCGTTCGCCGGTGACCGGGGGCTGCTGCATCCCGAGGTCACCAGCGGCGCCACCGCCGCCCAGGCCGCCGAGGTCAACCAACGCGACCACGACGCGTACGCCTCCTGCAACCGCACCTGCGAGATGGGCATGAGCCGGGCCACCGGGCAGCCGTACCGCCACGTGCTCCAGGTGCTCGTCGAGGCGGTCGAGCCGCCGGCCTAGCCGGTCACCGCCACCCGGCCGAGGGGGTACCAGCGCGGCGCAGCAGCGCGGCGGCGAGCAGACCACCGGCCAGGACCGCGGCGGCGCCCACCAACTGGCCGGTCTCCAGTGCGGAGGCGAAGGCGCTTGTCACGGCCTGCCGTTGCGGCCCCTCGTCGGCGGCGGCGAGGGCTGCGGGGAACGAGTCCGCGCCGGCCAGCCCGGCGGGCAGGAGCGCCGCGAACCGGGCGTTCAACACGGCACCGAGCACCGCGATGCCGAGACTGCTGCCGACCTCGGTCATGGTTCCGTCCACCCCGGCTCCGGCACCTGCCTTCTCGGCCGGGATCGCGCTCATCACCGCCTCGACGATCGCCGGGTTGGCCAGGGCGCAACCAACGCCCATGACGAACAGGCCGCCGAGGAGCACCCCGTACCCGTCGGAGGACAGAAGGGTCACCGCCGCGAGGCCGGCGGCGAGCAGCGCCATGCCGAGGGCGATGGCGGCAGCCAGCCCGATGCGGCGGATCACGGCGGCGGCGACGCCGCTGACGTTGAGCAGCACGATGGACAGGGCGAAGGGCGCCATGCGTAGGCCGGCCTCCCAGGCCGGGTAGCCGCGGACGAACTGCAGGTGCTGGGTCAGCAGGAACAGCGCGCCGGTGGCCCCGAAGGTGATCAGGACGACGCCGGAGACCGCGCCGACGAACCGACGGTCCCGGAAGAAGTGCATGTCCAGCATGGGGTGGCTGATCCGTCGCTCCCAGCTGACGAACATCCCGAGCAGGACCACGCCGACGACGGCCGCGCCGACGACCTCGGCCGAGGCCCAGCCCCGCTCCGGCCCGGCGATGATCGAGAAGACGACCGCGGTGAGCCCGGCGGTGGAGAGCGTGGCGCCCCACACGTCGAGTCGGCCACCGGCCGGACCACGGGACTCCGGCACGAGCGCCCGGCCCACGAGCAGGCAGGCCAGAACGATGGGGACATTCAGCAGGAAGATGGCGCCCCACGGCAGGTGGGCCAGGATGGTGCCGCCGATCGGCGGCCCGACGGCGAAGCCCAACGCGCTGGTGGCCGCCCAGATGCCTATCGCGCGGGACCGTTCGGCGCCGTCGAACACCTGCATCGCCACCGCGAGCGTCGAGGTGACAAGCAGCGCCCCGCCGACGCCCATCCCCGCCCGCGCGGCGATCAACTGACCGCTGGTGCTCGCGAGGCCCGCCACCAGCGAGCCGAGTCCGAACAGGACGAGGCCGGCGAGCAGCATCCGCCGGCGGCCGTACCGGTCGGCGGCGGCACCCGCCGTGAGCAGCAGCCCGGAGAGGACCAGGGCGTACGAGTTGATCATCCACTGCACGTCGGCGGTGCTGGCGTCCAGCTCGGTGGTGAGCACCGGCACCGCGACGGTCAGGATCGTGTTGTCCAGCACGACGACGAGTTGGGCGACGCAGAGCACGGCCAGGATGAGCCAGCGGTGCGGCAGTCGGGCCGCCGCCGCCGGGACGGCGACCGCCCTGACGGCTGTCACACCGCCGCCCGTACGACGTCTGCCGACGAACTCTCGGTGGTCGGCTCGCGGACGGTACCGGGCGTACCGGGGAACCGCCGCTGGTGCGCGAGGCCAAGAGCGACCCCGGCGGCCACCAGCACGATGGCGGCGACCGCGACCGGCGGGTAGCCGAACCGGTCGGCCGCCGCCAGACCCACCGAGGCGGCCACGAACGAGCAGACCAGGCCGAACGACGACAGGACTGTGAAGTCCGTGCCGCCGGTGCCCGGTCGTGAGTAGTCCATGTTGATCGTGTAGAGCACGACGTTGGCGATCGTGTAGGCCACCATGAAGCAGCAGAGCGCGGCGACCGTCCCGCCCAGCGGCGCGCGGCCGTTCAACAACGGCAGCAGCATCGTCGTCGACACCGCGAGGGTCACGCCGCCCACCACGAGCACCCGACCGCGCCCGAACCGCCCGATGCCGACCCCGGCGACCAGACCCGCCACGATGGCCGGCGCGCTGGTCACCACGCCGGTCACCACGCCGATCCGGCCCAGTGACCACCCCGCGTCGACCAGCGCGGGCGTCACCAGGGCGTACGCCATGCCCGCGCCGACGTAGACCAGCGGCACGACGCCGAAGGTCCACCACCGGCAGCCGGGCTGGCCGAACACCGACAGCAGCGCCCGGTAGGCCGTGCCGACGCGGTCCACCCGATCGGTCCGCGCGGGCTCGGAGAACCGCCACACCACCAGCAGCCCGACAGCTGTCAACGCGGCCAGCAGGCCGACCGCCGACGCCCAGCCGAACCTGTCGTAGACCAGCACACAGGCGCCGCCGCCAAGCAGGTTGCCGAGGTAACTCGCCGCGACCTGGATGCCGTTGCCGGTCCCCCGGTCCGCCTCGCCGAGCATCCGCACCGCGATGGCGTCCACGGCGATGTCCTGCGTGGCGGAGAAGAAGACGTACGCGGCGCAGATGGCGATGACCGGGCCGAGCGCGTCGGCCGGACGGGAGAACGGCAGCAGCGCCAGCAGGGCCAGCACCAACGCGCTCTGCAGGATGAGGAGCCAGGATCGGTAGTGGCCGCGACGCTGGGAGCCGTACCTGTCGAGGAGCGGTGCCCAGAGGAACTTGATGGGCCAGATCAGGCCGACGACCTGCAACAGCGCGAGGGTGTCCAGGGACGTACCGCCGTCGCGCAGGATGGCGGCCAACCCGACGGTGATGAAGCCGATGCCGAGGTACTGGGTGACGTACAGCGCGGTCAGGGTGCCGAGTCGGCCTCTCACGGGGCTCTCCAGTAGCCGAGCGAGGTCAGCCGGTCCTTGTCGACGCCCAGCGTCTTGCGGATGTGCCGGGTGATGCCGCGGGTGGTGGCAGCCTCGCAAGCCACCCAGTAGTGGGCCGCGTCGTTGGCCGGCAGGTCGGAGCGGAGGGTGTCGACGAGGTGTTGACCGTCGGCGTCCCGGGGCACCCAGGTGACGTCGTGGTGCGCCCGGGCGCGCGGTGCGAGGGCCTTCTCGCCCTCGTGGGCGTACTCGAGCCAGATGGTTGCCGGGATGTCGGCGCCGGCGTCGAGCAGGCTGTTCACCGCCGGCAGGGACGCCGCGTCGCCGACGAGGTAGAGGTGCTCCGGTGCCGGGTCGGGCAGTTCGAAGGCGCTGCCCTGCACGGTGGCGACGATGGTGTCGCCGACCTGCGCGGTGGTGGCCCAGCGCGCGGCGCAGCCGTCGTGGATGGCGAATTCGAGGCTGAACCGGCCGGCGGCCGGGTCGGGGTCGACGAGTGTGTACGCCCGCTGGTGCGCCCGGCCGTCGTTGTCGAACCACAGTCGGACCCACATCGTGGGGTGGACCCCGCACGCCTCCAGCAGGCCGCCGTCGTCCAGGAGCAGCCGCTGGTAGTGCCCGTCCACCGACTCCGTGGCCCGCACCGTCAACTGAAAGTCCCGGCCTCCCATGGCCTTGAGGACCAGGGCTTCCCAGTTCCGTTTCACGCACCCCTCCAGGTAAGGCAAGCCTTTGTTAGGGGAGGGTAACCTAAGTACCTCGCAGCCGGAACGCGTGTCCTCCTCACGTCACCTCGGGCGCGATCACCCCGACCAGACCAGCAAAGGACCCGCGACATGACATACCAGGAGAAGATCACCGGACTCGGCGAGCTGACGCTGACACCAGTCGTGCCCGACCGGGACGCCGCGCTCCTGCACGGCTGGGTCACCCTGCCCCGCAACTCGTTCTGGGGAATGGGGTCACACACCCCCGACCAGGTTCGCGAGGTCTACACCTTCGTCGACGGCCTGCCCACGCACCACGCGTACCTGATCACGATCGACGAGGAGCCGGTCGGCCTGTTCCAGACCTACCAGCCCGAGGCCGACCCGGTCGGCGAGCGGTACGCCGTGCAGCCCGGCGACATCGGGATGCACCTGCTGCTCAACCCCGCCCGCCACCTCGCCCGCGGCCTGACGAATGCCATCGGCCCTGCCCTCGCCCGTTTCCTGTTCCGCGACCCGGCCGCTCAGCGGATCGTCGTCGAGCCGGACGTCCGCAACCACCTCGCGCTACGTCGACTCCAGATCGAGGGCTTCACCTTCGATGCCGAGATCGACATGCCGGACAAGCGCGCCCAACTGGCCTTCCTCACCCGCTCCCGGTTCGAGTCAGACCACCCGACGCCCGCCTGACCGGGCCCACGCCAGCTCAGTTGGCCGGGGCGCCGGTCCCACCGGGCTGACCTGCCAGAGCGTTCAGCTCGGCAGCCCGCGCCGCCTGGATCCGGCCGGCGAGGGTCTTCACCTCCGTGCTGCCCCCGGCGGTCTGCTCACCCCGGCACAGCACGACCGTCTGCGCGAGGTGCGCCCGGATCAGACCGACCGCGCGGGACCGCACCTCGGCCTCGGGAGCGGCGCGCAGCTCGGCGAGGGCGGCGTCGGTGACCATGCCGGGCATCTGATGCCCCGCGTGGATGTTCTGTTCCGGAATGTTGCCGGCGGCCAGCAGCCTGCGCAGTTCCACCGACTCGGCCCGGTGCGCCGCCCGGATGTCACCGAGGACGGCGCGCAGCGCGGGGTCGGCGGCCGACTGACGATCCTCGACGTCGGCGATCAACGCGAGCGCACCCTCGTTCATCGGGAGCAGCAGCTGGATGAAGGCGTCGTCGGTGCCGTTGAGCAGCACGGACGGAGTCGGCGCGGGAGCGGCTGACGCGGGCGCGGCGGTCTGGTCGGTGCGGCCCGCATCCCGGGTCAGCCCGACGGCCAGCGCCGTCGCGGCCAGTGTCGCGACGACGCCGACGATCCGCCCGACCCGCCCGTTCACCGCGCGGCCTGGAACGCGCGGCCGATCGCTGTCGCCGTGGTGCCGTCGCTGAACAACCCGGATCGGTCCTTGTCCGTGGCCGGGAGGCCGAACCAGGCGTAACGCTGCACATAGGAGAGTTCGCCGAGCATGCCGGCGGCCGCGGTGAGGAAGGCCGCCTGCTGCTCCTGGCTCGGGAACTGCTGACGCCCGCCGTCGTAGCGGATCAGAGCGAACTCGGTCAGCCAGATCGGCTTCTGGTACCGCTGGTGGACGGCCTGCAGGTACTGCCGAAGCTGGTCGACCGCCGCAGCGGTCGTGAAGTCGCCGCCGTACCAGTGCAGGGTGATGAAGTCCACCCGGTGACCCCGGGCCTTCGCGCCGGTCATGAACCGGTCCAGCCAACCCCGCGGGTCCGCGCCGCCCCAGGCGACCGCCGGGCTGCCCAGCTTGCTGCCCGTCGCCATCAGTTGCGGCCACAGGTCCAGTGCCTGCTCGACTGTCATGTTCGCCTGTTCGGGCAGGTCGGGCTCGTTGAAGGTGAGCAGGTGCGGCCCGGCGGCCCGGGCCCGGGCCAGCTCCGCGGCGGTGACGTTCTCCGCGCTGCGGATCATGGGTACGAATGTCGCGCCGCGCGGAGTGCTGATCCCCGGGTGCTGGGTGCCCCAGGTGTAGTACCAACCGGCCTTCGAGCTGGCCAACGCCTGGCTCGCTCCGGCGAAGTTCCACACCCCGACGCCCTTGCGCGCGGAGCTGATCGCCGGTGCGACAGGCGCCTTCGACGTCGGGCGCGCGCTCGGTGACGGCGCGCTGCTCGGGGAGGCGGACGCGGAGGCGATCTTGGTGGGCGCGACGGGCGGCGGGACGGCCCAGGAGGGCTCGGCGGCCGGATCGTCCGGCAGCGCCACCACCAACGTGGTGATCGCGAGGACCGCGGCAACCACTGCGGCGGCCAGGTAGGGAACCACAGCACGGGGCGCGTGCCCCGCGAGCTCGGCGACGCCCGGGGGATGCGGTCCGACGGCCGGCGCGGCGGCGGCCGGGGGCACCGTCGCACTCGGGACGTGGGCGCTGAGGCCGGCCGGCAGCGGCAGCATCGGCATCCCGGCGAGCAGCCTGTCGATCGGCAGGAACGTGGCGCCCGGGCGCCCGCAGAACGCGCAGTCCCGGATGTGTCGGGCCAGCCGCTTGCGCCACAGCGGGCTGGGAGTGCCGTCCCACTCGGCCGCCACCGCGCCCAGGTCCGGGCAGCCGGGGCGGGCATGCAGGGCGCGGACGACGCCCCGGGCGCTCTGGATCTGCTCCTTCATCCGGTGGATGCGCACCGCGACGTGCCCCGGCGACAGGCTCGCGGCCTCGGCGATCTCGGCCCGCGTCAGCTCACCGGTCTCCTCCAGCCACCAGAGCGAGAGCAGTTCCTGGTCGTCCGGGTCGAGCCAGCGGGTCGCTTCGGCGACCTCACGCCGTTGGTCGGTGAGGCCGAGCCGGAGGATCGTCATCCCGGCGAAGTCGGAGGCGGGATCGGGCACGTCGTGGATCGCGTCGAGCCCGGCGTCGCGGTTGAGGGCGACACGGCGACGCTGATCCCAGTCGCGCACCTGGCGGATGGTGATCGCCACGAGCCAGGACCGGTACGCCGTCGGATCGTTGAGCGCGGGCAGGTGCCGGATCACCCGTACCAGGGTCTCCTGGACCACGTCGTCGACGTCGGCATGGCCGCGCAGCGCCCGCCCGACGATGTTGTAGACCAGCGGAAGCGAGGCCGCCACGACGTCGTCGAGAGCGCGCCGGTCGCCCTGTCGAGCCGCGACGACCAGCCCGGGATCGGGTGCTGCCCGACCGGTTGACGACATGGATCCCACTCCTTGTGCGCTCGGTCCGGTCGGCGCGCGTGAGCGCTGACCGCCTCCTGAATCGGAGACGAGCGGCGGCGGGTCAGATTACGGTTTTCTCCTCCGGTCCGTCGGGCCGGTCGGCCGACGCGCCGGCCTCGGTCCCGGCCGCGAACGGAGTACGCAGGCGGGTCATGGACGCGGCGCTGACGTCCGCGGCCGGACTGCGCTCGTCGTCGACGACCCGGCCCCCCTCGATGGTGAAGGGGTTCCGGGCGGAGGTCATATCGGGCACAAGGTGCTCCAGGAGATGTGCACGGCAGCGCTCGACTCAGTCATCGGCAGCTTCGAAGCCGTGGGGAGGCGGAGGGGCGGGCCCGGCGATGGGCCATCGGTGCCCGCACCCACAGCCTAGCGCCCCGGGCGTCGTCAGGGCGCGGCGAAGCGGACCTGCGGTCACCGAGACAGGTCAGAGCTGCGCGGAAACATTTCTGGCCAGCACCAATCCGGCCGGGCGCCGGCGACGAATCCCTCTCGACAGCACCTGAGCATCAACGCCGTTACGGCGGAGACGGAGATCTGTTGTGAGACTGTCCCGAGCCCTGCTCACCGTGCCCGCGGCCGCGCTGGTACTCGCGTTCCCGGGCGTCGCGCACGCCGACGAGAGCGTGCAGGTCCAGTTGCAGGACCTCAACGAGACCGGTGCCACCGGGACCGCGACCCTGACCGCGACCAGCGGCGGTGACCTCAAGGTCATGATCAGGTCCAAGGGCATGACGCCGAACTCGCCGCACGCCCAGCACGTGCACGGCGCGGCCAACGGCATGGACTTCCACTGCCCGGACAAGTCCGCCGACACCAACGGCAACGGCTACGTCAGCACCGAGGAGGGACTGAAGATGTACGGGGACATCTTCATCTCGCTGACCACCACGGGCGACACGACGAAGGCCAGTGGCCTGGCGGTCGACCGGATGCCGAAGGCCGACGCGCAGGGCAACCTCAGCTACGAGCGCACCATCCCCGCCGCCGAGCTGCCCACCGGCACGATCGAGCACCTGAAGGACCTGCACCTGGTGCAGCACGGCATCGACGCGAACGACAACGGCGAGTACGACATGGAGGCGCTCGGCGAGTCGACGTTCGCCAAGTCCGTCGGCGTCAACGGCATCCCGGCCGAGGCCACCGACCCCGCGACGTGCGGCATGGTCAGTGGCGCGGCCGCCGGCTCCGTACCCGCCGGGGGTGTCGCCACCGGGGATGGAAGCACCTCCGGGACGTCCCCGATCGCCCTGTACGCCGTCGGCGGCCTCGCGCTGCTCGGCGCGGCGGGTGCGGTTGTCGCCCGCCGCCGCGTCGCCGGCCAGCGCTGAGCCGGGGCGCAGTCGTGTTGGACACCGGCGACACGCCGCTGCCGGCCGGCCACCGTCGGGGGCGTTTCACGCTCCTGGCGGTGGCCGGCGTCCTCACCGTCACCGCGGCCGTGACGATCGGCGCCGCCGTCGTGGGTCAGCGTTCGCAGCCACCCCGACCGGGTACGTCGGCGGCCGCACCCGCGGCGACGGCCCCCGCGGTGCCGGCCACACAACCGGGTGAGCTGACCACCGGTCCGTTGATGGCCAGCTCACCGCCGGTCCGGGTGTCGATTCCGTCGCTCAGGGCCACCGCGGCGACTGTCGCTCTCGGGCTTGCGCCGGACGGCGCCATGCAGGTGCCCGACAGCGCCACCGACGTCGGCTGGTTCACCCGGGCGCCGGTGCCGGGTGCCCTCGGGCCGGCGGTGCTGGCCGGTCACGTGAACTGGAAAGGCCGCCGGGGCGCGTTCTTCGACCTGGGCAGGTTGACGCCCGGCGCGGGGATAACCGTCGACCGCCAGGACGGCAGCACCGCGATGTTCACCGTGACGAAGGTCGAGCAGTATCCCAAGGACCGGTTCCCCACCGACGAGGTCTACGGGGCCACGGACCACGCGGCGCTGCGCCTCATCACCTGCGGTGGCGAGTTCGACGGCACCACCCGGCACTACCGCGACAATGTCATCGTCTACGCGCGCCTCGCTCACGCTCATCCCGCCTGACGCCCCGTGTACGCCCTCGACGGCACAGCGGACCGTCATCAGCACCCGAGAGGAGCTGCCGAGAATGAGCGACCCGGAGAAGGCGCGACGACTGCGTTCCGTACCTGACGGGACAGGCCCACCGGACGCCGACGAACTGCTGTCCCGAGTGGCGCGCGGCGACGAGACGGCGTTCGCCGCCCTGTACGACACCGTGGCGGGTCGGGTCCACGGGCTGGTCCGCCGGGTGCTCCGGGATCCGGCGCAGGCGGAGGAGGTGACGCAGGAGGTGCTGGTCGAGGTGTGGCGTACCGCCGCCAGGTTCGACGCCGCTCGCGGCTCGGCCTCGGCGTGGATCCTGACCATGGCGCACCGGCGTTCGGTGGACCGGGTGCGTGCCGAGCAGGCCCGCACCAACCGCGCCGCGCAGGTCGCCGCGGCCGAGAACCACGTCCCGTACGACGAGGTGGTCGAGCACGTCACCGCCCGGTTGGAGCGGGAGCAGGTCCGTCGCTGCCTGGGCCGGTTGACGCCGGTGCAGCGGGAGGCGGTGACCCTGGCCTACTACGGCGGCCACACCTACCGTGAGGTCGCGGACCAGCTGGGGACGCCGTTGCCGACGGTGAAGACGCGAATGCGGGACGGGCTGATCCGGATGCGGGACTGCCTGGGCATCGATCTGGAGGGGCGGGCATGAGCGGCGACATCCACACCCTCGCCGGCGCGTACGCCCTCGACGCGGTCGACGAGGTGGAGGGCGCGGCGTTCGAGCGGCACCTCACCGAGTGTGCGGCGTGCAGGTCGGAGGTCGCCGAGTTGCGGGAGACGGCCGCACGCCTCGCTGACGACACCGTGCTCGAGGCGCCCTCCCCCGGGTTGCGGGAGCGGACCCTGGCACAGGCCGCCCGAACGCCTCAACTGCGGCCCGGTGCCGGCGCCGAGGACCGGCCGGCGGCGCGACGGTGGCGGCGGGTGGCAGTGGCGGCGGCCGCGGCCGTCGTCGTGGCCGGCGGCGCGAGTGCGGTGACGTGGTCGGTGGGTAGTGACCGGATCAGCGACGAGCGGGCCGACAGCGACCAGGCCCGGCAGGTGGCCGCGGTGCTGAACGCCCCGGACGCCCGGGTCTTCGACGAGCCGTTGTCGCCAGTTGGCGCCGCGACCGTTGTCGTGTCCCGCGACCGTGACCGAGGCGTGGTGCTGCTGCGTGACCTGCCCGACCCCGGTCCGGGACGGGCCTACCAACTGTGGCTCATCCGGGGTGCCGAGCCGGCCCGCTCGGTGGGCCTGCTGACCGCCGGCGCCCGGGAGTCGACGACGGTCATCGGTCCGGTCGCTGCCGCCGGCACGTTCGGGGTGTCGAACGAACCCGCGGCCGGTTCCTCCGCCCCGACCCGGATCGTGGGACTCGTGACGCTGAGCTGACCGACTCGTCCTGCCGGGTCGGGTCGGCGCGGCTACGGTCGAGGCTGCGGAAGCCGTCCCCCGACCAGGGTTCGGTGTGGTGCGGACGGACAGGACAGACATGACGGTTCAGATCGATCTCGCCGGCAGGACCGCGCTGGTGACCGGCTCGACCCAGGGCATCGGCGCCGCCATCACGGTCGGGCTCGCCCGCGCGGGGGCTCGGGTGGCAGTGAACGGCCGTACCGCCGCCTCGGTCGGGCGCGCGGCCACGGCGCTGCGCGACGAGGTCCCCGGCGCCGAGGTCGTCGAGGTGGACGCCGACGTGTCGACCGACGATGGCACGGCCCGCGCCCTCGACCTCCTGCCCGACGTCGACATCCTGGTCAACAATCTCGGCGTCTTCGGCCCCACCCCGGCGTTGGAGATCTCGGACGACGAGTGGCGTCGCTACTTCGAGGTGAACGTGCTGGCCGGCGTCCGGCTGACCCGCGCCTACCTGCCCGGGATGATGGAACGCGGTTGGGGTCGGGTGCAGTACATCGCCAGTGACTCGGCGGTCGCCATCCCCGCCGAGATGATCCACTATGGCGTCTCGAAGACGGCTCTGCTCGGCGTTTCGCGCGGGTTCGCGAAGGCCGCCGCCGGCACCGGCGTGACAGTCAACTCGGTGCTGGCCGGGCCGACCCACACCGGGGGCGTGGAGGACTTCGTGGCCGAACTCGTCGGCGACAGCCTGCCGTGGGACGAGGCGCAGCGGGAGTTCATGCGGCTGCACCGGCCGCAGTCGCTGCTCCAGCGGCTCATCGAGCCCGAGGAGATCGCCAACATGGTCACCTACCTCGCCTCTCCGCTCGCCTCCGCGACGACGGGCGCGGCGGTCCGGGTCGACGGCGGCTACGTGGACGCGATCGTCCCGTAGCGGCCGGCTCAGAGCTGGACGACGTGACCGACCCGGGGCGGCGTACGACCGGCGAGGACGTCGAGCCACGCGTCCCGCAGGGCCTCGGGACCGTTGCCGACCCGCACGTCGAGCCACCCGCTCGCCGCCGGGACGAACCGCTGCCAGGCTTCGGTGAACCGCCTGTCGAGCCCGTCGCGGCCCCAGTCCCGGCCGCGCTTGCGCATCTGCACCGGCGCGAAGAAGACCTCCCCGGCGGCTTCCGCGTTGGGCGTCTGGTTGGTGAGTCCCACCGCGATGTCCCGGACGAGCCGGTCGCCGAGGTGAGCGCGCAGCGCGGCCCGGGTCGCGGGCGCTCCGGACAGGTCGAGGTACACGGTGGCGACCGCGTCGAGGGCGTCGATGTCGTCGTACGCGACGACGTCGTCGTAGCAGCCGAGTGACCGCGTGAAGGCGACGTTGCCGGGCGAGGTGAGCCCGACCAGCCGCGGGCCACGGCCGTACAGTTCGGACGCGGCGGCGTACGCCGTCTTGCTGGACGCCGACGACAGGACTATCGACCGCGCGCCGTAGAAGTCGTTGTCGACGACCTGGTCGGCCAGCATGAACGAGGTGAAGAA
The DNA here is from genome assembly GCF_021442385.1 of Micromonospora sp. MH99. Classification (GTDB taxonomy): domain Bacteria; phylum Actinomycetota; class Actinomycetes; order Mycobacteriales; family Micromonosporaceae; genus Micromonospora. Next base: position 20,976 of record NZ_MUZA01000036.1, read on the forward strand.
CAGCGGCCGGAACAGGATCAGCAGGTCCTCCTGATCGGCCTGGTAGACCGGGTCCCCGGTGATCGACCGGTACGCGTTGTACGGCGAGGGCAGTTCGGCCCGGTGCGGGCTCGCGTCGCGGAAGCCGGACGCGTCCACCCGGTCCGGGCGGACCACCAGGTGGCCGGCGGGCGGCAGGTAACCGTAGACCCGTTGGCCGACCTCGACCCCGGTGACCGTCGAGGCGACCACGTCGGCGAAGCCCCACAGCGGCGGAAGCCCCCACTGCGGCCCGAGCCCTCGGGGGCCGGGCGGGAAGAACTCCCAGTAGCGCATCGCGTCGCCGAGCACCGCGTAGGTCACGTTGTTGGCGGTGAGACCGACGCGGTCGACGCGCAGCAGCGCCGCACCGTCGGGCAGCGCGGGCTCCGCGGAGTCGGCGAGGGTGGTGTGGCGCAGGTCGGCACGGGCCACGGCGAAGGTCCACGAGTCAGCCATGGTGTGACGCTAGACAGCCTCGAATTCTAAAGACAAGTGCACTGGGAGTGCAAAATCCCACTCGACGGTCAGGGCTGGGGCGCGGTGACGTGCCGCAGGTGCCCCAACGGCAGGTGCGGGGGCTGCCACTCCAGGAACAGGGCAGTGGCGTCGTCGTCGAGCTGCTCGTCCTGGTACGCGAGGACGGCGCGCACGAGCCGGCGCATCGTCTCCGGGCTGGGCAGCCTGTCGTTGAGGGCACGGTTGACGAAGTCGACGAGCCGGTCCAGACCGAACCGCTCCCCGTCGATGCTCTTCGCGTCGGTGATGCCGTCGGTGTAGGCGAGGATGCGGTCGCCGGGGTGCAGCTCCTCCTCGTACACCTGGGGTCTTGCCTCGGAAAGGTGACCCAGACCGAGCGGCAGCGCGGTGGGCCCCGGCAGCTCCCGGATGGCCTTGCCGTCGCGCAGCAGCATGGCGCCGGGGTGCCCCGCGTTGATGATCCGGAGCTGACCGGTACGCCGGTCCAGTTCGGCGAGCAGCGCTGTCGCGAAGTAGCTGGGGTGCTCGGAGCGCACCCACCGGTCGATGCTGATGGCCGTGTCGACGAGGTCGAGGCCGGACCGGCGGGCGTTGCGGTACGCGCTGACCACCAGCGAGGCCAGGGTGCTCGCCTTGATGCCGTGCCCGCAGGTGTCGAAGAGCCCGAGGCTGAGCACGTCGCCGTTCAACGCGTAGTCGAAGATGTCGCCGCCGACGTCGTAGCACGGTTCGAGGATCGCGGTGATCACCAGGTCGTCGGTCGCAAAGGTGAGCGGCGGCAGCAGCCCCCACACGATTTCGGCGGCGACCTGCATCGGCAGGCGTCGCCGCATCCGCTCGACGACATCGCCGTAGAGCCGACGGTTCACCAGGACCTGGGCGACGTTGACCGCCAACTCCCAGGCCGGCCCGTCCAACGCCGTGTCGGCGGCCGCCGGCGACACGACCTCCAGCACACCCAGCCGCTCGCAGCCGAGCAGCAGGGGCACCCAGAGCCGGTCCGGATTGTCGGCGGCACGCTGCACGTCGAGGGTGGTGAACGCCCGACCGGCCAGGGTCGTCTCGATCGTCAGCTCGTCCCGGGCGATACCGGCGCCCAGCAGAGGCACGAGACAGGACTGGTTGTAGTCGGCCAGATAGATCACGATCTCGGTGGCGCCGACTGCCGGCGCGGCCCGGGTGACCAGAAGCGACAACTCGTCCGGCCCGCCCCGAGGTGCGTTGAGCTGCAACCAACGCGACGCATCGCCGGCGTCGACCAAGCTCCACCTCCCGTGTCCTGACCACCGTAGAAGCCCGACGGCGAACTGCCAACGTACGAAGGGCGCAGGAGACGAGGGACTCCCCGAATCGCCTCACCGCAGCGCCTTCAGCTGCCTAAGCTCATACTTTCGGCTAGTAATGGCTGGGACTTTCGGGTAACGTGCACACCACACCTGGAACGACATGACGCGGCGGCGAGGCCCGTGGTCGTGGTCCTGTCGACAGCACATCGGAGTCTCTCCGGTCGTCCTGGTCGACGGGCGGACACGGAGAGGACCAGCCCATGCTCACGACTGTCGCACCCACGGTCAGCACCGCTGCCAGCCGACGGAACGCCGGCACCGAGGAACTGATTGTCGAGTTGGCCACCACCGCGGCCGACGACCCGCGCCGACCGGCCCTGCGGGACCGCGCCATCGAGGCATGGATGCCGCTCGCCCGTCATCTGGCACGCCGCTACTCGGGACGCGGCGCCCCCGATGAGGATCTGATGCAGACCGCAATGGTCGGGCTCATCAAGGCCGTCGACCACTTCGACGCCACCCGGGGCGTCGACTTCAGCGGATACGCCATCCCGACGATCGTCGGCGAGATCAAGCGATACTTCCGGGACCGCACCTGGGCGGTGCGGGTGCCGCGCCGCCTTCAGGAACTCCGGCTGTCGATCAGCGCCGCCAACAGCACGCTGACGCACACCCTGGGCCGCTCGCCGACGGTCGCCGACATCGCGAGCTACCTCGACGTCTCCGAGGAGACCGTGCTGGAAGGGCTGGAGGGAGCCCGGGCGTACCGGGCGACCTCACTGTCCACACCCACCGGCATCGACGGGAGCATGGAGCTCGGCGACACCCTCGGGGAGCGGGACCACGAGTTCGAGCTCGTCGACCTCCGCGTCGCCCTCGGCCCGGCGCTCGCCACGCTGCCCGAGCGCGAACGCCAGATCCTCAGCCTGCGGTTCCACGGCAACCTGACCCAGGCCCAGATCGCCGAGCGGATCGGCGTCTCCCAGATGCACGTCTCCCGGCTGATCACCCGATCGTTGGCCACCCTGCGCGGGCACCTCTCCGAGGACTTCGCCTGATCCGCCCGGCCGCCGCGGCCGACCACCTCGTGCCGCCCGGGTCGGGCGGCACGAGTGGCACAGCCCTACGAGGCCGGCGCGTCGGCGAGGTCGGCGGGGTCGAGATTCAGGGTGGCGAGCAGCCCGGAGTGCTTGGCCGGATCGACCCGCTCCGGCAGCTCACGCTCGACCCAGTCGGCTCTGGCCTGCTGGCCCCGGTCGCGTAGCGCGCTGACGATTCGGTGCTTGGCGATCCTCATCTGGTGCTCCCCTGGTTGAGCCGTCCGAATTGCTGGTGGACGGCGGTGCGAAAGCGCGGGTGGGATGCCTGACGCTGTGCGGTGGAATCCGACCGGCGGGGACGTGGCTGGCGACAACGACCAGCACGCCGCAGCAACGGCTCGGGACGTTCGGTAATGCCCGGACGGGCTGGTGGCGGCGACATCCGGCGGCCACCGGGGGCCCCGGGCGACATGCCCAGCGTACGCCCTGGCCAGTGCGGCTGCACGCGCACGGCACCCAGGACCCCTGGCACGCTGCCCGGTCAGGGCTCCAGCACGACCTTGCCCGGCCGGCTGCGGGCCTCGGCGAAGACCAGCGCGGCGGAGACCTCGGTGAGCGGGTAGCGGGCGGCGATCTGCGGCACGATCACGCCCTGACGGAGGAGGTCGAGCACGATGCCGAGGTCGGTACTCAGTCGACGCCGGAACGCCGCGGCCCGGGTGCGACGGCCGGCCCAGAAGTTGTAGAACCGGACCCGGTGACCGTTCGGCAGGGCGTTCCAGGTGTAGAGCCGGGCCAGCAGCTTCACGAAGACCCAGACGATCGAGCGCGCGGAGCCCGTGGCCGAGGCGGTGCCGTAGACGACAAGCGTGCCGCCGGGGGCGAGCAGCCGGTACGAGGTGCGTACGCCCGGGCCGGCGACCGGGTCGAAGACGGCGTCGACGCCTCCGGGGGACAGCGCGCGCACCCGCGCGGCCAAGTCGGGGTCTCGGTAGTCCAGCGGTTCGACGCCGAGTTCGCGCAGCGCCGCGTGGTGTCGCGGAGCTGCGGTGCCGATGACCCGCAGCCCGAGGTGGCGTCCGAGTTGGACGAGCACGGTTCCGACGCCGCCGTTCGCGCCGTGCACCAGGATCGTCTGCCCAGCCCGCAGGCGCGCGCCGTGCAGCATCTGCCAGGCGGTCACCCCGTTGACGACTACTGTCTCGGCCGCGGCCGGGTCCAGACCCGGCGGCACCGGGGTGAGGTCGTCGACGCCCACCACGGCGTGCGTGGTCCAGGCGCCGGTCTTGGTGACCGCCGCGACCCGGGTGCCGACCAGCGAGCCGTCGCCTCCCGGTCCCACCGCCCGGACGGTGCCGACGAGGTCGTAGCCGGGCACGAACGGAAAGGCCGGCTGGCCGGGGTAGAGGTCGCGGAGCATGCTCTGTTCGGCGTACGAGATGCCGGTGGCCTCGACCTCGACGAGCGCCTGATCTGCGGCGGGAACGGGCATCGGGCGTCGGTTGACCTGGAGCCCGTCCGGCTCCACCACGCCGGGCAGGACCACTTCGGTGATCATCCTGTCGGTTGTCATTGCACTCTCCTCTTGTTCGTAAGTGTGCACTCACACACATGTCGGATCGAAAAAGTGGGCCGCCCGGAAGCGGCCCGGTGGTGCGGACGTCGGGATCAGGGGTGACGGATGCCTGCGGTCAGCGCACGGGCCCACGGCTCGGGCACCTGCTCCAATCCGGCGGTCACGATCAGGTGGCAGAGCTGGCCGTACGCGAAGAACTGCTGGACCTGCACGTCGCTGGCGCCGGACCGACTCGCCACGAAGGTGGCGACCCGCCGGTAGCCGGCGCGCACCGCCTCGGCGACCTCCGGGACGTCGGTGACGGCCTGCGCCTGCACCTGGAACAGCAGGAGATCACGGTCGGCGATCAGCTCGGCGTAGGCGTCGCCCATCGCCTCCAGGACCCCCTCCGGGCCGACGTCTCCGGCACGCTCCGCCCCGGCCTCCAGCGCCACGACGATCCGCTCGAAGCACGCCCCGGCGGCGGCCACGAACAACCCGAGCTTTCCGGCGAAGAGCCGGAAGACGTACGCCTCGGAGATGCCGGCGGCGGCTGCCACGGCGGTGACCGGGGTGGCGTGGAAGCCGGTGCGCGCGAACGCCGAAACGGCGGCGTTCAGGACTGTGGCCCGGCGGGCCTCGGCGGTGGATCGCATGTTTGTAAGTGTGCACTCACAAACATTGCTCGTCAACCCCGCTGGGCCGAGCGTGGCCGCGTCTCGCGGCAACGCCCTTGTGGGGCTCGGTGCTCGGCTGCCCCCCGTGCGTCCCTGTTCAGTTCACGGCAGTGGCGTGGTCATATGCCGCGCGACTGGTGTCGACGTCGTCCATGTGTGCTTCCGCCCACACCTTGAGGCCACGCATCATGTGGTGCAGGGAGAGGCCCAGCTCGGTCAGCTCGTAGGAGACCGTGACGGGCACTGTTGGTGTCACGGTGCGGCTGACGAGACCATCGCGTTCGAGGGAGCGCAGGGTCTGGGTGAGCATTTTCTGGCTGACGCCGGCCAGGATGCGAGACAGCTCCGAGTAGCGCATCGGTCTGGGCTCACCGGTGCAGTCGGGGCCGCTGCCGAGTGCGGAGAGGATCAGCGTGACCCATTTGCCGGAGATGCGTTCCAGCATCTTGTGGCTCGGGCAGGCGGCCAGGAAGGCGTTGTAGTTGTCCCTGTTCTGGGTTCGTTGCTGGGCCGCCGTCGTCGGTGCTGCCATCACGCCCTCCTCGGACCGCAGGGTGCGTCACATCCCCTTGTAGTCCTAGCTTCCCATCGGGAAGTTGCCCCTTGATGGAGCGGGTCCCGCGGTCAGCCGGAGACGCTCTTCCTCATCGGTTGATCCGATCCAGTTCGGCGAGGTCCGCGGCGGACAGGGAGAGGCCGGCGCCCGCGACGTTGTCCCGCAGGTGGGCGACCTTCGAGGTGCCCGCGATCAGCAGGATGTTGGGCGATCTCTGCAGCAGCCAGGCGAGCGCGACGGACATGGGCGTGCTCCGCAACCGCTCCGCCACCGCCGAGAGCGCCTCGGACTGCAGCGGCGAGAAGCCGCCCAGCGGGAAGAACGGCACGTATGCGATGTTCTCGGCCGCGAGCCGGTCGATGAGCTCGTCGTCGTGGCGGTGAGCGAGGTTGTACATGTTCTGCACGCCCACGATCGGCGCGATGGCCTGCGCCTCGGCGACCTGCTCGGCGGTGACGTTGCTGACGCCCAAGTGGCGGATCAGGCCTTCCCGCTGCAGTTCGACGAGCGTGCCGAACGCGTCGGCCAGCGATCCGGGCTGGGGGCCTTCGGCGTTGCCCATACGCATGTTCACCAGGTCGAGCGTCTCGACACCGAGGACTTCGAGGTCCTCGTGGACCTGCTTACGGAGGTCTTCGGGCTGCCGGGCGACGGGCCAGCCACCCTGAGCGTCGCGGGTAGCTCCGACCTTGGTGGCGATGAACAGCCCTTCCGGGTAGGGGTGCAACGCCTCCCGGATCAGCTCGTTTGTCACTCGCGGCCCGTAGGCGCCGCTGGTGTCGATGTGGTTGATACCGCGCTCGACCACCTCGCGGAGTACGGCCACAGCGCCGTCATGGTCCGCGGGAGGTCCCATGACCCAGGGGCCGGCCAGCTGCATGGCGCCGTAACCGAATCGGGTCACCGTCGAGTCTCCCAGCTTCCACGTACCACCGGGGAGGGAAGCAGTCGACATGTCGTACCTCGTTCTCGTAAAAAGGCCAGGTGAATCGGCTCCCTGGCCGGGTGTTTCTCTATCGTGGCTCGGTAGCTCTCCGCTGGGAAGTAGGCACCTTGAAGTGCGTAAGTAACCTGCCGACAGCCTGGTCGCGTCGAGTTCCGGGGCCTGTCATCGCGGGGCCACGACACCGCGGAACGCGCAAAGGGCGCCGCCATCCCGCGTGTACACCCTGGCGGCCGTTCGCTGTTCCTCAGGGGCCGGGGTACAGGCGTGCCGGATCGCCGGGCCGCAGGCTGTCCACGCCGTCGTCAGGCGTGCTTGCCGCAACCGAGCCGAGCAGCGCCAACGAACGTGCCGACTCCGTGCCGGGCTCGGCGTGGTAGATCACCAGGAGTTGCCCCTCGGCGCCGGCAACCGCGAGCTTGTCGCAGTACAGGTCGAGATCGCCCACCTCGGGGTGGTGCAGCCGGCTCACCACACCCTCGCGCCGCCGCACCTCGTGCCGGGCCCACAACTGGCGGAAACAGTCGCTCTTGAGCGACAACTCCCCCACCAGCGCCGTCAGTCGCGGGTCGTCGGCGTCCGCGGCCGAGTCGGCGCGCAGCTGCCCCACGACGCTCTGCATCGCCTGCCGCCAGTCGCGGAACAACTCCCGCTCAGCCGCGTCCAGGAACACCGCGCGAAGCCGGTTGGCGCCCGGGGCGAGATTCGGCGACAGCGCCCGCGCCATCCGGTTCGACGCCAGGATGTCCAGATAGCGGTTCTGCACGAAGGCCGGCATCGGGAGCTCCCGCACCAGGTGCAGGACACTGGCCGGCACCCGCTCGACGGCCGGCCGGACCGCCCGGCGCGACCGCGGCCGGGTCAACCCGATCATGTACGCGGTGGCCTCCGGGTCCAGCCGCAGCACCCCGGCGAGCGCGTCGAGGACCTGCACCGAGGGATGCCGCTCACGCCCCTGCTCCAACCGCAGGTAGTAGTCCGCGCTGATGCCGGCCAGCATCGCCACCTCCTCACGCCGCAGCCCGGGCACCCGGCGCAGCCCGACTCCCGGGCCGAGGCCCACGTCCTCGGGTCGGATCCGCTCCCGGCGGGCACGCAGGAACTCGCCGAGCTGGTTGGTGGCGTCCATGCCATCGACGGTAGATCGCCCGGCGACCGGGTGACTGGCTGTGTCACTACCAGGAACACCTCGCCCTACCGGCCGGGCGGAGACCGACGGACAGTCGTGGTGCGCATATTCGCGACGACGATGGATAGAGGAACGACATGAGCGACAACCTTCCTGGCGGCGCCCTGACCCCCGCCGACGGCCTCACCCTGAGCCGGATGGGCTACGGCGCGATGCAGCTCGCCGGCCCGCACGTCTTCGGCCCCCCGCGCGATCGTGCGCAGGCGCTCGCGGTGCTCCGCGAGGCGGTCGACCGGGGGCGTGCGCCACATCGACACCAGCGACTTCTACGGCCCCAAGGTGGTGAACGAGCTGATCCGCGAGGCGCTGCACCCGTACCCCGAGGATCTGCACCTGGTCACCAAGGTCGGCGCGCGCCGCGGCGACGACGCCTCCTGGCTCCCGGCGCTCCAGCCGGACGAGCTGAAGGCCCAGGTCCACGACAACCTCCGGCACCTCGGCCTGGAGGTCCTCGACGTGGTCAACCTGCGGGTCGGCGTGGCGGAGGGCACCGGCGACGATCCCCTCTCCGAGCAGTTCGGCGCCCTCGCGGAGCTGCGGCAGCAGGGACTGATCCGGCATCTCGGGCTCAGCAACGTCACGCTCGACCAGCTCACCGAGGCCCAGGCCATCGCACCGGTGGTCACGGTGCAGAACCTCTACAACCTCGCCAATCGGCAGGACGACGCGCTCGTCGACCGCTGCGCGGCGGAGAACATCGCGTTCGCCGCGTTCTTCCCGCTCGGCGGGTTCACCCCGTTGCAGTCCGACACGCTCAACGCCGTGGCCGCCCGGGTGGGCTCCTCGCCACAGCAGGTCGCCCTGGCCTGGCTGCTGCAACGCTCCCCCACCATGGCGCTGATCCCGGGCACGTCGACGCTGGAACACCTGCGGGAGAACCTCGCCGCGGCCGACCTGACGCTGCCGGCCGACGCGATCGAGGATCTGAACACGATCGGCGCCTGATTACGGAGTCGGACGCTCGCCGGCCCCGGGCCTCGCTAGTGCTGGTGGGGGCGGTTACGGATGAGGGTGAGCGCGAGCACGGCCGTGATCAGGAAGACGATGCCGCTGACCCGCAGACCGGCCTGGACCCCGGAGGTCATCGCCTCGGCGAGCGCCGACCGGACCGGTTCGGGCAGCGGCTGGTCGCCTGTCGCGCCGGAGGCCACCGCCGCCTGCACGGCGCTGCGGGCGGGCTCGCCGACCTGGTGGGCGGCGAGGCGGTCGGGCAGGTCGGCCACCATCGTGGTGGTGAGCAACGTGCCCAGCAGGGACGAGCCCAGCACCGAGCCGACCTGACGGGAGGCGTTGACCGCGCCGGAGGCCATGCCGGCCTGGGCGGGCGCCACGCTGGCCAGCGCCGCCGCCGTCGCGGGGGCCACCACCAGCCCGCTCGCGGCGCCGAACAACGCGAACAACGCCCAGCGGTGCCCGAACGCCGTCGTCGGCCCCTGCGTCGCGAGCCCGAAGCTGGCCACCGCGCCGAGCACCAGACCGACTGTGAGTGGCGCCTTGAACCCGGTGCGCCGGATGGCCCGACCGGCGCCGAAGGCCACGAGCACGTACGCGCCGAAGAGCACCAGCATGCGCCAGCCGGTGTCCAGCGGGCTGAGCGACTGGGCACGCTCGTGGAAGAGGACGAGCAGGATCGCCACGCCGGTGAACCCGAACAGCGACACCGCGGCGACGACCATGACGGCGCTGAACGACGGCGAGCGGAACAGGCGTACGTCCAGCATCGGTGTGCTGGTGCGCAGTTCGACCAGCACGAACGTGACAAGCGCGACGGCCGAGACGACCCACGCGGTCGCCACGACACCGCTGGTGTAGCCGTCGCGCCCGCCCTGGATCATGGCGTAGACGGCGGCGGCGATGGCGACGGTGCCGAGCAGCAGACCGGGCAGGTCGAGCCGTCCGGCGCTGGGCCGGGACTCGGCCACCCCGATCGCGGCGACGACGAGGGTGACCACGCCCAGCACGATCACCGACAGGTAGACGCTGTGCCAGGAGTGCTGGCGCAGCAGCGTACCGGCGATGAGCGGGCCGATCGCCAGCCCGATGCCGGAGGCCGCCGACCAGGCGGTGATGACCTCGGTGCGGCGGTGCGGGTCGGTGAAGGTGGCACCGAGGATCGCCAGGCTGTTCGGCAGGATCAGGGCACCGCCGAGGCCCGCTACCAACTGACCGGCGATCACCCAGGCCACGGTCGGGGCGCTGGCCACCACGGCACCGCCGGCGATCATCGCGACGACTCCGGCGCCGAACATGCGCCTGCGTCCGTACCGGTTGCCGAGCGGGGCGGCGGACATCACCAGGCTCGCCACGACCAGGGTGTAGGCGCTGGGGATCCAGATCACGGTGGTCGGATCGACCCGGAGGTCGGCCTGGATGGTGGTCAGGGCGGAGACCGTCGCGGTGATCTGCAGGAAGGTGATCATCGCGCCCAGGCACATGGCGATCAGGGTCACCGGCCGGGAGCCGCGGACGGACGTACGGGTGGTGACGGCCGGCCCGGTCGGGACCGTGCTGCTGGTGGTCACAAGGTGTCCTCGGGTTGGAGTCCTGCTGACTTGCTTATGCAAAAGTCAGCAGTGTCCCAGTGAATCACCTGGCTAGCTTTGGCGCAAGCCAGGTAGGCTGGGCGGCATGGAGGACCTACGGGACGACCGCGAATCCTGGTCGATGGAGAACTGCTCCGTCGCACGGGCGATGGACATCGTGGGCAGCCGTTCGACGATCCTGATCATGCGCGAGGCACTGCTCGGCACGCGCCGTTTCGACGACTTCGTCCGCCGTGTCGGAGTCGGCGAGCCCGCCATGGCGGCCCGCCTCAAGGAGATGGTCGCCGCCGGTCTGCTCGAACGGATCCCCTACCGGGAGCCGGGGCAGCGCACCCGCCACGAGTACCAACTGACCCGCAAGGGCCAGGAACTGCTGCCGGTCATCACCGCGCTGCGCAACTGGGGCGACACCTGGAGCGCCGACGAAGCCGGCCCTGGCATCCTCGCCACCCACCACGACTGCGGCGAGCCAGTCCGTGCGGTGCTCCGCTGCGCAGCCGGACACGAGGTCGGAAGCGGCGACATCGACATCACCGCCGGGCCGGGCCTGATCCGCCGCGACTGACGCCCCGGCCAGGCCGCCGGCCAGCGGGTACCGGTCAGTCGACCCGTTGGGCCAGCACCTGCCCCGGCCAGTCGCCCGAGCGGAAGGTCTCGGTGCGGGTGAACCCGTGCCGTTCGTAGAAGGCCACCAACTCGCCACCGCCGCCCGCCCAGCAGTCGACCCGCAGCAACCGCACGCCGGCTCGTCGGGTCTCCCGCACGGCGTGTGCCAGCAGGGCCGACCCGAGGTGTCGGCCGGCGAATCGTCGGTCGGAGACCAGGAGACGGACGTACCGCTCGGGCTCCTCGGCGGGCGTGATCGGCGACTGCGCAGGAGGCCCGGAGTCCAACACCAGGGCGCCGGCAGGCGTTCCGTCCAGTTCCGCGATGTACGGAAGGTTCTCGGTCAGGTACCGGTCGACCAGCTCGACCCCGCCGGGCTTCTCCGAGAACGGGGTCGTGCCCCACTGCTCGGTGTTGCCCCGCGCGTTCATCCAGACCACCGCGGAATCGAGCATGGCCAGTAGGGCGGCGGCGTCCGCCGGGCCACCGCGTCTGATCCGTACGCCACGGGTGGTGTCGTCCATGGCGAAACTGTAATCGTGGCCGTAGGAGGTGGCGGGCCGCCGGTCGGCGGCCCGCCACCGTCGGATCAGAGGACGATCTGGTGCACCCGGTCGTCCCCGCCGCGCACCGCCAGCCAGGCGCTGCCGTTGGCGCCCGCGGCGGCCCCCGGGGCGCCCCGGAACGCGTCGGTGGCGAACTCGCCACGACGGAACCAGCCGCCCCACGCCCCGTCGGTCAGGTTGCGCTGCCAGAGCCGGTTGTCGGCGGCCAGCGCGAACAGATAGACCCGCCCGGAGGTGGCGAGCAGCGTCGGGCTGCCGCTGGTGGTGCCGCCGAGGTTGGTCCAGGCCGACCAGGTGGCGCCGGTCCGGCTGCGCCACCACACCTCGTCGGTACGGCTGCGCACGGCCACGTGCAGCACGCCCGCGTCGTCGACGACAGCGCTCGGCCGGCCGTAGACCGGCCGGTCGTCGGGAGCGCCGACGCCGGTCCAGCCGCTGGTCGGGGTACGCGTCCACAGCTTGCCGTCGGCGCCACGGACGACGAGCGTCCACTGTGTCGGGCTGGTCCACGCCACCGTCGGCCCGTCGGTAAGCGTGCCCCCGAGGCTCTGCCACGGCCCCCACGCGCCGCCGACGTAACTACGCTGCCAGGCGGCGTTGTCGGTGCCCCGGACGAACACGTCGATCCGACCGTTCGCCGAAGCGTACGCGGCCGGCTGGCCGAGGATCCGGCCACCGACCGGGCCGCCGAGCGACGTCCACGCGGTCCCCCACGTCGTACCGGAGCGGGTGTTGACGGCCAACGCGCCCTGCGCGTCGCGGACGAAGGCTGTGGCGTGCGTGTCGTCCACCCGCACCAGCGCGGGGCTGGCGCTGGCGGTGCCGCCGAGGTTGGCGCCGGCGACCTGCTCGGTGCCGGTGAGGCCCAGCATGGCCACCCCGTGCGCCGGGACGTCGACGGTGTACGAGCCGGTGAACGGCTGGACGCCAGCGGTGCCGGGCTGGGCGTCCACGTCGGCGCGGGCCCACAGGTCACGGACCCGGACGGCGCCGCCGAGCGCGACATCCGCGAAGGTCACCGTAATCTTCTGGGCGGTGTCGTGCCGGTTGAGCAGCGCGACCGCCCGCTTGCCGGGCCCGGTGAGCACCTTGCTCCACACCTGCGCGTCGGTGCCGGTGTCGGCGACCTTGACGCCCTGTCGGACCAGCGGGTCCTGGTCCACCGCGACGATCTCCGGGTTGGTCAGCGCCGAGATCATCTCGCTCGGCAGACCACGCGGGTCGGAGCCGATCACCAGCGGCGCGGCCATGATGGCCCACATGCCGAGCTGCGTCTTGGACTCCTCCAGGCTCAGCTCGTACCCGCCGTCGGGCAGCGGGCGCATCGGCAGCAGGTAGTCCGGGTCGTTGTAGTGCCCCGGCCCGGTGGCCGCCGGGTGGTACGCGTTGACGTCCATGTTGCGCAGCACCCACGGGAACGCCCACTGCGGCGTCGGGTCGGTGAGCCCCACATCCGTGTACGTCCGCCAGGAGTCGGCGATGGTCGGCGCGTACGTGTAGCTCCAGGTGGAGAGCTGCTCCGGGGTGTAGGGGCCGCCGCCCCAGTCCGAGCTGACCGGGTTGCAGATGTTGAGCAGCATCGGCCGCGGCGACTGGCGTACCGCGTCGGCCAGCTCGCGGAACGTGGCCTCCGGGTCGAGACCAGCGGCCCGGCCACAGAGCCAGTCAGCCTTGAGGGCGTCGAAGCCCCAGCCGGCGAACTGGGCGACGTCGGCCTGGTAGTGGCCGTTGCTGCCGAGCCCACACTGCCCCGGCAGGTACGGCCCGGCGTCGGTGTAGATGCCGGCCTTCATGCCCTTGCTGTGGATGTACGCGGCCAGCGCGGCCATCCCGCCCGGGAAACGGGCCGGGTCGGCGACCAGTTTGCCGGCCTCGTCGCGCGGGGTGGGCGCGGCCCAGTTCCCGTCGATCCAGACGTACGTGTACCCGGCGTCGCGCAGGCCGCTGTTGACCATGTGGTCGGTGACCGACCTGACTTCGGCCTCGGTGGGATCGCCACCGAGGCCGAAGTAGGTGTTCCAGCCCTGGTAGGGCGTCGGGGCGAGCCCACTGTCGAAGAACGTGGGTGCGCCCTGGTCCTCGGTCCCGGCGCTGGCCGGCGTGTGGCCGGGGCGACCGGGACCGTGACCAGCCTGCGGCCGGCCGGCCTGCGAAGGGTCGGCCAGCGGAGAGGTAGCGAGCGAAGAGCCGGCCTGCGGTGGGCCGGCCATGGCCGGCATGGGGCTGGCCAGGCCCAGGCCGAACACGGCCAGGGCCGCGGTCAGCTGTCGGTTCAGGCGCATGGAGGTACTCCTGTCCCTCGGGGGTGGGGGTGGTGGTGCTCCGAGCTCAGTCGCGGGTCAGCACGATGAGGCCGGCGTCGTGGGTCGCGCTCCACTGCACGGGCAGGCCGACCGCGCCGAGGTGGCTGCCCGAGTAGTGCCGCTCGCCGTCGGAATAGCGGGCCGCCGGATCGAGGCCGTGCAGCGGCAGCCGCACCGGGCGCGACGGCAGCAGGCCGGCGCCGTCGAGCCGGCCGGTGTGCCAGGCGAGGACGACCACCCGCCGCTGGTCCGGCGCGGTGTACTGCACGGCGCAGCGGGCCTGGTCGGGGCCGCCGATCAGGTGCACCTCGCCGGTCGTGACGACGTCCCGGATCTCCTTGTAGCGCCTGATCCAGCCGCCCGCCTCGGCCCGCTCGGCGGGGGTCCACGCCCGGATGTCCGCGCCGATGCCGAGCACCCCGGCCATCGCCAGCACGAACCGGAACGCCAGCGTTCGCGGCCGCGGGTCGAACAGGCCGGGCGCGTCGGTGACCCAGGAGCTGAGCAGGTGCGGGGCGTTGGCGTGCAGGAAGCCGTACTGGATGGCCAGCCGGTCGAGTGGGCCGGTGTTGTCGCTGGGCCAGAAGACGTCGGCCCGGGCGGCCATCGCCAGGTCGGTCCGCCCGCCGCCACCGGCGCACGCCTCGATCAGCACGCCGGGATGGTCCCGGCGCAGCCGCTCGTAGATCTGGTGCAGGTTGGCGACGTGCGCGCCGTCCAGGTCGACAGGGCCCACCCCGCCCGGCCGTCCCGGCTCGGTACGCGGACGGTTGAAGTCCCACTTCAGGTAGTCGATGTCGTACCGGCGCAGCAGACCGTCCACCGTGGAGTGCACGAACTCGGCGACCTCCGGCCGGCCCAGGTCGAGCAGGTACTGGTTGCGGACCGGGGTGAGCGGACGACCGTCGACGGCGTACACCCAGTCGGGGTGCTGGGCGTAGAGCGCGGACTTCGGGTTGACGCACTCCGGCTCGACCCAGAGCCCGAAGTTCAGCCCGAGCGCCCGGACCTCGGCGATGAACGCGTCGAACCCGGCCGGGAACTTCGCCGGGTCGGGGGTCCAGTCGCCCAGCCCGGCCGTGTCGTCGTTGCGGCCGACGAACCAGCCGTCGTCCACCACGAACGTCTCCACGCCCAGCTCGACGGCGATCCGGGCGAGCGCCAACTGGCTCTGCGCCTCGACGGCGAAGTAGGTGGCCTCCCACGAGTTGTAGAGCACCGGGCGCGGGGTGAGCCGGTCGGCGGCGAGCAACCGCTGGTGGGTGTGCCAGACCCGGGCCAGCCCGTCCAGGCCGTCCGGGCTGTACGCGCCGGTGACCACCGGCAGCGTCAGCGACTCGCCGGCGGCCAGCTCCAGCGGGCCGTCGACCAGCTGGCGGCCGGCACGCACCCGGGTCAGCCCTCCGGTGTCCCGCTCGGCGCTGATCTCCCACGACCCGGTCCAGGCCAGTGCCATCCCCCAGGCCGGGCCGGCCGACTCGGCGGTGTCCCGCACAGCCAGCCAGGGCACGTGCAGGTGCCCGGGTACGCCCTGGGAGCTGCCGATGGTGAAGGTGCCGTGGCCCAGCTCGACGTGGGAGAGCTGGAACTCCTGCGCCCACTGCCCCCACTGGTGGCTGAGCAGCGCGCCGTGCGGCGTGGGTACGCAGAAGCCGCCCGACCCGGCGCGGATGACCCGCAGCGGGTTGGTGCCGTCGTTGCTCAGCTCGACCCACCGCTGCACCACGTCGGTGCCGGAGGGCACCCGGTAGTGCACCGTGGCGCGCAGCCCGGTGACCGGGTCGGCGAACCCGACGGCCAGCTCCCGCTGGTCGGCGTCGGCCACCGCGTCGGTGTGGCGAAAGCCCACCCGACGAGCCCCGGCGGAGGTCTCCACCACCAGGTCGGCGCCCGTGAACGGGCGGTCGGCGTCGGTGGCGTACTCGATGGCTGCGGCGTCCCCGGCGGTGAGGAACGGCACCGGGCCGTCGTAGGCGACCGGCGACGGGCCGTCGGAGACGCCGTGCGGCCCCCACGCGACAAGCTCCAGCCAACGGCCGTGCGCGGGCACGACGACCGTGTACTCGGTGTGCGCGCCGCGCAGCGTCCAGCGCTGCCCGGTCGCGGCGGTCACTTGACCGCTCCGAGCGCCAGGCCGGACACGAAGTGCCGCTGGAAGCGCAGGAACACCGCGACGGTGGGGACGGCCGCGATGACCGTGCCGGCCGCGATGACGTTCCAGGACGAGACGAACTGGCCCTGGAGGCCGAGCAGCGCCGGGGTGACAGGCATGTTGTCGTCGGTACGCAGCACGGTGATCGCCCAGAGCAGGTCGTTGAAGATCCAGGTGAAGGAGAGCGCGCCGAGAGCTGCCAGCGCGGGCCGCGTCAACGGCAGCATCACCTTCGTGAAGATCTGCGCGGTGCCGGCGCCGTCGATCGTGGCCGCCTCCTGGATCTCGCCCGGCAGGTCGCGCATGAACCCGTGCAGGACGAACGTGTAGAAGCCGAGCCCGAAGCCGACCTGCACCGCGATCAGCGCCCAGAGCGTGTCGTACAGGCCGGTCAGCTCGCTGAACTTGGCCACCGGGATCAGCAGGATCTGCGGTGGCAGCAGGTTGCCGGCGAGCATCAACAGCAGGATCGTCCGCCGGCCGGGGATCCGGAACCGACTCAGCGCGAACGCGGCCATCGCCGCGAGGCCGAGGCTCAACAGCACCGACGGGACGGTGACCACCATGCTGTTGATCAGGGCCCGCAGCTCGCCGCCGTCGGTCCACGCCTGCCGGTAGGTGTCCAGGGTGAACGACCGGGGCAGGCTGCCCACCCCGTGCGCGGCGATGTCGTCGAAGGACCGGGTGGACATCACCACGACCCAGAGCACCGGCCCGAGCCAGAGCAGCGACAGCAGGATCATGCCGGTGTGGAAGGCCCCGGTGCGCAGCTTGTTCATCACGCTTCCTCCCGGAACGCGCGGACCAGGTAGCCGAGGATGACCGCCAGCGCGAGCACGAAGATCACGACGGCGATCGCGGAGGCGTAGCCCAGCCGCAGGCTCTGGAACGCGGTCGAGTACATGTAGGTGCTCAGCAGCTCCGACGAGTGGTACGGGCCGCCCTTGGTGAGCGACCAGACGATGTCGAAGGAACGCAGCGAGTCGATCACGATGACCGAGAGCACCACCGCGTTGACCCCCTTGAGCTGGGGAATTGTCACGTGCCGCAGCCGCTGCCAGGAGTTGGCGCCGTCCATCCGGGCCGCCTCGTGCAGCGCCGGGTCGATGGCCTTGAGCCCGGCCAGGAACAGCACCATGACGTACCCGATCTGCCGCCACAGGGCGGGCAGGATCACCGCGTACAGGGCGGTCTGCGGGTCGGCGAGCCAGGGCCGGATCAGGCTCTCCAGCCCGACGGCCCGCAGCAGCGTGTCGGCGATGCCGTCGGGCTGGTAGAAGACCCGCCAGACCAGCGCGGTCACCACCAGCGAGAACACCACGGGAGTGAACAGCGCGGCCCGGTAGAAGCCGACCCCGCGCCGCTCCTTCTGCAGGACCAGCGCCATGCCGAAGCCGCCGAGCACGGACAGGCCACCGAAGAGCACCAGCCAGATCACCGTGTTGACCAGCGCGCCCCGGAAGGTGGCGTCGCCGGCCAGCTCGACGTAGTTGTCGGTGCCCACGAAGGCGGGCGGCGACATGCCGTCCCAGCGGGTGAGCGAGAACCAGAAGCCCTGGAGCGCCGGCCAGAACACCCAGATGCTCTCGACCAGGAACGGCACCAGGACGAACGCCACCAGCAGCGGCGACAGTCGCGCCGACCGTCGCCGCCGCCGGATGGGGGTGACCGAAGTCGTGGAGATCGTTGCTGTCACGTCAGCCCTTGAAGACCTTCTCGGCGCCGGCCTGCCACTCCCGCAGGATCGCGTCGATCCGGTCCGGCTTGTCGATGAACTTGGTCAGCGCGGTGTCCGCGGTCGGCTGGAGCGCGTCGCTGGAGTCGCGGTTGAAGAACTGGGTCAGCTCCTTGGCCTCGTCGAGCATCGCCTTGCCCTTGACCACAAGCGGCGAGTCGGACGCCTTGGCCTTCGGGTTGGCCGGCAGGACGATGCCGGAGCTGGCCTTGACGTACGCCTCCTGCGCCTCGGTCGAGGCCAGGTAGGTGAGCAGGGCCCTGGTGCCGGTCGGGTTGGCGGTCTTCGCGCTGGCGAAGAAGCCGTCCGTCGGCGCCTCCTCGGCCAGTGGGACCGCCGGGTCGATGATCGGGAACCGGAAGAAGTCCAGGTCGCCGAGGGCGTCCTTGGGGGCGGCGTCGGCGAAGAACGTGCCGATCAGGAACATCCCCGTCTTGCCGGCCAGCAGGGCTGTGGTCGCCTCCTGGAACGGGTACGCCTTGCCCTTGGGGTCGAAGTAGGGCAGGACCTCGCGCCAGCGGGTGAAGACCGCCTTGACCTTCGGGTCGTCGAAGCGCTGCTTGCCGGCGAGCAGCTCACGGTGGAACTGAGCGCCGTTGATGCGGATGTTGAGGTAGTCGAACCAGGCCGAGGCGACCCACGGGGTGTCGCCGAGACCGATGCCGATCGGGGGGACGCCCTTGCTCTTCAACGTCTCGCAGAGAGCCAGGAAATCGGTCCAGGTCTTCGGCTCCTGCACGCCCCACTTGGCGAAGTTGGACTTGCGGTAGAAGAAGCCCCACCAGTAGTTGTTCATCGGCACGAAGATCTGCTTGCCGCTGGCGTCGGTGGAGAGCGTACGCAGCGACTGCGGGTAGTCGCCCAGTGACTTCCAGACGTCGGAGACGTCCAGCAGCAGGTTGCGGCTCGCGTAGTCGTTGGCTACCGAACCGGCGTACCAGGTGTAGAGGTCCGGCGGGTTCGCCGAGGTGAGGTACGTCGGGAGCTGGGTCCGGAAGGTCTCCGAGGCGATCGTGTTGAGGCTCGCCGTGCCCTTGCCCTGCGCGTTGAAGTTCGCAATCAGCTTCTCCATCGCCGCCTTGGCCTGCGGCGAGGAGAGGTTCGACTGGATGGTGACCGCGCCCGAGCCGTTGCCCGCCGCCGGCCCGCTGGCGGAGCTGGCGCACGCGGTGAGGAACGAGCTCGCGCCGAGCGCACCCAGGCCGGCGAGCCCGAGGTGGCCAAGGAATCGCCGGCGACCGGGGTCGAAGTCGCTCACGGTGGTGTCCTTCCTCTACGACACGCAGCGTTACGACGCGATGTGTCGGCCAGGTGAATGTGTGTGACCAGAAGGTTGCATCGGCCGTCGCCGGCTGTCAAGATATCTTCGTAATTAATGATTAGACGAGACCAAGGCGAGGGTCAGGTGGATCAGCCTATGCGCCGGCTTGAGGGCAAGAACGCGCTGGTCACCGGTGCGATGGGTGGGATCGGCGCGGCCATCGCCCGACGGCTCGCCAGCGAGGGGGCGGCCGTCGCACTGCTCGACGTGGCCGACCCGACCCCGCTGGCGGAGGAACTGGCCGCCCGTGGCGACCGCGCACTGTCCGTAGTGGGCGATGTCAGCGACGAGGCCGACTGGGCAGCTGCGGTGACCGCCGTGCGGGCCGACCTCGGCCCGGTCGACATCCTCGTCAGCACCGCCTACGCCGTGCGAGTCGCCCCGGCCCACGAAACCAGCCGGGAGTCCTGGGACCACCAGCTCGGCGTCAGCCTCACCGGCTCGTTCCTCGGCGTCCGCGCCTGCCTGGACGACCTGCGGGAACGCGCGGGCGCGGTGGTGCTGATCTCCTCGGTGCACGCGCTGGTCGGGTTGCCCGGCCGGCCCGCGTACGCCGCCGCCAAGGGTGGCCTGGTCGCGCTCGGCCGCCAGCTCGCCGTCGAGTACGGCCCGCAGGTGCGGGTCAACACGGTGCTGCCCGGCCCGATCCTCACCGCCGCCTGGGCCGACGTGTCCGAAGAGGACCGTGCGCGCAGCGTCGCCGAGACCGTGGCGAAACGCTTCGGCACCCCGGACGAGGTGGCCGCGACCGTCGCCTTCCTCGCCTCGCCGGACGCCGCCTACGTCACCGGCGCGAGCCTCGTGGTGGACGGTGGATGGACTGCGGTGAAAGCCTCGGCCTGAGAGATCGATACCGACCAGCGAGAAGGCCAGGAGAGCATTGGCACAGTACGCACGCCGCGGTGTCCACGGACAGACCGTCGAGGCGATCGCCCGTCGCATCCTCACCGGCGAGATCGCCGCCGGCGCGACCCTGAACATCGTCGCGCTCCAGGAGGAGTTCGACGTCAGCCTGACGGCGCTGCGCGAGGCGCTGAAGGTCCTCTCCGCCAAGGGCATCGTCGACGCCCGACAGAAGCGCGGCACCTTCGTCCGGCCTCGGGCGGACTGGAACCTGCTCGACGGCGACGTGATCCGCTGGCAGTTCGCCGAGGGCGCCGACCAGCGGTTGCTCGACCAGCTCCACGAGGTACGCGCCATCATCGAGCCCGCCGCCGCCCGGCTGGCCGCCAGCCGCGCGACCGAGGACGACGTGGCAGCCCTCGACCAGGCGCTGACCGAGATGGCCGAGGCCGACGGCGACCCCGCCGCCGCCGTCGCCGCCGACCTCGCCTTCCACCGCGCGCTGCTCGCCGCCACCCACAACGAGCTGCTGGAACGCATGGAGGTCGTGATGGAGACGGGTCTCGCCGAACGGGACCGGCTGGTGCACGGCGGCGCCGCGCACGACGACCCGGTGCCGAGTCACCGTGCCGTGGTCGACGCGCTGCGCGAGCGGGACGAGTCGGCGGCCGAGACCGCCATGCGTGAGTTGCTGGACAAGGCCGTCCGCGACGTCGAGAAGGCACGGGGACGAAGGGGCAGTCAGTGAAGATCGAGCGGATCGAGACGTTCCTGGTCGCGCCACGGTGGTTGTTCTGCCGGGTGGAGACCGACGACGGGCTCGTCGGCTGGGGTGAACCCGTCGTCGAGGGCCGCGCCGAGGTGGTGCGCAGCGCGGTCGAGGTGCTCTCCGAATACCTGATCGGTGCGGATCCGCTGCGCATCGAGCAGCACTGGCAGGTGCTCACCAAGGGTGGCTTCTACCGGGGCGGCCCGATCCTCTCCAGCGCGGTCGCCGGCCTCGACCAGGCACTGTGGGACATCGCCGGGCAGGCGTACGGCGCTCCGGTGCACGCCCTGCTCGGCGGCCCCGTCCGGGAGAAGGTGCGGATCTACTCCTGGATCGGCGGGGACGAGCCCGACGAGGTCGCCGACCATGCCGCCGCGCAGGTCGCCGCCGGCCTCACCGGGGTCAAGATGAACGCCTGCGGGCGGCTCTCGGCCATCCCCACCTCCGCCGAGGTCGACGCGATCGTCAACCGGGTCGCCGCCGCCCGGGAGGTGCTCGGCCCGGACCGGGACATCGCGCTCGACTTCCACGGCCGCGCCGGGATGGCCGCCGTACGTCGCGTCCTGCCCGAACTGGCCCCCCTGCGCCCGCTGTTCGTGGAGGAGCCGGTCCTGCCCGACCAGGCCCACCACCTGCGCGACATCGTGGCCGGCACGCCGATCCCGGTGGCCACCGGTGAACGCCTCTACGGCCGATCCGAGTTCCTCACCCCGTTGCAGGCCGGGGTCGCCGTGGTCCAGCCGGACCTGTCGCACGCCGGTGGGATCTCCGAGGTCCGCCGGATCGCCGCGCTGGCCGAGACGTACGGCGCGCTGCTCGCCCCGCACTGTCCGCTCGGTCCGATCTCGCTGGCGGCCAGCCTCCAGGTGGCCTTCGCGACACCGAACTTCCTCATCCAGGAGCAGAGCATCGGCATCCACTACAACGTGGGTTCCGAGCTGCTGGACTACCTCGTCGACCGGGAGCCGTTCCGGTTCGTCGACGGGCACATCGCCCGATTCGACCGGCCCGGCCTGGGCATCACCGTGGACGAGGCGGCGGTCCGCAAGGCCGCGCAGACCCCGCACACCTGGCGCAACCCGGTCTGGCAGCACGCCGACGGATCGTTCGCGGAATGGTGACCCGGCCGGTCCCGCTGCGCGTGGAGTACGACGCCGCGCACGGCGGCCGGTGGACCAGCCTGCGTGGCGGCGACCGGCAGTGGCTGTGGCGGGGCCCGGAGCCGGGCCGCCATGAGGTCCGCCCCGACGACGCGTTCGTCGACGCCGGCGGGCTGGAGGAGTGCCTGCCCACCGTGCGCGGCGAGCCCGACCACGGCGAGGTCTGGTCCCGCCCGTGGCGAACCGTCGGCCCCGACACCGTGGTCATCGAGCGGCCGACGTTCACGCTGAGCCGGCGGCTCACCGACGACGGTGGCGTGGTGGTGGCCGACTACCGCCTGACCGCCGACCCCGGTTACCGCTTCGTGTGGGCCGCGCACGCCCTGCTCGGCCTCTCCCCCGACGCCTACCTCGACGCGCCCGCCGGCACGCCCACCCGGCTGCACCCGGAGGCCGCCGCACTCCTGCCGCCGGGCACCTGGCCCACCGACGCCCCGTGGCTCACCGGGCCGTGGCCCTCCCCCGCCGGCCTGACGCTGGACACCTTCGGCGCGGACGACGGCACGGCCGTCGGCGCGGTGCTGCTCGACTGCCCACGGGTCCAGGTGATCGACGACGACGACCGGCTGAGGATGGAGCTGGAGTGCGACGGCCAGCCCCGCAGCACCGCGCTCTGGCGCAACCTGGGCGGCTGGCCGCAGGACTGCCCCTACCGCAGCATCGGCGTCGAGCCGATGCTCGGCAGCGCCTTGAACCTGGCCGACGCCGGTCCGGCCGACACGGCGGTCGTCCCACCCGCTGGCGAGGTCGCCTGGCGACTCACCATCTCCGCCCACCGCATCCACTGAGGACATTAGCGATGAACCTGCTCGACGAGCTGCGTACCCACCGGTTGCTGGCCATCGTGCGCGGCCCGGACCCGGCCGCGGCGCTGACCGCCGTGCTCACCCTGGCCGAGAGCGGCGTCGCCCTGGTCGAGGTCTCGCTGACCAGCGCCGACGCGCTCGGCATCATCCGACGCGCGCGGGCCGCCCTCGGGCCCGACTTCGGCCTGGGCGCGGGCACCGTGCTCAGCGCGGACGACGCCCGGGCGGCCGTCGAGGCCGGCGCCGGCTTCCTCGTCACCCCTGCGGTGGCACCGAGCGTCACCGAGGCCGCCCGACTCGGGCTGCCGGTGCTCGCCGGGGCGCTCACCCCCACCGAGGTCGTGCAGGCCGACAGCGCCGGCGCCACAGCCGTCAAGCTCTTCCCGGCGTCCCTCGGTGGGCCCGACTACCTGGGCGCGCTGCGCGACCCCTTCCCCGGCACCGCGTTCGTGCCGGTCGGTGGGGTCGACGCGGACGGCGCGCGACGCTACCTCGACCGGGGGGCCGTGGCGGTCGGCGTCGGCTCGCCGCTGCTCGGCGACGCCGTCCGCGGCGGTGACCAGGCGGCGCTGCGTGAGCGCGCCGCCACCTTCCTCGCGGCGGTACGGCAATGACCGACCTGCTCACGCTCGGCGAGACGATGGCGGCCTTTCGCACCACCGGTCCGCTGCGGCTGGGCGGCACCGCCGGGATCTCCGTCGCCGGGAGTGAGTCGACGGTGGCCATCGGGCTGGCCCGGCTCGGTCACCGAGCCGCCTGGATCGGTGTCACCGGCGCCGACGAACCGGGCGAGCTGGTCCGCCGGACGCTGCGCGCCGAGGGCGTCGACCTGACCTGGTCCCGCGTCGACCCGGCCGCGCCGACCGGGCTGATCCTCTTCGAGAACCGGGTCGCCGACATCAACCGGGTCACCTACCACCGCGCCGGCTCGGCCGGCTCCCGGTTGGGCCCCGCCGACGTCACACGCGCCTTCGACGCGCCGGGGCCGCCGCCCCGGCTGCTGCACGTCACCGGCATCACCTGCGCGCTGGGCGCCGGGCCGTACCAGGCGGTGGTGGCGGCCGTACGTCTGGCGCGCGAGGCGGGCAGCACCGTCTGCCTGGACGTCAACCATCGCAGCCGGCTCTGGTCCACAGGGGAGGCCGCGGCGGCGCTGCGACAGCTACTGCCCTCGATCGACCTGGTCGTCGCCTCCGACGACGAACTGCCGGTGCTGACCGACGCGCCCGACCCGGTCCCGGCGCTACTCTCGGCCGGCGTCAGCGAGGTCGTCGTCAAGCACGGCGGCGACGGAGCGACAAGCCACCGCGCGACCGGCTCGATCCACCGGCCGGCCCGGACGGTGCCGGTGGTGGACACCGTCGGCGCGGGCGACGCCTTCGTGGCGGGCCTGCTCTCCGGTTGGCTGGACGGCGCGGACGCCTCGGCCCGGCTGGACCGGGCGGTCACCACCGGCGCGTTCGCGGTCGCCACCCGGGGCGACTGGGAGGGCCTGCCCGACCGGGCCGAGCTGGGGCTGCTCGACCACGGCCCCGGCGGTACGGTCCGCTGACGATCCCCGTAAAGGAGCACCATGGAGCTGACCGAGCCGACCGTCTGGAGCACCGACCGGTTGGAGTTGGGTGAGGGCCTGCGCTGGGTCGACGACCGGCTGGTCCTGGTCGACCTGCTGGCCGGACGACTGTTGGAGACCGACGGCGACGCTCCGACCCCGCTGCGGGAGCTGCGCCGCCTCGACGTGCCGCTCGGCGCGGTCGCCCCGGTTGTCGACCGACCTGGCGAATGGCTGGTCGCCGCCGGGACCGGCGTCACGGTGCTGCCCGCCAGCGGCGACCCCCGACCGGTGGCCGAGCTGGTGGACGACGCGCCCGAGCCGACCCGGATGAACGACGCGGTCGCCGACCCGCACGGCCGCTTCTGGGCCGGGAGCATGTCGTACGCGATGGTGCCCGGCGGTGGCACGTTGTTCCGCCTCACCCCGGGCGCCGCGCCGGTCCCCGCGGTGACCGGGCTGACCATCCCGAACGGGCCGGCGTTCGACGCGGCCGGCACCACCATGTACCTGGCCGACACCCCACGCGGCGAGATCGACAGGTTCACCGTCGACCCGGCCACCGGTGCCCTGCACGGGCGGGAGCCGTTCCTGCGGCTGTCCTCCGCCGACGGCGGCCCGGACGGCATGACGCTCGACGCGGCCGGCCACCTCTGGATCGCGCTGTGGGGCGGCTCGGCGGTACGCCGCTACCGGCCCGACGGCACCCTCGACACGGAGATCCGACTGCCGGCCCGGCAGCCGGCCGGCATCTGCCTGGGCGGCCCCGACCTGCGGCGACTCTTCATCGGCACCGCCCGGGTGGGGCTGGACGCGGCGGGCCCGCAGGACGGCGCGCTGCTCGCGGTGGACGTCGAGGTCCCCGGTCTGCCCGCCGCGAGAGCCGGCGCACCAGTGAGCTGATCGGAGGCATATCGGACGCCCGGGCGGGAAGAACCGCACCCGAGTGCGGTAACAGCCGACGGGTGGGGAGCGAGCCGATGAGCAGCGCTGGGTGGACGTCATGAACGGGCCGGTCGGCGACGAGCCGCTCGGCGAGCTGGAGCTGGTGCACACGTTCACCGGCCCGATGCCGACCGGGGTGAGCGTCTCGCACCGGGGTCGGATCTTCGTCAACTTCCCGAAGTGGGGTGACGAGGTGCCGGCCACCGTCGTCGAGCTGCGCGACGGCCGGGAGGCGCCCTACCCCGACCAGGCGTGGAACGACCCGTCCGGCGACGACGACGCGGGCGCGTTCGTCTCGGTGCAGAGCATCGTGGTGGACCCGGCCGACCGGCTCTGGGTGCTGGACACCGGCAGCCCGATGTTGCAGCCGACCAAGCCGGGCGGGCCGAAGCTGGTCCGGATCGACCTGGACACCGACACGGTCGCCCAGGTGATCACCTTCCCGGCGGACGTGGCGCTGCCGACGACGTACCTCAACGACGTCCGCTTCGACCTGCGCCGGGGCGAGGCGGGGGTCGCCTACATCACCGACTCCGCGTTCGCCGGGCCGAACGGGATCATCGTGGTGGACCTGGCCAGCGGGGCCTCCTGGCGGAGGCTGCACGACCACCCGTCCACCAAGGCCGAGCCGCTGACGTCGTTCCGCCCGGTGGTCGAGGGCCGGCCGTTCCTGGAGCGGCCGGCCGACGGGCCGCCGAAGCCGGTGGGCATGGGCTCCGACGGCATCGCCATCTCCGCCGACGGCACCCGGCTCTACTACTGCCCGTTGGCGTCCCGGCGCCTGCACAGCGTCTCCACCGAGGCGCTGGCCGACCCGAGCGCCACCCAGGAGGCGGTCGCCGCGACCGTTGTCGACGAGGGCGACAAGAGCAGCGGCTCGGACGGCTTGGAGACCGACGACGCGGGGCGGCTCTACCTCACCGCGTACGAGCACAACGCGGTGCTGCGCCGACTGCCGGACGGCGCGTACGAGACGCTGGTGCACGACCCGCGACTGCTCTGGCCGGACACCATGTCGGTGGCCACCGACGGGTACCTCTACGTCACCGCCAACCAGCTGCACCGGCAGCCGCAGTACCAGCGCGGCCAGGACCTGCGACGCAAGCCGTACGCCCTGTTCCGTACCCGCATCGACGCCGGCCCGGTGCTGCTGCGCCGCGGGTAGGCATGCCGGCCCGGGCGGCGGGTAGGCCGCCGGGTGGCCGACTGGCAAGAGGTGTTCGTCCCGGACACCCCGCTGTTGGAGATCGTGGTCCGGGGCAGCGTCATGTACCTCGCGCTGTTCATCCTCCTGCGGGTCATCCTCAAGCGGGAGAGCGGCACGACCGGCGTCACCGATCTGCTGGTCATCGTGCTGCTCGCGGACGCCGCGCAGAACGGCATGTCCGGCGGCTACGACTCGGTCACCGACGGGGTGCTGCTGGTCGGCGTGATCATCGGTTGGTCGTACCTGCTGAACGCCGTCGCCTACCGCTGGCAGGCCGCCGCCCGGCTGATCCGGCCCGGGTCGCTGGTGCTGGTGCGGGACGGGGAGGTGGTCCGCGCCAACATGCGCCGCGAGCTGATCACCAACGAGGAGCTGCACACCCTGCTGCGTGAGCAGGGCGTCGTCGATCTCGCCCACGTCCGCGAGGTGCGGATGGAGCCCGACGGCCGGTTCAGCGTCACGACGCGTACGCCCGGCCGGCCGCGCGACGACCTCGACGGGCGCGGCTGACCGGGGCGCAACGCGACGTCTGCGTCAGCTCGCCGGCAGGGTGCGGTCCAGCAGGTCGAACAGGGCCGCCCAGTGCCGCTCGGTGGCCTGCTCGTCGTACGCCGGGGTGTCGGCCATGGTGTAGCCGTGGTGCGCGCCCGCGTACACCTCGGAGCGGTAGCGCACCCCGGCGGCGTCGAGCGCCTTCTCCAGCGTGGCGATCTGCTCGGGCGTCATCGACTGGTCGGCGTCCGCGTGGCCGAAGTACACCTCGCCGGTGATCGAGCCGACGCCACGGTGGGGGCTGTCCGGCGCGGCGGTGACGATCCACCCGCCGTGGAAGCTGGCGATCGCGGCGATCCGGTCCGGGTGCGCCTCGATGGCCCGCAGCGCGTTGGTGCCGCCCATGCAGTAGCCGGTGATCGCGACCGGGCCCGGCCGGACGTCGTCGCGGGCCGCCAGGAAGTCGAGGTACGCGGCGGTGTCCCGGCCGATCACGTCGGGGGTCAACGCGCCGACCAGCGGCACGATCTTCTCGAAGAGCGCAGCCCGCTGTTCCGCCTCCCCGAGGCGCGACACGTCGAACAGGGGTGCCCGGCCGGCCCGGTAGAACAGGTGGGGCGTCAGCACCAGGTAGCCGCGTTCGGCGATCCGGTCGGCCATCTCCACGAGGCGGGGCCGCGGCCCGAAGGCGTCCATGAACAGCAGCACGGCCGGGAACGGGCCGTCCCCGTCCGGGCGGGTGAGGCTTGCGTCCGCGATCCCGTCGCCGGTCGGGATGTCCACAGCCGTCGTCTGCATCGAGCCTCCTCGTACGCCGATCTTGGTCCGTTCGGAACGTTACTCGGCACGCCGGCGTGCCCGACACCGGTCCGCCAGCCAGGGACCGCCGATCCCTGGACAAGGTCACCCTGGGCGCCGGGCGACGATCGACCCAGGGTTGTGCGTGACCGATGAAGGACACCGTCGACCTGGAGGTTGTCGTGCTCGACGAGACAGTTGGGGACCTGACCGGGAAGCTCGCCGTGGTGACCGGCGGCAGTGACGGGCTGGGCCTCGGCCTGGCCACCCGGCTGGCCCGAGCCGGCGCGGAGGTGGTGCTGCCGGTCCGCAACCCGGCCAAGGGCGACGCCGCACTGGAGGCCGTACGGGCCGCCGTGCCGGACGCCACCGTGTCGACCCGCAAGCTGGACCTCGCCTCACTGGACTCGGTGGCCGCGCTGGCCGACGCGCTGCTCGGCGAGGGGCGGCCGATCCACATTCTGATCAACAACGCGGGGTGTCATGGCGCCGCCCACCCGACACACCACGGCGGACGGCTTCGAGCTGCAGTTCGGCACCAATCATCTCGGCCACTTCGCGTTGACCGGGCGGCTCATGCCGCTGCTGACGGCCGGGCGGGCCCGGGTCACCACCATGTCGAGCAGCGCCGCCCGCTCCGGTCGCCTGGACTGGGACGACCTGCAGAGCACCCACCGTTACGGCGCGGTCCGCTCGTACAACGCCTCCAAGCTGGCCGCGCTGCACTTCGGGCTGGAACTCGACCGTCGCGGTCGAGCCGGCGGCTGGGGCATCGTCAGCAACGTCGCCCACCCCGGCACCACCATGACCAACCTGTACGCGTCCGGCCCCAACCTGGGCCGCAGCAGGCCCTCACCGCACCACGCCGTGATGAAGCGGTTGAACCGTTGGGGTCTCCTGGTGCACTCGGTGGACGCGGGGCTGCGGCCCGCCCTCTACGCGGCGACCAGTCCGCAGGCGCAGGGCGGCCGGTTCTACGGCCCGGACGGCCTGGGGCAGTTCACCGGGGCGCCGACCGAGTTGGCCGTCTACCGCTCGGCGCGCAGCACGCAGGACGCGGCCCGCCTCTGGGCCGTCTCCGAGCAGCTGGTGGGGGTCGCGTTCTCCGGCGACTGAACCGGTCGTCCCCTCAGGCCGACTGCCGCTGCTGACAGAAATTCTTCAACGGGTCAGGGGCGGTAGCGGTAGCCCATCCCCGGCTCGGTGATGAGGTGGCGGGGGCGGGCGGGGTCGTCCTCCAGCTTGCGTCGCAGCTGTGCCAGGTACTGCCGCAGGTAGTTGGTCTCGTTCTGGTATTCGGGCCCCCACACCTCCTGCAGGAGCTGACGTTGGCTGACCAGCTTGCCGGGGTGGCGCAGCAGCTTCTCCAGCACGCTCCACTGCGTCGGGGTCAGCTTGACCTCGGTGTCGTCGTCACGCCAGACGCGGTGGTCGGCCAGGTCGACGGTGTGCCGGCCGATCCGCAGCGCAGGCACGGCCTCGGTGGGGCCGCCGAGCCGGCGGGTCACCGCGCGGATACGGGCCAGCAACTCCTCCACCCCGAACGGCTTGGTGACGTAGTCGTCCGCGCCCGCGTCGAGCGCGGCGACCTTGTCCTCGCTGCCGGCCCGGCCGGAGAGCACGATGATCGGCACGGCGGTCCAGCCGCGCAGGCCGCGGATCACCTCCACGCCGTCGATGTCGGGCAGGCCGAGGTCCAGGACCACCAGGTCGGGCGGGTGGCTGGCGGCGGCCTTCAACGCGGCGGCCCCGGTCGCGGCGACGTCCACGTCGTACCGGCGGGCGCGCAGGTTGATCCGCAGGGCCCGCAGGATCTGCGGTTCGTCGTCGACGACCAGGATGCGGGTCATTCCTGCGGCTCCTCCGGGCTGCTCTGCGCGGCGGCGGGCAGCCGCAGCACCATGGTGAGCCCACCGCCGGGCGTGGTCTCCGGGGTGATGCTGCCACCCATCGCCTCGGCCAACCCCCGGGACAGGGCGAGCCCGAGGCCGACGCCGGTCTGGTTGTCCCGGTCGCCGAGGCGTTGGAACGGCAGGAAGACGTGCTCCCACTGGTCCTCCGGAATGCCCGGCCCCCGGTCGATGACCCGTAGCTCCACCTGGCCTGCGTGCGCGCTCGCGGTGACTGTGGGCGGCTGGTCGGGCGGGCTGTAGCGCAGCGCGTTGGCGATGACGTTGACCAGCACCCGTTCCAACAGGCCCGGGTCGGCGGTGGCCGCGGGCAGGTCGGCGGGGATGTCCGTGGCGACGGTCGCGGCCGTCGGGCCAAGTTCGTCCAACGCCAGGGGTACGGCGTCCTCCAGACCGATCGCGGTCGCGGAGATGCCGAGCACACCGGCCTGGAGGCGGCTCATGTCCAGCAGGTTGCCGACCAGCCGGGCGAGCCGGTCCAGCGACTCCTCGGCGGTCTCCAGCAACTCCTCGCGGTCGGCCTCGTCGAACTCGATGTCGTGGCTGCGCAGGCTGGTCACGGCCGCCTTCGCCGAGGCCAGTGGCGTACGCAGGTCGTGGCTGACCGCGGCGAGCAGCGCGGTGCGCATCCGGTCGGCGGCGGCGAGGGGCCGGGCGGTGGCGGCCTCCTCGGCGAGCCGTTCCTGGCGCAGCGCGACGGCGGCCTGGGCGGCGAACGCCTCCACGATCCGCCGGTCGGCGGCCTCCAGACGCCGGCCGCTGAGCACGACGGTGATCCGGTCGTCGACGGGTACCGCGGTCTCGCCGCCGTCGGGTGTGCAGGCGGGCTGTTCGCCGACGCTCGCCACGACGCACCAGGCGTGCTCCTCGCGGGCCCGGTCGGGGCGGCCGCTGGCCTCCTCGGCCAGCTCCAGCACGCTCACCGCGCGCAGCCCGAAGGTCTCCCGGAGCTGGTCCAGCAGGGCGGGCAGGGGACGTTCGCCGCGCAGCACACCACCGGCGACGGCGGCGAGGGTCTGCGCGTCGGCGGCGGCGCGCGCGGCCTCGCGCGTACGTCGGGCGGCCACGTCGACGATCCAGCTCACGGCGAGCGCCACACCGACGAAGACGGCCAGGGCGAGCAGGTTGTCGGCCTCGGCGATGGTCAGCGTGCGGTACGGCGGGGTGAAGAACCAGTTGAGCAGCAGCGACCCGCCGAGCGCGGCGATCAGCGCCGGCCACACCCCGCCGACCAGCGCGACCCCGACGACCCCGGCGAGGAACAGCAGGATGTCGTTGGTCAGCGTCAGGTCGGGCAGGGTCCTGAGCAGCAGGGTGAGCAGCGGCATGCCGAGCACCGCCAGGCCGAAGCCGAGCAGCCGGCGGCGGCGGGACAGCGCCGCCGGCACGGCCGCCGCCCGGCGTCCCTTGCCGGCCTGCTTGTGGCTGACCAGGTGCACGTCGATCGAGCCGGAGAGCGCGGTGGTGGTCACCCCGACGCCCCGGGCGAAGATCTGCGCGAGGCGGCCCCGCCGGCTGGCCCCGAGCACCAGCTGGGTGGCGTTCACGCCCTGGGCGAAGTCGAGCAGCGCGGCCGGTACGTCGGTGCCGAGCACCTGGTGGTACGTGCCGCCCAGGCTCTCGACGAGCACCCGCTGGCGGGCCAGTTGGGCGGGATCGGCGCCGGCCAGACCGTCGCTGCGGGCCACGTGCACGGCGAGCAGGTCGGCGCCCTTGCTGCGGGCCGCGACCCGGGCCGCCCGGCGGATCAGCGTCTCGCCCTCCGGACCGCCGGTCAGTGCCACCACGACGCGTTCGCGGGCCTCCCAGGTGGCGGCGATGCCCTGCTGGCTGCGGTACCTGTCGAGCTGCTCGTCGACCTTGTCGGCCAGCCAGAGCAGCGCCAGCTCACGCAGGGCGGTGAGGTTGCCGACCCGGAAGTAGTTGCCGAGCGCCGCGTCGATCTTGTCGGGGCGGTAGATGTTGCCGTGCGCCATCCGGCGGCGCAGCGCCTCCGGGGTCATGTCGACGAGCTCGACCTGCTCGGCGGCGCGGACGATCTCGTCCGGCACGGTCTCCCGCTGGGTGGTGCCGGTGATCTGCGCGACGACGTCGTTGACCGACTCCAGGTGCTGCACGTTCACCGTGGACAGCACGTCGATCCCCGCGTCAAGCAGCTCCTGGACGTCCTGCCAGCGCTTGTCGTGCCGGGAACCGGGCACGTTGGTGTGCGCCAGCTCGTCGACCACGGCGATCTCCGGCCGGCGGGCCAGGACGCCGTCCACGTCCATCTCGGTGAACTCGGCGCCCCGGTAGGTCATCGCACGGCGGGGCACCTGCTCCAGGTCGCCGAGCATCGCGGCGGTGTGCTGACGGCCGTGGGTCTCCACGAAGCCGATCACCACGTCGGAGCCCCGCGCGGCCCGCCGCTGGGCCTCCTCCAACATGGCGTACGTCTTGCCGACGCCGGGAGCGGCCCCGAGATAGATGCGCAGTTCTCCGCGTGGCACGGGAACCATCCTCCCTGGTCAGATCGGCGGGCGGGGCCGCGCCCGGTCGGCGCGGCCCCGTCCGTGCGGGTGCTCAGCGTGCGGCGAACTGCTTGTCGAGGGCGAGGTTGAGCTCCAGCACGTTGACGCCGGGCGCACCCATGAAGCCCAACCCACGGCCGTCGGTGTGCTCCTCGACCAGCTTGCGGACCGCCGCCGGGTCCGCGCCGCGCTCCCGCGCGACCCGGTTCACCTGCAGATCGGCGTACGCGGGGCTGATCTGCGGGTCGAGGCCGCTGCCGCTGGCGGTGACCGCGTCGGCGGGCACCGCCGGGTCGGCCGGCGCGTCGCCCCGGATCGGGGTGATGACCCCACCGTCCGCGACGTAGTCCACGCCGGGCTGGGCCAGCTCCACTGTCACCCCCTGGTACGAGGACACGAACGGGGTGGCCGGGGCGACCTGGTTGACGCTTACCACCCGGGTCACCGGGCCGGTCAGACCGTCGGCGCGAAAGACCGCGAGCACGGCGCCCACCCCGTCGTCGGTGCAGTAGGGGCGGCGGCCGTCGACGCCGTTCAGCTCGCCGACGGCCTTGCTGCGCCCACAGACCTGGGTGAGCAGGCTCTCGCTGGACTCTTCCGGGTCGGTGGCGATGGTGTCGACAACGCTCTCCGGGCCGAGGTTGCTGGCCGAGGTGGACGTCGGGTCGTAGCCGTCGCCGGCGGCCGACGGGCGGGACTGGAAGTAACGCGGGACGGGGTTGCCGTCCGCGTCGGTGAAGGACTGGCCGATGAGCGAGCTGCCGACAGTCGTCCCGCCCGAGGTGATCAGCGAGCCGTCGGCCTTGTGGTCGAGGCCGGGCAGGTGACCGAGCGCGACCAGAGCCAGCGGGTAGACCAGCCCGAGCACCACCGTGAAGACGAGCACGGCGCGCAGGGCGGCGAGGTGTTGGGCGATCCAGGTGGGTATGCGCATCACGAAATCCCCGGGATGAACTGGATGAGCAGGTCGATGAGCTTGATCCCGATGAACGGCACGATGATGCCGCCCAGTCCGTACACCAGCAGGTTGCGGCTGAGCAGCTTCGACGCGGCGGCCGGCCGGTACCGCACGCCGCGCAGGGCGAGCGGGATCAGCGCGATGATCACCAGGGCGTTGAAGATGACCGCGGACAGGATCGCCGACTCCGGGCTGGCCAGCCGCATGATGTTCAGGGTGTCCAGGCTCGGGTAGAGGCCGGCGAACATGGCCGGGATGATCGCGAAGTACTTCGCGATGTCGTTCGAGATGCTGAACGTGGTCAGCGCACCGCGGGTGATCAGCAACTGCTTGCCGATCTCCACGATCTCGATCAGCTTGGTCGGGTCGGAGTCGAGGTCGACCATGTTGCCGGCCTCCTTCGCGGCCGACGTGCCGGTGTTCATGGCCACCCCGACGTCGGCCTGGGCGAGCGCCGGCGCGTCGTTGGTGCCGTCACCGGTCATCGCGACCAGCCGGCCACCCTCCTGCTCCCGCTTGATCAGCGCGAGCTTGTCCTCCGGCGTCGCCTCGGCCAGGAAGTCGTCCACCCCGGCCTCGTCGGCGATCGCCTTCGCGGTACGCGGGTTGTCGCCGGTGATCATCACGGTGCGGATGCCCATCCGGCGCATCTCGTCGAACCGCTCCCGCATGCCGGACTTGACGACGTCCTTGAGGTGGATGACGCCCAGGGCGCGGGCGGGCTCACCGTCGACGTGCTCGGCGACGACCAGCGGCGTGCCGCCGGTGCCGCTTATCGCGTCGACGATCTCGCCGACCTGCTCGGTCGGGTGGCCGCCGTTCTCCCGTACCCACTTCATGACCGCTGCGGCGGCGCCCTTGCGGACCCGACGGGCCGTGCCCGACGCGCCGCCGTCGACGCTGGCGTCCGGGGTCAGGTCGACGCCGCTCATCCGGGTCTGCGCGGTGAACGGCACGAAGGTGGCGTGCGGCATCACCCCGGGCTCGCGTTCGCGCAGCCCGAACTCGTTCTTCGCCAGGACGACGACCGAGCGCCCCTCCGGGGTCTCGTCGGCCAGGCTGGAGAGCTGGGCGGCGTCGGCCACTGTCGCGGCGTCGACCCCCTCGACCGGTACGAACTCGGCGGCCTGCCGGTTGCCCAGCGTGATGGTGCCGGTCTTGTCCAGCAGCAGGGTGTTGACGTCGCCGGCCGCCTCGACGGCCCGGCCGCTCATTGCCAGAACGTTGCGCTGCACGAGGCGGTCCATGCCGGCGATGCCGATGGCCGACAGCAGCGCGCCGATGGTGGTGGGGATCAGGCAGACCAGCAGCGAGACCAGTACGACCCCGGTGACACCGGAACCGGTGATCGCCCCGCTATCCGGCGCGGCGGCCTGGTACGCCTTGGAGAAGATCGCCAAGGGCTGGAGGGTGACCACGGCCAGCAGGAAGATGATCGTGAGAGCGGCGAGCAGGATGTTCAGCGCGATCTCGTTCGGCGTCTTCTGCCGGTTGGCGCCCTCGACCAGGGCGATCATCCGGTCGATGAAGCTCTCCCCGGGCTTCTGGGTGATCTTCACGATGATCCGGTCGGAGAGCACCTTGGTGCCGCCGGTTACCGCGCTGCGGTCCCCGCCGGACTCCCGGATGACGGGGGCCGACTCGCCGGTGATTGCCGACTCGTCGACGCTCGCGATGCCCTCCACGATGTCGCCGTCGCCGGGAATGATGCCGCCCGCCTCGACCAGCACGATGTCGCCCTGGCGCAGCTGCGGAGCGGGCACCGCCTCGTCGCGGTAGGTGTTGGCCCGGGCGCCCGGCTTCCAGTCGACCAGCCGGGTGGCGATGGTGTCCTGCTTGGCCTGTCGCAGCGCGGCGGCCTGGGCCTTGCCCCGGCCCTCGGCGACCGCCTCGGCCAGGTTCGCGAAGATCACGGTCAGCCAGAGCCAGATGGTGATCGCCCAGGCGAACACCGACGGCTCGGTCACCGCCAGGACCGTGGTGAACGCCGCGCCGATCTCCACGATCAGCATCACCGGGTTGCGCCACAACGTGGTGGGGTTGAGCTTGCGTACGGCGTCCGGCAGGGATCGGATGAGTTGCTGGGGGTCGAGCAGGCCCCCGCCGACCCGGTTGCCCTGCGTCGCCGGGGTGCCTGGCAGTTGCTCTGTCGGGGCGGACGTGACGGACATGTCCTCGTTCCTCATGATGGTCAGAGCCCTTCTGCCAGCGGGCCGAGCGCGAGCGCGGGCAGGAAGGTCAGCGCGACGAGGACGACAGTGACGCCGACGACCATGCCGATGAACAGCGGTCGGTGGGTCGGCAGGGTGCCCTCGGACGCGGGGGTGGGTGCCTGACGGGCCAGCGAGCCGGCCAGCGCGAGCACGAAGATGAGCGGCAGGAACCGGCCCAGCAGCATGCACAGCCCCAACGCGGTGTCCCACCAGGTGGTGTTCACCGTGATGCCGGCGAAGGCGGAACCGTTGTTGTTGCTGGCCGAGGTGAACGCGTACAGCACCTCGGAGAGGCCGTGCGGGCCGACGTTGAGCGCCGTCGAGTTGTTGCCGGTCGCGAACGCCGCCGCCGTGCCGACCAGCACCAGGATCGGCGTGATCAGGAAGTACAGCGAGGCGAACTTGATCTCCCGCGACCCGATCTTCTTGCCCAGGTACTCGGGGGTGCGGCCGACCATCAGGCCGGCGATGAACACCGTGATCACCGCGAGGATGAGCAGGCCGTAGAGGCCCGAACCGGTGCCGCCCGGCGCGACCTCGCCGAGCATCATGTTGACCATCGTCATCATGCCGCCGAGCGAGGTGAACGAGTCGTGGAAGGAGTTCACCGCGCCGGTCGAGGTGAGCGTGGTGGCGGCGGCGAAGGTGGCCGAGTTCGACACGTCGAACCGCACCTCCTTGCCCTCCATCGCCGCGCCGACCGCCTGCGGGACCGTGCCGTGGCCGGCCAGCTCGAAGATGTTGGTGATGGCGACGCTGAGGAACGCGAGGATGCCCATCACCGCGGCGATGGCGTAACCCTGTCGGTTCTGCCCGACCATCCGGCCGAACACCCGGGGCAGGCTGAACGGGATCAGGAGGATCAGGAAGATCTCCAACCAGTTCGTCCAGGTCGTGGGGTTCTCGAACGGGTGGGCGCTGTTGACGTTGTAGAAGCCGCCACCGTTGGTGCCCAGCTCCTTGATCACTTCCTGGCTCGCGACCGGGCCGCCGGTGATGGTCTGGGTGCCGCCGGTCAGCGTGCTCACGTCGGTGCCGGCGGAGAGGTTCTGCACCACCCCGCCGATCATCAACGCGATGGCCCCGAGGACCGCGATCGGCAGCAGGATGCGCAGCACGATCCGGGTCAGGTCGACCCAGAAGTTGCCGAGTTGCCCGGTGCGGCTGCGGGCGAAGCCGCGGACCAGCGCGACCGCCACCGCGATGCCGACCGCCGCCGAGACGAAGTTCTGCACCGCCAGGCCGGCCATCTGCACCAGGTGGCCCATCGTCGACTCACCCGAGTACGACTGCCAGTTCGTGTTGGTCACGAACGACACGGCAGTGTTCCACGCGCCGTGCGGCACCACCGGGTCGAAGCCCAGCGACAGCCACAGGTGGTTCTGCACCCGCTGGAACAGGTACAGGAACAAGATCGAAACGGTCGAGAACGCGAGCACGCTGCGGGCGTACACGCCCCAGGTCTGCTCGGCGGCCGGGTTGACCCCGACCAGTCGGTAGATCCCCCGCTCGACCCGCGACTGCCTGGTACCGGAGACCGCCCGGAACATGTAGTCGCCGAACGGCTTGTAGACGGTGACCAGGGCCGCCACCAGCGTCAGCACGAAGATGACGCCCGCTGTTGTCATGGTCATCAGAAGCGCTCCGGGAACAGCAGGGCGAACACCAGGAACGCGCCCAGGACGATCGCGAGCACCAGACCGACCGCGTTTACCGCGTTCACAGCTTCTCCACCGCCCGGACCACCAGGGCGAGCACTGCGAACAGCGCCACCGTGAGGACCACGAACACCACGTCAGACACGCTGACTCCTCTTACCGGAAAGGTTCGTCGCGACCGCCTTCCGGTCGCGCCGGGGCAAGCAAAGCCCCACCACCCGCCGGACGGCAGGGGTCATAACGCGACCATGACGGCGGCGAACCTTTTCTTGACGCGGTTTTCACACCTGCCCGGTGAACAGGTGAAATGCGGCACAGAGGCGCGTCAGCCGGGGAGACGAGGGGTGGCTGTCCACCCCTTTGCTCTGCTTCAACGGAGGCGACAGTGAGGCACCGACACTGTTGCGCCGGTTGAAGCAGAGCAAAGGGCCCGCAGGGGATGGGCGGCGGGTCAGGCCAGGCGGGTCAGGCCAGGCCAGGCGGGTCAGGCGGGTCAGGCCGGGCGGCGGGCCACCAGCACGTCGCGCATGATCGACTGGTCGACCCGGTGCCGCAGCGCGCGGTAGGGCTCCGTGTCGACAACTGTCAGGCCGGCGTCGACAAGTGCCGCCGCCGCGTCCTCGCGGCTGGCGACGTGGGTGTTCCACGAGATGCCCAGCGCCCCGCCCGGGCGCAGCAGCCGCGCCCAGACCGGCGCGGCGTCCGCGAGGAGCGCCAGCGGGTCACGCGTCAGACCCTGATCGGCGGTACGACTGCCGTGCTGCACGCCGTACGGCGCGTCGGCGACCACCAGGTCGACGGTCTCGGGGCGGAAGAACTCCGCCGCGCGGGTGGTGTCGGCGTTGACGACGTCGAGCAACTGCGTACGGCCCGCCTTGTGCTCCTCGCGGGTCGGCGCCAGCTCGATGCGCACCCGCCGGCCGACCACCTTGCGCTCCCGCCGCACCGGCCCCGACTCCAGCACCCGGTGCTTGACCCGCTTCTGCTTCAGCCAGGTCGTGACGAACGCGCGGTACGCCTCGACGTCCTTCTGGTCGCGCTCGATCCCGGCGGCGTCGAAGCCGTACATCAGCGCCTGGTTGAGGGTGGTGCCCCGACCGCAGAGCGGGTCGAGCACCCGGAACCGGCGGCTGGTCAGCTCGCCGGCCCAGTCCGACGCGAGCAGGGTGACGTTGAGCAGCAGCTTGGTGAACTGCTCGTTGGTCTTGCCGGGGTACTTCTGGATGGTGAGCAGGTCGTCGTCGTAGCGGTCCAGCCGGCTCCACTCGACCGGGCGCAGCAGGTCGCCGACGATCTCGAACAGCGCGTACCCGGCGGAGAGGTTGCCCAGGACGGCCAGGTCCCGTTCGGTCAGCCCGTCACCGCTGAACGTGACGTAGGTCGCCCCGCCGACGACCTCCGTGTCCAGCTCGCCGATCCGGCCCTCGAGCGCCGACCGGCCGAAGATCTCCAGCTCGGCCCGGGTGAGGTCGATGGCGGAGCGGGCGTACACCCGGTTGGTGGCGGGCAGGATCAGCAGGCCGTAGCGCGTCATGATCCGGCGAGTATTCCACAACGGGTGACGGTCGCCGGGAACCGGAGCGGCCTGCGGACCGACTACCCACACATGGGGTGTGAGCAGTGGCGGGAGGTCCTGTCCGCGCAGTTGGACGGGGAGGAGACCGCCGCCGAGGCGGCGGCGGCGCAGGGGCACCTGGACGAGTGCGCCAAGTGCCGGGCCTGGTTCGCGGCGGCGGTCGCGGTGACGCGCCGGGTTCGTACCCGACTGGTCACCGATGTGCCCGACCGGGCCGACGCGATCCTGGCCGCCGTCGGCGGCAGCGCCACCGGCGACGCGGTCGCCGAAGCCTGTGACACGCCGCCGGCCCGCCGGTCGCGCTGGCGGCCCCGCCTGCCCGGCCGCGGCCGGCTGGTCGTCGGGCTGCGCGCGGCGCTCGGCCTGCTCGGGGCTGTTCAGCTGGTGCTCGGCCTGGCCCAGGTGGGCCGGGGAGCGACCGCCGACCATCTGCACGCCTCCGGGCAGCACCTGTGGCACGAGTCGGCCGCCTGGAACGTGGCGGTCGGGGCCGGCTTCCTCTTCGTGGCGGTACGCCGCAGCCCTCCGGCGGGTCTCCTGCCGATGCTCAGCGCGTTCGTCGGCACGCTCCTGCTGCTGTCGGTCAACGACCTCGCCACCGGCTCGGTGAGTGGAGAGCGCCTGGTCAGCCACGGCTTCCTGGTGTTCGGCTACCTGATCACCGTGCTGCTGTCGCGGCCCGGACTGCGTCCCGGGGGGCCCGCGCCGCAGCGGCAGCCGACGCCGTCGCGCTGGCGGTTCGGCGCGGACGAGACCGAACGGCCCCTGCGGGTGGTGCACTCCGGGGCGTACCCGGCGCAGGCAGCCGACCGCAACGCCGCCCCGGCCGCGCGCACCGGCCGC
>NZ_MUZA01000037.1 GCF_021442385.1 Micromonospora sp. MH99
CGGGCGGGCCTGCGCCGGGTGGGCCGCGCTTCGGGCCGGGCGCGGCCGCGAGCGGGTGGCGGGCCGTCGGCCGGCTGGCCATGCCTGCGGCAGCAGCGGTACGCGCAGCCGGGCCCACTGTGCTGCTACCGCTGGCCGCCCTGGTGGCGGTGCTCGGCGCGGACCTGTCCGGGCTGAGCAAGGCCGAGGTGGAGCGGATCTGGCTGCCGTTCGTGGTGTGGCTGCTGGTGGCCACCGCCCACCTGCCGACAGGGTCCCGGCGCTGGTGGCTGGCCGCGCAGGCGCTCACCGCCCTGGCCGTCAACCACCTGGTCTGGACGGTCTCCTGACCACCCGGCCACCCGGCCACCCGGCCACCCGGCCACCCGGCCACCCGGCCACCCGGCCACCCGGCCACCCGGCTGAGCGTGATGCCTGTGAGTCATCTTGATGACTCACAGGCATCACGCTCATTGTCGGTACCGCCTCGGCGCGCGCCGATCGCCGCAAGCACCACCACCGCGCGCATCATTCGACGGTGGACGACGGGCGGCGGCACGGCGGGCGTACGGCGGCGGGGCGGCGGAGGGCGATCAGTCAGGGGCGGCGGGCGGCGGAGGGGTGCGGCCGAGGGCGGTCAGTCAGCGGCGGTGGAGGGCGGCGCCAGCGGCGGCGGGCGGTCAGCCTGCGACTGCGGCTGGTTCCCGTAGCGGGTCGGTGGCGAAGCCGGCCACACCCTCGGCGAAGCCGACGCGCGCCGTGTAGCCGAGCAGTTCCACGGCCCGGCGAGGGTCGGCGACGACGTGCCGCACGTCGGCCGCGCGGGCCCCACCCACCACCTGCGGGGCCGGCCCGCCCATCGCCTCGGCCAGGGTGACCGCCAGCTCCCCGACCGTGTGCGGCTCGCCCGAGCAGACGTTCACCGGCACCAGCGTGGCGGGCGGCGCGCTGCTGTCCAGGGCCAGCAGGTTGGCCCGCGCCACGTCGGTGACGTGCACGAAGTCCCGCCGTTGCCGGCCGTCCTCCAACACGCGGGGTGCCACGCCGGCCGCCAGCGCCGACCGGAAGATCGATGCCACCCCGGCGTACGGGGTGTCGCGGGGCATCCGGGGGCCGTACACGTTGTGGTACCGCAGCGCCCACACGGCGCCGCCGGTCTGCCGGGCCCAGGCGGCGGCCAGGTGCTCCTGGGCGAGCTTGCTCGCGGCGTACGTGCTGCGGGGCTCAAGCGGCGCGTCCTCCGGCACGAGCACCGGATCGAGTCCTCGGCCGCAGTGTGGGCAGGTCGGGTCGTACCGGCCGGCTGTCACGTCCTCGGACCGGCGGGGCGCGGGGCGCACCGTGGCGTGCTCGGGGCAGGCGTAGCGCCCCTCGCCGTAGACCACCATCGAGCTGGCCAGCACCAGCCGGCCGATGCCCGCCCGGTGCAGCGCCGCCAACAGCACCGCCGTGCCGTAGTCGTTGTGCGTGACGTAGTCGGGGGCGTCCGACGGGTCGAGGCCGTGGCCGACCATCGCCGCCTGGTGACAGACCGCGTCCACGCCGACGAGCAGCCGGTCCAGCAGGGGGCCGTCGCGGACGTCGCCGTGGACCACGTGGTGCCCGCGTGACCAGGTGGGCAGTTCACCGCCGTGCGCCTGGGGCAGCAGCGCGTCCAGCGCCACCACCTCGTGGCCCTGCTCGACGAGCAGGTCGACGACCTGCGACCCGATGAACCCGGCCGCGCCGGTGACCAGTACGCGCATGCCGGTCACGCTAGGGCGCACGGGACGCCCGGCGGGCCGGTTCGGCGGACCCGTAAGGAGTTCGCAACAGCTCGGCGGGTGCCCGCGCCCCGGTAAGCGTTCGGTAATGCGGTAAACCCGGCCCGGCC
Organism: Micromonospora sp. MH99; assembly: GCF_021442385.1. GTDB lineage: Bacteria > Actinomycetota > Actinomycetes > Mycobacteriales > Micromonosporaceae > Micromonospora. Next base: position 1,853 of record NZ_MUZA01000037.1, read on the forward strand.
GTACCCCCGCGGTCTAACCTGCCGGCAGTGCCCGCCGCCGCCCCACGCGCCGGCCGGGCCGACCGGTGTGGACGACAAGGCGTGTGACGGCGAGGAAGGGGCAGCGGGTGCCGGTTAGCAGACCCGGCCCGAGCGGCAGCGGGACCCGGGCAACGGACGCGGACGGCTACGGCGCTCCGCGCCGGTTCTGGCGAGGGCTGGCCCAGCACGCCCCACCGGGTGTGGACGCCGTCGAACGAAGCTGGCGCAGCCCGTTGCGCGGCCCCTGGCTCACCGCCGTCTACGGCTCGGTGCTGCTGGTGGCGCTGCCGCTGGTGATCATCACCGGGTTGCTCGACTACGCCGCCTACGGCCCGCAGTTCGACCAGGCGTTCCCGACGAACGTGGGCTGGCTGCGGCTGCCCGCGTTCGACTGGCCGACGCGGCCGTCGTGGCTGTTCCGGGTCACCCAGGGGCTGCACGTGACACTCGGCATCGTGCTCGTCCCGGTGGTGCTGGGCAAGCTGTGGTCGGTGCTGCCGAAGCTGTTCGACTGGCCGCCGGCCCGCTCCCTGGCCCAGGTGTTGGAACGGCTGACGCTGCTGTTGCTGGTCGGCGGGATCCTGTTCCAGATCGCCACCGGCCTGCTCAACATCCAGTACTCGTACGTGTTCGGCTTCGACTTCTACACCGCCCACTACTTCGGAGCGTGGATCTTCACGGGCGCCTTCGTGGCGCACGTGATCATCAAGTTTCCCCGGCTGGTGACCGCGCTGCGGTCCCGCCCGCTGGGCACGGAGCTGCGCACCCCGCGCGCCGCGACCCGACCCGAACCGCCCGACCCGGACGGTCTGGTCGCCGCCGAACCCGGGCCGGCCACGGTCAGCCGGCGCGGCGCGGTCGGACTGGTCGGCGGAGGGGCGCTGCTGCTCGCCGTCGTCACCATCGGGCAGAGCCTGGACGGTCCCCTGCGGCGCACGGCGCTGCTGCTGCCCCGCGGACGACAGCCCGGCACCGGGCCGAACGGCTTCCCGGTCAACCGCACCGTCGCCGCCGCCGGCGTACGCCCCGAGCAGACCGACGCGTCCTGGCGGCTGACGCTGCGGGGCGGCGGCCGGACCGTGACCCTGGACCGGCCCGGCCTGCTCGCCATGGCGCAGCACACCGCCGACCTCCCCATCTCCTGCGTGGAGGGTTGGTCGACCCGGCAGACCTGGACCGGCGTCCGTCTTCGTGACCTGGCCGCGCTCGCCGGGGTCGCGGACCCGGCCTCGGCGCGCGTGTCGTCGCTGGAGAAGGCCGGGCTGTTCCGCACGGCGGTGCTCGCCCCCAACCAGATCCTCGATCCGGATTCGTTGCTCGCCCTGCGGGTCAACGGCGTCGACCTCGCCCCCGACCACGGCTACCCGGCTCGGGTCATCGTGCCGGCCCTGCCCGGGGTGCACTGCACGAAGTGGGTCGCCGAGATCGACTTCCGGGGTCAGGCCGATGGCTGAGCGGGCCGGGCCGACCGCGGGACGAGACAGGCCGACCGCGGGACGGGCCGGCCGACTGCGCGCCGCCTACGGCGCCGCGCCGTGGCACCTCGTCCTGGTCACGGCGGTCATCGTGCTCGCCGGCTGGGTGGCGCTGCGGCTGGCGCAGGAGGCGACGTTCGGCCGGATGCTGCTCTGGTTCGTCGGCGCGGTCATCGCCCACGACCTGGTGCTGTTCCCGGTGTACGCAAGCGCCGACCGGGTGCTGCGCGCGGTGGTTCGCGACCGGGTCACGCTGCTCAACCACCTGCGGGTGCCGGCGCTCGGCACGGCGCTGCTGTTCGTCGTCTACTCCCCCGGCATCCTGCGCTGGGGCGAGACCACCCACGAGGCGGCCACCGGCCAGACCCAGCGGCCGTACCTGGTGCGCTGGTTGGTGCTCAGCGCGGCGCTCTTCCTGCTCAGCGGCGCGACGTACGGCCTGCGCGCGGCGTTGGGCCGGCGCGGTTCGGCGTCCCGTGCCCGGCGCTGACGGCCCCGGGCGCCCGACCGGCCGACGGTCGGGCGCCCCCAGCGGTCAGGCCGGCGCGTTGGCGTACGCCGCGACGGCCCAGGCGCCGTCCGTGCGGTGCAGGACCCAGGTGGCGTGCCGACGCCGCTCGCTCGGCAGCTCGTCCTCACCGGCCATCAGGATGCCGGCGGCGCTGACGACGATCGCGGTGTCGCCGAGCACTCGGATGTCCAGTGGCTCGTCGAGCCCACGGGACCCCTTCAGCGGACCGGCGAACCCGGCGGCCATGTGCGCCCGCACCGCCTCGCGGCCCCGGTGCAGCACTCCGGGCATGACCACTGTGGCGTCCGGGCGGTAGAGGGCGGCGAAGGCGTCGGCGTCGTTGTCGCCCCAGGCGGCGTAGAGGCGCCGGAACAGGTCGAGGATGGCCTTGGTCGCGGTTGATGCGTCGCCCTTCGGGGCGAGCGAGGTGTTGCTCATGCGGATGACCTCCCTGTCGGTGGCGCCGTCGATCCGGCGCCGCGCTGGACGTGTCACGCCGAGCCGACGGGCGCGGGCCGACGGCACGTCTCACAGGGGATACCAGCGGGCGGCAGTGAACTCATCGCTGCCGACGGTCGACATCTCTCACCACGTCGCTGGTGGGCGGCAGCGTGCCGCGCTGGCATGCTGCCGGTGGAGGTGGCGCATGGACGTGCTGGCGGGCGACGGTTTCGTGACGACGGCGGCCGGGCTGCGACCCGAACTGCTGGCGCACTGCTACCGGATGCTGGGCGCCGTCGACGAGGCCGAGGACGTCGTCCAGGAGACGATGCTGAGGGCCTGGCGGGCGCGGGACCGCTACGACGCCACCCGGGCCACGCCGCGTACCTGGCTCTACGCGATCGCCACCAACGCCTGCCTGACCGCACTGGAGGGTCGCCGCCGCCGACCGCTGCCGACCGGCCTCGGTCCGGCCAGCGAGGACGCGGACGCGCCGCTGACGCCGCGCATGGACGTGCCCTGGCTCCAGCCGCTGCCGGACGCCCGGCTCACCGACACCGATGACCCGCAGATGGTGGTGCAGCGGCGCAGCAGCCTGCGGTTGGCGCTGGTGGCGGCCCTGCAGCTGCTGCCGCCGCGGCAGCGCGCGGTGCTGATCCTGCGCGACGTGCTGCGGTTCAGCGCCGCCGAGGTGGCGGGGCAGCTGGGCACCTCGGTCGCCGGCGTCAACAGCGCCCTGCAACGGGCACGCGCCGGGCTGGCCGACACCGGGCTGCGCGACGACGGCGTGCGGGAGGCCGATGATCCCGAGGTGCGCGCCACGGTGGACCGGTACGTGCGGGCGTTCGAGGCCGCCGACGTACCCGCGTTGGTCGACCTGCTCACCGACACGGCGGTGTTGGAGATGCCGCCGGTCCCCCTCTGGTACTCGGGCCGGGAGGCGTACGGCCGGTTCATGTCCCGGGTCTTCGCCCTGCGGGGCCGGGACTGGCGGGTGCTGCCGACGGCGGCGAACGGTCAGCCGACCCTCGCCGCGTACTGCCGGCAGGACGGCCCGGGGTACCGCCTGCACACGGTGCAGGTGCTGACCATCGCGCCGGCCGGGGTGGCGCACAACGTGGTCTTCCAGGACCCGGCGGTGCTGCGCGCCTTCGCGCTGCCGGCCACGGTGGGCTGAGCGGCGGGCTCAGGTCTGGCCGAAGCGGTCGGAGAGCGCGTAGCGCAGCAGCACCACGTCGCCGATCTGGCGGGCCTCGGCCAGTCGGGCGCGGCGTCCCGGGTGCCAGGGGAAGCTCCCCTCCCCGACGAACCGGGGCGCCCGGCGGTCGCCGACGAAGAACGGGGCGACCACCAGGTGCAGCTCGTCGGCGAGACCGGCGGTGAGGAACTGGGCGTGCACCGTCCCGCCCCCCTCGACCATCAGCCGGCGCACGCCCCGCGCCGCCAGGTCGGCGAGGATCCAGGCGAGGTCGACCGGGTCGCCCCCGTCGACGACAGTGGCCAGCCGACCGACCCGCTCGCGGGTCTTGTCCAGCACTCCGCTGGCGCAGTAGACCAGCCGATCGGGATCGCCGGCGGTGAAGAACCGGGCGGTCGGGTCGAGGTCTCCCCGGGCGGTCAGGGTCACCTTCGTGGGCGAGGCGGGCCGCCCGCACGCCACCCGCTCGGCCCGGCGGGACGCGGACCGCACCAGCAGGCGGGGATCGTCCCGGCGGACCGTGGCGGCGCCGACCAGGATCGCGTCGCAACTGGCCCGGACCGCGTCGACGCGGTCGAGATCATCCTCGTTGGACAGCAGCAACCGCTGCTCGGAGGCGTCGTCGATGTACCCGTCGATACTGGTGGCGCAGCTCAGCAGCACGTACGGCCGTGGCGACGCCGGCCGGCAGCTCATCGGGAGACGGGCCCGTCAGGGGTACGACCCGCCGGCGCCTGCGCCGCCTCGGCCTCCGCCGCCTCAGCCTCTGCCGCCTTGGCGGCCTTCGCCGCGAGGTACTCGGCGTTGGCCGGGGACAGGAAGATGCTGGTGGGGACGCGTTCGACGACGTCCACGCCGAGCCGGGTCAACTGCTCGGCCTTGTCCGGGTTGCTGCTGAGCAGGCGCACGCGCGGCACGCCGAGGGTGGCCAGCATCTGCGCGGCGGCGCTGTAGTCACGCTCGTCCTCGCCCCGGCCCAGCGCCACGTTGGCCTGGTAGGTGTCCAGCCCGGCGTCCTGCAGGGCGTACGCGTCGAGCTTGGCGTACAGGCCGATGCCCCGGCCCTCCTGACGCAGGTAGAGCAGGAACCCGCCGGTCTCGGCGATCCGCTGCACCGCCTCGCGCAGCTGCGGCCCGCAGTCGCAGCGCTGGCTGCCGAACACGTCGCCGGTGAGGCACTCGCTGTGCGGGCGGACCAGCGGCGGCTCGCCACCGGCGGCGAGCCGGTCCAGCGCCCCGGCCCAGTCACCCAGGCCGAGGGCGAGGTGTTCCCGACCGTCGATGAGGCCCTTGAACGTGAACACCCGGACGGTGGTGGTGTAGCCGTCGGGAAACGCCAGCGGCACCGTGACCTGCGTACGGACCGTGGCTACCGGCAGTGCTTCGGGCATGGGACTCCTTTGTCCGGCGCCGTCCTGGGACGGCGACGCGTACCGTCTCACCACGACTCAACAGCCACCGCGCAAGGCGGCTTCCCGAGTGGTGGTGGGATTGCGGGCCCGCCGAGCGAGCAGCACGGCCGCGCCGGGCAGGCTGGCCACCAGCACGAGTGCGCCGTAGACGGTGGCGGTGGCGACACCTTCGGCCGCGCTGAGTCCGGCCGCGCCGAACACCCACGCGGCCACCCCCTCGCGGGGGCCGAACCCGGCGACGTTCAGGGGCAGGCCCATGGCGAGCAGGGCCAGCAGGGTCAGGGGCAGGAGCCGGGTCAGCGGAGCGTCCGAACCGGCGGTCCGTGCCGCCACCAGGAAGGTGGCCAGGTGCCCGGCGACCATCACTGCGGAGGCGACCAGCACGCCGAGCCAGGTCCGCCGGGCCAGCAGCCCGGACCGCACGTCGGCCACCGCGGTGCGGACGCCGCGGGTCCACCGGGACCTACCGGCGTCGGGCAGGCGCCGCGCCAGCAGCACGACGGCCAGCCCGAGCGCGAGCAGCAGGCCGGCCGCGGCCGGCAGGTACGGCCGCACCGGCGACGGGAACGCCGCCAGCACCACCAGCGCGACAGCCACCAGGACCACCTGACCGGCGGTACGCTCCCAGACCACCGCGCGGATGCCCCGGCTGACGTCGCCGGCGTCGCGGCCGTGGCGTACCGCCCGGTGCACGTCCCCGAGCACCCCGCCGGGCAACGTGGCGTTGAGGAACACCGCCCGGTAGCAGTGCGCCACCGCGGTCGCCAGCGGCAGCCGTACGCCGAGGCCACCGGCGACGAGGCTCCACCGCCAGGCCGCGCAGACCGTGGTGAGCACGCCGATGAGCAGGGCCGCGGCCAGCGCCGGCGCGTTGATCAGCCGTACGCCGGCGAGGAAGGGGCCGCCACCCACCTGCCACAGCAGGGCGGCGAGCAGGCCCACCCCGCCGACCACTCGTGCCCAGGCCCACACCATCGACGCCGGTCCTCCCTGAAGATCGTCCACCCTCTCTAGTGCACGTACCCAGGGCGTCGACGGTTCATCCGCCGGCCAGAAGGTCCCGATGCTCGACCAGCACGCCGAGCCGGCCGGCGGCGGCGTCGGCGAGCCGGCGCTGGGCGTACGCCCGGGTTGCGCCGGTCAGTTCCGGGCGTTGCTCGCAGGCCGCGTCCAGCCAGCCGCGGAACCACTCGGCCGCCAGGTCGGGCTGCTCCGGGCCGAGCCGCCACGGGCTGGGCCGCTCCCGCACCGGCACGCCCCGGCGGGCGAACGCGGCGGCGGTGGCGTCGGCCGCGTCCGGGCCGAGCAGCCGGCGGCCGTCGACGGTACGCCGCTGGTGCGCGTTGAACGCCTCCTCGACGGCGGCGTCGAGCGGGTCGGGCGGGGTGAGCCGGACCCGGCCCGTCACCGAGACCGCGAACAGGGCGGGACGACCGGCGTCGACGCAGGCGGCCACCACCCGTTCGACCTCCTCGGCGGTCAGCATGTCCAGCAGCGCGGACGCGGTGACCAGCGCGCCGTCGGACAGGTCGGCGGCGCTGAGCCGGGTGAGGTCGCCGCAGCGGGTGTCGACGGTGACGGGCGCCCCGTCGGCGCCGGTCACCCCGGCCATGCCGTCGGCGGCCCGGGCCAGCAGGTCGGCGTCCCGGTCGTGCAGCACCCAGTGCTGCGGCCCGGTCAATCGGGCCGCGAGCCAGCGGCTCATCGAGCCGGTGCCGCTGCCCAGGTCGTGGATCACGATCGGATCGCTGCCGGCCAGCCGGGGCCGCACGGCGTCCACCAGGTCCTCGGCGCGGGCCGCCGCGTCGGCCGGCTCGCGCAGACGCAGCCAGTCGGCGAACGGCAGGGTCTCCTCGACGGTCATCCCGCCACCTCCTCCAGCACAGCGGCCAGGCGCGCGGTCGTCACCGGCCAGTCGGTCAGGGTGTCGCGCCGGGCGAGCGCGGCCCGGCGCAGCCGCGCCCGCAGCTCGTCGTCCCCCCACCACCAGCTCAGCGCCCCGGCCAGGGCGGCCGGGTCGTCCGGCGGCACAAGCAACCCGGGCAGGTCACCGTCGGGGGCGCGGCCCAGCGCCTCGGGCAGACCCCCCACCTCGGTGGCCAGCACCGGCACGCCGCGGGCCAGCGCCTCGGTGACGACCATCCCGTACGTCTCGCCCCGCGACGGCAGCACCAGCAGGTCGGCGGCGGCGTACGCGGCGTCGAGCGCCGGGCCGGTCAGCGGGCCAGCCAGCCGGACCCGTTCCGACAGGCCGGCGCCGGCGAGCCGGTCGCGCAGCCGGTGCACCAGTTCGGGTTCCCGGGCCAGCGTGCCGGCGCAGACCAGCGTCCAGGGCATCTCGGCCAGCACGCACAGGGCGTCGACGAGCACGTCGTGACCCTTGTGGCGGGTGACCGCGGCGACGCAGAGCAGCCGGTGGCCGGCTGCCGAGCCGGGGGCCGCCGGCGGTGCGGGCGTCACCCCCGGCGTCGCGACCCGGACCCGGTCGGCCGGCAACCAGTGGCGGGCCAGCAGGCGACGGCGGGTCCATTCGCTGGTGGTGACGACGGCTCGCGCGGTGGCCAGCGCCCGGCCCTCGGCCTCGTGGTCCAGGGGCATGTGCACCAGAAGGACGAGGCGCAGCCGTGTCGCGTGCGGGGCGAGCAGGTCCGGCACGGCGGATGCGATCAGGCCGTCGACGAGCACCACTGCGTCGTCCGGCGTGGCGGCGAGCAGCCGGGCCAGCGCCGCGAGCGCGGCCGGGTCGGGGTGCGGCCACGCTCCGGGCACCTGGTGCTCGTGCACCAGCCAACCGCGCTCGCCGAGCCCGGCGCAGACCCGCCGGTCGTACGTGTTGCCGCCGCTGGGCGCCGCCGGGTCGTCGATGTCGCCGGGCAGGACGACGTGCACCGTACGGCGGCGCGGGCCGACGACCTCGGCGGCGTGGGCCGGCGTCAGCCGGCCCGCGTCGATCACAGCGACCGCTCGTAGCTGGCCCAGGCGACGTGTGACTCGTGCAGGGTGACGGTGATGCCGGCCAGCTCACGCGCCCCGGGGCCCAGCTCACCGGCGTGCACCCGATCGGCCAGGCGGTCGGCGACGGTACGGGCCAGCACCTCGGTGGTGGTGTTGAATCCGGCGAACGCGGGCTCGTCGTCGAGGTTGCGGTAGGACAGCTCACCGACCACGGCCCGCAGCTGCTCGGTGGCCAGGCCGATGTCGACGACGATGCCGTCGGCGTCCAGGTCGGGCCGGCGGAACGTCGCGTCCACCACGAACGTCGCCCCGTGCAGGCGCTGGGCCGGGCCGAACACCTCGCCCCGGAAACTGTGGGCGATCATCATGTGATCCCGAACTGTCACGCTGAACACTGTCACTCCCCGTCGTCGTAGGTGATGAGGTGGCAGAGCGCGGGCAGGTCACCCGTGCTCAGTCGGGCGAGTACGTCGGGCAGCTCGGCGAACCGGGACGCGCCGGTGATCAGCGCGTCGAACGCCGGGTCGTCGAGCAGGTCCAGGGCCAGGGCCAGTCGGTCGGCGTAGCTGCGGCGGCCCCGCCGCGCGGGCGCGACCATGCCGACCTGGCTGCTGCGCACGGTGAGCCGTCGGGAGTGGAACGCCCCGCCCAGCGACACCTGCACCGGGCGGTCGCCGTACCAGCTCAGCTCGATCACCGTGCCCTCGGGCGCGAGCAGGTCCAGCGCCTGTTGCAGTCCGGCGGACGAGGCGCTGGCGTGCACGACCAGGTCGCGGTCGCCGGTCGCGTCGCCCGGTCGGGCGAACCGGACACCGAGCGCCCCGGCCACCCCCGCCCGGCGTACGTCGGTGTCGATCAGCTCGACGTCCACGCCGGGGAAACGCGCCAGCAGCGCCGCAACGCAGCAGCCCACCATGCCCGCGCCGATCACGCTGACCCGGTCGCCGACCAGGGGCGCGGCGTCCCACAGGGCGTTTACGGCGGTCTCGACAGTGCCGGCGAGCACCGCGCGGGCGGGCGGCACGTCGTCCGGCACCGGCACGACGGCGGTCGCCGGCACGACGTACGCGCTCTGGTGCGGGTGCAGGCAGAACACCGTACGCCCGAGCAGCTCCGGCGGACCCTCTTCGACCACGCCGACGCTGAGGTAGCCGTACTTCACCGGGCCGGGGAAGTCACCCTCCTGGAACGGGGCGCGCATCGCCGCGTACTGGTCCACGGGCACCCGGCCGGCGAACACCAGCGTCTCGGTGCCCCGGCTGACGCCGGAGTAGCGGGCCCGTACCAGCACCTCGTCCGGCCCCGGCACGGGCAGCGACACCGGCCGGATCTCCGCCGCGCCGGGCTCGCGCACCCAGCAGGCGTACGCCTCGCGGATCACCCTCGCACACCTCACCTTTTGTCCCGGTCGAACCGAACGGCCCTGATTTCCGTGTTCCCTGTCGGGGTCGTCGATCATAAACACGGAGGTACGGTGCCCACAGTTCGAAGCGGTCCGGTGATCGGGCTGAGCGCGCAGTTGGTCGTGCTGGCGGCACTGGCCGCCACCGTGGGTCTGAGCACGGCGGGCTGGCTGGCCGGCGCCGGCTACGCCGCGCTCACCTGCCTCGCGTTGAGCCGGGGCCTGCACCTGTCCGGCGCGTCGCGGCTCGGCCCCGCCGACCGGGTGACGCTGACCCGGGCCGTCCTGGTCGGCGCGGTCACCGCGCTGGTGGTGGACTCGTTCGGCCACCCGACGCCGGTGGGGCTGCTGGTCGCGCTGAGCGCGGTGGCTCTGCTGCTGGACGCGGTGGACGGTCAGGTCGCCCGGCGCACCGGCACGGTCAGCGCGCTCGGGGCCCGCTTCGACATGGAGGTCGACGCGTTCCTCATCCTGGTTCTCAGCGTGTACGTCGCCCCGGCGGCGGGGAGCTGGGTGCTGGCCATCGGCGCGATGCGGTACGCCTTCGTCGCGGCCAGCGCCGTGCTGCCCTGGCTGCGCGGTACGTTGCCGCCGCGCTACTGGCGCAAGGTGGTGGCCGCCGCGCAGGGCGTGTTGTTGGCGGTCGCCGCCGCGCGGGTGCTGCCGGAGCCGTGGACCACAGTGGTCCTGGTGACGGCGTTGACACTGCTTGTCGAGTCGTTCGGCCGGGACGTGGCCTGGCTGTGGCGTCGCCGCCCGGCCCCTCGGCGGTCCCACCCGCTGTCGGTCGTGGCGATCACCGCCGCGCCCGCCCCACCGCCGATCACCCCGCCTGCGGTCCCGATCGCCGCGCCGGTGGCGGTGCCCCTGCTGCCGCTGGGCGGGCACGCACCCGTCGTCGTACCGCCGCTGCTGCCGGTGCCCACGCCCGCGCTGGCGGCCCGCTCGGGCGGTACGGTCCACTCCGACTGGAGGCCGTGATGACCCTTCCCGCCCGGCTGCGCCGGCTGACCGGCCGGCGACGCCCGAGCCCCGCGTCGAGCGGTGACGCTTCGGCGCGTACCCCCGTGGTGTCGTCGGTGCCGCGCGGCCGTGCGCGGCGGGCGCTGGGGTGGGTGGGCACGGTGCTGGCGGTTCTGCTGGTGTACGCCGTCCTGGTCGGCCCGGACCGGCTCGGCGAGCTGACGCCCGGCGCGTTCGTGCGGATCCCGCTGGAGGGTCTGTTGGTCGCGGCGCTGCTGCTGGCGCTGCCGCCGCGACCACGGCGGGTAGTGGTGGCCGTGCTCGGGCCGCTGCTGGGTCTGCTGGCCATCGTGAAGCTCGCCGACCTGGGTTTTCGCACGGCCCTCGACCGGCCGTTCGATCTGGTGCTGGACTGGCTGCTGCTGGACGACGCGTTCGGTTTCGTGCGGGATTCGGCGGGGCGGGCCGGCGCGGTCGGCGCGGTGGTCGGCGTCGTGTTGCTGGTCGGTGTGCTGCTGCTGGTGGCGACCGCGGCGGTGCGGCGGCTGGCGGCGCTGCTGGTCGGCCACGAGCGGGTGGCGACCCGGGCGGTGGCCGCCCTGACGGCGGCCTGGGTCCTCTGCGCCGTGGCCGGCGTGCGGATCGTCCCGGGCGTGCCGGTGGCCGACGCCGGGACCACCGCGCTGGTCGGCGCGCACGCCGAGCAGGTGGACGCGCGGCTGCACGACCGGGAACGGTTCACCGCCCAGATCGACGCCGACCCGTTCCAGGGCGTCCCGGGTGACCAGCTGCTGACCGGGCTGCGCGGCAAGGACGTCGTCCTCGCCTTCGTGGAGAGCTACGGGCGCGACGCCGTCGAGGATCCGCAGCTGGCGCCGCAGGTCAACGCGGTGCTGGACACCGGCACCGAGCGGCTGCGCGCGGCCGGATACGGCGCGCGCAGCGGCTTTCTCACCTCCCCCACCTTCGGCGGGGGCAGTTGGTTGGCGCACGACACGCTGCTGTCCGGTCTGTGGACGGACAACGAGCAGCGGCACCGGAGCCTGCTGGCCAGCGACCGGCTCACCCTCAACGGCGCGTTCCGCCGGGCGGGCTGGCAGACCGTCGGGGTGCTGCCGGCGGCCACCCAGCCGTGGCCGGAGCAGGGTTTCTTCTCGTACGACAGGTACTACGACGCCGAGGCGCTGGGCTACCGGGGCCCGAAGTTCAGCTACGCGCCGATGCCCGACCAGTACACGCTGTCGTTCTTCCAGCGGCGGGTGCGCGCCGGCGCGGACCGTCCGATCATGGCGGAGATTCCGCTGATCTCCAGCCACTCACCGTGGACGGCGGTGCCCCGCATGATCGGCTGGGACGAGGTGGGCGACGGTTCGATCTACCACGGCGACTCCGGCGCGAAGGACGACGGCGACGCCGACGACCGGGACACCGGCCGGATCCGGGCCGGCTACCGCCAGGCCGTCGCCTACTCGCTCCAGGCCCTGATCTCCTACGTCCAGACCTACGGTGACGACGATCTGGTGCTGGTCTTCCTCGGCGATCACCAGCCGGCCCCGGTGGTGACCGGCGAGGGCGCCAGTCGGGACGTGCCGATCACCATCGTGGCCCGCGACCCGGCGGTGCTGGACCGGGTTAACGGCTGGGGTTGGCAGGACGGACTGCGCCCGGGACCGGACGCGCCGGTGTGGCCCATGGACACCTTCCGGGACCGGTTCCTGACCACCTTCGGGCCGTCGACGCCGCCGATCGCCGCCCCGCGCTGACCCACTACCAGCGGTTGCGTGCCTCCTCGGCCCAGCCGACGAGCCCGTCGAGGCGCACAGTCGTACCGTCGTCAGTCGTCGCCCAGCCGGAGAAGTGCCCGAAACACTGGTGCGTCTCGTTCGCGACGACACCCAGGTTGGTGCGGGCCACCTTCTCGTGGAACGGCTGAAACTCGACCTCGACCCGTTCCCCGTTGATCCGCCAGGGGCGGAGCCAGTCGGACCTGTCGTACGTCCAGCGCAGCTCCTCGCCGATCTTGTGCAGGCGGCCGTCGACGAACAGGCCGTTCTCGGTGACCCCGGTGCCGTCGGTCCACTGACCGCCGAGTTGGATCGCCCGTCCCGGCGCGGCGCCGGCGGCCCAGTTCCACGCGATCGAGTACGGCCACCTGCCGCGACCGTGGTCCAGCACGGCGAACGCGTCGGGTCCACCGATCTCGTACGTCCGGCCGTGCAGGTCCAGCGTGCCGAGGACCGGGCGGCCGACGTCCTTGACCGTGTACTGGAATCGCGTGGGGCTCCACGGCACCACCACGCCGAGTGACTCGTGACCGGCCGGCAACGGCACGTCCACCGCCAGCCGTACGCCGGGGGCACTCGCCGAGATGGCGGTGCCGTCCGGGCGCTGGGTGATCCGGATCGCCAGGTCACCGCCCCGCGCTTCCGCTTCGCCCACGCCGCACCGTGGCGGGAGCATCGTCCCCCGCGCGAGCGGCACCACCACGTCGGCCTTCGTCTCGGTGCCGCTGTCCCGGTCGAGCACGTAGACGCTGTGCACACCGGCGTAGTCCAGCGACGAGGCGACCAGCCCGACGATGTGCCGTGGGGTCACGATGCCCCAGTACTCCCACCGCTTGGTCCGGCCCCAGCCGCGCAGGTTCGCGGTGTGCAGGGGGCGGCGGGTCCAGCCCACCGCCGCGGGATTGAGCCGCCCGTTCCGTTGGCACAGATCGACAGGTGAGAGCAGCTCACGTTCATGCGTCACGACGTGCACGATATCCCCCGCCGCTCTCGGCGAGCACTTGACGAAGATATTGATGCGCCCTACGGTCATACGACATCAGACATTGGATGTCCGATTAACTGACTCTCCCTGGTGCTCCAAGTGGATATCCAGGCGAAGCGACAGTGTCGCGGACGTCGGCGTCCCTGGCGCCCTGCATCCCCTCGAAGGAACCGGACCCCATGAAGCTGTCTGCCCTCGGCCGCATCGCTCTGGCCACAGGCATCGCCGTGCTGACCACCGCCATGCTCCCCGGCACCCCCGCATCCGCCGCACCGGTGAAGAGAAAGATCCTCCCCGTCCTGGTGGAGTTCAACGACGCGTCCTTCCAGTTCCCGGACAAGGTGAAGGCGTCCACGCCGGACACCTACTTCGGGGCGAAGAGCGACTCGGCCGCGTCGTTCCTGTCCGAGGTCTCGCGCGGGCAGTACACGGTGGTACCCGCCATCAAGGAGCAGTTCCTCGGCCCGATCAAGCTGGACCTGAGCGCCGCCGGCTGCCCGCAGGGCAAGATCAACCAGATGACCCGGGACGAACTCGCCAAACGGGGACTGGTCGCGGGCAAGGACTACGAAAGCCTCTCGATCGTCTTTCCGGCACAGAAGACCGAATGCCCCTGGGCTGGCCTCGCCACCCTGCCCGGCCCGACCACCTGGATCAACCTGTACGGCACCGCCAGTGGCATCGACGTCGTCGGCCACGAACTCGGGCACAACCTGGGCTTCGGTCACCAGGGTCGCGTCCAGTGCACGGGCGGCAACCTGGGCGCGTGCAAGGAGGCGGGCGCCAGCCACACGAGCATCATGGCCGGCGGGTACCGGCCGGCCGGCTTCTCCGCGCCGGAGATGATCCGTGCCGGATGGCTCTCCGGCGGGGCGTCTGTCAAGGTCACCAAGTCCGGCGTCTACACGCTGCGCTCCCTGCACGGCAAGGGCAGCGGAGTCCGCGCCCTGGACATCGCCCTGGGCGGCGACCGGCTCGTCATCGAGTACCGCCACGCGGCCGGCAACTTCGACGCGAAGCTCGAGGGCGTGCACGCCTACCGCGTCCCCAAGGGCTCCTACGGCTCCTCGTCCCTCATCGACACCACGACGGCGAACAAGACCGCCGCCAACAACGCACCGCCCAACACGGACGCCATCACGAAACTGACGGACAAGGCGAGCAAGCTGTCCGTCGCCGTCGTCTCCTCCGGCGGCGGTCAGGCCAAGGTCAAGGTCGCGCTCAACGGCGACTCGCTGGCCTCCCTCGACCCGACTCCCTCGAAGTCACCGACTACGACCCCGACCCCCAGCGCCGCCACGCCCACCCCCAGCGCGAGCGCCGCCACCGAGGCCATGGGCGACAGCTCCGAACCGGTGACCGAGACCGGCCCGGAGGAGCTCACCGCCGCCGCCGAGGACAGCTCGACGGCCCTGCCGCTCGCCGCCGCCGGAGGCGGTGCCGCGCTGCTGGCTGTCGGCCTGGCATTCCTTTTCACGAAGCGCCGTCACCGCAGGCGCCACTGACCAGCCGGTCGGGCCCCGGACGTCCACGCGGGCGTCCGGGGCCCGTCGCGCTGCCGCCGCCGTCCTGGCAGCGAGGTCGTGCGTCGGCACGCCGCGCGACCGGCGCGCTGACCACCGGCCGACGGTCAGTCGAACTCTTCGACGTACTCCTCGGTGGGGCCCAGCTCGGGCCGGTCGCGCAACTCCAGGACCGAGCCGAGCCGGTCGGTCTCCAGGACGACAAACGTGTTCTCGCCCCTTTGCAGCAGCGGTGCCGGGCAGTAGAGGGTGACCTGCGGGCCGATATCCCAGTAGCGGCCGAGCAGGAATCCGTTGACCCAGACCAGGCCGTGCACGGAGCCGGGCAGGGCCAGGAAGGTGTCGGCGGGCTCGTCGAGGCGCACCGTCGCGACGGCGAAGCCGGCGCCGGTGCTGGCCGGTCCGGCACCCGCCGCACGGCGCAGGTCGTCAGGTGTCCACTCGGCCAGGGCGACAGGCGAGCTCGTCCAGCCGTGCACCATCCGGCGATCGACGAGCACGGGGCCGAGCAGGCCCTTGTGCTGTCCGACCAACGGGCCGTAGTTGACCCGGCCCAGGTTCTCCACCAGGACCTCCAGGCGCACGGCCGCCCCGGTGCCGTGAATCGGTATCTCCGGATGCGCACCGTCGGCCACCCCGATCGGCACGCCGTCGGCGAGGACGACGGCCCGGTCGCGTACGTCGGTCAGGATGATCGTGTGCTCCCCCGGGGGGATCTTCGGGTGGGCGGTGAGCAGCACCATCCCGGCGTCCAGGCCGAGCTGTTCGAAGGTGGCCGGCCGGGGCCCTGTCGACTCCGGCGCCGGCACCGCACGCAGGCCGGCGATCAGGTCGGCGTGGTGGGTCAACGGCACCCGCGCCGGCGCGAGGACCGGCATCCGCTCGGGTACCCGCAGCGGCCCGGTGGCGCCGAGCGCCCGGCGCATGGCGTGGAACTTCGCGGTGAGCGCCCCGTCCTCGGCGATCGGCGCGTCGGAGTCGTAGCTGGTGATGGTGGGCTGGAGCCGGCCTCGTTCCGCGTTGGCGCCGGCCCAGAGCCCGAAGTTGGTGCCGCCGTGCGCCATGTAGAGGCTGACGCTTCCGCTCTCGGCGATGATGGCGTCCAGAGTGCGGACGGCGCTGTCCACGGCGCGGACGTGGTGCCGCTCGCCCCAGTGGTCGAACCAGCCGTTCCAGTACTCGGCGACCACGAACGGTTCGTCGGGTCGGCGCCGGGCGAACAGGGCACGGGCGGCCTCGGGCTTCGACCCGAGGGTGGCGGCTGCGAGCGTGCCCGGCACCGTACCCGCGTCGTGCATCAGCTCGGTGGGGCCGTCGGCGGTGAACAGCATCTCGGTGATACCGCGGTCGAGCAGGGCGGCGCGGTTCCACAGCAGGTACGCCTCGTCGTCGCCGTAGCTGCCGTACTCGTTCTCGACCTGCACGGCCACGACCGGTCCACCGGAGTGCGTCTGGTGCCGCGCGATGCGGGGTATGAGTTCGTCGAACCACCACCCGACCGGCCCGGTGAACGCCGGGTCGGAGGTGCGCAGGGCCACGTCGCGGGCGGTGAGCCAGGCCGGCAATCCACCGTTGGACCACTCCGCGCAGATGTACGGGCCGGGCCGCACGACGACGTCGAGACCCTCCTCGCCGGCGAGCGCGATGAACGCCTCGAGGTCGCGCCACCCGTCGAAGCGCGGCGCGCGATCGGCGTACGGCTGGTGGAAGTTCCAGGGCACGTACGTGTCGAGGGTGTTCAGACCCAGGTCGGCGAGCCGCCGGATCCGGTCGCGCCACAACCCGGGGTGGACCCGGAAGTAGTGCAGGGCGCCGGACAGGATGCGGTGCGGGACTCCGTGCCGGTAGAGCTGGCGGTCGTGCCAGCCGAGTGCGGGCGAGGGTCTCGTCGGCGGCGCTACCGCGCTGCCCCGCCGGGTGGTCTCGATCATGGTGGCAGCCTATGTTACCCGTGCCATTCGTAACAATGCCGGTAGGATGCGCCCGTAGCACGTTCCGGGAGGGCGACGGGGATGACCGAGGCGACAATGAGTGGCAAGCAGCCGAGCATGGCTGACGTGGCACGGGCCGCCGGCGTGTCGGCACAGACGGTCTCGCGCACCCTGCGCGACTCACCGAACGTCAACGCCGAGACCCGTCGGCGCGTGCTCACCGCCGTCGAGCAGCTCCGATACCGGTACAACGGCGCCCCCCGGCTGCTGTCGTCCGGGCGCAGCTTCACCCTCGGCCTGGTCCTGCTCCAGGCCGGCGGCTACTACTCGCGCTCCGCGGTGACCGCCGGGGTGGAGGCCGCGGCCGGGCAGGCGGGCTACTCGGTGAGCATCGCGACCCTCGCCGAGCTGGACACCGCCATGATGGAAAAGTCCCTGCTCAAGCTGTCCGACCAGGGCGTCGACGGCATCATCATCGCGGTCCCGCTGATCTCCGTGACCCAGCGGATGGAGGACATCACCCGGGACATCCCCACCGTCACTGTCGACGGCTCGCGCACCACAGGTGCGCGGGTGCTGGGCATCGACCAGCACGAGGCCGGGCGCATCGCCACCCAGCACCTGCTCGACGCCGGGCACCGCCAGGTGTGGCACGTGGCCGGGCCGGACGAGTGGATCGAGGCACGGCAGCGCCGGCAGGGCTGGCAGGAGTGCCTGACCACCGCCGGGATCGACGCGCCGCCAGCGCTCGAGGGCGACTGGTCGCCCGAATCCGGTTACCGCCAGGGGCAGATCCTCGCGATGATTCCGGAGGTCACGGCCATTTTCGTGGCCAGTGACGAGATGGCGTTCGGCGTGATCAGGGCGCTGCGCGAGCGCGGCCGATCGGTGCCTGCGGACGTGTCGATAGTGAGCGTGGACGACATCGAGCTGGCGGCGTACTGCCACCCGCCGCTCACCACTGTCCGCCAGGACTTCTACCGCTCCGGGGCGGCCGCCGTCGCGCTCCTTCTGGGCAGCGAGGGCGCCGGCGAGTCGGTGGCGCAGCCGAGCCTCATCGTCCGGGAGTCGACCGCCGCACCGCGGTCCCGCTGACCCCTGCGCGCCTCCGCGCTGTTGGCACATCGTTCTTGACGACTCATGTTACGGGTGCCACAGTAACAACGCGAGGCCCGCCCGCGATCTTGTGGGCCGATGCCGTGCCTCGTCCACACCGCTCAATTCCGCACCGCCGTGTGCACCGCCCTTGGAGGCCCCCCACCATGTTGAGACGACCAATCGTCCTTGCGGTCGCCGCGGCGACAGCGCTGAGCCTGCTCGCCGGCTGTTCCGGAGGGAACGACGACGCCGACGGCAAGAAGACGCTGAAGATCGCGGCTTTCGAGGGCGGTTACGGCCGGGACATGTACGTCCAGGTCGTCGACGCCTACAAGGCGAAGCACCCCGACGTGGATGTGCAACTGCAGCTCTCGAAGACCCTTGAGGACGAAATCAGCCCCAACATGAAGGCTGGCAAGTTCCCCGACGTCGTGGTGCTGCCCCAGGGCCGCAAGGCCGCGCTCGCCGAGACTCTGGTCAAGGACAAGGCGCTGGAGGACCTCACCGGCGTTCTGGACATGACAGTGCCGGGCGAGCAGTCCACAGTACGGTCCAAGCTCGCCGACGGGATCGTCGGCAACCTCAGCACCAACCCGTACAACGACGACAAGACCTACCTGATGCCGATGTACTACGCGCCGACCGGCCTGGTCTACAACAAGGGTCTCTTCGCGCAGAAGGGTTGGCAGGTTCCGACCAGCTGGGACGACATGTTCAAGCTCGGCGACGCCGCCAAGGCCGAGGGCATCGCGCTGTTCACGTACCCGACCGCGGGTTACCTGGACTCGTTCTTCTTCGCCCTGCTCGCCGATGTCGGCGGTGAGCAGTTCTACAAGGAGGCGATGACCTACTCCGAGGGTGTCTGGAAGACCGCCCAGGCACGCCAGGTCCTGGACATCACCGCCAAGCTGCTGACCTACGCGGCGAAGACCACCGTCGGGTACGCGAACGAGCAGGACTTCACCAAGAACCAGCAGTCTCTGCTCGACAACAAGACGCTGTTCATGCCGAACGGCACGTGGGTCGTCGGCGAGATGAAGGACGCGCCGCGTGCCACGGGCTTCGAGTGGGCGATGGCCCCGCTGCCGGCGGTCACCGCAGGTGGCAAGCGCTACCTGACCACCATCGTCGAGTCGGCCTGGGTGCCGAGCGGCGCCCAGAACAAGGACGCCGCGAAGGACTTCGTCGCGTACCTCTACTCCGACGAGGCCGCCGGCATCTTCGCCAAGGCCAACGCGATCCAGCCGATCAAGGGCATCGCCTCGACGCTGCCCGCCGAGATCGCGCCGTTCTACCAGCTCTACGAGGACCCGAGCATCACCGCCCTGGTCGGTGGCTTCGCCAGCACCGCCCCCGTCGAGGGCGTGAACATCAAGGGCACGCTCTTCGACACCGCGAACAGCATCATCAGCGGCGACAAGACCGTCGACCAGTGGCAGACCGCCCTGAACGACGCCAGCGAGAAGTTGCGGCAGGCGGGCAAGTGACGCCCCGGCGGCAGCCCGGGATCCGGGCTGCCGCCGTTCCCTTCCCCCTGCGAGAGCCAAGGACTGGTCACGGTGACGACGACCCGCACTCCACCAACCCCGGGCGCCAGCAAACGTGCGCCCGGTCGATCCCCGACGTCGACGCGCGGTGGCGCCGCGCGTGGCCGGCGCGGCGACGGCCGGTTCGTCGCCGTCTGCCTGCTGCCGGCGCTGGCACTGTTCGCGCTGTTCATGATCTGGCCGACGGTGAGCGTGTTCCGGATGTCGCTCTACACCTGGAGCGGCTTCTCGACGCAGATGCGGTTCGTCGGCCTGGACAACTTCAGCAAGCTGCTCGACGACGAGCAGTTCCTGCGCGCGTTCCAGAACACCGTCGCGCTGCTCGTCGTCGTGACAGTGGTGACGATGGGGATGGGCCTGTTCCTCGCGGCCGTCATGACCCGGCAGAAGCTGCGCGGCCACACCTTCTACCGGTTCGTGCTCTACGTCCCGAACGTGCTCTCGGTAGTGGTCATCGCGGCCATCTTCTCGGCCGTCTACGACCAGGAGAACGGCCTGCTCAACGGCACACTCCGGCTGCTCTCGCTGGACGGCCTGCAACAGGTGTGGCTGGGTGACCAGAAGCTGGTGCTCTACTCGGTCGCGACAGCGATGCTGTGGCAGTCGCTGGGCTACTACATGGTCATCTACATGTCGAGCATGGCGAGCATCCCGGAGGAGCTGTACGAGGCCTCGGCGCTCGACGGCGCGTCGGCCGCCCGGCAGTTCTTCGCCGTCACGCTGCCGCTGATCTGGCAGAACCTGCGCACCACACTGACCTTCTTCATCCTCAGCGCCGTCAACCTCAGTTTCGTGCTGGTAAGGGCGATGACCGGCGGCGGTCCGGACGGCGCCTCAGAGGTGCTGCTCAGTTACATGTACAAGCAGGCGTACACCAACTCGGCCTACGGCTACGGCATGGCCATCGGCGTGGTGATCTTCGCTTTCTCGTTCCTCGTGTCGCTCCTGGTGAGCCGCGCGACCCGGCGTGAGCCCCTCCAGTTCTAGAGGACACTTCCATGACCACGATCAACAAATCCGGTCCGCGCCCCGGCCGTGGCCTCACCCACCTGCTCGTCGGCGGGATCACCCTGCTCATCGTGATCCCGGTCGCCTGGGTGCTGGTGGCCTCGCTCAAGCGCAAGAGCGAGTTCTTCGGCAGCCCCTGGACCCTGCCCGAAGGCCTGCACCTGCGCAACTACGTCGACGCGTTCGGCGGCGCGCACATGGGCCGCTACTTCGCCACGTCGGTGCTTGTCACCCTCCTCGGCCTGGTCTTCGTGCTGGCGGTCTCGGTGCCGGCGGCGTACGTCGTCGCCAGGTACGAGTTCCGCGGCAAGAGCATCGTCGAGGTGGCGCTGCTCGCCGGGCTCTTCGTCAACGTCAACTACATCGTGGTGCCGATCTTCCTGATGCTCGTCGACTGGGACCGCGCGCTCGTCGACGTGTTCCCGGACGGGTTCTTCCTCGACAACCCGGCGATGCTCGCGCTGGTCTACGCGGCCACCTCGATCCCGTTCACGATCTACCTGCTGAGCGCGTACTTCCGGTCAATTCCCGGGGACTTCGAGGAGGCGGCGCTGCTGGACGGGGCATCCCGCTTTCGGATCATGACGCGGGTGATGCTGCCGATGGCCCGCCCGGCGGTCACCACAGTGATCCTGTTCAACTTCCTGGCGTACTGGAACGACTTCATCATCGCGCTGACGCTGCTGCCCGGCGAGGGCAAGACGTTGCAGGTCGGCCTGCTCAACCTGATGGCCGCCCAGAAGGCGGCCGCGGACCCCGGGCGGCTCTACGCCGGCATGGTCATCGTCATCGTGCCGGTGCTGCTCCTGTACGCGCTGATCCAGCGCCGCCTGATCCAGGGCATGGCCGCCGGCGGCGTCAAGGGCTGAGGCCCGAGAAAGGGATGTCATGAAGAAACCGACGCCTGTCGTACTGCTCGTCGTCGCCCGGATTCTGGTCGCGCTGGCCTGCGTCGTCACGGTGGTGGTCGTCCGGCCCACTGTCGGCTGGGGAAGCCTCGCGATCATGCTCGTGGCGCTCGCCGTTCTGATCGGTCTTCTCGCGGACTACAACCGCAAGTTCCGGTGACTCGGACCCCCGTCGGCGGACGGGCCCGCGGTCCACCGGTTCCGTCGCCGGCGTCATCTCCCGGTCGTGCGCGCCGGATATCTCCCAGGAAGTGAACGAATCCCCCAACCACCCCACGGTTAGGACTCTCGATGCACCTGTTCAGGTCCTCGTTGGTGGCTTTGACCACGCTAGCCACCGCAGTACTTGTCGCCGCGCCCCCCGCCGCGGCAGCCGCAGCGAACTACTACGTCGACTGTTCCGCGAGCACGTCGGGCAGCGGCACCCAGGCCAGCCCCTGGAACAGCTTCACGCCGGTGAACGCCAGGACGTTCGCCGCCGGAGACCAGATCCTGATCCGGCGGGGCACGACCTGCGCCAATCAGCAACTCTTCCCCAAGGGTTCCGGCGCGGCCGGCGCACCGATCGTCATCGACGCGTACGGCAGCGGCGCCAAGCCGGTGCTGGCTGGTAACGGTGCGGTCGTCGACGTCGTGAAGCTCTACAACCAGCAGTACTGGGAGATCCGCAACCTGGACATCTCCAACAAGGGTTCGGCGATCGCCACCCGTCGCGGCGTGCACATCATCCGCGAGAACTCCGGCATCGGCACCTACTACCGGGTGACCGGGCTCAGCGTCCACGACGTCAACGGGAACCAGACCAAGAAGGACGACGACGCCAGCGCCGGCATTTTCTTCGAGGTTCTGGGCTACACCACGCAGACGAAGTTCGACGACGTGCTGATCAACAACAACACGATCGCCACCGTCGACCGCTACGGCATCCACTTCTGGACCCGCTGGATGGTCCGGCCCGAACTGGCCAACCCCAACTGCGGCTCCACCTGCGGCAACTGGCTTCCGCAGACCCGGGTCGTCGTACGCGGCAACACGGTCACCGACATCGGCGGCGACGCCATCGACGTGCACCACACCCAGAGCGCCCTGGTGGAGAACAACCGGGTCGACGGCTTCCGGGTCCGCGAGCCCGCGCAGTGCGCCGCAGGCATCTGGGGCTGGAACATCAACGACGCCCTGTTCCAGTTCAACGAGGTGAGCGGCGGCCGGAGCACCTGTGACGGGCAGGGCCTCGACCTGGACGAGGGCAACATCCGCACCATTTACCAGTACAACTACAGCCACGACAACGAGGGTGGCTTCATCCTGCTGTGCAACGGCGGGGGTTCCACCACCGCAGACAACATCGTGCGCTACAACATCAGCCAGAACGACCGTGGCCAGATCTTCGACCTGGTCTGCGGCAAGCTCACCAATACGAAGATCTACAACAACGTCTTCTACGTCGGCCAGGCGGCCCAGATCATCAACAACGGCAACGGCTCGGCCGGCGCCAACGTGGAGTTCTACAACAACATCTTCTACGTGACCACGACCCAGGCCACCTACAACGCCGGTGCTCTGCTGTTCGACTCCAACGTGTTCTACGGCCAGCACCCGGCCGGTGAGCCCACCGACTCGAACAAGATCACGGCCGATCCGCTGTTCGTCGCGCCGGGCACCGCCACCTCGATCAGCGACGCCGGTGGCTACCGGCTGCGCGCCGGCTCGCCGGCACTGGCCAGTGGCCAGGTCATGACCAACCCGGGCAGCCGGGACTACTTCGGCGGCGTCGTCACCCAGGGGTGCCGTCCCGACCGGGGCGCCCACCAGCTGAGCACCGTCTGCGTGCCCAGCGCCGGCGTCATCCCCCGCACCGGCTGGTCCCTGAAGTACACGGACAGCCAGGAGACGACCGCCGAGAACGGGGCGGCCACCAACGCCTTCGACGGCAACCTCAGCACGATCTGGCACACGAAGTACACCGGGGGCAACGCCCCGATGCCCCACGAGATCCAGATCAACCTCGGTGCGAGCTACTCCGTCTCCGGAATTCGCTACCTGCCCCGGCAGGACAGCGGCTCCGGCGCCGCCAACGGGCGCATCGGCCAGTACGAGGTCTACGTCAGCACTGACGGCGTCAACTGGGGTACGGCCGTGGCCACCGGCACCTTCGCCAACAACGCCAGCCAGAAGGAGGTCCGGTTCACCGCCAAGACCGGGCAGTACCTGCGGCTGCGCGCCCTGAGCGAGGTCAACGGCAACCCGTGGACCACCGCCGCGGAGATCTACGCCCTCAACTGACCGGGGCGGACCAGGGAGCCTCCGGCATCGCGCCGGAGGCTCCCTGCGTGCCCGCCGCCGGTGACGTTCTCGGGTTTCGGCCCGTTACGTTGCGGACCGCGTTCCACCGGCCCACGGCCGCCCGAGCCAGCGCCTACCGCTCCTCGGCCTTCGCGGGGCGGGCGCGGACGTGCAGCCGCTCCCCCTGCGGCCCGAAGAGGCTGAGCGCCTCCGCGGTGCCGGGACCGGGATTGAAGAAGAGGTGCGGGACGCGGGTGTCGAACTCGGCCACCTCTCCCGGCGTCAGGATGAGGTCGCGGTCACCGAGCAGCAGGCGCAGCCGGCCCGAGAGCACGTAGAGCCACTCGTACCCCTCGTGGGCTTGTGGGGTTCGCCCCCCGGCGGACGGGTCCGGCGGGAAGATCTGCTTGAACGCTTGGAGGCCGCCCGGTCGGCGGGTCAGCGGCAGGTACGTCACGCCGTGCATGACGATCGGCTTGGGGCGTACGCGGGGGTCGCCGGTGGCCGGGGCGTCCACCAGCTCGTCGAGCGCCACCTGGTACGCCCGCGCGAGCGGGAGCAGCAGTTCCAGGGTGGGTCGGCGGGTGCCGGACTCCAGCCGGGACAGGGTGCTCACCGAGATGCCGGTCAGCTCGGCGAGCTGGGTGAGCGTGGTGCCGCGCTGGTGGCGCAGGGCACGCAGCCGGGGGCCGACGGCCGCCAGCGCGGCGCTGTCCTCGTTTGCCATAACGGCAAGGATACTTGCCACCCGAACGGCTACGACGGATGGTGGGCTCAGCCGACAAGTAGGGGGACATTCCGGTGGACGAGACATATGACGTGGTGGTCGTGGGCGGCGGCGCGGCCGGGCTCAGCGGAGCCCTGGCGCTGAGCCGGGCCCGGCGGTCGGTGCTGGTGATCGACTCCGGCGAGCCCCGCAACGCGCCGGCCGACCACGTGCACAACTACCTGGGCCGGGAGGGGACGCCGCCGGGCGAGCTGCTCGCGGTCGGACGCGCCGAGGTGGCCGGGTACGGCGGACAGTTCCGCGCCGGCCGGGTCCAGGCCGCGACCCGCGACGACGGTGGCTTCCGGCTCGCCCTCGACGACGGGGCCTCGGTGCGGGCACGCCGCCTGCTGGTGGCCACCGGGCTCACCGACGAGCTGCCCGACGTGCCCGGCCTGGCGCAGCGATGGGGCCGTGACGTGCTGCACTGTCCGTACTGCCACGGCTGGGAGGTGCGGGACCAGCGGGTCGGCGTACTGGCGACCGGGCCGATGTCCGTGCACCAGGCCGAGATGTGGCGGCAGTGGACCTCCGACGTGCTGCTCCTGCTGCACGACGCCCCGACCCCGGACGAGGAGACGGCCGAGCGGCTGGCCGCCCGGGGCATCGCGGTGGTGCCCGGCCCGGTCGCCGCGCTGGAGGTCAGCGGGGACGCGCTCAGCGGAGTCCGGCTCGCCGACGGCCGGGTGGTGGCGCTCGACGTGGTGGTGGTCGCGACCCGTACGGCGCCCCGCGCCGACCTGCTGGTGGGGCTGGGTCTGGCCCCGGAGGAGGTGACGATGGGTGGGCACGTGGTCGGCACCCAGATCCCGGCCGACGCGACCGGGGCGACGACAGTTCCCGGGGTGTGGGTGGCCGGCAACGTGGCCGACCTGCGCGGTCAGGTCATCACGTCCGCCGCCGCCGGGCTGATGGCCGGGGCGGCGATCAACGCCGACCTCATCGCCGAGGACACCCGCGACGCGGTGGCCGCGTACCGGCAGTTGGTGGCCACCACCTTCGAGGAGCCGGCGTGGGAGGAGCGCTACCAGTCCAAGCCGGCCGTCTGGAGTGGACGTCCGAACCCGCAACTGGTCGCCGAGGCCGCGGACCTGGCCCCGGGGCGGGCGCTGGACGTGGGCAGCGGCGAGGGCGCTGACGCGGTGTGGCTGGCCGAGCGCGGCTGGCGGGTGACCGCGGTGGACATCTCGACCACCGCGCTGACCCGGGCCGCCGAGCACGCCGAGACCGCAGGGGTGGCTGACCGGATCGAGTTCACGCACACCGACCTGCGCGACAAGCCGCCCGCCGAGGAGGCGTACGACCTGGTGTCGGCGCAGTTCATGCACCTGCCCCCGACGCAGCGGCGTGAGTTGTTCGCCAGGCTGGCCGACGCGGTGGCCCCGGGCGGCGTGCTGCTGATCGTCGGGCACCACCCGTCGGACCTGTGGACGTCGGGGCACCGGATGCACATGCCGGACATGATGTACACCGCCGAGGACGTGGCCGCCTCGCTGGACCCGACCCGGTGGGACGTGCTCGTCACCGACACCCGCCCCCGCCCCGGCCCCAACGACGTCGTCCACCACGACGCGGTGCTGCTGGCCCGCCGCCGCTGAGCCCGCGTCGATCATGGAGTCGTGGTGGATGACAAGAGCCGCGGATCAGGGCTTTCCGGGCACCACGGCTCCATGATCGACCAAGGAGCGGGGCCGAGGCGGGGCGGGCCTTCGCACGGGGGTGGGCTCGGCGGTAGCGTTGCGCCACACTCACGGCCCGCAGGGGCGGTTGACCGCCGGCCCTGACGCCCCGATCGTACGGAGGATGGTGCATGTCCATCGGCGCTGAGCCGCTCGCAGCACGCGACGACGCGGCCTCGCGGCCGAGCTTCGAGCTCACCCTGCGCGGCTACGACAAACGCCAGGTGGACCGACACCTGGAGCAGCTCGACGGCCAGATCGCGATGCTCAGCGGCGAGCACGGACGCTCCGCGGTGCGAGTCCGTGAGCTGACCGCCGAGGTGCAGCGGCTGCGCGCCGAACTGGCCGAGCTGCACGAGCAGCCGGTGCAGGTGGACCGCGCCTCGTTCCAGGATCTGGGCCCGATGGTCGGCGAGATTCTGACCCTCGCCGAGAAGCAGGCCGCCCTCATCACCGAGTCGGCCAGCGACCGGGCCAACGAGCTGCGCACCGAGGCCGAGCAGATCCTCGCCGACACCCGCGAGCGGGCCGCGCAGGCACGCCACGACCTGTCGGAGGAGCTGGCCGCGCGACGCGCCGAGCAGGAGCAGGCGTACGAGGAGCGGCGTGCCGTGGCCGAGGCCGAGTTGACCGCGATCCGGGAGCGCGCCGAGCAGTTGCGCGCCGACGGGGAGGCCGCGCACGAGCGCGCCCAGCACGAGGCGAAGCGCACCACCGAACAGAGCGCTCAGCAGCTCAACCAGACCCGGGTCGCCGCCGATGCCCTGATGAAGTCCGCCCGCACCCAGATCCAGCAGGAGGTCCAGGCCGCCCGGGCCAAGAACCAGCAGGAGATGGCCCAGTGGCAGGCCGGGGTGGAGCGCGAGGTCGCCGAGCGACGCAGCGCCGCCGAGCAGGAGATCGCCGAGTTGCAGGCCGCGGCCCAGGAGGAGCTGGCCGAGCAGCGCAGCTCCACCGAGCAGCAGATCGCCGCGCTGCTGGCCGAGGCGCAACAGCACGTGACCGAGCTGCGTAACCGGGCCGACGAGCAGGCGGCCAGCCACCAGGAGCAGCTGACCGCGCTCCAGCAGGAGATCGAGGAGCGCCGGCAGGAGTCGGACCAGCTGCACGCAGAGCTGGAAACCGCCCAGCAGCAGCTCGCGGAGGTGCGCCACGAGGGCGAGACCCTGGAGAACGAGCTGTCCCGCCTCCAGCAGCGGTTGAGCGAGGTGCGTCGGGACCTGACCGCCGAGGCGACCCGGCTGGACGAGGCGCGACGGGCCGGAGATTCCGCCGAGCGGCACGCCAAGGAGGTCCGCGCCCGGGTGCAGCGCGAGGCGAAGCGGGTGGCCGACCTGGCCGCCGCCGCCGTGATGGCCGCCGCGGCCGGCGGCACGGAGACCGCCGAGTACCCGATGGTCGGTTCCCGGTCGAACCAGTCCCGCACGAACGTGGAGCTGCTCCCCGTGGACCGGCCCGCGAACGATCGCGCCGAGGCCGACCGCGCGGACGCCGACCGCGCCGACACCGACCGGACCGACGCCGACCGGACCAACGCGGACGACACCCGGGCCGAGGTCGAGCACGCCGACGCCGAGCACGGCAACGGTCGGCACGCCGACGCCGAACACGCCAACGGTCAGCACGCCGACGGCGAGCACGCCAACGGTCAGCACGTCGGTGTCGACCACGCCGACGGCGAGCGGCCCGGTCGGCCGCCCCTGCGGTACCCGGTGGAGCCGGCCGATCAGACGGCCACGTCGGGGTCGCCCACCAACGACGCCGAGCGGATCTTCACGCGGCCCGAGCCGCCGACGCCCGTACCGTTCCTGGCCTTCGGGCAACCGGTCAGCGACAACGGCACCGCCCGGCACTGACCCCGCCTTCTGTCGACCCGGGCCCCGCGCAGCGGCGCGTGGGGCCCGAGCTCGCGGTTCGGCGCGGCCAGGCCGGCCCGTCGTCGACGGTGGCCTACACCGGATCTGCGCGCCGTGTTCGCGATACGCCCACAATCCGCTGTTTGGATGGGCCGATGAGCCACCACCCGAGCGCGACGCCCACCGCCGCCGATCAGATCGCGTACCTCGACACGGCCGCGGCCACCGCTGTAGGACGCGACTACAAGAGGCGTGCCCTCGACGCCCTCGATCTGCGGCCGGGGCACACGGTGGTGGACGTCGGCTGCGGCCCGGGGACCGATCTCGGACGGCTGGCCGACGCCGTGCAGGCCGGCGGCCGGGTTGTCGGAGTCGACAGTGACGCGCGGATGCTCGCCGAGGCCGGTCGGCGGCTGACCGACCGGCCCACGATCGGCCTGCGCGCGGGCGACGCGCACGCGCTTCCGCTGGACGACACCAGCATGGACCGGGCCCGGATCGACCGGGTCCTCATGCACGTCGCGGATCCCGCGATGGTGCTGAGGGAGGTTCGTCGGGTGCTGCGCCCGGGTGGTGTGCTCGCGCTGACCGAGCCGGACTGGGACACCCTCGCGGTCGCCGACGAGGACGTGCGGACGAGCCGCGGCTTCGCCCGCTTCGTCGCGGGGCGGGTGCGGAACGCGACTGTCGGACGGGAGCTGGTCCGGCTGTCGGCGCGGGCTGGCCTGCGGGTGAGATCGGTCGAGGCGATCGCCGTCGTCTTTCGGGACTTCGACACGGCGGACCGGATCCTGGGGCTGCGGCGCAATTCGGCCCGCGCCGTCGCGGCCGGCGCGCTGGCCGACGCGGACGTGCAGCCGTGGCTGCGACGTCTCACGAACGGTCCCCTGCTGGCGGGGTTCACCCTGTACCTGGTCACGGCCGAAGCTTGACGCCGCGCGGCGGTCCGGTCCCGACTCGGCGCCGCACCGTCGTCGGGCACGACGCACCGGGGACGATTCTGCACCGAACCATCCCGAACGTGGCGCCGGAGCTGGCAGGCTGGGTTGGCCGACACGCACCGACCGCCGCTGGCCCGACCGGCGACCCAGGAGCGCCTCGTGGCCGGAAGGAGCGCCAGTGACCGACCAACCGGAGGACTTCGACCTGCTCGTCGTGGGCGGCGGCAAGGCCGGCAAGACGCTGAGCATGGACGTTGCCCGGTCCGGCCGTCGGGTGGCGATGGTGGAGCGCGGCATGATCGGCGGTAGCTGCATCAACGTCGCGTGCATCCCCACGAAGGCCCTGGTGACGAGCGCGCGGGCGGCCCGCCAGCTGCGCCACGCCGCCGCGCTCGGCGTCGTGGTCGAGGGCGGGCATGTCGACGTGGACCTGCTGCGGGCGCACAAGCAGGACGTCGTCGAGGGCATGGTCGCCGCCAACCGGCAGCAGTTCCTCGACTCGGGCCTGCACCTGGTGATCGGCCAGGCCCGCTTCGTGGCCGAGCGGACCGTGCGGGTGTCACTGGCCGACGGCGGCGAACGACTACTGCGCGGCGACGACGTGGTCGTCAACACGGGCACCCGGCCGTACCTGCCGTCCGTACCCGGAATGGCCGAGGCCGGGGTGCTGACCAGCGACGACCTGCTGCGCCTGGACCGGCTGCCGGCACGACTGGTGGTGCTCGGCGGTGGCACCGTCGGGGTGGAGTTCGCGCAGATGTTCGCGTCGTTCGGCAGCGCGGTGACGGTGATCGAAGGCGGTCCCCAGCTGCTGACCCGGGAGGACCCCGACATCGGCGACGCGATGATGCGGGTCTTCCTCGACGACGGCATCGACGTACGCGTCGGGGTGACTGTCGCCCGGGTCGACCGCGACGCCGACGGTACGGCCCGGATCACGCTCGACGACGGCAGCGTGGTGACCGGTGACGACGTGCTGGTGGCGGCCGGCCGGGCGCCGGTCACCGACGGGCTCGGGCTGGACGCGGCAGGTGTCCGACTCAACGACAGGGGCTTCGTGCTGGTCGACGAGTACCTGCGCACCAGCGCCGAGCGAACGTGGGCGGCCGGGGACGTCGCGGGCAGCCCGCAGTTCACCCACGCCTCTCTCGACGACTATCGGATCATCCGGGCGAACCTGGCCGGTGCGCAGCGCAGCACGGCGGGGAGGCTCATCCCGTACACCGTCTTCACCACCCCGGAGCTGGCGCGGGTCGGTCTCAGCGAGAGCGACGCGCGCCGCGCCGGGTACGACGTCCAGGTGGCCCACCTGCCCGTCGCCGCGATCCCCCGGGCCCGCACCCTGCGCCAGACGCAGGGCATGTGGAAGGCGGTGATCGACGCCCGGACCGACCAGATCCTGGGCGCGGCGCTGCTCGGCCCGGAGGCGGGCGAGGTGATCACCTCGGTGCAGCTGGCCATGCTCGCCGGCATGCCGTGGACCGCGCTGCGGGACGCGGTCATCACGCATCCGACGATGGCCGAGGGCCTCAACCTGCTCTTCGCGTCGCTGACGTCCCGCCCGGTGCGCTGAGCACGTCCCACCCGGTGCGCTGAGCACGTCCCGCCGGGCGAGGTCAGCCGGCGATCTCGGCGCGTACCCGTTCCTGGAAGGCACGCGCCTGGGCACCCGTGGGCGGTGGCCCACCGTGTCGCGCGGCGATCGCCCGGCGGATCACCTCATCCGGGTCGCCGGTGTCGACGAGCCGCCGGCCGGCGTCCACCTTGGACAGCCACGCACCGTCGCGGTGGCGCACCAGCGAGCGGCAGGCGCCGAGCACCGCGTCCTGAACGCCGGGCGCGGGCCGGTCGCCCGGTGGCGTCGGCAGGGCCAGCCACCAGGTCAGCGCCTCGATCAGCAGGCGACGCAGGTCGGCCGGGGCGAGGTCGGCGAAGACCTCCGCCGCCGGCGGTCCGAGCAGCGCCATCCCGCTCTGGTGCAGGATGCTGCGGTCCAGCCCGTACCAGAACCGACCGTCGGCGCTCGGGCGGTCCGCCGGGTCGAGGGTGCGGCGGAACGGCATCGCGCGCCCGGTGTTCAGCTCGACCTCGAAGCCGGGCTCGGGGCTGCCGGCCGCGGCCACGGCCCGCTGGTACACGACCAGTTCCAGCCCGCGCGCCGGGCAGGGCAGCGCCTCGTGTCGCAACCGTGTCACGAGCGTCCGCTTGGTTGCCTCGGTCAGCGGGCCGGCGCAGACCAGTGCCACGTCCACGTCGCTCCGGCCGGGCTGGTACGCGCCGAGTCCCACCGACCCGGCCGCGTACGCCCCGACGAGATCGCCGCCGAGCACGTCCCGGGAGGTGTCCACGAGGTCGTCGAGGTAGCGCCGAAGAGCAGGGTCCACGCCCCATCCTCACCCGTGGGCCCGGGCGCGTCGGCACCGGCCCTAACCGGCGTAGAGCAGCAGCAGACCGGCGACGGTGTACGCGACCATCAGCGCGAGTAGCGGGAGCTGGCCGGCCACCGCCCGCGCCCGGGGGAACAGGTACAGGGCGCGGTCGTGGGCGAGCAGCGTCCCGAGCAGGTGCCCGACGATGATGACGGTGATCTGGAGGTTGGCCACCCCGGACGGGGTGACCAGCCCGGTGTGCGGTTGCCAGCCCGCCGTGCCGAACCAGTCCGCCCCGGTGTCACGCGGGTCGGACAGCAGGGCGACGGTGCGTTGACCCTCCAGGATCAGCAGCGAGTAGTAGTGCGCCACCACGTAGCCCACCGCGATCGGCACGATCGAGTGCGCGAGTTCGCGCGGCACCCGCGGCGACCCCGCAGGGTTCGACGGCCCCGCGGCGTCTGGCGGTCGGGGACCGCCGACGCGGGCGGCGGCGCCGGTGGCGAGCAGGTACGCCACGGCGACGACCCCGATGACCACGATCAGTCCGGCGCTGCCGGTGACCGCCGGGGGCAGGGCGTCCTCCTGGGAGAAGCGCAGCCACGCCGGCGCGTTGGAGAGGCTGTCGAACATGGTCGAGCCGAGCAGCACGATCACCACGGCGACGAGCCCGGGACGGGGCCGCAGTCCGGCGATCCCGTCGAGCGGGTTGCGCCACACCAGTACTCCGTCGGCGGCCCTGCCGATCGGGGCGAGCTGGCCGACGAGCGCGCTGTAGACCTCGAACGGGTCGGCCCGGTCGAACCAGCCCGCGCCGAACAGCGCGGCGCCGCCGAGCATGACCACTGCGTACCCGGCCAGCCACGCGGTGATGACCGGCAGGGTGGCCCGGTCCGGCGCGACCAGTTCCAGCCAGACGAACCCGAACAGGGTGAGCGCGGCAGGCCAGAGGCCCACGCCGGTGGGCAGCTCCCGGACGCCGCGCGCGGGCTCGCGCCGCGCCGCCAGGGCGACGAGCAGGTGCACGGTCCGCAGCGGGTTGACGGCCCGCCAGAGCGGGCCGAACAGCAGCGAGGCGGGTACCAGCCCGACCCAGAGGAGCACGTAGAGCGCGCCGGCCGTCGGATTGTCCGGGGTGTCCGGCCCGGCGAGCAGGCCGACGCAGAACCAGCCGGCGGCGAGCAGTCCCAGCGCGCGCAGCGCCCACCGGAACGCGGGGGCGTCGACGAGGCCGGCCAGCCGGTCGGGCAGCGGCCGGCCACCGGCGGCGTCCCGGTCGAGGCGTGGCTCGCGCCAGAGCAGGCCCAGGGCGAGGAACGTGACGACCAGGGTCAGCGCGGCGGCGACGACGAGTTCGGGGAGCGTGATGGGCAGGTCCTGGCGGCCGCCGACGCCGTGCGCCAGCAGCGCGGGAGCGGCGGGCATCCCGCTCAGCGGACGACGAGCTGGAACAGCACCAGCTCGGTCTCGTGCGTCTCCACCTCGAACAGCCCGGTCTTCTCGGCCCGGAACTCCACCGAGCCGGGCGTACCGGCCGGCAGTCGGGCCCCCAGGTCGTAGCCGTGCACGTGCAGTTCGTCGGCGACGTCCGAGGTGACGGTGATTCGGACCAGTTGACCCTTGGTCACGGTCACCCGGCCGGTGGGCGGGCTGATCCGTCGTTTGGCGATGGTCACGGTGATCTCCCGGTCGGCCCCGGGCGTGCTGGCGGCGGGAGTCGGGCTGTCCGCCGAGGCCGGCGCGGAGGCGCTCGGTGCGGCGGTCGACGTGGCCGGCGTCGAGGGGGCGGCGACGGACGGGTCGTCGTCCTGCCCGCAGCCGGCGGTGAGCAGGGCGCTGAGCAGGCCGGTGACGAAAAGGGCGGTGGGGACGGCGGTGCGGTGGCCACCGAGGGTACGGACGAGCACGGGCGGACTCCGAACGACGCGGGGGGACGGGGTGTCGAGCTGATCGTCGGAGGGTGAACTCTACGTCTTGTTCGGCGGTGGGGAAATGACCATGATGAACGAATGCGATCGAGGCTGGTCACTGTCTGTCACGTTGTGTGCCGTACCGTCGCGGTGCTGGCGGCGCTGCTGGTGGTGTCCCTGGCGCTGCCCGCCGCCCCGGCTTCGGCGCACGGGCAGTTGGCGACCTCCACGCCGCTGACCGGCACCGTCGTCCGTAAGCCCCTGGCGCAGATCGGGTTGTACTTCACCGAGAAGCCGGCCTCCAACGCGCACTTCACCCTCACCGGGCCGAACGGGTCACGGGTGGACAGCGGCTGGTCGCACGGCGAGCCGAAGCGGCTGGACAAGCCGGTCCAGGAGTACTTCATGGTCAACGGGGTCTTCGAGCCGCGGCTGTACCACACCGGCTTTCCCGCGATGGTTACCGTCGCGCACTGGCCGGCGAAGGGCCGCTACACCGCCAGCTATCTCACTGTCGCGTCGGACGGCGAAGCGGTGCGGGGCACCGTCACCTTCGACTACCAGGGCCCGAGCACGCCCGCCCCGGCCGGCTGGACGGCACCGACGAACGGTCCCGAGCCCGCCCTCCTCGCCCAGGCCGAGGGCACCCCTTCGGCCTCCGCCGTGCCGGCGGCGACACTCCCGGCGGACGCCACCCCCGCGGCCGCGCCGCCGGCGTCCCCACCGGCGGAAGGTCTTCCGCCCTGGGTGGTGCCCGCCGCCGTCGTCGTGGTCGTCGGCACGATCATCGTCGTGGCAGCCCGTCGCCGGCCGGCGCAAGGCGCGTCCGGCGGCACCGCCCGTCCGCGCGGCGCAGCGCCGCGTCCACGGGGTGCGGCGTCGCGTCCGCGCGGTGGAACGGACCGCCGGCCGGCTCGTCGCGGCCGCCGCTGACCCGGAGGGGCATCTCCGGGCATTCGAGGACAAGCACCGCGACCTTTCGCACGGACATCGGGAACTTTTGATGTATCGATGCAAAGGCATGGACAGTCAGATCGAAAGCCCTTAATGTCTCGACCCATCAACCCGGTGTTTCCGGATCGTCACTCGTCGGCGTCGAGGACGTTACGGACCGGGCCGGCGGCCACCGCCTCACATCGCTGCACACCGGCCGTCGGTCACTCCTATCCTCTGTGGAGGAACGATGGGCACACCGCTGCTGCGCCGATTCCGCAGTCCCGTCCTGGGCGCGCTCGCGCTCGTCCTCGCCGTCGGCTTCTGGGCCGACCCGGCCGACGCCGCCCCCGAGCAGGAACCGGGCGTCACTCTGCGCGTCTACGACGTCCAGGTACCGCTCTCCGAGATCTGCACTCTCAAGCCCGCGCAGACCCCGAACGTGGACAAGCTGATGTCCACGATCAACTGGACGTCGCCGGCCGACTTCGGCTTCGACGACAACTTCGTCTCGCAGGTGCTCGGCAACATCACCATCACCCAGGCCGGGAGCTACACCTTCCGGCTCAGCAGTGACGACGGCTCCAAGCTGACGATCGACAACACCGTCGTGATCAACCATGACGGCCTGCACGGCGCCACCCCGCCCAAGGAGGGCGCGGTCACCCTCGCGGCCGGGCTGCACCCCCTGCGCATCGACCACTTCGAGCGCACCGGCGGCCAGCAGATCACCCTGGAGTGGCGGACGCCCGGCTCGTCGTCCTTCGTGGTCGTGCCCACCTCGGCGCTGAGCACCGACGCCGGAGTCGTGCGGGTCACCGCACCGGGGCGCAAGGAGTGCGAGGGGGTCACCGACTCCCCCGGCGACGGGTTGCCGCTCACTGGCGTGCACCCCGGCTACACGCTCACGAACCTGCGGCCCTCGGGCTTCCAGCCGAAGGTCACCGGGATGGACTGGCTGGCCGACGGCCGGCTCGTCATCAGCACCTGGGGTGGCAGCGACCAGTCCGGCACCTCCCAGGACGGCGAGGTGTACATCATGGGCAACACCGGCGGCGCGACAGGTCCCGGGTCGGTCACCACCAAGAAGATCGCCGGCGGGCTCAAGGAGCCGATGGGGCTCAAGGTCGTCGACGGCGTGGTCTACGTGTCGGAGAAGCAGCGGCTGACCCGGCTCGTGGACACCACCGGCGACGAGGTGGCCGACCGCCTGGACACCGTCGCCACCTGGCCGTACGGCGGCAAGTTCCACGAGTTCGCGT
The DNA here is from genome assembly GCF_021442385.1 of Micromonospora sp. MH99. GTDB lineage: Bacteria > Actinomycetota > Actinomycetes > Mycobacteriales > Micromonosporaceae > Micromonospora. The sequence continues at coordinate 37,014 of NZ_MUZA01000037.1, forward strand.
TCGGTCTGCTCTACCAGGACGGCTCGTTCTACGTGAACCTGTCGGTGTCGATCGACTACGGCGGCGCGACAACGGTGCCGCAGCCCGCCGCCAACCGGGGCACCACCATCCGGGTCAACAAGGACACCGGCGCGGTCAGCTACATCGCCGGCGGTCTGCGGACGCCGCACGGCATCGGCTGGGGTCCGGAGGGCGGCATCTTCGTCACCGACAACCAGGGCGGCTGGCTGCCGTCGTCGAAGCTGGTGCACATCAAGCAGGGGCGCTTCTTCAACCACTACATGACCCCGGCGGGCCCGTTCGACGCCAACCCGGTCACCCCGCCGGTGCTCTGGATGCCGCAGAACGAGATCGCCAACTCCCCCAGCACGCCGCTCTACCTCACCACCGGGCGGTACGCCGGGCAGTTCGTCATCGGCGACGTCACCTACGGCGGCCTCCAGCGCGCCTCGGTGGAGAAGGTCAACGGCGAGTACCAGGGCGCGTTGTTCCGCCTCACCCAGGGCCTGGAGGCGGGCGTCTCCGAGGTCAACCTCGGCCCGGACGGCGCGATCTACGTCGGCGGGCTCGGCGCGGGCGGCAACTGGGGGCAGACCGGCAAGCTGACGTACGGGTTGCAGAAGCTCACCCCGAACAGCGCCAGCACGTTCGAGATGCTGGCCATGCGGGCCAACACCGCCGGTTTCGAGGTGGAGTACACCCAGCCGGTCTCGGCGGAGACCGCCGCCAACCTGGCCGCCCACTACAAGGTCAAGCAGTGGCGGTACGAGGCGACGTCCAACTACGGCGGCCCGAAGATCGACGAGGAGACGTTGACGGTCAGTGGGGCCACCCTCTCGGCGGACGGCCGGAAGGTCAACCTGACCGTCGACGGCCGCAAGGCCGGCCGGGTGGTCTACCTGCGCTCACCCCGCCCGTTCACCTCCACCAGCGGGCAGTCGCTGTGGAGCACCGAGGCGTGGTACACGCTCAACGCCATCCCGGGCGTCACCCCGCCCGGTGGCGGGACCAACCTGGCGCTCAACAAGCCGGCCACCGCGGACAGCTCCTGCTCGACGACCGAGGGGCCGGCCAAGGCCGTCAACGGCAGCGTCACCGGCGGCAACGGCGACAAGTGGTGTTCCAAGGGCACGTCGAAGTACCTCCAGGTGGACCTGGGCGGCAGCTACGCGGTGAACCGGGTGGTGGTGAAGCACGCCGGCGCCGGTGGTGAGGACGCCGCCTGGAACACCCGGGACTTCACCATCGCGTCCAGTCCCGACGGCACGAACTGGACCACCCGGGCCACGGTGACCGGCAACACGGCGAGCACCACGACGCACGACGTCACCGCGCCCGGCGCCCGCTACGTCCGGCTGGCCGTCACCGCGCCGACCAGCACCAGCGACACCGCCGCGCGCATCTACGAGCTGGAGGTGTACGGCAGCGCCGCCAGCGGCGCGGGCAGCATCACCGGCATCGGCGGCAAGTGCCTGGACGTGGACAACGCCGGCACCGCGGACGGCACGAAGGTGCAGTTGTGGACCTGCAACGGCACCGGAGCGCAGTCGTGGAGCCGGTCCGGCGACACGTACCGGGCGCTGGGCAAGTGTCTCGACGTGGACAACGCCGGCACCGCCGACGGCACCAAGGTGCAGTTGTGGACCTGCAACGGCACCGGCTCGCAGGTGTGGCAGCCGCAGTCCGACGGGTCGATCCGCAACCCGCAGTCGGGCAAGGTGTTGCAGGCCGCCGGGGGCGCCAGCGCCGACGGCACCCAGATCCAGATCGGCACGTACGTCGGTGGCGCGCACCAGAAGTGGGTGGTCACCGCGGGCTGACGCCCGGGGCGCGGTCTGGCCGCCGGCCGGTCAGACCGCGCTTTGCGCCGACAGTTGGACGGCCAGGCCGGACACGGCGTCGGTCAGGGGCCGTGCGGCAGGGGTTGGGCCAGTGCGCGCAGGTCCGCCGGGAGTTGGGACAGGGCGTCGGTGAACTCGCGGTGCCCGACCACCCGGTGCATGGTCTGCAGGACCGCCCGCACGCCCCGCTCGGCGCCGGGCCGGTCCGTTCCGGCGCGGTCGGCGACGCGGCGCAGGAACTCGTCGTACCCGAACGCTTCCGGCGGCTCGGTGGCCTTGACCAGCAGTGGGCTCAACTCGGCGGCCAGGTGCGGAGCGAGCGCGGCGGCCTCGCCGCCGCTGAGGCGCTCGGTGAGCGTTTGCAGCACGGCCTCGGTCAGCGGGCGTGCCTGCGCGGGCGGGATGCCCGCCCGTGCCGCGACCTTGTCGACGAACCCCAGATCGGCCATGGTCCCGCCCTTTCCGTTGCCGAGACGCGTGGCTACCCGGGCCGACCGGCGGCAAACCCGAGGGCGTGGGCGTCCGCTTTGCGCATCGAAGGGCTGTGCGAACATGGTTGTCCTTCGTGTCTTGCCCACCCCCGAGCGGAAGGACGCCCCATGGCGGAAACCGCCCCCCTGCCGGCCGCCGACCAGCCCAAGATCGACACCAGCGTGCCGCACTCGGCCCGGATCTGGAACTACTGGTTGGGCGGCAAGGACAACTTCGAGATCGACCGGCTGGCCGGCGAGCAGGTACGCGAGCTGTTCCCCGCGATGATCGAGACCGCCCGCGAGTCACGGGCGTTCCTGTCCCGCGCGGTGCGCTTCCTCGCCGGTGAGGCGGGGATCCGCCAGTTCCTCGACGTCGGCACCGGTCTGCCGACCGCCGACAACACCCACCAGGTGGCCCAGCGGGTCAACCCGCGGAGCCGGGTCGTCTACGTCGACAACGACCCGATGGTGCTGGCCCACGCGCGGGCGCTGCTGGTCGGCAGCCCGGACGGGCTGACCCGCTACATCCACGCCGACCTGCGCGAGCCGGAGGCAGTGCTCCGGCAGGCCGCCGAGCACCTCGACTTCACCGAACCCGTCGCCGTCCTGCTGTTCGGGGTGATGGGCCACGTCGGCGACGACGACGAGGCGGTCGCCATCATCCGCGCCCTGCTCGACGCGGTCCCGTCCGGCAGCTACCTGGCGCTCTCCGACGGCACCGACACCAGCGAGGCCGTCGTCGAGTCGCACCGCCAGTACAACGAGAGCGGCGCGCTGCCGTACCACCTGCGCAGTCCGCAGCGGATCGCCCGGTTCTTCGACGGCCTGGAGCTGGTCGAGCCCGGTCTGGTGCCGTTCACCCACTGGCGGCCCGAGCACGACGGCACCCCGGCGCCCCTGGACGGCTACTGCGCCGTCGGCCGCAAGCCCTGACCCGCGCCGCGTGGCGCCGGTGGCGGATCCCGCCGCCGGCGCCACGCGCGCCGAGATCGGTTCTGTCGGTTGCTCCGCGCCCGGTCAGCCCCGTCTCGTACGGTGGGGTCGGACCGGGTTCACGCCGGCCGCCCGACGGCGGCCCGTGCCGCAGGAGGAGCAGATGGCTGTCGACCTGCCCGACGTGATCGACAGGTACTTCCGAGCCGTCGGCGACAACGACCTCGACGCCCTCGTCGCCTGCTTCGCGGACACCGCGAGCGTGGCCGACGAGGACCGGCTGTACGACGGCCGACCGTCGATCCGCTCCTGGGCACAGCGGACGGCGGCGGCCTCCTCGTACACTGCCGAACCGTTGCGGGTGACGCCCCAGGCGGGCGACTCGTACCTGGTCAGCACACGGGTGTCGGGTGACTTTCCGGGCAGCCCGATCGAGCTGCGGTACCGGTTCACCCTGCGCGACGGCCTGATCGGCGCCCTGGACATCCGCCCGTAGCGACCACGCGAGTCGCCCGTCAGGAGGAGACGTCGTGGCACGAGTCTGGCTCGTCACCGGTTGCTCGCGAGGGCTCGGCCGGGCGCTCGCCGAAGCTGTGCTGGCCGACGGCGACCGGCTCGTCGCCACCGCCCGCAACCCGGCGCAGCTCGCCGACCTCACCGACCGGTACGGCGACCAGGTCCGGGCGCTCGCGCTCGACGTCACCGATCCCGCCGCCGCGCGGACGGCCGTACAGGGCGCGGTGGACGCGTTCGGGAGCCTGGACGTCCTGGTCAACAACGCCGGGTACGCCGACGTGGCCGCGATCGAGGACGTGTCCGAGGAGGCCTTCCGGGCGCAGATCGAGGCCAACTTCTTCGGGGTGGTCAACCTGACCCGCGCCGCCCTGCCGGTGCTGCGGGGGCAGGGACGCGGGCACATCGTGCAGATCTCCAGTGTCGGCGACCGGGTGGCCAGCACCGGGCTGGGCGCCTACCAGTCCGCCAAGTGGGCGGTCGCCGGCTTCTCGGCGGTGCTCGCCACGGAGGTCGCGTCGTTCGGGATCCGGATCACCACGGTCGAGCCGGGCGCGCTGCGCACCGACTGGGCAGGCGCCTCGATGAGCATGTTGCCGGTCAGCGAGCCGTACCGGCCGATCATCGAGCCGGTCGTGGAGCGGATGCGCCGCACCAGCGGGAACCAGCCCGGCGACCCCGCCCGGGCCGCCCAGACGATCATCCGGATCACCCGCGTCGACGACCCGCCCGCCCGGTTGCTCCTCGGCGCCGACGCCGTGGCGGCCGCCTCGACGGTCGCCGAGGCGCTCGCCGCGTCCGACGCGCGGTGGCGCGAGTTGAGCGAGTCCGTCGCATTCGACGCGACGCCCTGACCCCCTGCAAGGGCGAATCGGCGACCCGCGCCGGACGTTCCGCGTCCCGTCGTCGGGCCCCGGAGCGGACCGGAACGGGTTTTCGTGATCACCCGCCGAACGGACGACGTGGTCAGTGGGCCGGCGGATGACATGATGTGCCGACAACAGCTGACGCTACGAGGAAGGGTGCTGCTGTCTGATGGCGCACTTCGAGGCCCGCACGTCCACGGCATCCGGGCGAATCGTGGTCACGCTGACCGGTGAGTGTGACCTGGCCGCCCAGGCTGAGCTGACGGGCGTGCTGTCCGCGGCGGTGCGCGCCGCGCCGGTGGTGGTGGTCGACGTCGGCGGGCTGCGGTTCCTCGACTCCACCGGCCTGCACGGCCTGGTGACCGCCCATCAGGAGGCACGCGCGAGCGGCCGGCATCTGTACGCCGTGAACGCCGCCGGCCCGGTAGCGGCCGTCCTCGACATCACCGGCATCGGCAACCTGCTGCGCCCGCCCGCCGACGACTCGCGGCTGGCGGGCTGATGGCGGCCGACCAGCGAGAGACCCGTACCGTGGCCGAGCAGCCCTCGCCCGCCCTGCGCACCGACACCATGGCGTACGAGGTGGCGAACGACCTGCGGGCGCTGCGGGCGTTCGTCTGCGCCGGCGCCGTCGCCCGGGGCCTGCCGGCCGATCGGGTGGAGCTGCTGGCGCTGGCGGTCAGCGAGCTGGCCACGAACACGTTGCAGCACACCTCCGACGGTGGCCGGGTCCGGCTCTGGGCCGAGGGCGACCAGTTGTTCTGCGACGTCGTCGATCGGGGCCCGGCGCGGGCGTTCGGCCGGGTCATGCCGGCCGCCGACGCGGTACGGGGTCGCGGGCTGGCCATCGTCGAGCAGATCTGTGACGAGGTGGCCGTGCTGACCGCCAGTGAGGGCACCGTGGTCCGGATCCGACTGGCGCTCTGAGCGCGGCGGCTCAGGGCAGCACGCGCACGGCCAGGGTGCACGTGTCGTCGTCCGGGCTGGGATGGTTGAGCAGGTCACGCAGCCGGGCGAGGGGCTGCTCACCCGGCGTCGCGGTGAGCGCCGAGAGGGTTTTACGCACCTGCGGCAGCAGGTCCTGCTCGGGCGCGCGTCTCTCGACCAGGCCGTCGGTGTAGAACAGCACGACGTCGCCGGGGTTCAGGCGCGGGGCGAGCACCGGGTACGCGGCGTCATCCCCGGCGCCCAGCAGCAGACCCGGGGGGCGGTCGAGCGGGTCGGTCTGGCCGGCGCGGGACAGCAGCGGCACCATGTGCCCGGCGCGGCCCCAGCAGAGCACCCGGGTGGCCGGGTCGTACACCGCGACCACCGCGGTTGCGGTGATCGAGAGCTGCCCGCAGAGCCGGTTGAGGTGCCCCAGCAGCACCGACGGGTCCTGGATGCCGATCGAGAGCCAGGCGACCAGGGAGAAGCGCAGGTGTGCCATCCCGCTCGCCGCGTCCAGTCCGTGACCGGCGACGTCGCCGACGGCGAGCACGACCTTTCCGTCCGGCAGGGACTGCGCGTGATACCAGTCCCCGCCGACCCGCGCGGTGCTCTCGGCCGGCAGGTAGTTGACCACCGCCTCCAGGCCGGCCAGCGGAAACGGGTCGCGGGGCACGGGCTGGATGAGGTTCTGCAACTGCCCGGCGAGCCGGTGCTCGGCGAGGGCTGTCATCTCCCGCGTCCGCAACTGGTCGCTGAGTCGCTCGATGGCGGTCCGGGAGTCCACCCGGGCGGTCACGTCCTGCACCACCGCGTGGATCTTCAGCGGTGCGCCGTCCGCGTCGCGGGAGACGTCGGAGAGGATCCGCAGATACCGGACCGCGCCTGCCGCCTGGAACCGGACCGTCACGTCCGAGGACGCGCCGCTGTCCAGTGTCTGCCACGCCGTCTCGCTCAGCATGTAGTCGTCGGGGAGCAGGGCGGCTGCCTGCTCGGTGCGCGACAGCGGGCCGAGCGCCGGATCGCGCTCGAAGATGCGGTACATCCCGGGTGACCACTGGCTGACCCCGCTGGCCAGGTCGTACTCCGCCCAGCCGAGGCTGCCCAGCAGCTCGGTGCGGTCCATGCGCCGGCGGTCCTCGTCGAGGCGCTGCCAGGACACCAGCAGGCCGCCGAGGACGCGGTGCACGTGGATGTCGAACAGCGAGTCGGCGACGACGCCGGTGCGCTTCTCCACGTACCGGAAGTCGGCCAGGCGCCCGGACGAACCGGTGGCGAGGACCTGCTGGTAGAGCTGCCAGAGGGGGCCGCCGACCATGCTGGGGTACAGCTCGCTGAGCCGGGCGCCCACCCGGTCGACGCCCCGCCCGTAGATGTCGTGGCTCTGGCCGCTGGTGGCCGCGATCCGGAAGTCGGCGACCGCCCGGTGGTCGTCGGGCACGGGCACCAGCCACGTACATCCGGCCGGGACGACCGCGAGGATCTCCCGGACGACCGCCTCGACCGGACGCGTCGCTTCGGCGGCGTGCCCGCCGGGACCACCGTGGTCCGCCATGGCACGAAGCCTAGTTGTCGGAGGGCTGGACGTTGATGACACCTCGCTCGACGTCCAGCGGGTGGTTCATCGGATCGCCTGACCGACGCGGGGTGTCGTGAATCGCAGGAGCGGCAGGGCGATGAGCAGTGCGATCGCAACCAGGAGGCTGCTGACCCATACCGGGCCGAGGTCACCAGCATCGGCCCCGAGGGTCATTGCGGCAACGACGGGGCCGCCAGCGGCGCCGATGTTGAGCGCCGCAGTCGCGTACGACCCTGCCATTGTGGGCGCGCCTGCTGCCTCGTAGAGCACCCGGGCGATCAGGGTGCTGCCCAACGCGAAGGAGAGCGCGCCCTGTACGAACACGAGCAGCAGAAGCGCCACCGGTTCGGCGGCCAGGGCCGCCAATGCCACCCAGCCGAGCAGCAGCAACGGGCCGCCGATGGCGATCACGATGCGGGGGCGCTGATCGGAGAGCCGACCGGCGACGGTGACGCCGACGAAGGACCCGACCCCAAAGAGCACCAGCGCGACCGGGACCCACAGGTCGCGCAGGCCGGCGGTGTCAGTCACGATCGGTGCCAGGAAGGTGAACGTGGCGAAGGTGGCCGCGTTGACGAGGGCGCCGAGCAGCATGACCAGGAGCAGCCTGGGCATCGCGAGTTGGGCGATCTCGTTCCGAAGAGACGAGCCGGCCGGAGCGCCCTGAGGGGTCCTTCCGGCACGGGTCGGGATGCCCTTCACGACGCCGAAGGCAGCGGGAACGCAGAGCAGTGCGATCGCCCAGAACGTTGCGCGCCAGCTGAGCAGCGTGCCGAGCACGGCACCGCCGGGAACTCCGGCGATGGTGGCCACCGTCGTGCCCGAGAGCAGCACCGCCAGTGCGCGCCCTTTCTGATCGGTCCCGACGAGCGTCGCGGCCGTGCTCAACGCCACCGCGAGGAAGCCCGCGTTGGCCAGGGCGGCGAGCACGCGGGTGACAAGGAGAACCGCGAAGCTCGTGGTGAGGACGCCCACGACGTGGGCCACGGCGAAGACCAGCACAAAGCTCAACAGGCTGGCCTGTGCGGGCCAGCGACGCGCAAGCGCCGCCATCAGCGGCGCGCCGACGATCATCCCGGCAGCGAACGCCGAGGTCAGAAGCCCGGCGGTTCCGACCGACACGTCGAGACTCGTGGCGATGTCCGGCACCAGGCCGGCGAGCATGAACTCCGAGGTGCCCATGGCGAAGACCGCCACGGCAAGCAGGTAGAGCGGGAGAGGCATCGAGAGCTCCGAGGTGAGCGAGAAGGAGAAGGAGACGTCTCGTCACCGCGGCCAGCGCCCCAAGGCGTGCGCGCACCTGTCCCACGCAGCGAAGGCTGCTGGGAGCGGGCTAAGAACTCAGTGGTTCAGGGGGCTGACGGCGTGACCGAAAGCCCCCACCGTGGATGCCTCAGGGCTCGACATGGCGCAAACATTACTCAGGCCCGCCGGTCATCGTGCAACCGTTTTCCGGGAGCGAGCGCCGTCAACCTCGCGTCCCGCGACACCTGTTCGCCGACCAGCATCCGGCCGGCGTATCGAGGTGGCTCGTTTGCCGGTGGAACCACGGTGGGACGAGACGCGCCGCCGATGCGCCCGCGTCGAGGCGTGCCGGCTGCCACAATGCGGTCAGTCCGGTCGGTGGCGCCGGACGAGGGAGACCAGGAGGACGGCCATGCCGGACAGCGCACGCGAGGCGGAGCTGCTCGACGCCGAACGCACCCTGCAGGCCGCGCAGCGGGCCGGTGACGTCGCGGCCCTCGATCAGTTGCTGGTCGACCAGCTCATCGCGATCGGCCCCGACGGCCGCCAGCACGGCAAGGCCGAGGACCTGGCGGCGCACCGGGACCGGACCTCGATCATCGAGGAGCTGGTCGAGGAGGAACTGGACCTGCTCGTCGTCGGGCGGACCGGCGTGACGTTCTTCCTGGGCCGGGTCGCCGGGGTGTTCAATGGTGAACCGTTCGCCGCGCGCCTGCGCTACACCCGGACGTGGGTCCACGACGACCCGCACGGCTGGCGGATCCTCGCCGCACACATCAGTCCGGTCTGACCCGCCCTACCTCCCGGCAGGCCGGCTTCAGCTCACGGTGGCGTCGATCGGGCCGAGGCGCAGCAGACCGTCGTTGAGCGGGGTGCAGCGGATGCCGCCCGTGGTGCGCAGCGCCTTCCAGGCGCCCGGACCGACAGTGACGTCCATCCAGGCGCACGGGCGGGCGGCCCGGTTCACCCGCAGGCTGACCGGGCCGTCGCCGGAATCCAGGATCAGGACCCGGCCGATCAGCTCGTCCACGGCGATGCCGGCGGTGAGGATGTTGCGCCGCACCTGTGCGAGGCCGATGCCGGCCGGCAGGGACTCCTGGGCGATCACTGTCACGCTGGCGTCGCGGTGCGCCGGCTTGCCGAAGTAGCGGTCGCCGACGATGCCGAGGTCGGCGCGGATCTGGACGCTGTCCACCAGCTCACCGGGTGGCGCGGGTGCCGGGCCGTCGCTGGGTCGGCCCAGGAAGCGGTGCACGGGCGAGGCCAGCAACTCGACGATCTGCGCCATGGCACGGATTCTACGAACGCGACGGTGCCCTCCGGGCGGGTTGCGCCCCGAGGGGGACGGCGGCACGGTGACCGCCGCCCCCGGCGGGTCTCAGGCCGGTGTGCCGGTGACGGTGAGGTTGCGCAGCCGGCCGACGTTGTCGAACGAGCCGAAGCCCACCCGCCCCGAGCCGAAGGTGGTGTCCTTCGCGGTGAGCAGCGGGTCGCGGTGTCCGTCGACGTAGACGGCGATCTCGCCGGTGGCCGGCAGGTGCACGACGCGTACGCGGTGCCACTCGGCGTCGGTGATCGCCGGGTTGGCGCCACGGGAGCGGCCGTTCCACTGGTGGTCGATGCGCTCCCGGTCGGCGTTGTTGACCTTGAAGATGCCGTTGTGCGGATAGATCGTGTTGTCGGTGGAGAGGTGGGCGTAGTAGAACTCCGTGTCCGAGCGCCAGCCGAAGACGATGATCACGTCGCGGTTGCTGATCTCCACAGGTGTGTCGAGTCGTACCCGGGCATCGATCCGCACCGACGACCACGCCGGGCCGGCGGTCAGCACGGCGTACTCGAAGGGCCGGCGCGGGCCCGGCCGACTCTCCCCGGCCTCGGCGAGGATGACCTGGTCGCGGGTGAACTGCCACTTCGCGGGCGTCACCGGCGCCCAGTTCGCGGCGCCCGACGTGTGGCGCACGGTGGTGTCGCCGACGTCGCCGCTGGCGAACTCCCTCATGCCGGTCACCTTCCAGATCGTGCCGTTGGCCTTGGCGACGAGGTACAGCTCGCCGGCGGCGTCGGTGCCGAAGCGCAGGTCGACCCGGTTGGGGTCGCCGGGGGCGCCCGGCGCGGAGAGGTCCCGCATCCGCACCGGGCCACCCGCGGCGTCGAAGAGCGCGAGCTGGTGGATCGGCGCGAGGCCGTGCCCGCGGCGCATCTCGTTCGCCTCGGTGTAGAGCACCCGGCCGTCGACGAGGTCACCGAAGACGTACTTGCCGCGCAGCGCGGGCACCGCGCGTCCGCGGTAGACGAACCCGCCGGCCACCGCGACGCCGACGTCCGCGGTGCAGTTCCAGTCCGCGGCGGGGTCGTGGTCGTACGCGGCGACGGGGTACGTGTAGCCGTAGCGCGCGTCGTCGGCGGGCAGCGGGAACAGCCGGTCGCAGGGGTTGGTGGCCGCCTTGTCGAAGACGAAGGAGCCCTCGCGCTCGCTCCAGCCGAAGTTGTCGCCGGCGCGGACCTCGTAGATCGCCTCGATGGCGTGCTCACCGATGTGCCCGAGGTACATCCGGCCGGTCGCCCGGTCCCAGCTGAACCGGTGCGGATCGCGAAAGCCCACGGCGTAGATCTCGCCGAGCGCGCCGGCCCGCCCGACGAACGGGTTGTCGGCGGGAATGCCATACCGGCCGTTGGCCGAGTTGGTGCCGCGCGGGTCGATGCGCAGCAGCTTGCCGTGCGGCAGGCCCAGGTTCTGCGGGTCGGTGTTGCGTACGCCCAGGCCGCCGTCGCCGACGGCGAGGTACAGCAGGCCGTAGTCGCGGTCGTGGCGCTTCGCCGTCGGGTTGAAGTTGATCTCCTGGATGCCGTGCACCTGCCCGCCGAAGCCGATGCGGAGCACCTCCCGGCGGGTGCCGGCGAAGGTGTCGGCGGCCGGATCGGTGGCCGTCCACTCGGTGATGACACCGTGGTAGATCGTGCCGGCCTGGGCGTGGTCCGGTGGCGTGGTCGTCGCCGAGGCCAGCTCGGTGTGGATGGTGTAGAACCGGCCGTTGACGCCGAACTCGGGGTGGAAGGCGACGTACCCGAAGCCCTGACCGAGCCCTCGGCCGGAGAAGAACTGGGGCGCGAAGGTGGCCGCCATGTCGAGGTAGACGTGCGGCACGCCGTTCTCGACCAGGTAGAGGTTGCCGTTCAGGTCGGGCACCGCGCGCCGGCCGGAGCCGTCGGGAAGCTCCATGATGGTGTTGATCCGGGCGGTCCGCATGAGCCGCTGGTCGGTCGGCGCGGGGGTCGGGTACGACTGCGGGAAGCGCGCGTACTCGCTCAGGACCAGCCCGAGGCGGGACTGGGTCGGCATCTCGGGGATCGGGTCGTAGACCGCGTCGGCGGCTCGGGCGGGGGCCGCGACCAGTGTGGACAGCACCACCACGAGGGCGGTGAGGCCGGCCCTCAGGGTGGGTCGGCGGTGGAGGGTGCGCACGCGTGTCTCCTTATCGGTGGGACGGTGCCGAGGGTGGTCAGCGGGCCAGGTGGTGGTACTGCCTGCGCACGTCCCGCGCGGAGACCACGCTGTCGAGGAACAGCAGGCCGTCCATGCGGCAGTCGCAGGGGTTGCGTTCGAGCGTGTCCTGCGGGAAGCTCCCGCCGATCTTGATGCCCCGCGGGTCGGAGGCGGTGGTCACGTGCGGGCCGGGCCCCGACACGAGCCACGGATCGTCGGCGCGGGTGTAGAAACCGTCGACGGGTTCGCCGTTGCGGTAGAGGGCCAGCGCGCCGGTGCCGAAGTCGAAGGTGGCCGCGAGGTGCACCCACTCCCCCACCGGCAGCAGGTCCCGCCAGTCCGGCCGCGCGGCGAACGTCTGCGAGTTGCCGCCGTCGAGGCGGCGGCCGAGCGCGACGAGGCGCAGTTCGCCGTCGACGTCGATCAGCTCCAGCAGGGCCCGGACGCCGTGCCCGTCGGAGTCGCCGGTGAGCAGGCCGGCCAGCCCTATCGCGTTGTACCTGTCGTCCGGGTCGGCGGTGGTGGAGTTGAGCGCCGGGCTGTCCATGTTCAGCTTGAACCAGCCCATGATGGTGGTGCCGCCGGTGGCGCTGAAGGCGCGCAACGTCCGCACCCCGCTGGCCGACCACGTCCCGGCCTTCCAGTCGTCGTTGCCGGTGGTCGCCGGGTCGACCTGCCGGGTCTGCACCGCGTTGCCGCTGCCCCGGTAGGCGCGATCGGGCACCCGCATCGCCGCGCCGCCGTTGATCAGCTCGATCTCGGTGCCGGAGCGGCCCTGGTCACGCTCCAGGGCCGGGTCGCCCGGCACCGGGTGGTCGAAGTCGTACGCGGCGACCAGGTGCGTCCGCAGGGCCGGGTGGACGTCGTGCGCGGTGCTCCGGTCCGCCTGGGCCGGCGGCACGCCCGCGCCGGTCAGCACGCCGACCATCAGCAGCGAGACGGCGACGATTCGGGCTCTGGACATCGTTCACCTCGTTTCGCGGCACGCCGGTGCCCGCTACGTAAGCGCTTACGTAAGCGCTTACGTACCCTAGGCTTCGACGAACGTCACTGGCAATAGATCGGGTGACATGGATGTTTCCGGGGAGTTGCGGATGCCCAGGGCTGGCCAGCGGCCCCGCCTCGTGGAGGTGGCCGAACGCGCGGGCGTCTCGCTGGCCACCGCCTCCCGGGCCCTCGCCGGCCGCGAGGGGGTCAGCACCGAGGTGGCCGACCGGATCCGGCGGGTCGCCCACGAGCTGGGCTACGTCGCCAACCCGTACGCGCGCACCCTGGCCGGCGGCGCCCGGTCCACTGTCGGGCTGATCGTCCACCAGGTCGACGACCCCTACTTCTCCGAGATCGCCGCCGGAGTCATCCAGCTCGCCGCCGAGCAGGGGCTGCTGGTGCAGATCTGCCAGTCCGGCCGCGACCCGGGCTACGAGCTGCAACAGCTGCGCCACCTCATCGCCCAACGGGTCGGCATCATCCTGATCAGCGGCTCCGGGTACGACGACCCGCGGGTCGAGACCGAGGCCCGCGCCGAGCTGGCGGCGTTCCAGGACCACGGCGGCCGGGTCGCCGCCATCGGCCGACACGCGCTCGGCGTCGACGCCGTCCTGCCGGACAACGAGGCCGGTGGCCACGCGCTCGCCACGCACCTCATGGACCTCGGCCACCGCCGCATCGCGGTCGCCGCCGGCAGCGCCGGCCTCACCACTGTCGCCGACCGGCTCGCCGGCGTGACGTCCGCGCTGCGGCAGCGCGGGCTGCGCCCCGACGACCTGACTGTCGTGCACGGGGACTTCACCCGCGGTGGTGGACGCGCCGCCACCGAGCAGATCCTCAACGAGCACCCGGAGACCACGGCGATCATCGCGCTGAACGACGCCATGGCGATCGGCGTGCTCTCGACGCTGCGGTCGCGCCGCGTGCCGGTGCCCGCGCAGGTCTCCGTCGTCGGCTTCGACGACGTGTCCGTCGCCGCCGACCTCGCGCCCAGCCTCACCACCATCCGACTGCCGATGGCCGAGATGGGCCGCACCGCGCTCACCCTCGCCCTCAAGCCCCGCTCGGCGCGACCCCGCCGCCGCGCCACCGGCCACCTGCTGGTCGTCCGCGACTCGACCGGCCCCGCGCCGACGACCTGACCGGCGGCGGGGGTGCGGTCAGACCGCCAGGGCCGCCCGGACCTCCCGCTCCGCGGTGACGCCGCCGTCGCCGTCCGAGGTGACCCGGCCGGACTCCAGCACGTGGTAGCGGTTCGCCACCCGCAGTGCGAAACCCAGGTGCTGCTCCACGAGCAGCACGCTGAAGCCGGGCTGTCGGGTCAGCTCGACGATCCGTTCCTGGATCTCCGCGACCACCGACGGCTGGATGCCCTCGGTCGGCTCGTCGAGCATCAGCAGCCGGGGCCGGGTGATCAGCGCGCGGGCGATGGCCAGTTGCTGGCGCTGGCCGCCGGAGAGCAGCCCGGCCCGTCGGCGCAGCAGCGGGCGCAGCGCCGGGAACAGGTCCAGCACCTCCGCCGTGGCCACCGCGCCGTCACGCCGGCCGTCGGCGACCAGCCGCAGGTTCTCCCCGGCCGTCAGGTGCCCGAAGCACTGCTGGCCCTGCGGGACGTACGCCATCCCACGCTGCACCCGCTCGTGCGGTGCGAGACGGGTGACGTCCTCGCCGTCCAGCTCGACGGTGCCGGCGCTGGGGCGCAGCAGGCCCGCCGCGACCCGCAGCAGGGTGCTCTTGCCGGCGCCGTTGTGCCCGAGCACGGCGGCCACCCCGTCGGGCGGGACGGCGAGATCCACCCCGTGCAGCACCCTCGAACGCCCGTATCCGGCGTGCACCCCGCGCAGGGTCAGCATCATGCCTCCAGACCGCTGGGAACCGCCCCGGCGTCGACCGGGTGGCCAAGGTAGACCTCCTGCACACGCGGATCCGCCTGGACCTGCGCCACAGTGCCCTCGCTGAGCACCTTGCCGGCGTGCAGCACCGTGACGCTGCGCGCGAACCGGCGCAGGAAGTCCATGTCGTGCTCGATCACCACCACCGTGCGGTCCCGGCTCACCGTCTCCAGCAGCGCGCCGGTGGCGTCGCGTTCCTCGTGGCTCATCCCGGCGACCGGCTCGTCGAGCAGCAGCAGCCGCGCGTCCTGCACCAGCAGCATGCCGATCTCCAGCCACTGCTTCTGGCCGTGCGCGAGCGTCCCGGCGAGCTGGTCGGTCCGCCCGGTCAGGCCGATGGTCTCCAGCGCGGCGGCCACCTCGTCGGGGATCCCCCGCCGGCGCCGCGCCAGCGTCACCCAGCTCCGCCGGGCGCCGGCCGCGATGTCGAGGTTCTGCACGACCGACAGCTCCTCGAACACCGTGGACGTCTGGAACGTCCGCCCGATGCCCAGCCGGCTGATCCGGTGCACCGGGCGGCCGAGCAGCTCCTGGTCGCCGAACCGCACCGAGCCGGTGGCCCGCACCAGGCCGGTGACCGCGTCGACGAGGGTGGTCTTGCCGGCGCCGTTCGGCCCGATCAGGAACCGGATGTCGCCGGCCGGCACCTCCAGCGAGACGCCGTCGACCGCGGTGAAGCCGTCGAAGCTGACCCGCACGTCACGGACGGACAGGCCGTCCAGCCGATCGCCGCTCATGCCGCCGGCACCTCCGCTCGATCGCCGCGTCGCCGGCCCAGCGGCGACCATCCACGCCGGTCCGACGCCGGCCCGGGGGCCCGATGGCGGGTCAGCGCCCACAGCGACGCCAGGCCGCCGGGAAGGAACGCCACCACGACCACGAAGAGCAGACCCTGCAGGTACGTCCAGGTGCCTGGGAAACGCTCCGACAGGGCGGTACGCGCCCAGGCCACCGCCACCGCGCCGAGCACCGGGCCCAGCAGCGTCGCCCGGCCACCCACCGCCACCCCGATGACGAACTCGATCGACGGGACGATCCCGATCAGCGCGGGCGAGATGATGCCCACCGCCGGCACGAACAGCGCCCCGGCCAGCCCCGCCATACCGGCCGCGACCACGTACGCGACGAGCTTGACCGACGCCGGGTCGTAGCCGAGGAAGCGGACCCGCTCCTCGCCGTCGCGGACCGCCACCAGCAGCTCGCCGTAGCGGCTGTGGATGAGCTGGCGGGCCAGCGCGAGCAACGCCAGCAGGACTGCGGCGATGATGAAGTAGACCATCCGCTGGTTGACCGGGTCGTCGAGGTCGTAGCCGAAGAAGCCCTGGATGTCGGTGAGCCCGTTGGTGCCGCCCGTGGTGCCCTGCTGCCCGATCAGGAGGATCACCATGGCGGCGGCGAGGGCCTGACTGAGGATGGCGAAGTACGCGCCCCGCACCCGGCGGCGGAACACCAGCGAGCCGAGCCCGAAGGCGACCGCCATCGGCAGCAGCACCGTTGCGGGCAGCGCGAACCACGGGCTGGCGAAGGGCCGCCACCACAGGGGCAGCTCGTCGAGCTGCCCGTACAGCTGCATGAAGTCGGGCATCCCACCCGGGCCCGCGTCGGCGAGCTTGAGGTGCATGGCCATCGCGTAGCCGCCCAGGCCGAAGAAGACGCCCTGGCCGAGGGTGAGCATGCCGCCCCGGCCCCAGGCGATCCCGATGCCCACGGCGACCATGGCGACGCAGAGGTACTTGGCCAGCAGAGCCAGCCGGAAGTCCGACAGCACCAGCGGCGCCACGGCGAAGAGCAACGCCGCGCCGAACGCGAAGCCCGCCGCCGCGCGCAGCCGCGACCGACCCCCCGGCGGGTTCGGCGGTACGGCGCCGGCGGGCGCCTGTCGCACGGCGGTGTCCGGTGGGGCGGGCGTCACGGCGGTCATGCGAGGCTCCTGGTCCGCAGGGTGAACAGGCCCTGTGGTCGCCACTGGAGGAACGCGACGATCGCCACGAACACGATCACCTTGGCGACGCTGAGGGTGGTCAGGTACTCCCCGGTGGCCTGGAGCACGCCGAGGGCGAAGGCGACGATCACGCTGCCCTTGAGCTGGCCGATCCCGCCGACCACGACGACCAGGAAGGCGTCGATGATCAGGTTGGTGCCCATTGTCGGGCCGATCGGGCCGAGCAGGGTGAGCGCCACCCCGGCGAGCCCGGCCAGGCCGGAGCCGAGGAAGAACGTCGTCCGGTCGATTCGAGCGGTGGGAATGCCGGACACCGCGGCGAGGTCGCGGTTCTGCACCACCGCGCGGATCCGACGCCCGAGCGGGGTGAGCCGCAGCGCCAGAGTGAGCGCCGCGACGGCGGCCAGGGCCAGGGCCAGGATGAACAGCCGGTTGTTGGCGATGGTCAGCCCGCCGGGCAACGCCACGTTGCCGGTCAGCAGGTCCGGCGCGCGCGTCTGCACGTTCGGGCTGCCGAAGACGTCGCGGGCGAGCTGTTGCAGCATCAGCGACACACCCCAGGTGACCAGCAGGGTGTCCAGCGGGCGGGCGTAGAGCCGGCGGATCAGCAGGATCTCCAGCAGCACACCCATCGTGCCGGCGACCACGAAAGCCACCGGCAGCGCGACCACCAGCGACAGGCCGGCGGAGGTGATGCTCTGCTGCAGGACGTACGTGGTGTACGCGCCGGCCATGATGAACTCGCCGTGCGCCATGTTGATGACGTTCATCTGACCGAAGGTCAGCGCCAGCCCGAGCGCGATGAGCAGCAGCACCGCGCCGATGCTGATGCCGGTGAAGAGTTGACCGAAGAGGACTGTCACGGTGGGTACTCCGTACTGCTGGTCGGGTGGCCCGGGCGGGCCGCGCGGCAACACGGCCC
Source organism: Micromonospora sp. MH99 (assembly GCF_021442385.1). Classification (GTDB taxonomy): domain Bacteria; phylum Actinomycetota; class Actinomycetes; order Mycobacteriales; family Micromonosporaceae; genus Micromonospora. The sequence goes on from NZ_MUZA01000037.1 coordinate 54,618, forward strand.
GCCCGGGCCGGCGTCGTCAGCTCAGGCCGCTCGCCCACGGGTAGGTCTTGAGGAACGGGTCCGGCGCGACCGGCTTGCCGGAGTTCCACACCTCGGTGATCAGACCGTCGGCGCCGATCTTGCCGATCCGGGCGGTCTTGGCGATGTGCTGGGTCTTCCCGTCGACGGTGACCAGGCCCTCCGGCGCGTCGAAGGTGATCCCGTCGGAGGCGGTGCGGACCTTCTCGACGTCGAACGCGCCGGCCTTGGTGACCATCGCCTTCCACAGGTAGACGCTGACGTAGGCGGCCTCCATCGGGTCGCTCGTCGGCTTGTCCGCGCCGTACTTCGCCTTGTACGCGGCCACGAACTTGCTGTTCGCCGCGCCGGGCGTGGTCTGGTAGTAGTTCCAGGCGGTCAGCTGGCCCTGAAGGTATTGCGTGCCGATGCCCTTGACCTCCTCCTCGGCGATCGACACCGACACCACAGGCATCGCCGCGGCGGTCAGGCCAGCCGACTTGTACTCCTTGAAGAAGGCCACGTTGCTGTCGCCGTTGAGGGTGTTGAACACGGCAGCCGCGCCGGACGACTTGACCTTGTTGACGATCGTGCCGAATTCGGTGGACCCGAGCGGCGCGTAGTCCTCGCCGGCCACTGTCATCCCGTTGGCGGCCGCGTACGCCTTGATGATTTTGTTGGCGGTGCGGGGAAAGACGTAGTCACTGCCGACCAGATAGACCGACTTCACCCCCTGGGCCTTGAGGTAGTCGAGCCCGGGAACGATCTGCTGGTTGGTCGTCGCTCCGGTGTAGAAGATGTAGGGCGACTGTTCCAGTCCCTCGTACTGCACCGGATAGAACAGCAGCGCCTTGTTCTTCTCGAACACCGGCTTGACCGCCTTGCGGCTCGCCGACGTCCAGCAACCGAAGACGGCGGCGACGCGGTCCTCGGAGATCAGCTTCTCGGCCTTCTCCGCGAAGGTCGGCCAGTCCGAGGCGCCGTCCTCACCAACCGGTTGGATTTTCTTGCCGAGCACGCCGCCGGCCGCGTTGATCTCCTCGACGGCGAGCATGATGGAGTCGCGGACGGTGACCTCGCTGATCGCCATGGTGCCGGACAGCGAGTTGAGCAGGCCCACCTTGACGGTGTCGCCGGAGACGTCGGCGGTGACGCCGGCCGCGCCGCCCTCGTCACTGGTCTTGCTGCCGCACGCGCTCAGCGCGGCCGCGGCGACGACGGTCATGGCGCCCGCCAGGATGCGGCGGCTCCAAAGAAGTGACATCTATTCTCCCTGCGGTGCACTCTTGTGACGAATGGACGGTCGGTGCGGTCCGGTGGAGCTCAAGTGGGCGATGCCGAGGTCGACGGGTGGACGTCGCCGTTGGCCATCGCATCGGGTACGGGCACGCAAAGCGTCGACCGACTTGATTGCGTGAGTGTTTCCCAGCCCTTAATTGACTGTTTCCCGCACACGGTCGAAGGCGCACACCACAATGGCCGACGCCGTCAGTCGGAGACGGCGCCGGCCATGAAGAATTCGAAGAACAATGGCCACCACAATGGTCGGCGAACAGATTGCGCCAACGGTGGACACACAATCGCGGCATCCGACCCTCGGCCAGATACTTCACGCAGGAAGCATCTTAGGGTCGAGCCGGGTGGGCCTGTCAAGGCCGGACCCGACGGTCAGAGCTGGGCGAGCACCGTGAAGTCGAGCCCGTCGGCCTCGGCGAGGTAGATCCGCTGGCGCACGTGTCGCCGCCGCAGCCGCAGCCGACCGCGCGGCCCGTGGTACGCCACGGTGTCGGCGGCCGTCTCGATCGCCCGCACGTCGAGGGTGCGAGCCTGCCCGATCAGCGCGGCGAGCAGCATCACGCCCTCGTAGCAGGACTCCCCCAGGCTGCCCAGCGGCGGCGCCTCCACCCCGAACCGGCGGGCGAACTCGCCGTGGAAGTCGAGATTCTCCTGCGTCACCAGGCCGGCGAAGAAGCCCGCCGTGCTGTAGAGCCGCCGCGTCGCCCCGACACCGCTGGCCAGCAGCATGTTCTCGTCCATGAGGGTGCTCAGTCGCAGGCAGCGCTGATCCATCCCGGCGCGGGCGAAGGCCCGGTTGAACCGCACCGCGTCGGCGCCGACGAGCAGCATCACCACCGCGTCGGCCTCGCTGCGCTCGATGTGGCGCAGCACGTCGCCGAAGTCGTGCGTCTCCAACGGCAGGAACGACTGCCCCACCACCCGTCCACCGCCGCGCACCGCGTACCGCTGGGCGGCCCGCGCGGTGCGCCGTGGCCACACGTAGTCGTTGCCGACCACGAACCAGCGGCGTACGCCCTGCTCCCCGGCGAGCAGCCGCATCGCCGGCCACAGCTGGGCGTCCGGGGTCTCGCTGGTCAGGAACACCCCCTCGGTACGCTCACCGCCCTCGTACAGGGCGGTGTAGACGTACGGCACCCGGTGTGCGACCCGGGGCGCCAGCGCCTGCCGCACCGACGAGATGTGCCAACCGGTCACGCCCTGCACGGCGCCCACCGACACCAGCGCCTCGACCTCGGCGGCCACCTCGGCCGGCGGGGCGCCGCCGTCGACCGGCACCAGGCGCACCTCGCGGCCCAGCACACCGCCACAGGCGTTGATCTCCTCGACCGCGAGCTGGGCGCAGAGTTCGCAGGTCGGGCCGAACATTCCCGCCGGCCCGCGCATCGGATAGACCAGCGCGATGCTGACCACGGCCCGATCGACAGTGAGCCACGGCGGTGCCGGCGCGGACATGAGCACATGATTGCCCGGCCCACCTCGGAAGACCAGAGCTCACCACGGACCGGGACGACTCGGTACCATGGCAGGGCCACCGGCCCAGGGAGATCCATGTCAGACGTGCCCGGGGCGCCAGCCGACCTGCTGCGCTCGCTCACCCGCGCCGAACGGCTGCTCTCCCGCCGGCTGGGCGCCGTCCTGGCCGAGGATGATCTGACCACCGAGGCGTGGCGGGTGCTCTGCCTGCTCGCCGACGGTCAGGGCCACCCGATGAGCGAGGTGTCAGTCGAGGCGTCCCTCCCGCCGGGCACCCTCACCAAGCTGGTCGACCAGCTCGTCGACCGCAACCTCGTCTTCCGGCGGATCGACCCCCTGGACCGCCGACGCATCCGGGCCTACCTGACGGCCCGGGGTCTTCGCGAACACGCCCGCCTCGACGAGCTGATCCGGGCCAGCCTCGCCGACCTCGGCGTACCGGCCGATGCCGCCCTGCTCGACCACCTCGGCGACCTGATCGCCCGCCTCGACCCGGCCCGACGCCGCGACCACGCCGACGCGGCCGGCCCGCGCCACTGACCCGACGCCCGGCGGGTCACTCCACCTTGGTGAGAAGCGGCTTACCCTTCTCGACGACGTAGGTGGCCAGTTCGACGGCGATGCCGTCGCCGACGTTGCGGGCCTGATGGTGGACGCCGTACGGCACGGTGAGAGCGTCACCGACGTGGCACACCACCGGTGGCTGGCCTTCGAGCGTGTACTCCAGCGACCCCTGTAGCACGCAGATGATCTCTTCGCCGGGATGGAAGTGCTTGAACGGCGGAGAGTCCGGTGTGAACTCCACCCGGCTCTGGACGACCTCGCGGCCCTCGATGCTGAGATCGTGTCTCTGGAGATCGACACGCCACAGACCGGGTGCACCCTCTACTGCTGTCGGACTGATGCCCTCGGGCCGATCTTTCCCACTCATCACGGCCTCCTGTGCGCCGTCATCCGAACGGCGGTCGCTCCGGTTGGCACATCCTCTCGAGGATAGGAGGCTCCCCAGCCCGGCGGAGCCGAGATGCCGAACATCGGGCCGGGGCGGGCCCACCTACCCACGAAGGTGGGCGCGCAGGGTGTGCGCGTCGGGGGCGGTCGCGGTCCACAGTGTCGCCGGGCCCCCGGCCAGCGGCAGTCGGGCGACGGTCCCGTCGACCGCCGCCGGTTCGGCGGGCCGCGACGGGTCCACCACCAGCAGCGAGCCGGTGGCCGGCGCCCCGCCGAGCACGGCGGGGCCGGCCCAGCC